>OZ220222.1:0-903451 GCA_964291355.2 Spirochaetia bacterium | reverse complement strand
ACATAATTCTGCCTATGCAGGAAGCAAATTTGGTGGCATTGGACTATGCCAGAGCTTTTGCGCTCGAGCTTGTCGAACATTACATTTAAAGTAAATGCGGTCTGTCCCGGTAATTTCTTCGATGGCCCCATGTGGTCAGATCCCGAAAAGGGGCTCTTTATTCAATATATGCGGGCAGGCAAGGTTCCCGGAGCAAAAACAGTTGATGATGTACGAAATTTCTACATCCAGAGATCACCCCCTTGGCAGGGTCTTGCAGATGGGGATGTCGGATAGACGACATTGTACAGGCAATTCACTACATTGTATCCCAGCAATATGAAACTGGCCAGGCAATCCCGGTTTCCGGAGGACAGGTGCTCCTCTCATGAATACCATGACACATGCCGTTCGCCTGCATGGTGCTGGGGATCTTCGACTCGATTATTTTCAGCTTCCCGAAATACGGGATGACGAAATACTTGCACGTGTTGTCTGTGACAGTCTCTGCACCTCTACCTACAAGGCAGCCCATCTTGGCAGCAAGCATCTGCGAGTTCCGAACAACATTGCAGAACAAGCAGTCATGGTAGGACATGAATTTTGTGGAGAAATAGTTTCTGTTGGCAAATCCCTGCAGCATGAATATGTGGCTGGAGAAAAGTTTACCATACAACCGGCTCTTAGCTACAAAGACAAACTGGATGCACCGGGTTACTCCTTTCCCTACATAGGTGGCGACGCCACCTATATCATCATACCGCATGACGTTATAGCAATGAACTGCTTCCTCCGTTATGAGGGAGCATCCTATTTTGCGGGAGCTCTAGCAGAGCCCTTTTCCTGTGTTATAGCAGCATGCAAGGCATCGTATCACGTAGAATATGGCAGTTACAATCACAGGCCGCGGCATACGGAAGAATGGAAGCTGTGCCTTCCTTGCAGGAAGCGGCCCCATGGGGCTTGCTGCCATAGAATATATTATCCATTGCGGAGGACAGACCAGCAAAATTAATAATAACAAGCAGCAATCAGGACAAAGATAGCATACATTCAAAAGACCTTTGTTCAGGAAGCAGAGCGGGCAGGCATAGAACTCCATATTGTACATGATGCAGAAAGTTCCACCGGGAGTATTCCGAGGGAAACAGAGCTCAGGAGGATGCTGATGAAGCTTACTGATGATGGGGGCTACGATGACATTTTTGTCATGTATCCTTCCCGTTTCCTTGTCGAGCTTTCTGATACCCTCCTTGCCCGTGATGGCTGCATGAATTTTTTTTGCCGGACCAAGTGACCATGAATTTTCAGCCGAAATTAATTTTTACAATCTCCACTATAAAATTCACACATTTTGTTGCAACGAGTGGCGGAAAGCCACTGCGGACATACAATATGCCCTTGAAATGATGCAGACAGGTCGGATAGAACCAGCCGTTATGATAAGCCATATTGGTGGCCTCAACACAGTTGCTGAGACTACCTTAGAGCTTCCAAAGCTTGGTGGCAGAAAAAAACTCATCTATACACATTACGATTTCCCCCTTGTGGCATTGGACGAACTGGAGGAAAAAGCTAGGGGAAGGGATGCACTCGCATCATTATACGCAGGGTCTGGCAGAGCGAATTGCTCCAAATAATCAATGGAATCAGGATGCGGAGGATTTTTTCTTACAAAATGCCCCCCATTTTGGGAAAAATTTAACCACTGCTCTTGTGTCATTGTTGCAAATATGGTACAATGGGAAAAAAAATATAGGAGGAATTTATGAAAAAAATTCATAGTAATTTCGATAATTTTGACCTTGTTTGTGTCGACATTTGTATTTGCCGCTGGCGATGCTGAGTCTGATGTCTTTCAAGTTGGTATGTGTATATCGGATTTTGATGATACATTTATGCAATATTTGATGGATGCGGCAAAAGAGGGAAGCAGAAAAGCTTGGTATAGACTTAATTCTGGCTGACGGAAAAAAGCGATCCTCAGACACAGCTCTCTCAGGTAGAGAACTTTGTTGTGCAGGGCTTTGATGCAGTTATTATCCATGCGGTAAATACTACAGCAACAGGTCCAATGAGTGATGCAGTTATTAATGCTGGCATTCAGTTGGCATATGTAAAACCGCTATCGCGGCAAGCTTGCCAAGTGGTGCAATATATGTTGGATCTGATGACTACAACGCCGGTGAACAGCAGGCAGAATTTTTCACAAAATTGTTGAATGGACAGGGGACGGTAGCTATCCTAGAAGGTATGCCCGGAACTGACCCCGCAATCCAAAGAACAGCAGCCGTAGAGGATATTGTTGCTAAGCATCCAGGCATGGAAGTTGTTCGTAAGCAGGTTGCAAACTGGCGCCGTCCAGAAGCAGTTCAGGTTATGGAAAACTGGATTATTGCTGGTGAGCCAATTGACGTTGTTGCAGCAAACAATGACGAAATGGCAATCGGTGCAGTAATGGCATTGCAAGAAGCTGGCATGAAGGATCAGGTCATGGTCTTTGGTGTGGATGCAACTCCCGATGCTCTACAATTAATGGAGCGTGGTGAGCTTGATGGAACAGTTTTCCAGAATGCACGAGCACAGGGTGCAGGTTCAGTCGAAGCCACAGTTAAGGCACTCAAGGGTGAATTAACAGAAAACGAAGTCTGGATCCCCTTTGAGCTGGTAACACCAGATAACTACAAAGAATATCAATAAACAACTTTGTTTCCCGGGCATGCCATCAGGCATGCCCGATTCCATATAATCTACAACAATTTTCATAGACCAGTTCTGCAGTATCAATTACAGAACGTCCTAGGCAATCAGCAATAACGGCAATAACCTCAGAGACATATACGGGATGGTTTTTCTTCCCCCGGTAGGTCTGCGGTGCGAGAAATGGTGCATCGGTTTCGGCAAGAATACGATGCTGGGGAAGGGAAGGAAGTAGGGAACGCAATTCATTGCTTTTTTTATAACTGATTATCCCACCAAAGGACAGGTATAAACCTGCATCCAATGCCCGAAAGGCAGTTTTTTTATCACTACAAAAGCAATGTATAAGCCCCCTGCAACGTCCGCGATGCATCTCAAGGATGGCATCATCTGCATTTCTATTATGAATGATGATGGGGAGGTCGCTTTTCTCTGCTAATTCAAGATGAAATTCAAATAATTCACACTGTTTTGGGTAAGTCTCTGCGTATTTATATCTATCTAGACCAGTTTCGCCGATGGCAATGACATCACTGGGGACTTTCTCTACAAGCTCTAACCATTTGTCCACATCTGCATGCCCCGCTTCACCGGGATGTATTCCCAGTGAATAATGGAGGAAGGGGTATTTTTTTCTGAGTGGCTGGATGTAGGCGGGTACGAAGGGCCGTATTGCCACATCTAGTAAAAAAGCACGCTCACAACGAGCAAAGGCAGAAAGATTTGCCAGGCGCTCCTCATTACTCAGGAGGGAGAGATGACAGTGATTGTCAGAAAGCGCCGGTGGGAGGACGATTCTGTCTATTGTGTTATCCATAAAATAAGTATAAAAAAAAAATAAAAAAAAATCAATTATTTTTCACATAGTGCGTGACATTTTAATAACATATATGTTATAAATAACACATGATATGTATAAGGCAGGTGTTATTATGAACGAAGAAGTGGAAAGAGAACGGGTAATCGATGCAGGAATGCATTGTTTTACACAGTATGGATATGAAGGAACGAGCATGAGGGAGGTAGCAAGCCGTGCCGAATGTAGTACTTCAATTTTGTATAAGCATTTTCCAGACAAGAATGCATTGTTCCAAGTTGTATTTACGCAATGTGCACAGATATTTTGTGACACAATTGATTCCATGTGTAAAAACATTCACAATCCGATGGATCGCTTTATGGCCTTTGGGAATGCATTTCTTCGCTTTGCTTTGATTGATAATGGCAGGAAATATAGATTTATTTTTGCCCAGCACAATACGCATATGGAGCTTTCGGCCTATGTCCCCGAAGACGTTATAAATAATTTTATGAATCTCTTTTATAATTTTTTAGATACCGTTACTGAATGTCAGAAAATGGGCTGTCGTTTGCTTAGTGATGTGTTTACTACAGCAATAATGAGCTGGGTATTTATCGCTGGGCTAGCACATTTGGGTGAGAATTTCCTTCCCTTCCTCAAGGATCGGGTGGAAAGTAGTGGCCCTGGCAATGCCCATGAGATGATTGATTCAATGTTGAAAATATTTATGAAGATGATGTTCAGTCTGGATAATGGAAGTGGGAAGAAATGAGTGAATATGCAGTCGAAATTCAGAATCTTGTTAAGACCTATCACATGGGGCAGGTAGATGTTCTAGCCATCCAAGGTGTGAATTTACAGATTCAGAAGGGGATCTTTAGTGCCATAATCGGCCCGTCCGGTTGTGGAAAAACGAGCGTCCTCAATATGATTGGTGGTATTGATGAGCCGACCTCAGGCAGGATCCTCATTGATGGAAAAGACATTTCTCAACAGGATGATCGCGAACGGTCACATTTCCGGGCACAAAAGCTCGGATTTATTTTTCAATCCTTTCACCTCATCCCAGTTTTGAATGTATTTGAGAACATTGCCTATCCCATGAATATTTGCAATATCCCAAAGGACGTCATTCGTGAACGCGTGGAGGAGCTCATATCTATGACAAAACTTGAAGGATGTGCAGGTCGGCGGCCAAGTGAACTGTCAGGTGGACAGCGACAGAGAGTGGCTATTGCTCGTTCACTGGCAATGGACCCCATCCTTGTTATTGCCGATGAACCAACCGCAAACCTAGATTCCCATACTGGAAAGCATATATTGGACCTCCTTCATGAGATGAAGGAAAAACGAGGTGTTACCTTTATTTTCTGCACCCATGATCCCATCATTGTATCCTATGCGGATGTCTTGTATCACATGCTGGATGGCAGAATTATATCAACAGAGGAGTTAAAGAAAAAATGATGCGAATTTCACTATACTTGCTGATTGCTCTGCTCAGCATCACATTTATATTTGTATGCTGGGTACGGAAGAGGAATACATTCCGTCTTTCTCTCAGAAATATTTTTAGAAACAAGCGTAGAAGTCTGTTTACCCTTTCTGCCATTACGGCAGGCGGAATAACTATGATATTATTGGGTGGATATCTGAACGGGGCGCTTTGGATATTGCGGGAAAACATTATCTCCGGATCTGTTGGTCATATTCAGCTGCAACGAAGCGACTATCATACGATGGGCAGTAGCAAAGCAAATGAATATATCTTCCATGAATATGACGATGTCATCAGCAAAATACAACAGGACGAGCGTCTTTTGTCGCTCATCAGAGAAATCAAGGTGGAGCTGCATTTTAGCGGAATTATCATGGGCGATGATACCGATAGCGTTAATTATATTGGCCGGGGAAGCAGTATTGCTTTTGGCAATCCAGCCACACAGAGACGTGCATCCTACGGGGTGAATGTAGACTCTCTGGTTGATGAGGACATAGTAGCAGGTAGGGCTCTGTCGACAGAGGATGACACATCTATTATTTTGGGCAGAGGGATAGCTACGCAATTAAAAGCGGATATTGATTCCTATCTCACAGTTCTTTCTACTACGGAATACGGAACCTTTAATGTTCTTGATGCAATATTACAGGGAATTGTGGACCCATTGTCAAAGGAATACAGCGATGTCATACTAAAATCAAATCTATCCTTTGCCCAATCTCTCATAGACAGCGAAGGTGTACATACCATCATCATATTATTGCAAGACACTGCAAATACAGAGCTCGCAGCAGAGATGGTATCAAACATTATACAGGAGGAGAACTGGGATCTGGATCTTTTAAGATGGCATGAACTTGCAGATTTTTATCAGGCAGTTAAGACCTGGTTTACTGGTCTCATCTTCTTTATTCGTGTCATGTTGATCATTGTTGTTATCTTTTTTATTCTAAACACGATAAATATGTCCATCACGGAGCGTTTTTCAGAAATTGGGACCCTGCGTTCAATTGGAAATACGCGTTCTGACATACTGCAATTATTTCTATCTGAGGGAGTTTTGCTGGGCTTCTTTTCTGCCGTTCTGTCTATCATTTTGGGACTATATTTCTGTCTGATGCTTACAGATCTCAATATTATGACACCACCGCCACCGGGGCAGAGTCGTCCAGTTCCCTTGTTTCTGATTTATTATCCAGAACACTATTACATGCTATATGATATTGGCATTATTCTCTTATTAGCAAGCTTTGTTGCTTCATACATACCTTCGCTGCGTGCTGGGAAACTACGGATAGTTGAATGTTTGCGACATGAATAGAAGAATTACATCTCTCGTATTCATACTGCTTTTCGCACTGTTGCCATGTCTTATGGCACAGGAAGAAGCAGACGGCGGCTTTGCAGATGAGATGGACAATGAATTTTTGGATCCGGCATTTTTCGGCGATCTTGATGCTGAACTCTCCGAACCCAGCGAAGTTATGGAAGATGCAGTAGAAGAAGGAGATGCGAGCAGTAGTGTAAAGCCAGCATCCCTTGGACAGGGCAAAATTTCAGTGCAGTTTCGGGAAGAAATGAGTTATCACCTCCCTGCGAGCAAAGACTCATTTTTCTATGAACTTCGGGACTCTGAGAAGACGATGTACCCGTGGATAAATGCACTTTCCGTCCATCTGCAGGCAGATTATTTCTCTTCGAAACGCCATATAGGAATTTACATAGATAACAGTATCTACATCTATTTCCGTGGAAAGATGGATGACAGCACTGATGTAGATATATTTCTAGCTAATAATCTCCGCGAGGGCTATGTAGAAATAAATCCCATAGACTGGTGGTCAATGCGGCTGGGAAAACTCGACCTACGTTATGGACATTCGCATCTTCCATCTCCAGTAGACTATCTTATGCGATACTTTATACAGGGGCAGGGGCTGTATCGTGAACAGCCGCGAACTGGTCATTATGCATTTCAAAATATCTTCTATCTGCCGTGGTTATCGCTTTCATTGACATATCTTCCAGATTTCAATACAGATCTGGAAGAATTTTCAGAAAATGATGCACATGCATTGCACATAGCAATGCAGCTAAACGTATTCTCGGATTTTAATCCGAGCATCTTATTTTTTATGAAATCGGGAGAGTATCGTTTTGGCCTAACAACAAGCGGCGGCATTGGCAATGACATAATCCTCTACACGGATATTTCAGCAATACTCTTTCCCAAGAGCAGTCCCTTTATTCGGAAACAGGGAGAAAAAAGCATCCCCTTGGGCAATGGGGACCCGGTTCGTCTCGGTCTCTATAACATAGATGATCTCCGAGGGATGGAGGAGGCTGGCTTTGAGGGTAGTTTGGGAATAACATACACCCCGGCTGCACTTTTTACCATTCTCTTCGAGCTACGTGGCAACTCAACTGCTCTGCGTCCCTCTGAATGGGACTCCCTATCTGATGAGCTTGAAGCATTGCAGAAGGACTATAAGCACATCAACACAACGCTACGGAAGAATTTTGGCAAGAATCTTCCTAGGTCTTTGGACGATCTCCTTAATTCTTACTCCTTATTACTTGGAGGAGGGCATGGGATGTTCCAGCCCGCATTGTTTACGCCGCTTCTGATAACAATGAGCATGTTCCGCGAGAACATACTACAACATTCGCGTCAGAATATGAGCTTTTCTATTGACATAACCTATCTTGTTTTTGATTACAGTTTTGTTGTTGGTGGAAAATTTGAGTGGAATATTAATGAGAATTTTTTATTATCAATTCAAGGTGAATATTCCCATGGAAAAAAAGGAAGCATGATTTCTTCCCTATTATATCCTGCAAGGATTTTTGTAGGATGTGGATTAGAATTTTAACGATACGGAGGTAGTATGAAATATTTTCTAAGATATTGTTTTTTGATGATTTGTAGTCTTGCATGTCTAGCTGTGGTAATTGCTGAGGAGGCCATAGAGCCAGCCCAATTACAGACCATTGGTCTCAGTAAGGAAGAAATAGAAGTAGTTGAAGATCTTGCTGATGATTTTAACGGTGCAGTATTGCTGGTAAGTGGCATGTATCGCGGGCTCTGGCCTGAGGATCAATTCCGGGCACAGTTCCACATTGTGGAAACGAAGGACAAAATCGAAGAAAACAAAAAAGATGTGGTCAGCTATATTCTCCTACAGAATAACAAGAAAGACTGGTCCAGCATCAGTGAAGTAAGGGGGGCTGGACGGAATACGCGCATTCTCCAGGACGGGCGTTCATTGTGGTTCCATCAGAAGGGCAGTCGACGTGCCTTGCGGATTTCGCCTGCCCAGCGATTACTGGGTGGCGCAAGCTATGCAGATATTGCAAGTACCAACTATTTCTATGACTACGATGTCGTAGATCGCAGTGATGTCATGATTGGAAAGACTGAGGCCTATCTCCTTAGGCTACAGGCAAGCAGAAAAGGTGTGGCCTATGAAACCTTGCATTATTGGGTAGATAAGAAGGATTTTCGACCCATCAAGACGGTATTTTTTAGTAAGTCAGGAAAAACTCTGAAAACCATGTACTATCGCGCCTATAAAACTATGCAGGAACGTCAAATTAGTACAGAGTGGATTATTGTTGATGGTTTAAAGGACAATTTGCTTACCTATATCTTTCTACTTTCAATGGATGGGGAAACTCTTCCAAAGCAGTATTTCAATTATACCGGATTTCCTGAGCTTCCGTAATATTCGGAGGGTCAGTCAGATGTTTGCGATACATCACAATGAGAATTTGAATCGCTAATGCATAATGCATCGCCTGTTATTTTCTATCAGTAAAGCAGGAAAAATATATGGACACTTACTTGACAATGATATTGTTATATTAGTATAATGTGAAAAAAAAGCGACTGTTGTATAATGGTATTACATCAGCCTTCCAAGCTGAGAATGCCGGTTCGATTCCGGTCAGTCGCTTCCAGGGGGAGAGAAAATGGGACAGAGAGGAGAAGTATATTCAGAGCGTATTACGTCGAGCAACGGCAAGCGAACGTATTTTTTTAACGTCAAGCAGAACAAGAATGGCAATTTCTTTTTAGAAATTGTTGAAAGTAAACACAGTGCGAACTCAACGGGATTTGATCGGCATCAGATTATTATTTTTAAGGAAGATATTGATAGCTTTGCTGATATTTTTCAGCATGTACATGAATATGTACAGAATGAAACTGACGAAGTCGTCTAATATTTCTTACAGAATGATTGTCGGTGTATTGAACATGTGCCGAATTGTTTTATATTGTTGATGTGTTGTTTGGTAGGATATCCTTTGTGTTGTTCAAAGGCATAATGCGGGAATATGCCTGCATATTTTTTCATTAACATATCACGAGCGTTTTTTGCTATAATCGATGCTGCTTGGATGCATGCAATCTTGCTATCGCCTTGTACAATAGCAGTGCTGCTTACGGGTATTGAGGGAGTGAAACGTCCATCGACAAGCACATGAGAAATGTAATGATCATGAGAGAGCAATGATAGCATGGCGTGATATGCTCTTTGCATAGCAAGCAGGCTTGCGTAATGAATATTGATGCGATCAATGATGTCAGGTGATACCCAGCCAATTGCAAAGAATGCAGTGCTGTGGTTTCGGAGTTCCTGTTCAAGAAAATGTCTTTTTTTCTCGTTGAGTGTCTTAGAATCGGCGAGTCCCTTCGGCAGTGTGTTGAAATACGCACATGCAGCTGCCGTTACGGGCCCAGCAAGAGGACCTCGTCCGCATTCGTCAATTCCACATATGAGCTTCATATCATCATTATATAATTTTTTATTTAGGAAAGAAAGGGTACAGTATGTTTCTTCGTCGGATTATTCTATTCGGCTTTAAGTCATTTGCACAGCGGAGTGTTATAGAACTGAACCGTGGATTGCAGATTATTGTTGGTCCAAATGGTTGTGGTAAGAGCAATATTATTGATGCAATACAATGGGTTTGTGGAGAGCAGTCCATACGGAATCTGCGTGTCGATAAGAGTGAGGATATCATTTTCAACGGCACCGTTGAACAGAAAGCTCTCAATGTTGCTGAGGTAGAAATAGTCTTTGACAACGCCGATGGGCATTTCCCGATAGATAACAAGGAATTGTCCATATCACGACGGCTCTATCGTTCTGGTGAGGGTGGATATTTTATCAATGGGCAACAGGTGCGTCTCAAGGATCTGCGCGATCTTCTTGGGCATGTATCATTGGGAAAGTCTCTGTATTCAGTATTGGAGCAGGGCAGTGTCGATAAACTCTTAACAGCAAAGCCAGAACAACGTAGGGGGCTTTTTGAGGATGCAGCAGGGATTTCACGATACCGGCATCATTCCCACGAGATTTTGCATCGTTTGAAGCGTTCTGAAGAGAATATCAAGCGGGCAGAGCAGCTACGACAGGAAAGCCATAAGCGCTGTCAGGAACTAGCTATACAGGTTAAGAAAACAAACAAATATCGAAGCCATAAGAAAAACATGTTTGAGCGTGAGAGAGATCTTGAGCTCCTGAGACTGCGTGATCTGGAGAAAAAATCGCAGCAGGCATCTGAAACTATTCAGACGATAAGTCTATCCTGCGAAGAATTAGAACAAGCAGTTGAAAAGGTCGGAAAACTTCATCAGCAAATCTCTGATGAAACAGTAAAATTCCGAAAAAATTCTGATGAGATTCGACATGAAATATCTCAACAACGTGTTGCTGAAGGACGTATAGATGAACAACTTTCCATGCACCGTACACAGCTTGTAAACAGAGAACGTGAGCAGGAGCAATCACAGAAACGTCACGATTATGCCAAGCAGCATGTGCAACAGCTAGAAGAAGAATTAGCTGAGATCCGCGGCGTCAAGAACACAAACCAAATCAAAGAGAAGGAGCTTGCAGAAAAGCAGGCAAATGCCAAAATTGAATTAGAGGCCATAAAGCAGGGGATTGAAAAGCGAAAAAATAGAATAAAGAAATGTCGACAGGATATACATGGCTTTGAAACAGAACGTAGCGGCTTACAAAAGGAGTTGACAGGGCTAGCTGAAGAGCTCGCAATGTTTATTGATACTGCATTGCGTGAATATTCTCATGAGAAAAGAATATCAATAGAGGCAGAAATTGATAGTGAAATTGACATGCTTCAGCGAATATTTCAATCTGATGCAGATGCAGAGGGCTTGGGGAACAGAGGATTACTAGAAAAATTTTCCTTCTTGGTAGAGAAGATTCATGAGCATCGCAATGCAATTCCCATGTTCCTTGCACAGTTAACCTCTCCCGGTGGCACGATTACGCGAAAACGTGAAATTGATATCCATGTTGAGGAATTGCATGCGAACAGGCTGCAATTACAGACTGAGATAGAGAATTTGCAGCAGGAAAATCAGCGGCTAGAGGACGAGCTTACTGAACAAACAGCCATCTTTGTAGAATTACAGAAGGAGCATGTACGCATTACCTCAGAGCTACAGCAACAGAGCTTAGCGATGAATAGGATGGAACAGAATTACAAAAATTCCCTGTCACGAAAAAAAGAAGCTGAACAGCACCTCCAGTCCATGATAGAACAGCAGGAGAAACAAAGGGAAAAGATTGCAGAATTAGAATCTCTTCGTACTGATGAGGGGAAAAAAGTTAACATTCTACTCGGTAAGAGCAAGGATATTGAGAAACAAATTCTTCAAAACAACAGGGAAATTGATAAAATAAAGACCGAGCAAAATAAATATCAGCAATTATTAGAACGCAACCGTAGAAAAAGCGAAGACTCCCGCATTGCCCTTGCTGAAATGCAGAGTAAAATGAATAGCATACATGAATATTTTCGCGAGAAGCATTCCCAAGAGTTATCGCAATACATGGACAGGATTGTCCGTCGCAGTAAGGAAGATTTGCTCAAGGACATTGCTCAGACCAAGCAGGAACTGACTGTCCTAGGTGCAGTGAATTTTATGGCTCAGGACGAGCACAGCAAATTAACAGAGGAGCTGAGCTTCCTCGATGAGCAATTAGCCGATTTATACAAGGCACGCAATGATTTCCAAGAAATTGAAAAGGATGTGCGAACGAAATCTGTCGCACAGTTTCTCAAGAGCTTTGAAGAAATTCGCAAGCATTTCAAGACGGTGTTCCAGCGACTGTTTGGGGGTGGAAATTGCGATATTCAACTGCTTGATCGGGATAATGTATTGGACACAGGAATTGAAATCCTTGCACAACCACCTGGCAAGAAACTCAAGAGCATGAATCTTCTTTCGGGTGGAGAACGGAGCATGACGGCCTTGGCATTAATTTTTTCAATATACATGCTTCGCCCGGCTCCATTTACCTGTTTCGACGAAGTGGATGCCATGTTAGATAGTAGCAATACCGCCCTCTTTAGTGCCATGCTTAAGGAATTCTCGCAAAATTCCCAATTTATTGTTATTACTCATAACGATCGCACCTGTACATATGCAGATGCGATGATCGGTGTAACGATGCAAGAAACAGGAATGAGCACAGTTGTTTCGGCGAACTTTGCAACTGATAAGAATTAATTAGTTACATGTTTAGCAATCTGTGTAGTAATATTTTCATTAATTATTGTCTAAATGTGCTAATCATTGACCATGGTTTACTGTTTCATGTTATACTGAACCGTGTTCCCGATAAGAATCGGACTAGAGTATTTGTAGTGTGAATACAGAAATTCATGGATATTACATGGTATTATTTAGAATAATCAGTACAGCGAGCGTTATTTTTATTACTTCTTGTCTCACTCTGCCGTCAGAGCCCCTGATCAGTGTGCCCTATCGGGAAGGCAGCGATCTTGCTCAAACAATTCGGCACAGTCTTGTAATTTTCGATGAAAGAGAGCTGGAATTTCCGCACTCTTTTTATAGTCCAGTTCTTGTAGACCTCCCCCGAATTCCTGATCCTGATCCTGTTGTAGTAATCCTTCCACATGCCGCGTATGACGAGCACATAGATTACAGGATTCCCCTGATTTCACATGCAGGACCGGTTTCTCTCAATGTTCAGATATTCTCTTCTTATGTTGTGCCAGCTACTTCAGAGCTTACACTTCAGTCCGTGCCGGTAGCTACAGTCCGGAAGGAAGAGGTGGCGAGAACAGAAGCAACTATTACAGAGCAAGGGAATGAACAGCTTGCAGAGGATGTTTCCGAACAAAGTGTATCACACAATCTTCTGGAGATAGAGCAGCCCAGTCTTAGCACATTGGCATCTGATATTATGCCGACATCTACTATGGCATCTGACATTATGCCGACACCCGACATCCTAGCGTCATTTCCGCAGATCAGTGGGACGATCGATTCTCCCGTAATCATTGAGTTACCGGGTTCGCCCTGGGTGTATCATTCATCAAGAGCTGGAGAAGAAAATGTTGAGCTAGAGAGTATTGATTTTATGCTGACGAAAACCGAATTCCGTTTTCGTTTTTCAGAGCCCGGGAATTATCTTATGAGCTTTGAACGTCAAAATCTTACGCAGGGAAATACTGAGGTAAAAAATATACCGCTGCACATTGCCATGCCCCCTAATGCTGAAAAGCAGCTCTATGCGACCGAAGAGCATGAGACTCATGCTGGTATGGCAGAGCTTGCCTCTTCCGCGGAGCTTTCTGAGGTTGATGGTCAGAACAATATAGATATTTCAGAGCAAGCGATTCTCCAAAGCATTGCAGAAAGAGATGTGAAACAGCTTAGTTTGCAGTTTCAACTTGCTTCTATTACTAACATATCGCGTGCTACAGTCATAAATGCTGCAAAACTTTTTGTTGAGCAGGGTTTGTTTGATAGTGCTCGCGGCTTACTTGAAAGTTATATTCTTGTTCATACGAATGAAAAGAAGCTTGATGAGATTATATTTCTTCTAGCACAGATAAATGAGTATGATGTTGAAGGCCATAATATACACACATCCTATGAGCTATATACGAATTTACTCCAAAATTATCCTCTTAGTCCTCATTATCATCAGGTGCAACAGAGATTAGAGTATATTAAGAGGCATTATTTGTTTATACGATAAAGGAATATCATTGATTAATCTAACTAATACGACCGCTTATGCAGGAACACTAATATGCTTGATATAATAAGCCAGCAAATAAATTCAGTAGTTCAAACACTGAGCATCAAGCAGCATATCAGCGAGAAAAATATACGTGATGCTGTTGAATCAATCAAACTTGCTCTCCTAGATGCTGATGTAAATTTACGGGTGGTCCGCCGTTTTGTGAATCACACGATAGAAGAAGCAGTAGGTGACAGGGTATTAAAATCAGTAAAGCCCGGCGAACAATTTACGAAGATTGTCCATGATAAAATGGTGGAATTACTCGGGAGTTCGAGCACAGAGCTTGCTCTGCGTTCTCCGAAGCATCTATCGAGTATTTTACTTGTAGGACTGCAGGGCACTGGTAAGACGACCACGGCAGGGAAACTGGCAAAGCATTTGAGCAATAAAGGAAGCTCTGTCCTTCTTACATCTCTGGATTATACACGCCCAGCAGCTATAGAGCAGCTACGGCAGCTTGCATCGCGCCATGGACTTGATTTTTACGAGCCAGAGGGGACCTCAGCGCAAACTCGTGCCCATAATCTATTGCATTATGCAAAGAAAGAAGGATACAATGTATTATTGGTTGATAGTGCAGGTCGTCTTCAGGTAGATGAGCAGGTTATGAAGGAGCTCAGCGATATAGCAAAAATTATTGATCCAGTAGAAACAATATTTGTTGCCGATGCAATGACTGGGCAGGCTGCAGCTGAGACAGTGCGTGTCTTCCAGGACTATACTGAGATCTCGGCTGTTCTTCTGAGTAAATTTGATTCAGACACTCGTGGTGGGGCAGCATTGAGTATTGCCAGTGTTACTGGCTGTCCAATAAAATTCATCGGCACGGGCGAGAAAATTACCGATCTTGAGGTATTTTATCCCGAACGCATTGCCTCGCGCATTCTTGGGATGGGCGATGTTGTTACGCTGGTGGAGAAGGCACAGGAGCATGTAGATCAACAGGAAGCAGAAAAATTAGCAAAGAAAATACAGAAGTCCCAGTTTACCCTAGAGGACTATCTGAAACAGTTTGAAATTATTGGGAAAATGGGGTCCTTTGAACAGGTAAAGGACATGTTGCCGGGAATGGGAAACATAGATCCAGATGAATTGCAGATGAAGATAAAAAAGGACAAGTCCCTTATCCATTCCATGACAAAGGAAGAACGTCTCAATCATCGTATCATTGGTCTGTCACGGAAACGGAGGATAGTGCGAGGATCTGGGGCGAGCATGTTTGATATCAATAATTTCTTAAAACGATTTGATAAGATGAAAGTTATGATGAAGCGAATGAGTAAAAATAACACTATACCTATTGGAAGGTAAGATATGGTAATTGGAAGGTAAGATATGGTAAAAATGCGTTTGAAAAGATTGGGTACGAAAATGAGACCCTATTATAGGATTGTGGTCATGGACTCTCGTAGTCCCCGCGATGGTAAGACGATTGATGAGCTGGGTTTGTATCATCCTATTGAGAAGGAAAACCAAGTGAGAATTGATCGTGAGAAGGTATATCATTGGATTAGTCAGGGTGCACAGGTTACGAAAACTGTGAAATCAATCCTGAATAAGCATGATATCTATTTAGGTAAATAGATTTTTTATTAGGAGGATTTTGTTGGTGGAGGAAAAGATGCTTGTAGATCTTATTGCTCGCGCCATTGTTACAAAACCGGACGAAGTAAGAGTGAATGTAGTTGAAGGTGAACAATCAACTATAATAGAATTGCGAGTTGCTGCAGAAGACATGGGGAAGATTATTGGTCAACGTGGTCGTATAGCAAAGGCAATTCGAAGTATTCTATCTGTAGCTTCGTTTCAGTCGGGTAAAAGGACGGTACTTGAAATACTCGACTGACATTCGGGAAAGTAAGAATGGAACGCGGATAATAGGTTGTGTACGCGCACCACATGGTACGGCAGGTGCCTTATCTGTTGCCAGTTTTTCTGGTGAATGGAAGCATTTTACTACCTTGGAGCATTGTGTTTTGCTCAAAGATAAAGTGGAACTTGAATGCCAGGTTTCATGCCAGCATGCAAATAATTTTAACATTGTTCTTAAATTTCATGGAATCAATACAATTGAAGATGCCAGGACATGGCATAAGGCCCTTATTCTCGTAGACGAACAGTATGCATCTCCCTTATTCCCAAACGAATTCTACATTTCTGATGTAATCCATTCAGTTCTTATTCATGAACATTCCGCAGTAGGTACCCTTACAAATATCATTGAAAGTGGTAACTGTGATCTTTTTGAGGTGCAATGTAAAAATACTGGTGAACATAAACTGGTTCCATTTATCGAGCATTTTATTGGTAAAATTGATATTCAAAATAAAAAAATTGAGCTAAAACATGCTTGGATTCTTGAATGAATATCACTATTCTATCGTTATTTCCGGCGTTGATAGAAGAGTACTGTAGTACTTCTATTGCGGCCCGTGCCTGCACAAAGCAGCTTGTTGATTTTAGCATCATTAACATAAGAGATTATGCAACTGATGTACATAAAAGCTGTGATGATACACCCTATGGTGGTGGAGCAGGCATGGTGCTGATGCCGGCGCCTATTTCCCGTGCCTTAGAAGATGTAAAAAATGGTTCATCTCGGACTATATTCGCAACTCCGGGAGGGGTTCCTTTTACTCATCAAAAGGCAGTGGAATTGTCACAGGAAGCAAATCTAGTATTTATTTGTGGGCATTATGAAGGACTGGATCAAAGAATTATTGATCTCTATGTAGATGATGAGCTTTCAATAGGTGATTATGTAGTCTCATCTGGAGAAATGGCATCACTAATAATTGTCGATGCAGTAATAAGACTCGTCAAGGGAGTCATTAACGAAGATTCTCTTGTAGAAGAAAGTTTTTCTCAGGGTTTGCTTGAGTATCCCCACTATACTCGTCCTGCCACATTTCAAAATCTTTCGGTGCCAGAGATCTTGCTATCAGGTAATCATGAAGCCATAGATTTATGGCGAAAAAAACAGAGTTTAACACGGACACAGCGTAATAGACCTGATTTATTTGATACATATATGCTTGACCTAACAGAACAGAAATAGTATACTATGCGTGGCACTGGAGGAGCATTGTGAGTATTATAACTGCAATTGAAAATCAACAGTTAAACGAAAAAATTAGTCCATTCAATATAGGTGATACCATTCGTGTATCTTTTCGCATTGTAGAAGGGAAGACTGCAAGAATACAGATTTTTGAAGGCCTTGTGATTTCTCTAAAAAACAGTAGTGTTCGGCGTACATGTATTGTGAGAAAGATATCATATGGCATTGGCGTAGAGCGCATTTTTCCCCTGAATTCTCCAAGGATAGAAAAAATAGAAGTTTCGCGTCGTGGAAGAGTTCGCCGAGCCAAATTATATTACATTCGCGACAAGATTGGCAAAAAAGCAACTGTAAAAGAATTAGTGCGTAGAAAGCGCTAAGCCGAATTTTACCATACTCAATTATTTCTCAATTTTATGTTGTATACCTTAGTGGTAGGTATATTGCTATGAATATGTTAGGAAATTGGGGGGAATTGCTTGCACAACGCTATTTAAGGAAATTATCTTTCAAAATTCTACAAAATAACTTCATGTCTTCTACCGGAGAAGTCGATATTATATGTATTGATGATGACGAGTTGGTATTTGTTGAGGTAAAAACCTGGCAGTACTATCGTTGTCCTGAGTTAGAATATGTTATTTCACGGAAGAAAAGAAGTAAAATGGAATTTGCAGCGCGTGCCTTTTTGAACAAAAATAAACAGTATCTCTCTATGCATATCCGTTTTGACGTTATTCTTATATTGACGCCGACTATGGACGTGCAACATTTCAGGAATGTTTTTGAATAAATTATGAGAAAACGACTCGCGTATAAGGTTACACCACCACGGATTGAAAAACTTCGTGAAGCATTGGACGATAGTGATTACATTAATAAAGCAATAGAGAATCTTGCTTCAATTATAACGCGTGCCATTTGTGATGACAATGATGCCACAAAACGCAAGATAACAAAACACTTAGATAAATCACAGAAGCAGGCACGTAAAAAATTAGAAGATGCTGCGAAGT
Organism: Spirochaetia bacterium; assembly: GCA_964291355.2. GTDB lineage: Bacteria > Spirochaetota > Spirochaetia > WTKD01 > WTKD01. The sequence goes on along the minus strand of OZ220222.1, from coordinate 885,294 downwards.
CTGAAGGCTAACTTGTTTTTCTGTTCCAACTATTTTATACTGTAACAATGCTACGAGTAATTGTCCCAGGATCATTTGATCCGCCAACACTTGGCCACATGGATCTCATTAAACGCTCAAGTGAAATTTTTGATGAGGTACATGTCGTTATTGCGAGTCATCACCTGAAAACCTATACCTTTAGCAGCGATGAACGGGTAGGGCTTATGCAGGATCTTTTAGAAGAATACAATAATGTTAGTCTTCATTCTTGGAAACATTTGATTGTTGATTTTGCTCGTAAAATCAACGCGCAGGTTATTGTTCGAGGTTTGCGTTCGGTATCTGATGTGAGATATGAGCTGGATCTTTCCATGATCAACCGCTCTATTAATGATGACATTGAAACCATATTTCTTCCAACACATCTTGAATATATGGTGGCACGTTCTTCAATGGTAAAGGAACTTGCAAAACTCGGAGGCGATGTATCTAAGCTGGTTCCTAAATCGGTAGCTGAGGCATTGAGGAAGAAATTTGCTTGACAAGCTGTATTACTAAAGATTAGAATATGCTATGTTTCCTGGTGGTGTAATGGTAGCACAACAGTCTCTGGATCTGTTAGTGGGGGTTCAAATCCTCCCCGGGAAGTCTGGCCCGTTCGTCTAGCGGCTAGGACGCGGGATTCTCATTCCCGTAACAGGGGTTCGATTCCCCTACGGGCTAACAATATAATTATTGTAGTAATAATCGAAACTATCTAAAATGGCTTGCCACGATGCTTCTAGGATGTTTGAATGTACACCGACAGTGTCCCAGAAATTGACATGATCTGTTGAAGTAATGAACACGCGAACCATGCTGGCTGCCGCAGACTCTGGGTTTAGTACCCGAACACGATAGTCTATGAGGAATATACTTTCTAAGAAGGGATACTCTGATTCAAGGGCATTGCGGAGTGTTGCATCTAATACTTCAACAGGACCAGTGCCAACTGCAGCGCCCATTACTTCACGGCTGTTCACCGTAAGGAAGGCGCGTCCGACTGTATTTGAAGAAGTAGCACCAGTCTTAAATGACTCCAGGTGGTAGTTTTTTAATGTAACAAGTGGCCGATATATATTGAGCTCCTTACGCATTAATAAGTCAAAGGATGCTTCTGCGGCTTCATATTCATAGCCCTGGAGCTCTTTTTGTTTGAGGGTATCAAAGAGACGAGCTACTTCATCCGATGACTTGTCAAAGCTTCCGTAGGGCTTTAATTTTTCAATTATTGTTGACTTTCCTGCAAGTTCTGATAAGATAATGTGCCGCTTGTTACCAACCTCTTCGGCATTTATATGCTCCATGAGATGCTCGGACTTCAAAATTACATCTGCATGTTGTCCTGCTTTGTGGCTAAATGCTGCTTCACCTACAAAGGGCTGGCGCTTATCGGGAATAATATTTGCTTTTTCACAGACAAAACGAGAGAGGAGGGTTAGTCCGGCTAGTTTTTCAGAAGAAGCAATGCTCTGATTTTGTTTTAGTGCAATGTTGGCAACTAAACTACAAAGATTGGCATTTCCACATCGTTCTCCCCAACCATTGATGGTTCCCTGCAGCTGTGTTGCACCTTCTTCCACTGATATCAAACTATTTGCTACCGCTGTTTCACAATCATTATGAAAATGCCCCCCTATTGCGCACAGTTCCTTATGAGGGAGCTGTTGCATGATGCTTTGCACGTCCTGTGGCAGAGTTCCACCGTTGGTATCGCAGACAACGACATAGTCCGCCCCTGCCTGGGTTGCGGTAAGCAGGACCTTGGTGGCATATTCGGCATCATCCTTAAAGCCATCGAAAAAATGTTCAGCATCAAATATAACCTCACGACCTTCCTCTTTCAAAAAGAGCACTGAATCATAGATCATAGCTAAATTTTCTTCGAGCGTCGTTTGAATTACCTTTGTGACGTGTTGAGTCCAGCTTTTTCCAACTATAGTGATGGCGGGGGTCTCAGTTTGGAGCAAGGTTAATATCCCAGGATCTGCAGATGCTTTAATATTTGGTCTGCGGGTACTTCCAAAAGATGCTATGGTTGCGTGTTTGAATGTTTCCTTTTTGCATTGATCAAAGAAGAGGTGATCCTTCTCGTTTGAGAAGGGAAAGCCACCTTCAATATAATCAATGTTGAAATCATCGAGTGCATGTGCGATAGTCATCTTGTCTTCAAGGGTATAATTTATTTCTATTGCCTGGACACCATCGCGCAGTGTCGTATCATACATTTTTATTACTTTTTCTTGTTGTTTCATGGGTGATATGTTTCCTTTAATAATTGATTGTGGACAATTGCATTGGTAAATGCAAGGGCACTTGCTTCCAATATATCAGTAGATGAGCCGCGGCCAAGACTGCGTTTGCCATTTATTGAAAGTAAAAGAGATACCTCTCCTTGGGCCTGTTTTCCTGGAGTAATTGCCTGTACATTATATTCGAGTAATCTTGTTTCAACATCGATGGCGCGTTCTATTGCACGAAAAATGGCGTCTATGGGACCATCTCCTTTTCCTTTCCCCTCCAAAATTACATCCTTTCGTTGTATCTCTACCTTTGCCTGTGCATCAGTGCCTGACGCACTCTCAATAGAAAAATTTATGAGCTTATACACTGCAAATTTATCGTCTAATTGATTACTCAGTATAGAGTACAAGTCTTCTTCATATATTTCTTTTTTCTTGTCAGCGAGTTTCAGAAATGCTTGAAATGCAGACTCCAGCTGTTCATCGTCCAAATGAATGTTCAATTCGTTTACCTTGTGTTTGAAGCCATGTTTGCCAGAATGTCTGCCAAGGACAATTTTACTGGAAGTTCTACCAACATTTTGTGGAGTCATTATTTCGTATGTTTCGCGGTTTTTTAGCATGCCGTCCTGGTGTATACCAGCTTCGTGAGCAAATGCATTTTCTCCAACTATCGCCTTGTTTCTGGCAATTGGGAAGCCAATCATTGACGAGAGGAGTCGTGATGTTGGATAGAGATATTCAGTACGGACATTGGTGGTAAAATTGAGAAAAGGTTTCCGAACCTGTAGGGTCATAACAATTTCTTCTAAGGCAGTGTTCCCTGCTCGTTCTCCTATTCCGTTAATTGTTACCTCTACCTGCCGTGCTCCTGCCTGTATCGAGCTCAGTGTATTCGCGACTGCCAAACCAAGATCATTATGGCAATGTGCCGATAAAATTACCTTATCGATATTCGGAACCCGATTTTTCAGCATCATTATCGTATCATAGTATTCCTGTGGGATGGTGTATCCTACTGTATCGGGAATGTTTATAATCTGTGCACCGGACTGTATTGCAATATCAACTGCCTTGCAGAGAAAATCTGGCTCGGTTCGGGTGGCATCTTCGGGAGAAAATTCCACCTCCGCAACCTTGTTTCGCGCGTATCGTACGGCATGTTCTATTGCTTCAAGTACTTCCTCTGGCTTCTTCCTGAGTTTGTATTGCATGTGTATTGGGGATGTTGAGATAAAAGTGTGAATGCGTGGATTAGATGCCTTCTTCAGAGCTTCCGCTGCAGCATCAATATCTGCGGAAACTGTTCGGGCAAGAGTTGTCTGTGTAATACCGTGTATTTCTTCTGCGATCTTCTTGCATGCATCATATTGATGTTGAGATGATATTGGAAAGCCCGTTTCAATGATATCAACCTGTAGCTCTTTTAATTGGAGAGCAATCTCAAATTTTTGTTCTACAGTCATCGAGGCACCTGGTGATTGCTCGCCATCTCGTAGTGTTGTGTCAAATATTTGTATCTGTTCCATAGTAACTCCACAATGCAGTGCGTAGTGCATACAATTTTTATGTAGTGTAGCATATTTTCTTCAATAGGTAAAGATATCTATTTGACAGAGAAGCAGGTTCACAGTAGGATACAGGTAATGAAGTTTCTTCTGCCATTTTTTTCTTGTATATTGGTATTGTTTTCATGTTCTGAAACAGACCTGTCACGATTAAAACAAGACAATCTCTTTGTCCTTGAATTTGGCGAAAGCGAAAAACAAATCAATGTATTTTTGTCGGATGTGCTATCCCAGAAAAATCGCATAGCAATGCACGAGGGGCAATTCTATATCGCCAATGGACAATCATCAAAGGTCATGCTTTTTAATTCCTATGGTGATTTATTGTCCCTAATTTATAATCCTGAAAAGAACCCCAATCCCACAGCACTTGCTGTTCGGGGAGATGATGAGAAGACCGTTGCAACCCTGACTGCTCATCCCTATCTCTTTCGATCGGTGGGTGAAATTGCCCTGGATTCACGGCAGATATTGATGGTAGAGGAACTGGTCTCGCCCCAACAGACACTCTATGACGAAGAGAATAATACCATGTTAAACAGGGTCATAACCCGTTTTTCGCGGAGGATGGAAGTGCTTGATTATCTGGGCCAGGAGGGCATAGGCGGCACGCCCTTTCCCTACATTCATTCTCTGGAAATAACGAAACATGATCAAATTATAGTGGTTTCTCGAACCCTTGATGAGTGGATGGTCTTTGGTTATTCGCCGAATGGAGAGCGCTTATTTCGTGTTTTGTTATTCCTTAATCAACTTCCTACTCCGGACAGAAATCTTGTGCCAGTGCTCAATAACGTCGTTCCCAGTAGAGATGGCAAAGCTCTCTACGTCTTGCTTGCCTATTATCAGATGCAAAGAGACAGTGATACGGGTGCTGCCTTTGCTGTTGATTTTATGATGGAAAGAATCTACACTCTTGATCTTCAACAGGAGCGATATGTTGATTTCTTCGATATTCCGCGCGTAAGTACTACGCCCTATGAATTCATCGGCATATCAGATTCCAATCACTTTTTCTTATTGCAATCAAGCACTCCCAATGATACCGAAGTTCTCGTTCTTGATGAGGCGGGCGAATTGCATCTGCGGCGTTCATTATCACATCAATCATTTCTTTTCCGGGATTTTTCCCTAACCCCGCAGGGACATCTTTCTTCGTTATTAGTGCATAATGAGGGTGTTGATATTGTAGTATGGACCTTTAATGTGGAGTGAAGCATGAAAGTATTACTGCGTGCAGAACAGGCAAGAAGCATTGATAGATCTTCTTCTCAAGATTTTGGCATCCAAGCGGCTGTGTTGATGGAAAATGCGGGGAGATCCTGCTATGAGCTTTTCCGCGACAGCTATTTTGATAAGGCAGACTCTGTTATTGTACTTGCGGGAAGTGGGAATAATGGCGGAGATGGCTATGTCTTTGCCCGCCATTTCTATCTGCAATTAGGTGCTCATGTGAACATTATTTGCGTTTCTGAGCCAAAGACTGCTCTCTGCAAGGAGCAGCATGAGATCTGTCAGATGCTGGGCATTCCCATAATTAATTGGAAGGAGAATGCTTCAAGCTGTCTTGCATTGCTCTGTTCCGCTAGCTGGATCATTGATGCTATATGCGGAATTGGACTCGAACAGGAAATACGACAGCGAGAGCTCATAGAGCATGTTCAGGATTCCCCTGCGCGGATTTTTGCTATTGATGTGCCCAGCGGCATTCGAGAAAATTTTCAGCCAAAAGACAGTGCAATTCGGGCAGATTGTACAGCTAGCATTGGTTTTGCTAAGTCCATGCTCTATCAGACTCTTGCACGCAGATACTGCGGAAAGATACACTGCGTCTATGCTGGCTTTCCACCTGCGGTACTGGATCATATTACAATAGATAGCTACCTTGTAGAAGATGCTGATATTCGCATCCCGGGGCAGGAGGCGGATTCCTATAAGAACACAAATGGTGTACTTGCTGTCTGTGCTGGTTCAGAGCAGAGTGCAGGGGCTGCAATTTTAGCAACACGGGCTGCAACACAGATGTCAAGCGGTAAGATACATCTTTTTGTTGACCTTGCATTACAGCATCTTGTACTTGCTGTTCCGACAGCACTTGTACAGGAATTATCAGTAGAAGACATTCAAAAGATCAGATGTAATGCCTTCCTCCTTGGTTGTGGCTGGGGAACTGAGAAGAGAGAGGATGTACTGGCTAGTGTGTTACAACGCAGTGAAGCCCTTGTTTTGGATGCCGATGCCCTGAATATTATTGCAGAAAGGAAGGATCTGCAGGAACTATTGTACATCTCACAACAGGAAAAAATTCTTACGCCACATCCCGGCGAGGCAGCGGCCTTATTGGGAGTGAGACGCGATATGATTCTTCAGGATGCATATAGCAGTGCACAAAACATTGCCCGGAAATACTCAGCGCATGTCGTTTTGAAATCCCATGTTACCATAGTTGCTTCTCCTGCTCATAAAGATTTGATAGTTGTTGATGGTATGAATGCAGCACTGGCCCATGCAGGGAGCGGAGATGTACTTGCGGGTATTATCGCATCATTATCAGCACGGGGGCTTAGCGCCTGTGATGCTGCATGCTATGGTGCTCAAATTCATCAGTTGGCGGGCAGAGAGATCCTCAGGCAGAAGCGAATTGGAATTGAGGCCGTGGTGGATGTCTTACCTGCTGTTATGCAGTCATTGCCTGGGCTTTAGTTTTGCCTGAGTATGCTCTGTACACAGTTTTGATTTTGTGCTAGCATGGGCTAGGTAGTTTATGTATCCGATTTATTTCTTTTCAATTATAACCAACTTGTTGACGGGTCTGTTTCTTGTAAGTACTAAGGAAGATGGCGATATAGTCTCTGTTATCTTCAATGCAAAGAACTGGCAGAAGCAAGGAATTATTATTGTTTTAGCTGCAACTACGGTATTATTTGGTGTGTTGAAATTGCTGGCTGTTACAGAAGGAAATGTTAAATTTATAGGTGATATCATCCCTGCTTTTGCGGGAATTATTCAGGGTGTTCTCCTCTTTCTTATCCGAGGAACATCCTCAAATGTTGCACTGCCTCGGGACCTCAAGACCCTGATATCATTTCGTAAGACCATTGGTTTGGGTGGCATTATAGTTGCCAGTTTGCACATATTATTCCACGGTGTGCTCTTTCTCTAAATTATTCCTTCTTCTCCCGAGCTAAGGGATATATTCCCTCAGGTTTATAATCGCCAGCTAGAACTGCAAATCCTGCCTCATAGCTTGCGGAACCTCTTCCGTACACTGCAATGGCTTTTTTGATCCAAGGTAATTCTTCCAAATATATTGGTGTGTGAACAGAAAATACAACTATCTCTGTTTCAATATTTTTTGCTGCATGGAGAATGTTAAAACTGGCGGGGTCAGACAGGCAAAAGATGATGTAATCATAGTTAGGTGCCATGCGCAGAAAGTTAGCTCTGTCTGATTCATCCGGTTGATAAAACTCACCGCTAAGAACCAGATGTTCTGCATTGCCGTAGCGTCGTCTTCCCATAGTATGAAAACTCCGGTCTTTACCGACAAGGAGAACCTTGCTATTTGCAGGAGGTCGAAAGGGGACATCGCCCCGTACAAGGGTTATACTTCGGGCAGCATGTTCAAAGAAAAATTGCTGAGAATCTTCTTGGGAAAGATTTTTGTGGATTTCCTGACTATCAGGAAAGAATGGCACTCGATTATCAGGTCGTAGGTAGCGTAATTTTGTTCTGATAATTCGTTGTACCGACATGTTGATTTGTTCCCGGATCTCACTGTCTTCCTTATAGGCCTGAATAAGAGCGTTCCAGATACTACCATATAAATTGGGTGTTCCAGAAAGCATGATCATATCATTGCCCGCACGGATGGCCTCCAGACATGTTTGGGCAAAGGACCAGTTTTGTTGTTTTGCGTAGATCAAGGCACCCTGCATGTACAAATCGTCTGTGATGATGAGACCGTCAAAGTCTAGATTTTGACGGAGGACTTTTTGCATCAATGTACGCGAAAAAGTTGTCGGTATATTATTGCCAATAATGTTGGGATAACTCAGATGTCCTATCAGGACAGCAGGAATTCCCTCCCTGATAAGCATTCGATAGGGGAGTAAATCACGATCCCATATCTCTTCAATGGTATCAGAAACTACAGGGAGTGTTCCATGGCTATCTCCGTTTGCATTGCCATGTCCGGGAAAATGCTTTGCAACGCTAATGATTCTGTTTTGCTCTAAGCCCTTGTAGTAGGCCAGTCCCATGGTTCCGACCAGTTTAGGATCGGAAGAAAAGGCACGGGGACCAATGACATGGGCCTCGGGGTGTATGTAGACATCAACGGTAGGGGCGAAGTTGATGTTTATACCAATTGCGCGCAGCTCCTTTCCAATATGATAGGCAGATTGATAGGCATCGTGGGGGAGACGGCTAGCACCAATTGCCATATTTCCCGGAGTAATACTGGTTCCGTCTTTTACATGTCGAATCCATCCACCCTCCTGATCAGTTGCAGTAAAGAGTGGGATGCTATTTTTCTGTTTCAATGCAAGCTCTTGAAATGTAGTAATGTCCTGTGCTAGGGCCCTGGCGTCTCTTCCGTTCCAGCCGAATATCTTAATTCCACCAATGCCCCGACGACTGATCCAATTTTGCAAATCTGCAATTTCATCGTTCTTCCAGCCAACAAGCAGGACCTGAGCTACGATTTCCTCATCAGTCATTTTTGCAATGACATCTGCAGCAGTCTGTTCAATATCATCGTCGGCGTTCCAGAATGCCGCTTCTTGGGCAGAAATTACTGCAACTATAGTGGAAAAAAATAGTAGAACGCAGAAAATTCTCACATACAAATACATAAAACAACACTATCACAGACAAGCGGAGCTTTGCAAGCTTCCCTTAAGATTTGTACCAGACTGCCGATATGAAAATAACATGAAAAATAAGTTAAAACTTACTACTGATGTGAACAACAAAGAATTCGTTTCTTCTGGCAAGCTCTACGAGAAATTATCATTGGAGATTAAGTCACTTGAACATCTGCTTAGTCATCAAACTGATCTTCAAGCGGCAGTGCTCAAGCATGAATGGAAGCATATCAGGGAATGCATTGAAATAATCGCTGAGTGCAACGAGGATCTGCTGAGACGGGAAGAAGAACGACATGCTGAGATTAATTCTTTATACAAGCAATGTAAATTAGAAGAGGATGCGCATTTCGTTTCTCTTCTTGAACATTTTTATGACGAAGACCGAGGGCGTATTGCTGATCTATATCGTTCTAAAAACATCCTCATACTTAAGCTCAAGGCACAGCATGAACACATTATACATTACATACGAGAAACAGTGAATCATTATGAGGATGTATTGTCAGCATTGTTTAACGACAAGGCGACAGGAACGTATTCAATAACGGGAATAAAATATATGGGTGATGTGGGACCCATCGTGCTAGACTGGAGGGGCTAAATATGGAATCAACATTTTCTGGCATAGAGCTTGGTAAAAGGGGTCTGTTTGTTCATAGCAAGAGACTCCATACTGTTGGTCACAACCTGAGCAATATGGATACTGAAGGTTATAGTCGACAACGGGTAGAGGTTAGCGCTTTTCAACCTCTACATCGTCCGGGATTAAGCCGTGCCAATCATGCAGGACAAATCGGGCAGGGGGTGGAAAGCATCAGGGTTCGGCGTGTACACGATGAACTACTTGATAAACGGATCATACATACGAGTAGCTCTGCTACGTATTGGAAGACCAGAAATGACTATATTCTTAAGCTAGAACGCCAGTATAATGAACCGGGAGAAAGCTCGGTTCGGCATCTTGTTGATAAATTTTGGGATTCATGGGAAGAATTATCTAATTTCCCAGCCCAACAATCCTCTCGTCATGCCGTTCGGCAGCGGGGCTTTGCATTAGCAGAGGGTATTCAATTACAGGCACGCGGATTGGATGAGATGCGACAGATGATCAATGAAGATATAGAAATTGCTGTTCAGGAAGTAAATCGCTATGTGCATGATATAGCAACTCTGAATCAAGAGATAGTACGGGTAGAGGCAGAGGGAGATATTCCAAATGATTTGCTGGATAAACGTGATGTTCTTGTTCAGAAATTATCTACTCTCGTTGACATTAGCATTGATAGGAGGGATCCAAATGAATTTAGTGTGCATAGTGGTGGCTATCCCTTGGTACAGGGTGGGATAGCTCGAACAATGAATCTTGCGAGTAATCAACATGATTTGGTAGGGGATACAAGCGGAGCCAGCAAGCTCATCTGGGAACATAATCAAAGCGATGTTGAACTCTTCGGTGGCAAAATGGCAGCACTCTTCGAGCTCAGGGATGTGGACGTTCAGGATGCACAAAGTAGCTTGGATCAAATGACCCTGAGTTTTATGCACCTTGTAAATGAAATTCATCGTGATGGATATGGACTGAATGGCAACACAGGATCGGATTTCTTTGTAGAACACCCTGCTGTATTGAATGTGCTCGGTAACTATGACAGTAATGGCGATGGCACGAATGTTAACAGTCTCATCTATCGCATCAATGGTTCTAACCAGTTGCAGTCAGAAGAGCTCATTGGACTAGAAGGCACTCTCTCCTTGCCTAGTAGTAATGGAATTGTTGAGATTAATTATTTTCCTGAAGACAGCGTGAGTAATGTGATTGAGCGCATTAATCAAAGCTCTACAGAGCTTATTGCACGCCTAAACAGGAACAATGTACTAGAACTTCGTGCGACAGAGGCAAAACAGGGGAATCACTATGACTTTGTTATCCGTTCTCTGGAAGATTCGGGACAATTTCTTGTGGGCTATGCAGGCATCCTGCAGAACAGCGGACAGGAGGGTGCCTATAATTGGGAAGAGGAATCGGCAGTATTAGGATTATCACAGAATGCAGACTACGCAGTTGCTCCCTTGCAGCGTCCCTCACATTGGATTGGAATAAATGATGCCATAGCCGAGGATATTACAAATCTTGCTGCAACATTCTCACCTATTCCTAGTACCGGGGCGGTGGGAGCCGGCGAGGCAGCTCGGGCAATAGCAAATCTACGCACAGATGAAATCATTGTAGGAAAGATGGCACGAAGTTTTGACGATTACTTCGCAGATGTGGTTGCATCCATTGCAGTGCGCGGCGAAGAGGCAGAAATAGCGGATACCACACGCTCGCTCATATTAAAGCGACTGGAAGAGAGCCAGGAAGCCATTAGTGGTGTCAATATGGATGAGGAAGTTTCACAGATGATTAAATTTCAACATGGATATCAGGCAGTAGCCCGATTTATATCTCAATATGATGAATTACTAGACATCATTATAAACAGAATGGCGGTATAGTATGGAACGAATAAGTACAAATATGCCAGTTGATAATCTGCAGTTTCACATGAAGCGACAGCAGAATAAGCTCTTTCGTGCAGAGCAGGGGATTGCAAACCAAACCCGCCTGCGTGATTTGCGCGATGATCCCAGTGCAGCAGCACATTCAGTACGTTATCAGTCTCAACTGGAACGTCTTGAGCGCTATTCGCGTAATATTGAACGCACCATTGATCGAAGGGAATTAGGCGAACAGTATCTTCGTGAGGGTATTGATATTATGCAACGAATACGCGAGCTTGCCGTACAGACCTCACATGGCATCTACAGTGCAGAGGAACGGATGCTTGCATCAAGTGAGGTTGAGGAATTACTTAAAGAATTTATCAGCATAGCAAATGCACGCGAAGCTGATGGTACTATGTTGTTTTCGGGAACACGTAGCCGTAGCGAAGCATTCCGAGTTATCTATGGAACAGCGGGCGAGAATAGAGAACAAGTGGTTACAGCCGTTGAATATGCAGGCAACATGGATATTAACCGCATAAGCATTAGCGAGAATGCAAGTGTAGCAATAAATATGCCGGGAAATTCACTCTTTTGGTCAGAGCAGAGTCAAATATTTTCTACGCAAAATGCCTTGGAATATCAGATTACGGAGCCAGCAGAGTTTTCCATTGATGGACAGATCATAGCAGTTGATGTAGGAGATACTCTTTCGTCAATGGTGGAAAAAATCAACAATTCTGCGGCTTCAGTTAAGGCCTCCATAGATCCAGTAGTAGGTTCTCTGACACTAGAGACAACACAGGCACATCAAATATGGATACGGGACGAAGTCGGAACAGTTATGAACGATCTGGGCATCATACAAAATAATCGTCCACCATATAACATTGCTAATTCGGCAGAGCATTCTGACGATTCAATATTTGATGTTATGATTCACTTTCGTGATTCTCTGCGCTCCAATGATGCTGAGGCAATTGGTTCTGCAGTTCTGGGACGAATCGATAACGCATTGGAAAGTCTAACTGTAAATTTAGCAGAAAGTGGTTCATTAACGGAACGGCTTAATCTTGCGTATAAGAGAAATGAGTTTGCAATACCTGAAGTACAAGATATGAATAGCAAAGAAGTTGGACTAGACCTTGCCGAGGCAATTACCAATATGAAAATGCTGGAATACGCCTATCAGGCGACATTGTCCAGTGCGGGTAGATTATTACAGCCATCATTATTAGATTATTTACAATAAATTAAGAAGGAGATGTGAATGAAAATTCAAGCAGAAATTTTGGATGAACAGAAGCTTGTTACTGACGAGAAGATCATAATCGATGAGAAAAACGTTGCTGATGAGAAGCTTATTACCAAGGAAAGTATTATTACCTTTCCAGAGGGCTTAATTGGATTTGAAAATCAACATAGCTTTGCTATTCTTGATTCTCCCTATCCCCCATTTTATATTTTACAGAGTACGGAGGAAGAACGTCTTGCCTTTGTATTGATCAATCCCTATTTGGTTCGAAAGGATTATGTACTAGATGTGCCAGAAAAGGATTTTCTTTCAATACATTTTGAATCCGAGAATGATATTCTTGTTTTTGCCATCGTTACGATTCCAAATGACTTTCCAGAGAAAATAAGTTGTAATCTCCTTGGGCCGATTATTATTAATAGAAAGGAAAAACTCGGTTGTCAGTCGATCTCTATGGAAAGTAAATGGAGTACAAAACATTTTATTCTTGAAGAAGTGTCCGTCACTGAGGAACCGTAGAAAAGCATGCTCATTCTCAGTCGTAAGCCACTAGAAAATATTATTATTGGCGATGACATTCGTATAACAATACTCGATATCAAAGGAAATCAGGCACGAGTTGGGATTGAGGCGCCTAATACGATAAAAATATATCGTGAGGAAGTATATCTCGCAATTCAGAAAGAAAACCGAGAAGCAGCCTTTCCGGCAGAGAACATATCGAAATTATCTGGGCTCTTTCAGAATCCGGATAGTGATGATTCATCATAGCACAATGAGTAGAGGTCATGTATAACGAGGGTTTCGCGAAGCTCTGCAGCTGATATCGCTCTTCGTGCATAAAAACTGATTGTTTTTTTCTTGTGTGGAAGAAGGATGAGGAGATTATCATCAAAGTTTCCGGCTAGGCCCGGGAAGTACAGTAGAACATAGAAGGCGGGCATAGTCGTTTGCAATGTTATATCGACAGTCCGCTCTGTTTTTTGTTCAATCTCAACAGTAATTGTGGGTTTTTCTAGCTTACAATATTTTGGAAATGCCAGAAGATTCCAACATTCACGTATTTCTCTTGTCCCCAGCTTGGGATCTTCGAAATGCAAGATGCCGTGGATAAAGCCCCGGTCTGGTTCATAGTCCTCTCGTTGCTGGACCAATGTTGCGCATGCTGGTAATATTTCAATTTCCTGATCTTCTTCCCAGATAATACTTCCATCAAAGGCGATATGTCGCAATTCTATACTGCCGGTACAAGCATTGTATCCATCATGGCTGATGTAGCTTTGCAAGGTCTCCTTATGTACCATGGAAAATATCTGTGTGTCCTCGTAATAACGCTTTACAAGATAATGTAATGGCTTCCATGTTCCATTATATTCTATTGATGCCCATGAACAGCCCGGCCAGAGCTCATTCAGCTGCCAATACATTATTCCCATACATCGTGGTCGCATACAGCGCCAGTATTCGATGGCTGTAGCAATGGCCATTGCCTGTTGTATCTGGCTGAGGTAGAGTGCATGTTCAGTGCTAACAGGAAAGCGGAAATATCGTGCAAGCTGTTCAATAATAATGGCATTTCCTGCGGGGTGTCGCTGATGATGATCCATGATGGCTGTGGTTAAATTTTGCTCTTCGGGAGGGCAGTAACTGGCTATGATATCGGGGGAGGGGAAGGATTGGAAACCAAATTCCGAGCAGAATCGCGGTATGACATCCCTATAGCTGGTAAAGGCTTTGCGCTCGTGGAAAACACTCCAATAGTGCATGTCACCCCGGCTATCATCATACCACTTCATGTTGTAATCATCACTTCCATCTGAGGGCGAGCTTCCCCAGAACATACGACCTGAATCCATGCTTGCCACTGATTGTCTCAATATTCCATTGTTTAAGCGATCGTAGTCTACAAGGTAGCGGTCGCGGTTATTTCTGCTTATCTCAAACCAGTTCAGTGCTGCGAGATTTTCGTTATTTCCGCACCAGAGAGCAAGGGAGGGGTGGTCCTTTAATCGTTTTATCTGGTATTCTGCCTCTCTCCTGACGCTCTGAAGAAATTCATCATCAGCAGGATATAGTGCACAGGAGAACATGAAATCCTGCCAAATCAGTATCCCCATTTTATCACAGAGCTCGTAGAAGATATCGGCTTCATATTGACCTCCACCCCATACGCGCAGAATATTCATATTGGCAGCAGATGCATCTTGTAGGAGACGTTCATAGTTGGCTACTGTCTGTCGTGATGGCAGGGCATCTGTGGGTATCCAGTTGGCCCCCTTTGCAAAGATATTTCTTCCGTTTATCCGCAGGAAGAGAGAGCGGCCATCAGCATCATCCTCTGCTATCCATTCTAGGGAACGAAAGCCGATCTGTTTTTCTTGTACTGAATCATGTATCTGCACTCTGAGGGTATACAGTGCCTGTTCTCCATATCCGCGTGGCCACCATAATTGAGGATCTTCTATATGGAGCTGTTGCTGTATTTTGTTCATTCCCGGCTCTATGTCATACTGTTGCAGGAGCACCGTTCCTCCTTCGAGGGAGAAGGAACATTCGGCTGATGATTTCTGGTATCCCTCGTATTCAATGCACAGATTCACCGTCCAGCAGGAATTACTTCCTCCATCTGTTCGATGCTCTGCCGGCTGTTCTGTTTTCTGCTCCGAACTCTTTTCAATGTCGCAGTGCAGATGATGTATACAGCCCCATGGAGAAGACGCAATATGCATCCTGCCATATATACCATGTACCATAAGGCATGGACCCCAGTCCCAACCTGCATGACATTGCACCTTCCGTAGCAAATTGCGATGTGGAAATTGAACGGGAAATATAACCATAGGGATCTCATATGATCCTGTTTGCAGGGCATCATGATAGGCAGGAAAGGTTATTGAGATGGTATTCCTTCCTTTTTTTAATTGTTCTGCAATCTGGACTCGAAAGGGGTGGAACATGTTAGTGTTTCTTCCCACAAAGCTATCATTAATGTATACATCAGCGATGCAGTCCAGACTTTCAAAATACAACTCACCCGTCTCGTCTGGATCGATGTCTATACTCCGATGTATGGTACAGGATTCATATTCAGGCCATCGTGAGTTGAGTTCATTGTCCGCATAGTAGGGATCAGGCATGATGCCGCTACCGATGAGTGCACTGTAACTATCACCAGGAAGTTGAATAGGAATGGAGTGTTCCGCAATCTCTAAAGTCCATCTTCCGCTCAGATCTATGTATTTCATATTCGTCCTTGTTTATTTTTACAAAACATATTACTATATATGTATTGTATTCCAAAAAGGAGGAACTTGCAATGAATATCATATATATGGGAAGAAAATTGCTTCTCTGTCTTTTGTTTCTTGCTCTTATAACTGTTCACAGTTGGGCGACTGGTGAGGTTGAAGATGATTCAGTAACAACATTAAAAGTATTTCATTATCTTGATTTAGCTGATAGTGTTTCTGCGGACAATTTCGAAGCGCTCAGGTTAGCATTTGAGGAGCAACATCCCGATATTAAATTGGAATTTGACTATCTCGTGAATGAACCCTATCACAATAAGCTCCAAGCTATGGCTGTTGCTGATGAACTCCCCGATCTGCTTTTCTTATGGCCAGGCAAACGAACAGGTAGTGTAACGGGTAGTGGCAAAATTAAAGATTTACGTCCATGGCTCGATGCTCATAGAGATGAGTTTGCATCTGCAGCCATGTTACCTCAGGGTCCAAATGGCGAAATGTGGGAGGTTCCAGAGCAGGTAACAGCAACCCACGTAATGTATACCAACAGGCGGCTACTTGACGAGCTTGGGCTTTCCTTTCCAGAAACACTTGATGAGCTCATCAGTCAGGGAAACAGAATTCGAAATGCGGGTTACATCCCCATTGCAATGGATAACAAGGATGGTTGGCAGATGCAATCATGTTTTCTCAGTGCACTTGTAGAGCGTACAGCAGGAAGAAAATGGCTTGAGGCATCTCTCGTAGGTGATGTGTCTTTTAGTGATCCAGAATTTGTGAATGCCGTGAAAGTTATCAAGCAGCTCAGTGATAATGATATGTTTTCACCAGGCATCAATCAGGCAGAATATGGTCGTGCACTCACGGATTTCGTAACCGGCAAAGCTGTATACTTTATTGATGGTGGCTGGAGGACTTCGAACCTCGTTGGTGAACTATCCCCCGATCAATACGACGATATTGAATTCCATGTTTTCCCTACCCTTCCCAATGAGAAGGGTGCAGCTGGTTCTACTGCAACTGTTGCTGGTACAGGATTTGGCATGAATGCGAAGCTTGAGGGTGCAAAGGCAGATGCAGCATGGGAATGGATTTGGTTCTTTTCAGGACCCGAAGGTTCAAAAATAAAGCAGGAGCAGGGATGGCTGCCGGCCTACATACTCCCATCGAACGAAGATGCGCCTCTTTTGAATCGCAAACTTGCTGACTTCCTAGCAGAAACTCCCGGTGGTTATGTTCTTGATGCAGTCCTAAGCGGTGAATCTATGGGCGTTCTCCACCCCGATCTACAGGAGATGATGTTTGGAAATATTAGTGCTCAGGATGTTGGAGACCGCTATGAGAAATGGATAGCGGCCAACGAAGAGACTCGATAGTTGTTGGGTGAGCATTCAACCTTTGTTGAATGCTCATCGCTGGAATATTATATGACATCTGTCCAACTCAAGCGATTTAGTTTTGGAATTCTTGTCTTACCGTCATTGCTCATATATGCGGGCATTGTTATCTTTCCAATTCTCTTTAGTCTTTTTCTGAGTTTTACAGAATGGACGGGATTGACAGCTCCGCCTCAATTCACCGGTTTGCAGAACTATTTTACCATGTTTACAGACCCGGTCTTTTTGCATGGCTTACGTAATAACATTCTTATAGTCCTAGTGTCTGTAGGTGGACAGATACCCATAGCACTTTTTTTTTCCTATGTTTGCTATCGGCGTCTGGTACGGGGTGGCAGCTGGTTTCAGGCAATGATTTTTCTACCAGTTGTTATTTCGGCCGTTATAGTTGCCATATTGTGGAATCAGATATTTTCCCCAGCCGGTCTCTACACCGCCCTTATCCGCGTCATTGTTGATGATCCCCGCTACGTTATTGGAATTTTTGAGGACAAGCAATTAGCCATCGTTCCAATCCTCTTTGTAATCCTCTGGTATTACACGGGGGTGTATGTTATTATTTTCTTTGCGAGCATGCAGAAAATTTCTCCATCTATCATTGAATCCGCACGGATCGATGGTGCAAATGAAAGACAGATATTTTTTCATATTGTTTTGCCTGCCTTACTTGCTGTTGTATTTACGACCTTTGTATTTGCAATTTCTGGAAGCTTAAAAAGTTTTGATCTTGTCTTTGCCATGACTGGAGGAGGACCGGCCCATTACACTGAGGTTATTGCCATTTACATGTATATTAACACCTTCAAATATTACAAATATGGCTTTGGCAGTGCAGTGTCTATTGCCATCGTTGCCTTAAGTCTTGGTTTTATTTCGCTTGTTCGAATTATATTTAGTCGACTGGAACGAAAATATGCGTAATCTTGGTCTTGAATTACCACTTGCAGTTCGCATTGCTCTCTATGTTCTGTCCTTTCTCTTTACCTTCCTTACCATTGCACCTCTTATATGGCTTACCTACAGTGCATTTAAACCACATGCAGATATTATACACAATATTTTTGCAGTTCCGAATCATTTCTATTTTCAGAATTTCATTCGTTCATGGAAGCTGGGAAATCTTGGACTCTACACCCTTAACAGTATGTTCTATGCCATTACTGCAACAGTACTCACTGTTTACTTTGCCTTAGCAGCGGGATTTGCATTGGTTAAGTTTGGATACAAAAAAATTAGCTCTGTTATTTACGGTTTTTTCATCATGGGTCTTCTTATTACTATTCATGCGGTACTTGTTCCCCTGTTTATTCTTGAAGCACGCTTGAACATAGATGATACCCGTCTCGGGGTTCTGCTACCCTACATCGCCTTTGCCTTACCCTTTATGATCTATCTTGCAACGACCTATGTCCGCAGTGTTCCGGACTCTCTTATTGATTCTGCATTTATTGATGGGGCAGGATATTTCAGTATATTTCATCTCATTGTCATTCCTATTTCGCGTCCAATCATCGCCACCATGGGTATTTTTTCATTCCTTGGAAATTGGAATGAGTTTGTATTTGTATTTGTACTGACGACACGTGAGGAGCTGCGGAGTCTGCCTGTTGGTATAAATGCCTTTTCTGGTGGTATGGCACGGGATTTTGGCTTATTATTTGCAGCTTTGGTAATAGCAACCATCCCCATGCTAATTTTTTACATTCTATTTTATCGGCAAATTGCTCGGGGCTTTGTAGCCGGAGCAATTAAAGAATAAATTATACAATTTGCTTGCATAATTTTTTCTCTAGAGTTACACTATGTAACAAAAGGTGTCAATGAGTAATAACATAGAAACAATTGTGTTACATGGTGGATATGATGGTGATCACGGGACGATGAGTCGTGCTGTGCCAGTGTATAGGACTTCCGCGTATTTATTTAAAAATACCGAACATGCAGCCAATCTTTTTGCATTGCGTGAACTCGGTAATATTTATACGCGTATTATGAATCCTACACAGGATGTGTTAGAGCAACGTCTCTCTCTTATGGAGGGCGGAGTTGCATCACTTGCCCTTGCCTCCGGAACATCGGCAATTTTTTACACGATACTCAATCTCTGTTCAGCAGGAGACGAGATTATATCTTCGAGCAATCTCTATGGTGGCACCTATACAATGTTCACATCCATCCTCCCCAATATTGGTATCAATGTGAAATTAGTCGATCCTCAGGATTACGATGCATTCAAAGCAGCAATTACAGAAAAGACCAAGGGAATTTTTATTGAAACGATCGGAAACCCCAGTCTTGAATGTGCTGATATAAGAGTCTTAGCGGATATAGCGCATGCAGCACGACTTCCTCTTATCGTTGATTCAACCTTTACTACGCCATACCTCCTTAAGCCAATAGAGCATGGCGCAGATATTGTAATTCATTCACTTACAAAATGGCTTGGTGGACACGGAGTCGGAATAGGTGGTATTGTTGTTGATTCAGGAAAATTTGAATGGAAGGACAATCCAAATTTTCCGCAGTTTAATACCCCAGTAAAGAGTTATCATGGCTTACGTTGGGCACAGGACCTAGGCGATCTCAATCCAGCTGCCTTTGCCATACGCATGAGGGTGGTGCATCTCCGCAATCTCGGTGCCTGCATATCTCCGGATAATGCATGGATGTTTTTGCAGGGAATTGAAACACTCCCTCTACGGATGCAACGTCACTGTGAAAATGCACAAAAAGTCGCAGAGTATCTCAACAATCACCCCAAGGTTGCATGGGTGAGTTACCCCGGTTTGCCAGGGAGTGCCACACATGATCTGGCGTCAAAGTATCTGAAAAAGGGCTTTGGAGGAATGGTAAGCTTTGGCATCAAGGGCGGTAAGGAGCAGGCGGTTAATTTTATAGAAGCTCTGCAGCTCTTCTCTCATCTTGCAAATGTTGGTGATGCAAAATCTCTGGCCATCCATTCGGCGAGTACCACACATTCCCAGCTCTCAGAGGACGATCAGCGAAAGGCAGGTGTATTGCCGGAAATGATTCGTTTTTCTGTCGGTCTCGAACATATTGATGATATCATAAGCGATATCGATCAGGCCTTTACACATACGAAGTAATGTCCTTGCAGCTGCCACTCTGTCTACCATATCCCAAAAAATATAGACAACTGAGTGGCAACCATCGACCAAGGTTGCAAATTTTACCATCCTATGCATATCTCAAACAGAGCGAAGCCCCGGAGGGAGTGCGGATGTCACAGGATTCGGATCTTCCAGCAGAGGGCTATCGTCTCCGTGTTCTGGAGGACAGCATTCATCTTGATTATGCAGATGAACCTGGACGTTTCTACGCACTTCGCAGTCTTGCACTTATTTTTACACAGCCAGAGCTCCCTTGTTTTGAAATAGAGGATGCTCCAGCCCTGTCACATAGGTGTTTTATGCTTGATATATCGCGCGATCGAGTGCCGAAACTGGAAACACTGTATACAATTATTGATCTTTGTGCCGATCTGAAAATCAATGAGTTGCAGCTGTACAACGAGCATTGTTTTTCCTATGCAGGGCACGCAAAGGTCTGGGCTCATGCAAGTCCCTATACAGCTGAAGACATAGAGGCAATACAGAGCTATGCGCAGGATCGTTGCATTACATTAATTGCAAATCAAAATTCTTATGGTCATATGGAGAGATGGCTCTGCTATCCTGAATATCGTCATCTTGCAGAAACACCCGATGGCTTTACTGATCCTTGGAATGTCTTTCGAGCTAAGCCCTCAACTCTCTGTCCACATCTCCCTGGTACAGAGGCACTTATTGAGAACATTTTTGGGCAGTACTTTCCGCTCTTTGATGCAGAGATGGTCAATGTTGGGGGTGATGAACCATGGGAGCATTGTATGGGGCAGAGTGCAGCTCGCGCAAGCGAAGTCGGGAAGGGCAAAATATATCGTGACTATATTTTGAAATTACATCGCATGCTAACAAAGCAGGGAAAGCAGATGCAAATGTGGGCTGATATTTTGAATACATATCCCGAATGCATAGCCGATATACCATCTGACATTGTACTGCTCGAGTGGGGCTATGAGGTAGATCATCCCTTTATTGAACGGGCTCAACGCTTACAGTCATTAGAGCGCAGATTTTATCTCTGTACAGGAACGAGCAGCTGGAATTCCATTGCATCACGATGGTCTATTGCACGTACAAATTGCTGTAATGCAGTATCTGCAGCAATAGAATATGGCGCACGAGGCAGCATGCTCACAGATTGGGGTGATAATGGGCATTGGCAACAGCTCCCTACAAGTTTTCCTGCCCTCGTATTATTTGCAAACCTTTCGTGGAATGGCTCAGACCTTGCCGATAGTGCCATCACTCAATGGCTATCACAGCATGTATTCTCAGATCCAGGCCATGCAGAAGCATTGATTGAGCTTTCAAAAATCGCCAGTAGCAATCATTTTCTGTGTATGAATGCCACTATTCCTGCAGTTAGCATCATGCCGGATCTCTGGCCCTATTACACTTTATGGGATGGGAAGCGTGCCAGATTTGATCTATCTCCTGAGATTGCTACTGTGGAAAGCATTATTGCAAAGCTTGCTACTGGCGATTTAGACGGCTGGGGGAGGGATATTTCATGGACAGCAGAGTTATTGCATCATGCACTGCAACATCTGCAGGTGCTGGAAGGAATGAAGGCAGAGAGTTGGGAGGAGATCCGAAATCATCCGGAGGGACGAATCTTGCAGCAGAGACTAGAGCGGCTTATTATCGAATATGGCTCTTTGTGGGAATTGCGATCCCGTCCTGGCGGAATGTCGACCAGCATCCAACGTTTTCTTGATCTGCTGGAACATTATTCTGTCTAAGCATCAATCTGCTTGCTACGCCTTTGAGCACCCAGTTTATCGATAGTAGCAGGACGAATGTAAACAGGCCCAGCATCATCAGCAAGAAATTCTTTTCTGTCCCATAGCTGTATTCCATATTGTAATAATGCATAGAGGGAGAGGGCGGGGTAGGTAGTATCTAATATACAATCAGCCCCAAATTCTGCGGAAAATTCCTGGAATACAAGACCTGCGTCCCTCCCGCTTAATAAGATTTTTTCACCCTTTCTGCGATATTCTTTGCACATAGTCAGTAGCTGTTTGACATGTAGGTCCATACAATCGCATAGTAGCATAGCATTGCGAGCAAAAACAGAAAAAAAGCGACTTGTGCGTGCATCAATAATAGGTATAACAAGTCCTTCCCATTCTGCACGAAATTGGCAGCAGGCAATTACATTTGGCACTGCAACAATCGGAATGGACTCTGCAAAGGCAAGTCCCTTTGCTACTGTCATTGCCGTACGTAGAGAGGTAAAAGATCCTGGACCCTTAGGACAGATAATGAGATCTATCTCTTGCATAGTAAGATCTATCTGAGAAAAACGGGTAGCCAACTGATCCACTAGATGATGTCCTTGTTTTTCATCTCTTTGCCAATGAATATATTGTTCAATTCTTTTTGTGGCGTCTATACTGGCCACAGAGATCCCGAGCTCTTTTGCTGTGCAGCTGATGCAGAGTACCTTCATATTTCTAATCCTGTTATTGTGATTTTTCGTTTCTCCTTGTCTAGAACCTCAATGTCTATACTGTACTCAAGGTCAAGCTCAGGGAAACGATTGTACCATTCAATAAACATTATAGAACTCGCGTATAGGCAGTCCCGCCAGCCGATGTTTTCAAGTTCAACAAAATTTGATAGGCGGTAGCAATCGAGGTGGTAGATGTCAAAATATTCTGTCTTATAGGAATTGATTAGTTGGAAACTTGGGCTAGTAGAATTTTTTATTCCATAGGTAGTTAATATGCCTGCTATCAGCGTCGTCTTGCCTGAACCGAGTTTTCCACCCAAGCCGATGACCATACCGCCACGTAGGACAGAAGCGACTCTCAATCCAATGTTTTGTGTTTCTGGGAGTGATTGAGAAAATATGTTCACGTTTCAGATTCCGTATCATTGAATTCTCCATAAAAAACGCTTATCCAATCTTCAATGACAGGAATCAGCTCATATTCTAAAACGTCACCAGCATTGACCATATCTTTTTTCTCTAATGCGTCTGCAAGCTCGTTGAGCATCTTATTTATTTCTTCTACAGGCATTTCAATGCTTTTCTGTTTTGTTTCATAATGAAAAATAAGATAGGGATATATACGCAGGATTTTGACAGTTAAATTACTAAAACGTACAAGCATCTGCATTGCTTCAGCACCCTTGCCGGTTTGTACTAGGACAGGAATCTCCCGAAAGCTATCAAGCTCTCTTGAGAGGATGCCTGCAGTTAACATGCATTCTTGCAGAGGCGCTATGATTTCACGTTCTTGTTCTCGCAGTAATTCCATGAAATTATTAATAAAATGTGTATCATCTGATGTACTATTGTCATCAAGATGAGCAATAATATTTCGAGCATCATGTTCAGAAATAACTGTTGCAAGCAGGGCCTGAACCTCATGTTCCTGTCTTTTTAAACGTTTCAATTCATCTTGATTCTTTTCTTCCTGTGCTGTCTGTAATTCCAAAATATAATTCTGGAGCAGACGGAGTGAGGCCAGACGGAATTCATAGTTATGTAATGATTCAATATTTAATATTTTGACATCATTAACGAGTATATCATTCCAATCCCGGACATCTGCCTGATCATCCTGATTCTGAATAGAGACATTAGTAACGATGCGTTCATTGTTTCGTAGCCAATTATTAATTTCTGTGATAACCTCAGAAATTTTTTCCTCACCCTCAAGAGTAAATTTAATATTTTCTTTATCAATTACAATATCCATATTCAATTAACGCCTACTTCCTTGTGTTAGATTTTCAATAGAGTTCGTGCCCTGTTGCATGATTCTTATTTGCTGTTCAAGTTTCGTAAATTGCTGCACAAGATCTCGCTCAAGATCCTGAATTTTATCGTTGTATCGATCGATTTGCTCATTCGTACTACTTACAAGGCCATCGATCCGATCCATCCTACTACTAATGATACCACCGCTTTGTGTATATTGTTTGATAGTTGCCTCCACATCAAATGCGATGCCACCGTCAATGATTAAATCATTATTTCTATCATTGCCAAAAATTCGTGCCACATTTTCATAGTTATTTTTCAGGGCATCATCTAATTTTTCTTCGTCAATATCAAGATATCCCAATAAATTTCCACCTGGATTATCTTGTGAAAATGCCTGTGATTGTATGCCAATATTTTCCAGTTCTGGTATATTTCTTGATTGTAGATTACTTGCGCGCACATTACTTTGTAATTGATTTGCCAAACGGTTTAATGATGCATCACCTATAAGGAGCCCCAATCGTTCATGTGCCTGCTCTCGTTCTTCCTCGGTAAAATAGCTAATCTCATCTATTATTTCTGGTTTATTTCTTGTTAGGATATGTATATCGCGCATTGTTTGATTATACATACCGACAAATTGTACAATAGCTCGTTTGGCACTTTCTTTATTTGGTTGAACCTGAATTTGGACATCTTCTTCGCTTACCTTATGCAATTCAAGGGTAATAGCTGGGATAATATCATCAATGGTATTTGAATCTCGTTCAACAACAATGCCATCTATTGATACTAGTGCATCTGTGGCTTTTCTGATTACATGCATATTACTTCGATTTGCAAATTCAGCCGCAGCATCATTGAATTCAATACTCTTGTCAGCACCACTCATCAGACTGTTAATGCCCAGTACATGTTCATTTTCCCTAACTCTCACTAGGAAGGCACGCATCATACCAGAAGCATCAGTGTTTAATCGATCTACAAAATTTTCCAGTGTTTTTTCATTGAAATGAAAGCTGACTTCTTCATCTCCCAGTTTGAAATGATAATTTCCATCGGGTACCACAAAATCTTTAGAGAGGGTATCAGTTACTAAGCGTTCAGGTTGTGCAAGATGTTGTATTTTAAGATCATAATTCGCTAAACTAGAACCAGTTTTACTGGTCGCAGTTAGGATGCGATCGTCACTTACCTGAACTTCGCGCTCAGTAAAGGGATTTCCAAATTGGTAAAGAATTTTTGCATCTTGCGAGAGTTGAGTTATTTGCCTACGAATGCTCGTCCAGATTCTGTGTTTATTCTGATATTCATCTCTTTGTGTTTCAAGTCGTTGAACAGGCGCCCGTTCCTTTTCTAAAACACTATCAATTTGTTTAGTCCAATCATTATTGCTTTGTGATAATAAAGATGGAATAGAAATCTCTGCCATGTTCTTGCCTGGCAGGGTAGGGCATTTAAATTATTTTATCAATCAAAATACCGATTGCCTGCCTGATCCTTAGATATACTTTTTGCAGTTCCTCGGGGGGCAACTGTTTGATTATTCTATCGGTATCTTTATCAATGACCTTTACAATAATGCGTTGTAGATTTTCGTCGTATTCAAAACGTAATTTTTGATCGAAGACAGAGGTAATGTGTTCAATTTCAGCAATCATCTCACGGATATTATTCTTATCTAGGGGCAGGGTAGTAGTTGGATCATGTTCTGGAGGACGATCTAACGATACCTTTTTCTCATTCAGAATGGGGCGCGATTGCATTTCTTCATAAAATAAACTTTGTATTTCTAACATAATAACTTCAACTTTCAAATAGTTAAATACGACAGAAGTGCGCGTACTTCTGCCGTAAATAGTTGAGGCGACGTCCAGTAGCCTCATTGTTACTACTAACCAAGCAACTGTAAAGCAATTTCAGGCTGTGTATTGGCTTGGGCAAGCATTGCCATGCTTGCTTGCATCAATATTTGTCCTCTTACGAAATTACTTACTTCGTTTGCAATATTGGTATCACGAATATTTGACTCTGCTGCAGCAAGATTCTCTGCTGCAACTGCAATACTTCGTTGAACCATTTGCATTCTATTTTGATATGCGCCGAGTTCTGCTCGTTGTTTTAGCAGTTGGTTTAGCGCAGTGTCAACACTTCCCAATGACGAATTTGCCGCCGTTGGAGTTGATATTGACAAAGTCGCTCCGCCTGCATTGTCCACGAGTCCTAAACCACGTGCAGACATATCTCCAATAAATACCCGAACGGATTGCGCCTCATTTGCTCCAATATGGAACTGCATAATTTGCTCGCCGTTTTCTGCAAATGTGCCATCAAGCATTTTCAAACCATTGAATTCTGCATGTGATGAAATACGATTGACTTCATCAACGAGCAGAGAAACTTCAACCTGAATCTGTTTTCGATCCTCGGCTGAGTAGATACCATTCGCAGATTGTATCGCCAACTCCCGAATGCGTTGAAGTACATCCATACTTCCCTGCAAATAGGATTCTGTCGTTTGAATAAACGAAATAGCATCCTCAATGTTTCTTTCTGCCTGTCTAAGTCCTCGAACCTGGGTCCTGAGTTTCTCAGACAACGCTAAACCAGATGCGTCATCACCTGCACGATTTATCCGCAAACCGGAGCTTAATCGCTCTATGCTCGTACTATTGTCAATAGCATGAAACTTCAGTTCGCGTCGTGCAAAAGATGCACTTGCATTATGATTAATAATCATACACTCCTCCTTCCGTAGATTTTTTCCCACATCCGTATTAACAGTACTCTTATTAGCTACGCGCACTAACAATATACTGGATGGGAACCCTTGACTTGGTAAAAACCAAGCCAAGCATTCACCAGTTACTTGATCCGGAGGATTGTTTTCAAAGATCAATGTAGCATTTAAGCTACTGCGTTAAGCCCTTTACTGCAATAACTGTAGAACAGTCTGGGCCTTATTATTTGCCTGTGCAAGCATTGATGTACTGGCCTGTAGCAATATCTGATTTTTCGTAAATTCAGCTACGCCATATGCCATATCGAGATCTCTAATGCGAGATTCTGCACCTTGCAAATTTTCTGCTCCAATATCGATGCCTACACGCGCCATCTCTAGGCGATTTTGATAGGCACCGAGGTCTGCACGCTGTTTATTTACTGTTTTCAAAGCATTATCAATAACACCGATAATACGATTGGCACCACTGGGCGATGAAGCAGAGATAATACTATTGTCAATCTCACGCAGATTCAAGGCCTGTGCGGTCATCGTACCAATAAAAGCCTGTTCACGTTGGTCCATATTTGCACCAATATGAAACCACATACTTGCAGCAGGAACACCGGTTTCTATAGGCCTTGCAAAACGGCCGGTAAGAATATTCATGCCATTATATTGTGCATGGGATGCTATTCGATCCACTTCATCAACAAGCTGGGATATTTCCACCTGTATCTGCATACGATCTTCAGCAGTGTAAATTCCATTGGCAGATTGCACTGCAAGCTCTCTAATACGTTGCATAACATCTTGTGTTGATTGCAAGTTTCCCTCTACTGTCTGAATAAATGATATCGCATCAGATGTATTTCGAGATGCAGCATTCAGACCACGAATCTGAGAGCGCATTTTCTCAGATACAGCCAGTCCGGACGCATCATCACCAGCTCGTGCAATACGCAGGCCGGAGGCCAGCTTTTCCATATTTCGTGTAACATTACGCTCATTTACCGTATAATTACGATGTGCGAACATTGCACTTAAGTTATGATTGATAATCACAACACATTCCTCCTTGTTCTTTTATTTGCCGATATCCATATCAGCATTTTTTTTTTCCTGTATTAAAATAAACCTTAAGGTCCTATAATAAATTCCGATACTTATCGTATAGATAAAGGGAAGGTATGCCTTCCAAGGCATGCTCATCACTCTAATACCCTCCATTTTGCTTTTCGGATAATATGTGATGAAACTTGAATGCTGTGCGCTAGTTCTGTGGGGGTAGGTTTGATTGTAGGTTGTCAAGCATATGTTCAGCATATTGTTCTATTTGTTTGTTATGCTCATTTTGAACCTTGACTTGTTTTTGTAGGGTTATATATTTATTTCTTAGCTTCCAATACTCACTGGAAAGTAAGCAAGAGACGAGAATTGCGAGTTTCTGAGGATCCTTTGTTCGATGTGTTTGTTGGATTTCTCCAAGCATTTGTTTGACATGGCGTATAACACATGACAAATGCTCAGGACCCTCATCAGATTCTAATGTAAGCGTCGTGCCTAATATATCAATTTCCATTAGAACATTTCCGGCTCTTCCCGGTTCTCCTCCTCGTCTAATTCTTCTTCAAAATTCCATTGCTTTCTTGTGTCATTGTCATTAAAGGGTGATGATATACCAGATCTATCGTTAACAAAATTCTTTGTGTTATCCGCATCAGCAAATACTTCTGCAGAAACATTCGTCGGAGGTGAGGGTGTTTGATGTTCATCTTCAATTTTATCCTCAAATTGAACATCTAACTCATCATCCCATACATCTACATCGTCGAACTCATTGTCAAATGAACTTTCATCCTCATCTGTTATCTGTGTTATTCTGTCATGTGCTTGTGCTTCGGGGATTACGTCACTTTCCATAGATCTGCTAGCGCTTGATGGAGGCAGCTCGTCGATTACTTCGGGTATTTCACCACTTTCCACAGATCCGCTACCGATTGCTTCTGAATCTTCCTCCGTGGGCACAGTGTGGGGTTCAGAGATTGCATCCTCCAGCTTCTCAAGCTGCTTCAATGCTCGAAGGATCTTGTCTTCTACTGACTCATGTTCCTCTCGCAGTGCGAGGATGGTTTCTTCGAGGGTATTAATTCTTTCTTCGTACTCACTGTAGCGAGTTCTTAATCTTGTATTTTCAACTTCCAGAGTTTCTTTTTCATTTTTGAGTGCAAGAATATATTCTATTGCCTCACTAATTTTATGCTCTAGTTGTTCAAAATTATTACGTGACATTTGCCTGTGATTTTACTTGTTCTACTAAGGCAGCAAAGGATTCCTTATCCTCAATCGCCATATTTGACAATGCCTTACGATTCAGTTGAATACCACAGGTATGCAAAGCGTGTATAAAACGCGAATACGTAATACCATTCATTCGACATGCAGCAGACAATCGAGATATCCAGAGGCGACGGAAGTCACGTTTTTTGGTTCTTCTATCGCGATAAGCATAGAGGTATGCTTTCGCTACCGCACTCTTTGCTACACGGTATGTATTTTTCCTTCTCCCCCAAAAACCCTTACTGTCTTTGAGTATCTTTTTTCGTCTGTCTTTATGGCGTGTGCCGTCTATCGCTCTGGGCATATTTTCTCCTTATCCATAGGGTAACAATGATTTTTTTATGCGTTTCACCTCAGAAGAATGTAACATTCCGGCTGAACGCAAATTTCGTTTCCGTTTACTTGTTTTCTTGATTAAATTATGTCTTAAACCAAGTTTTTTATATTTAACTTTGCCACTACCAGTGAGTGAATATCTTTTTGCAGCACTCTTACGAGTTTTCATCTTTGGCATTATTTTCTCCCTTCTGTATTTTTGTTTTTGATGCTAACGTCATTGACATAGCACGTCCTTCCATTGTTGGTTTCCGTTCTAAGAGGAATGATTCTGTATCCAATTTGTCAATAATTTTATTTAACACATCTTCGCCAAGGTGCGTATGTGCTAATTCCCTTCCTCTGAAACGGATCGTAACCTTAACTTTATTTCCCTCTGCTAGGAATTCAGAAACCTTTCTGCTTTTGAAATCAAGATCATGCTGACTAATCTTTGGTTGCATGCGCACCTCTTTGAGGCGGACGAACTTCTGATGCTTTCTTGTTTCTTTTTGCTTCTTTTCTATTTCAAATTTATATTTGCCATAATCAAGTAATTTACAAACCGGTGGTGAAGCATTTGGAGCTATTTCTACAAGATCCAAATTACGTAGATTCGCAAGTGTTAGAGCATCCGCAGTTGTGATAACTCCCAATTGTTTCCCATCTTCCGTAATTACGCGCACCTGAGCAACCTTAATCATACGGTTTACTCTGATCACATTTGCATTCTGCATCGGGCGTTGTTGTCGTGCCATTTCTGTACACATGATACATCAATAAGAAATAACATTCAAGCATTTTTTTTATTTTTTCGTTTAATCATGCAATATATTTCATTTGCAGTCAGGTTGTGCAGTATTGATGGAGTGCGAACCCCATTTCTGCTAAAATATTGCTTCTCGATTTCAATGTTTTCCTGTTCACAGAGTGCGAAAAAATCCTTACAGGTGCAGAAATGAATGTTCGGGGTATTGTACCATTCATAGGGAAAGCTCTTGTTTCTTGGCATCTGTCCGCCAAAGAAGAGCTGCAGACGATTTTTGAGATATCCAAAATTAGGATAGTTAATTATTGCATAGCGACCCACGCGCAACATCTCGTTCAGAATAAAGCAGGGGTCCTCCATGATCTGCAAGGTTCTATTCATAATAACATAGTCAAAGGCGTGATTTTTATAATCCTGCAAGCCATCATTTAAGTTTGCATGGATAACAGAAAGTCCCTTTCTAATACAGGTTCTAATGTTTGTTTCGTCTATTTCTATTCCATGTGCAGTGACCTGTTTATTTTTTTTTAGGTCGAAGAGCAACTCACCCTTGCCACAGCCAAGGTCTAATACCTTGCTTCCTTGTTCAACCCATGTGTGAATGATGCTATCGGAGTGTATATTTTGTTTCATTATTTTCCCTCTAAAAATGCGTATATCATCTCAGTTTGCTTGCTTTGTTCCAGTAAAAAGCTATCATGTCCGTAGGGACAATCAATATCAACAAAAGACACATCCTTCTTCGTTCTAACTAATGAGCGGACTAGTTCCATCATGGTGGAAGCAGGGAATCGCCAGTCTGAGGTAAAGGAGATAATCAAAAAACGGCAATTACACTGTGACATGCTACGATCAAGTACTTTCTCGCTACCCATATTATAGTATTCCATTGATTTACTAAGATATAGGTAGGAATTGGCATCAAATCTATCGACAAATTTCATACCCTGATATTGTAAATAGCTTTCTATAGCGAATTGATCTTCAAAGCTAAAATCAAATTCAGTTTGTTTTTGTAATTTTCTTCCGAATTTTTTTCCCAAGGAGAATTCCGAGCTGTAGGTAATATGTGCCATCATGCGCGCTATGGACAATCCTCTATGTGGACCCACACCACCATAGTAATTGCCCTTATTCCAGTTAGGGTCAGACATAATTGCCTGTCGACCAACTGTTGTAAATGCAATGTCACGGGCATGCAGACGCATGGGGGCAGCAATAATAATAGCACGTTCTACGTTTTTGGGATAATGAGCAAGCCACTCCATGGCCTGCATGCCTCCCATTGATGCTCCTGCGATGGCATACCAGCGTTCTATCCCGAGATGTTCCATCAATTTTTTTTGAACCTTGACCATATCATGAATTGTTATAACAGGAAAACTGAGTCCATATTCTTTTTCTGTTTTGGGGTTGATGCTGGCAGGGCCAGTCGTTCCCTGGCATCCTCCAAGAACATTGGAGCAGATAATGCAGAAACGATTGGTATCAAATGCGCAATCCGGACCAATCATCGCATCCCACCATCCGGGATGCTTATCCGTCTTTTGGTGTCTTCCCGCTGCATGTGCATCACCACTAAATGCATGGAAAATAAGGATGGCATTACTACAATCGCTGTTTAATTGCCCATAGGATTCATAACGCACAGTTATTGGTCCAAAGGACTGGCGAGAATCAAGGGTAATGCCGATTCCGAGGTCTCCGAAGTGATATTCATTGTATTGTATTTGTCCGACTTTACTCATTTTATGTTGTACTCACTTGTGTTACTGTCATATATTGTATATTATTTACTTGTGAGTTTGTACCTGCTAACTTCAGCACCGATTTTCTTGCTTGCCGTTTTGTTTTCGAATCCCTATATTGAGCAAAGAAGGGTACTCATTTTTTCACAATTAGTGCGGGTCTTGGTATCGGTTCTTCTGTCTTATCTCATACTACGTTTACTGGCTGTATGGCTGCAACCAAATCATAGTGCTACTAATTTTATATTGTACGAACTTGTTATGAGGATATTGTTGCCCTTAGTTCTCGCAATCCTGTGTAATATATATCTTTTTCCGAAGAGACGGACTTCCAATAGTATTTATGTGCCATTGATTTTCTTTTCTCTCTTCAATGCCTTCTTTGCTATTTTCGATCCCCTATCTTTTGTGCATACGATGAATTATTATAGTTTGTTTGTTATGCCGAGCTTTAGAATTTTCTATGTGCTCATGGCTGCCATATTGATCTATGGACTCCAGAGGAAGAAATATGCATACAGCACCATATGTGCGTTTGTGTTATTAGTATTTGTTGCTCTTCAACTTGAAATTGCATGGTTGTCCTTATCGCATTATTTTTGGTTGCTCTTACTTGCTACAGTATGTATTTTGGCTCTTAGCATGCTGTTGTTTGCTGTACTCCTTTTCTTTCCTCAAAAAAGTATGTTTCGAAAAATTATTTTACAGGATTATGTCTAAATTTTTTCTTTTCGTTGTTTGTATTAGTTTTTTTCTTACTAGCTGTGCTAAGAGCGATGTAACCGTTGTTGTCGATAGTGAATTTTCGTATATATTTCCGAAAAATCCAGAAACATATATACGCGCGATCAATCGCCAGCTGCCAGAAAAAATTAACCTTGTCATCCTTACAGATTCAGCTCCCCATTATGTACAGCGTAGTGCTGTTCTTGCATCAAAAAATATTCTTACGCTAGGATCATTAACTGCGAGGATAAGAAATATCACGGATGAATTTGCACTTGAGGTGCTACCCGATATCTATTATATGAGCTTTTTTCAGGAGACAGAAAGGGAGTTCGGTGTTCCTATTGCCTTTAACAGGGTGGCGGCCTTTCAGGAGGCGGGCAATTTCGCGGCAGAAAGAATGTTGCAGATTCGGGAGGCAAACAATGATCCCAATGTTCGAACTGCCATTCTGATACTGGATCATGGCGAGCAAACAAGGTCAGAAATATCCTCCTTCCAACAGGGCTTTGGGAATGTTGCTGATCTTACTTCTTTATCCACACACAGTTATTCAGAACCATTAGTTTTTGATGATGTAAGAAATGACATATTTTCTCTGTCTCAAAATGCGGTGATTGCTCTTTTTCTTGGTTCACACAATAAATCTGTAATGGATAGTGTTCAATTAGTTCAGGACAAAAGCATAATTCTTGAAACATTTTTGCTAGATGCCACTGAAGGAAAAAATATTGTTGCTTCTATTGGTTTTTCTTTTCAAGATATAATAAAATATGTTATATTATTAGATAATCCAGATGTAGAAATGGAAGATCAGGATGCAAAAACAACGGGAGAAAACGGTTATGTTGTGGCACAATTTGTCCGATACTCAGAATGATATGGAAATAGATCGCGTACTACATTTGTAGTTGTGGGTCTATGGGAAGTAAGGAGTGAATCATGAGAAAAATACTATATGTAGTCGTAATAATCAGTTTCATCTGTTTGAACGGATATTCCCAAGTTCGCGGAACAAATTACAGAAGTTCTGTGCTTGACTCGTTTAATGATCCAGATGGTGATATACAGTGGATCGTTCGTTCCAGCAAATATACGATGGATGAATTTCCCAAAGCTGGATACATTAAAAATTGGCCAACAGCATTACATGGTTGGGATGATAACGGTCGTGGATTGAAAGTTCTTGGTATAGAAGCGATGTTCAATCGAAGGGGATATAACTATGTTGAGGTTATACCTGCAACAAAAGATGAAAGGGGAAATATCATTCCTCAAAATATTGATCTTCCCCGGAATGTTCAGAGTCTTGATCTATGGGCCTGGGGTTCAAACAACAGTTATTATTTGGAAGTTATGCTCCGTGATTTTCGTGGCATTGTGCATACCATACCCATGGGTGATCTGTCATATCATGGCTGGAGAAATTTGAGTGTAATTTTGCCGAGAAATATACCGCGCAGAGATCCTAATTCTCTTACTAAATCGGGATTAGAAATTGAAAAAATTCTTCTATGGACGCGCCCAGAAGCAAGTAACAATCACGTTTTTGTTTATTTTGATGATTTAAATGTCGTAGCGCGTGGCGTTGAGCCGGTACGAGATGGTGGTAATCTCTTCGACGATGACCTGCGTGACAGGCTTTGGGAAGATGCTGAAGGAGGCGAATGATGATGAAGAACGTTGCATGCATCGTATATTTAACATGTGTAACAATATTATACGCACAGCTTAATATAGATCCTGCGAGTATAAAACAGGGAAATGCGAATCCAAATCTCCAAGAAATATCACTTGAAACATTTGAGGAGAGTGGTTTCTGGCGGGTTCATCTTCCTATTGATGATGGAGTAATAATCCATCAGTCCTTAGTAGGTTCTCCGGATGATAAGGATCCGCTTGCTGTTAGTTCAAATAATGTAAGAATAGATGAACGGGTGCTTGGTGTCCGTGCTGATTTTTTTCGTCGTTCAATAGCAACTCTTTCAATTTTACCGCGGAGACCAATTCCCATTCCTGGTCTTGCACATACCATGACCATATGGGTGGCAGGGCGGAATACGAATCATGAGTTAAAAATTGTTCTGCGTGACATTAAAGGAAATATCCGCCTGTTGAGTTTTGGCAAACTCAACTTTCTCGGCTGGAAAAAATTAACCGTAGCTATACCTCCTGGATTACAGGACGAACTCTTCTATGATGTTTCGCGTCCAGATTCAAACTTAGAAATTACTAGTCTGATTGTTGAATCTGAATTATTAGAGAGCTATGGTCGGTTTTACATCTATTTTGATGATTTACGTGCAGTATCTGATCTCAGTGTGTTGGAGCGAGAACCAGATGATATGGTTGATAACTGGTAATAGTGGATGGATGCAAAGTCAGAAAAATTTGATGAGGAAACAGTTAAATTTTTAGGAGGGCTTCCTTTTTTTCAAAGATTGCCTGATGCAGAGCGTGATGAAGTTATTGCGGCATGTAAGCTTATTGATTGTTCAATGGGTGATGTTGTCTGTAAAGAAGGCGATTATGCTGATTGCATGTACATAGTTCATTCGGGTTCAATTGATATTTGGTGGAATTATGACAAGCTTGGGTATGAAATTTTACTGGGAACCTTTGCCAAGGGTCATGTCTTTGGCGAGATGGCACTTCTGGATAATAGCCCTCGTAGTGCTACAGTCGTTGCGCGAACAAAGTTAAAACTCATCGTATTACATGTCGATGATTTTCATTTTTTCCTAAATAAAAGCACCAGTCTAGCTCGCACCTTGTTACTTCTTTTGTCAGGAGTTATGCGGACGAGTAATGGCATCTTTACTGCCCATCTACATAAGCAAAATAAAGAATTAGAGCAGGCCTACAAAGAATTAAAACATACGCAGCGTAGTTTGCTCAGAAATGAACGACTAGCAAACCTCGGTAAGGTCTCTTCTCTTATTGCCCATGATATCCGCAATCCAATATCTGTTATTAAATGCTATGTTCAATTGTTGCTTTCTCAGTATGACAATCCCAGCCAAGTACAATCCTATGGTCATGCACTCCAGAGTGGTGTGGAGCGACTGGAAGAGATTGCGGGTGATATTCTCGACTATTCACGAGGCAAGGTCAGTCTCAATGTAACCATCGTAAAGCTCAATGAGTTTGTTAATACACTTAAAGAGCAAGTCACTCCTGAAATGAATGCAGAGGGAATAGAATTTACTATTGTTTCATCGCCAAATGAAATACATTTCTTTGCAGACCAGAGCAAACTTCGTCGTGCCATTGTCAATCTTCTAGATAATAGTCGTAAGGCCTGCCAGAGAGGCAGGAAGGTAAGTCTCACGATCCAAGATAATGGAAAGATGCTGGATTTTCAAATAGCTGATACAGGGACAGGAATGAGTAAGGATGTCCTTGAACACATCCTAGATCCCTTTTATTCTGCATCAGAAAAGGGTGGCTATGGACTTGGTATGGTCGGCGCACAAGCTGGCATAGAGGCCCATGGTGGCAAATTATTGATTGAAAGCACGGTAGAGGTCGGAACTACTATAAAGTTTTCAATTCAGAAACAACCCTAATGCCGAAGGCCGGACTCGAACCGGCACGGTTTTTTAATACCGGAGGATTTTAAGTCCTCTGTGTCTACCAATTTCACCACTTCGGCTAGCTTTATTCTACTTTATATTTTTTTTCTCGTCCAGTGTTTTTAGCACTCGTCCAGTGTTTTTAGCACTCGTCCAGTGTTTTTAGCACTCGTCCAGTGTTTTTAGCACTCGTCCAGTGTTTTTAGCACTCGTCCAGTGTTTTTAGCACTCGTCCAGTGTTTTTAGCAAAATATACATGACATGTATGTAATTAAATGAAAATATCATACAATAATGTCATGAAATGTATTTACAGTTCTATAATGGTAGGTTATAATCATTCAAAGTGAAAGGATGTATTATGAAATATTTTATTATCATTATATGTATGTTTGTTGTTTTTCCGGCATTTGCCGGTACAGATATCACTCCAGTGCAATATAGTATTGCCTTGGATATGATTTGGATTTTGTTATGTGCTGCACTGGTATTTTTTATGCAGGCAGGATTTGCTATGCTTGAGACAGGATTGACTCGGGCAAAAAATGCCAGCAACATCATCATGAAAAATTTAGTAGATTTTTCAATGGGCGCCATTATGTTTTGGCTAATTGGTTGGGGATTGATGTACGGGAAAAGCTCATTTTTTGGTGCATTTGGTAGTGATGGCTTTTTACTACACTATCTGCCAGAACGACTCTCGGAAATTGGTGGTACAGCCGTTCTCTATAGGGATTGGTTTTTTCAAGTTGTATTTGCCTGTACTGCAGCCACCATTGTGTCTGGTGCATTAGCAGAGCGAGCAAAATTCTCTGCCTATATTATTTTCTCTATATTCATGACCTCTATTATCTATCCAATTGCTGGACACTGGATATGGGGTGGCGGATGGCTGCAAGCTATGGGCTTTCATGATTTTGCTGGTTCTACAACCGTACACTCTGTGGGTGGTTGGGCAGCGCTTATTGGCGCATGGATTTTGGGGCCTCGTGAGGGTAAGTATATTAGCAACAAGAGTGGAACCACTGTGCTGTCAATACCCGGTCATAATATGCCACTTGCTGCCCTCGGTGTTTTTGTACTTTGGTTTGGTTGGTATGGATTTAATGCTGGTTCTACCTTATCGGGTACAGATTTAGATGTTGCTCTTGTTTTTCTAAATACAACACTCGCTGCTGCTGCTGGAATTGTGGGGTCATTATTTTTAACGTGGAAATTCTTTGGTAAACCGGACCCGTCATTTTCCTTAAACGGTGCGCTAGCTGGTTTAGTAGCGGTAACTGCTGGTTGCTATGTGTTTTCACCACTTGCAGCCCTGTTTACGGGATTATTAGCCGGTATTTTTGTAGTGTTAGCTGCAGAATTCATTGATAAAAAATTACACATTGATGATCCAGTTGGAGCAATTTCTGTTCATGGTTTATGTGGTGCATGGGGAACTCTGGCAGTGGGACTTTTTGGAGATGCCGAACGCTTGCCACTCGATAAAATATCGCAAATTGCTGTCCAATCTCTTGGAATTTTTTCAATATTTGCTTGGGTTACAGTTCTCTCGATTATCTGTTTTGGACTCCTTAAGCTCGCGAAGTTTTTGCGATGCTCACGACAGGATGAAATGATGGGTCTTGACCGTAGTGAACACGGTATTGACTCATACTCTGGTTTTGAAATTTTTTATAATATGTAAAGGAAAAAAGGATGAAATTAATTATTGCATATATTCAGCCCCATAAATTTAACGATGTAAAACGGGAGCTGTATAAAGAAAAAATCTATAAGTTATCTGCGAGCAATGCCCTAGGTTGTGGTCAACAACAGGGTTGGACTGAGCAATATCGTGGCAATAGGATAGAGGTGCAGCTGCTTAAAAAGATACGTCTTGAAATCGCTGTCAATGATGAATATGTTGATACAACGATTCAAGCAATCATAAAGGGTGGCAGTACTGGGAATATTGGTGATGGAAAGATATTTGTTCAAAATCTTGAGCAGGCCTATCGTATTCGTAGTGGAGAGCTGGGGCCAGCTGCTATTGGCTAGACATGCTTATCTACGCTCTGCGAGGTGAAAGTATGTTTCTCCTCTGAAATACTCTCCCTCATCAATGGGGATGTCTCTTATTTGCACTCTGGCTTGCAGTGTTTTCAGGTCAGTTGTGTAATGTTGAATTTCTTCGGGGCTCGGGCAGCAGGCATTAAATTCTGCATCATGAATTTCATTTTTTGTGATTGCAATGTATATTAATAGTCCGCCTGTTGCCAGCGCCTCTTTCGCATGTTCTATAATTGCCTGACGCTCATCGATGGCTAGGTGCATGTGACAGATGCATACGAGCTGAAATTTTTGCCCCTGCAGAATATGAGAATAATCCTGTGTTATGTCCACACAGTAAGCACTCATCTCTAATTGTAATTCCTTTCTGCGTTTTTCCAGAAGATCGACCGCAGATTGTGCATAATCCAGTGCAAGAACCCGCCAGCCATGCTGTGCTAACCAGATGCTGTTATGTCCAGCACCAGCACCGAGATCGAGGGCGTATCCCGGCGAACGAGAAGTGAGCTCTTTTACGAGGAGCTCATCTGCTTCCTCATTCAGTATAGTGGCACGCTCGCGGTAGTATGTATTCCAGAATTCTCTATCAACTATCATGATTTTTAATTTCCTAAGCTATCATTAATAATTTTTGTAGTTTGGATTTAGCTCTGCTGCTTTAGAAAGATCAAGGCCTGCTTCATCGTATTTACCAATGTTTCTTTTTGTTATCGCTCTGGCAAGATAGGCCTCAGCGGAGTCTGGGTTTAGATTTATTGCCTCGTCAAAATCAAAGAGGGCCTCTGCGTGAAGATTCAAGGTTCCCTTTGTTATCCCTCTGTGTATATATGCGTTTGAATGTGTACAGGAAAGTTCAATAGTTTTATCATAATCTTTTATTGCCTGCTCATATTTTCCAAGATGATACATGACGGTAGCACGATTGTAATAATTATCAGCATTCTGAGGAGCAATTTTTATTGCACGAGTATAGTCTTGTGCTGCATCTTCAAACTTTAGCAGATATGACTTTGCACGTGCACGATTCGCATAGGTTTCAACATTCTCTGCTCCTAGGGCAATTGCGTGATCAAAATCATCTATTGCCTTCTGATGTAGGCCTGATTCACCCTTGCTTGCTCCACGATTGCAATATGCCATGGTAAAATAAGGATTTGATTTGATAGCATCATCATAATCCCGTATGGCCTTATCAAGCTTTCCCATATTTGCATAAACATTTCCCCGGTTAAAATAATATTCAGCATACTCTTCTTCTACAAGACTGAAGTCAATGGCCAGATTATAATCTTCAATAGCATCACTATACTGCCCTAAAATTGCCCGTGCATTACCGCGATTATTGTATGCTTCTGAAAAATTGGGAAGAAGTTCAATAGCCGATGTAAAATTTTGTATCGCCTCGACAAATTTTCCGGAATTCCCATTTTCAGCACCGTTTTCGTTATGTGCCATTGCTTGTGCTATTATTTCTTGTGAAATATTGTACTTCATATCTTTCTTTGCAGTATACTATATTACATTATATATAAATTATTTGCTGTTATGTCAAGAACCCATCATTATCTGCGCATAATTTGTGGGTATGCTGCAATTTTTCTGCTTTTTCTGTACATAAGAGGAAAGAAGGTAGGGAAGCCATGCGGGGGTCATTATTTGGATTAAGCACTGTGGGTTTCTGAGAACTTACTGTATATAAAAAAGCCCCGTAACAATTCTGCTATCCTTGAAGGGACAGAACTACGAGGCCGTACTCCCCCGGACAGGCTCGAACTGCCGACCTAGTGGTTAACAGCCACCCGCTCTACCAACTGAGCTACAGGGGATACTATATAGTATCAAATCAGAGTCTGTAGTGCAAGCCTTTTTCTATTTATTCTGTGCTATTCTGTGCCGAGATGGATGACTTCGTAGCTCACAATTTCCCAATACATGTTACGGCGGAAATGATACGCGTAGCGCTTCTTTTCTGCGAAATTGCCATAGGAAAAAGTTTGTAATACCGTAACCAATCCTTTCTTTTGTGTGAATGTCGTCTCTAAGATTTCAAAATTTGTAGGAACAAAGCTAATCTCTTCGTCTATTTGCCCATTGATTATATCATTGCGAAATTCTAGAAGAGTTAGGACCCGTTCTGCTTCAGATGAACGCTGGTATTGCTGCCTGCGATTTGGCCCCTGTTGATAAATGCCCTCAAGATTGAGATAGAGAAAAAAGGCCTCCCAATTTTCTTTTTGACGGGCTTCAATGGTGTAGCGAACAATTTTGTCTGGTGAAAGATCGGCTCTTTCAAGTATCCTATTTTTTATCGGATTCAATCGTTCATTTCCCGTTATGCCGGCTCTAAGTCCCGGACGGAGTGAGAACATGATTGTATTTGAGCGAATTCCTACTTCTGTTTGCGGAGATTTATAGAGCTCTGGATAAAAATCAAAATCGACAACATAGCTTCCAACACTCGAGAGCTCTACATAATCGTTCAGTAATTCAATAAATGAAAGTGATTCACCCGGCAATAAGATTACATCGCGATAGTATACGGCACTGCTGTTGCGCTTACTGAGAAAGATATTATTCATAGAAAGCACTTGATTCTGCATTGTTCGAACATGTACATCAAGATTAAATAGACGGCTTTCAGCTAACTTAAAACCGATGGTCTTGGATGTTTCATTTGCAATAACAACGGCAATCTGTATATCACTATCCTGAAAATAGATTTCTTTATTGTGTAAAGCTATGCTTATAGTTAATTTTTCCGGAGATTGTGCCATTAATGGCAGAAACATGACGGTAATGAATAGACAAACTAGCACTATATTCCGTATCCTAATCATAGTTCTAATGTCGGAAACTATAGCTAAAACATTACTGTTTAATACACTCTCCTCACTGCTCTCAGAAAATCAGGATTATAAAAAATTATGTGATCTTTTGAAAGAGGGTAGGACAGAGATTCGCCTGGCAGGTTCTTCGTTT
Organism: Spirochaetia bacterium; assembly: GCA_964291355.2. Lineage (GTDB taxonomy): Bacteria > Spirochaetota > Spirochaetia > WTKD01 > WTKD01. The sequence continues at coordinate 844,138 of OZ220222.1, read as the reverse complement.
TTACACGTCTTGCTTGCCACTATTTATCGTGAGCAGGAGGGACGCATGATGCTTGTCTTTCCTACTGATCAGGATGCCGAACACTGCGCGAATGATCTGAGCAACTGGGATATTCCTTACAACATACTGCCTTGGTGGCAGAGTTATCATCCGCTCCGCACTGGAGATGCAGTCTTTGGTAAGCGTTCATTATGTCTCCATCAGATTGCCCGAAACCCACGTTCCCTAATATTGTTGTCTCTGCGTTCATTTCTTAGCTCTGTGCCGCCCCCGAAATACCTTCGTTCATTTCAAATTCCCATTGCTATACATGATGAAGTTGATCCCATTAGCATAGCAGAACAGCTGATCCTTTTTGGCTATCGGCGTGTACCTAAGGTGCAGTTACACGGAGAATTTGCTCTACGCGGCGAAGTTCTAGATGTATTTCTTAGTGGGGATGAGCTTCCTATTCGCGTTACCTTTGAGTACAATGTGGTCGAACAGATTAAAAATATTGATCCTTTGAGCCAATTATCGCAAACTCATTATCAGGAGATCGTATTATACCCAGCATGTGAGGTGGTGTGGAACAAAGAAACATTTGCCCAGCTTCGGAATAGCTATCATCAATTTAAGGACTTTGCACGTTCCATCGTCTATGAGGAAATTGAACGGGGCAATCATGTGCATGGCGAAGAAATCCTCTATCCCTTTGTATTTCCAAGGGTTTATCCTCCGAATTATCTTGACACTAAGGCAGGAGATCATCTTGTATTTATTGACCCAAGTGCACTGAAAACATCGGAAGAGGCATTTCAGAAGGAATACAACACTGCATCCGAGGCACAGAAGTTACCAGATTATCATCTTAGCCATGCTGCCATGTCGGACTATCAAGCAAGCTTGGATGTGCATAGTAATCTTAGTAACGATGCTTCGAGCATCTCATTTGATGCACGACCAGGGCAGAATTTCTTCGGAAATATAGAGCTCTTTCAGACTGAGGCAAAGCAGGCCCATATTCGTAAGGACAAGGTGCTGATCTGTGCTGGAAATGAACTACAGGCAAAACGTGTTGCCTCAGTTATTCATGATGAAAAGGTGACGGTACTTCCAGAAAATATTCACTCGGGTTTTTATTCAACATCATTAAAATTACTCGTTGTCGCAGAACGGGAATTGTTTGGTAGGAAACAGTCGCAGTCATTGCGTGAAACAAAGAGCGAGAGTATTACGAGTTATGTTGATCTGGCTATTGATGATTACGTTGTTCATGTTATGCATGGCATTGGCTGCTTTAAGGGAATAGCTCGCATGCGTGTTTCAGGAAATGAACGCGATTATATGCATCTTGAGTACGCAGATAAAGAATTTCTCTATGTTCCCATTGAACAGGTCAATCAGGTACAAAAATACATTGCCTACGGAGATGCAGTGCCTCGGCTGGATTACATTGGAGGGAAGAGCTGGCAACTACGGAAAAATCGTGTTCGCAAGCAGGTAGAAGAGCTGGCAGGGCAACTTATCCAGCTCTATGCACGAAGACAGATTGTTCGGGGCTTTGCCTTTGCAGCAGATAGCGAATGGCAATTACAGTTCGAAGCAAGTTTTCCCTACACTGAGACCAAAGATCAACTTCAATGTTTGGCTGAGGTAAAGGCAGATATGGAATCAAAGCAGCCCATGGAGCGTCTTATCTGTGGTGATGTTGGATTTGGCAAGACTGAGATTGCCCTCAGGGCTGCGTTTAAGGCAGTAAATAATGGAAAACAGGTAGCATTCCTTGCTCCAACAACTATTCTGGCAGAACAGCATTATGAGCTCATCTTAGATCGTATGAAAAATTTTCCTGTTCAGCCAGCAATGTTATCTCGCTTTGTTCCTCGTGCAAAACAGAAACAGATCATTACAGCCCTGCGAGAAGGAAGTATTGATTTGGTCGTAGGCACACATCGTTTATTAGGCATAGATGTTGCCTTTAAGGATCTGGGGCTCATTATACTCGATGAGGAGCAACGTTTTGGTGTAAAAGCAAAGGAGACACTCAAAGAGATGAAGACAAACGTTGATTCCCTCGTCCTTACGGCAACTCCGATACCTCGCACCCTGCACATGTCCCTCCTAAAAATTAGAAATGTATCCTTTATACGTACGCCCCCCTATAATAGAAAGTCTGTACATACTGTTGTTGGTGAATTTCAGATTGATGTTATTACATCGGCAATTCGGCATGAGATAGAGCGTGGTGGACAGGTGTATTATCTCCATAACCGGGTTCAATCATTGGAAAAGGTGCAGCGATTTATTGAGAGCATTGTGCCGGAGGCAATTGTAGAAATGGTCCATGGGCAGATGTCCTCACAAGATCTAGAAAATAGAATACATCGTTTTCTTCAGCATGGTTCAAATGTTCTCGTAACAACTACCATCATTGAAAATGGTATCGATATAGCCAATGTCAATACGATTATTATAGACAGGGCAGATATGTACGGTGTCGCACAGCTCTATCAACTTCGCGGTAGGGTAGGTCGTTCTGACAGACAGTCCTTTGCCTACCTCTTCTATCCAAATGAGGAGACACTCAGTGATATTGCTCGCAAGCGACTAGAAACCATTGCAGATAATACGGAACTTGGGGCAGGTTTCCAAATCGCCTTACGTGATATGGAGGTTCGAGGTGCGGGCAACATACTAGGGCATCAACAGAGCGGTAACATTACAGCTATTGGTTTTGATCTCTATTTGCAATTATTACAAGAGGCCGTCGATATCCGTGAGGGAAGGGAAAAATTACCGGCAGAGCAAGAACTGCATCTTGAACTTGAATACAGTGGTTATATTCCTGATGATTATATTTCAGATCTTTCACAAAAAATGGCTATGTATAAGCGCATCGCTTCGATTAATACATCAGATGAATTAGAGCTGTTACGAGGTGAAATCTCCGATCGTTTTGGCACCCTGCCAGAGGAGGTGCATAGCATGCTAGCGCTTGCAGATATCCGCATCCTCTGTAAGAGTCTTTCCATTATTTCAATGCGGGAACGAAAAAGTCTTATCCGTATAGAATTTGGAAATGTTGCGGTTATTTCAACAGAAAAGATAATATCTCTTATCAGAAACTATGCTGGGACCGTGCGCATCGATCCAAAGCAACCAAATGTTCTGTTGGTAAAGACCGGGAAAAATATGTTGCAGGAGAAATCGCAGTACATATCGACTATTTTAAAGAGGATCCTATGATAGAGCAAGAAAAAAGAGAAATCCGCAGTTACACTCGTCGAGAGCGTAAATTTACCGCAAGACAAGAGGAAGAATATAATGTTTTAGCAGGACAATATCTGATGCCATTTGTTCCCGAGATCAGCACTTTAGAGCGCTTCTTTTCAGTGCAGCTCTCCGAGATATCAAATAGTCAAGATGCCGGAGATGGAGCATCGGAGGGCATTCAGCCCCGCTTGAGCAATGGCGAGAAACCAAGAATTGTGCTTGACATCGGCTTTGGCAATGCAGAGAATCTGTTATCACTAGCAAAAAATTCACCTGACATCCTCTTTCTAGCGGTCGAGGTCAACAAACAATGCATCTTCCGTGCACTAAAGGGTTGTGAGGAACTTGCTTTGCAGAATCTCCGTGTAATCCATCATGATGCAGTACAGGTTATGTCTCATATGATTCCAGCAGGGAGTATATCTGCAATACACATTTTTTTTCCGGATCCCTGGCCCAAGAAAAGACATCATAAGCGCCGGCTCATAAATATAAAATGCATCAACATGATGCAACAGATTCTTGCATGCCCCGGTTATATACATTTTGTGAGCGATTGGGAAGATTATGCACTCTCGGTGCGAGATCTCTTCCACAGCTCGGGGCATTTCATGCCCCGAGAGATAGATTCAAAGGAGTCGATGAAGTGGTGGCATCCAACTCATTACGAGAAAAAAGGAAAAAAGCTAGAGCATGATATCCATCATCTCATCTATGACATTTCCCCTATGTAGCCAGTTTCTCCTTGCGGTCATTGCGGTCCTTTACCACCATATCCACAATCTTTTGAGTGGCAGTAGCATAATGATGAAATTCCATTTCAAAGGTACCTGTTCCCGATGTAATAGCACGAAGATCTATGCAATAGTTTAAGAGTTCGTGTTGGGGTACTAGGGCATCAATTTCAGTAATATTACCAGGAAGCTGTTTTTGATCATGGATGTTAGCCCTACGGGAGCTCATATCCGATAGGGTGTCTCCGAGATATTGCTCTGATACAAAGACAGATAATTGCATAATTGGTTCCAGAAGGATCGGTCCTGCCTTTTGCATGGCTTCCTTTAATGCTCCGCGTGCAGCTAGCTTAAATGATAATTCCGATGAATCTACTGAATGCTCTTTTCCATCTATCAATTCAATTCCTACATCGACAACAGGGTAGTGTGCAATAACACCTTCTTCCATCGCCTCTTTCAAGCCCTTTTCAACGCCAGGAATATAACCGCGGGATACTGAGCCACCTCGAATTACATTGTTAAAATGGTAGAACTCACCGCGTTCCAGCGGTTTTACCCGAATAGTAACCTCGCCAAATTGTCCGTGTCCACCGGTTTGCTTTTTGTGTCTGTAGTTTGCTTCAGTTGGTTTTGTTATTGTTTCTCGATAAGCAACCCGTGGAGAGCGGGTATTTACGTGGATATTATGTTGTTTTTCTATTTGTTCAAGGATGAGTTTGAGATGGAGATCTCCCATTCCAGCTATAACAGTTTCCTGCGTTTCACTGTTGTAATCTGAACGGAATGTGTTGTCCTCTTCGGTGAATCTTTGGAGAAGCTCTCCCAGTTTATCTTCATCATGCTTATTCTCTGCTTCAATAGCACGTGAGAATACCGGCTGGGGAAGTTTTAGGGAACGGAAGTGATATTGTGGTGCATTCGGTGTATAAAATGTATCGCTGGTATGTGCGTAGCGTAGTTTTGCCAGTAGGCCAATATCTCCGGCTACGAGCTCTGGACATTCCTTTAATTCCTTTCCCTGCACACGAAAGATTTTTCCAATACGCTCTTTTTTCATTTCTCTATCGTTAAAGAGCTCTGCATCAGAGTGCAAGGTTCCGCTCATAACCTTTACAAAGGATAATTTCCCGGCAAAACGATCTACTCGTGTCTTAAAAAGGAAGGCGTAGACATTGTTATTGCTGCTATCAATCTTAAATTCATGTTCAACATCGTCCTTTGTATGGACAGTGTCGGTTTGGGCATTCGGTGCCGGAGAGTAATCTGCAACAAAATTAAGTAGGGGAGTGAGACCTGAATTTTTTAGGGCTGAACCCGAAAAAATTGGAACTATTTTGTTAGCATGAAAGAGGGAAAAAATACCCTTTTTAACATCATCCTCGCTGAGTGTTTCATTGCTCAAATACTGTTCCATTAATTCTTCGTTTGCATCGGCCGCATATTCTATGAGCCGAGGAAGATAGGTATCTACTATTGGTGCATACTCCTCTGGAATGCTCTGGGCATCATTGGTGTCACCGATGGGATACCATTTCTTATGTAGCAGGTCTATAACACCCTTATAATCTTCAGCACTCCCAACTGGTACTGTAATTGGAACTGAGGGAATCTTAAAATTTTCTGATAAGGCGTCTATTGAGGCATCATAATTTGCGTGCTCAATATCCATTTTGTTGATGAAAACCATGCGAGGTCTGTTTCGGTTATTCAATCGGCGCCAGAGCTTGATTGTCTCAATCTGGACTGCATCCTTTGCACTTAAGAGCATAATAGCACTTTCTGTACTTCGAAATGCAGCAATCACTTCACCGAGTGAATCACTGGTACCTGGGGTGTCTAGAATATTTACATGTCTCTGTTTCCACTCAAGATGAAGCAAACTGGTATAGATTGACATATTATGATCTAACTCAACGTCGGCAAAATCACTTACGGTCTTTCCTGATTCCACGGTTGCAGCTACTGTTAATTTCCCTGCAGTGTATAAGAGGTGTTCACCTAACGTAGTCTTGCCTGTTGCACCATGCCCTGTAAGGACAATATTTCTTATGTTTTGTGTTTCCATTATAAACTCCTTAATGTTTAATTTTCCATTTTTATGTTCTCTTCCTTTTTTTCTGCAAAGTGTAGAAACTCCATATTATAGGTAGCTCGACCCTGTGAAATGCTACGCAAGCCGGTTGAATAACCAAAAAGCATACGTAGTGGGGCAAATGCCACAATATGTTCGCGAGGCGGTTGCGTCTCTATACTCTGAATATCTCCCTTTCGGACTTGTAAACTTTGAATAACATCACCTAAAAATTCTTTTGGAGCAAAGACATCCAGCTTCATAATTGGCTCAAGTAATATGGGCTTTGCATCTTCCAAAAGTTTAACACAGCCTTCAAAGCTTGCAGCTTGAAAGGCAAATTCTGTGCTCGTAGGTGTTATAGTAATATTTGATATTTCAAATGCTAGATCAACAATGGGATAGCCGTATTGTATTCCCGATTGAAGATGTAACTCTATTCCTTCTTTTATCGCGTTTGAATATTCTCCCGGTATATCATCATCCACGATATTAATGAGATTGCCTGAACCACGAATATTTGGCTCTACATGCATGAGCATATCAGCAGTGCATTCCTTTCCGGCAATGACACGATTGAATTCTATATGATGCCTGCTGGAGCCAGCCACAGTTTCCCGATAATGCACTTGTGGTTTTCCCAGTCGAATTTTTATATCAAACTCATTCTGCAAACGTGCAATGAGGACATCCAAATGTAACTCCCCCATGCCGGCTATTATAATCTCTCTCGTTTCTGCATCCTCGATACTGGTAAAGGTCGGATCCTCGCGGGAAAAAATTTCTAATGCATTTTTCATACGTTCAAGCTCAGAAATTGCGTAGGGCTCCAGACGTGCTGTAATAACTGGTTCAGGAAAATGCAAGGGCTCGCAGCTATAGGAACTCTTAATATTTGATAGGGTATCTCCCGTGCTTGTTTCCTTTAATCCAACGATGGCTGCTATATCCCCGGTGTTCAGGGTCTGGATTTGCTCATTGCGATCAGCATGTATGCGGAGGATACGATGAATCCGTTCTTTTCTAGAAGTGCGCAGATTGTAGATGGCTGTGCCGACCTGGGCCTTACCCGCATATACTCGGAAGAAAGACACATAGCCCCTGTCCTGTGTATATTGAACCTTAAACACTATGCCCAGTAGAGATGATGCATCGGGGTCGCGGGCTATACGAACACATTCACCTGTCTCTTTGTGAAAGGTCTCTATTTCTTTTATGTCTTCTACGGCTGGTAGATAATCAATACAAGAATCCAACAGGGGTTGAACACCAATGTTTTTTAAGCTTGCACCCACAAGAACTGGTACGAGAGTATTATTAATACAGAGTTTGCGAATGACGGGAGCGAGATCCTTGCCATCTATCTCTTGATTCTCCAGATACATTTCTGTAATCTCATCTGAATAGGATGCAACAGTATCAATCAGCTGTTCGTGCCATTTCTGAGCCTCGTCCATCCATTCTTCTGGTATTTGTTTATGGGCTGATGTTTCCTTGTTTTCGTCTTCCCAAGAAATTAATTGCATTTCTAAGAGATCAATGATGCCCACAAAATTATGATCCTGCATAATCGGTATCTGAAGGGGCAGGGGAGTTGCATGGAGTTTTTCCTTCATCTCATCAAGTACCCGAAAGAAATTTGCTCCTGTTCGGTCCATCTTATTTACGTAGACAATTCTTGGAATTTTATAATTATCGGCTTGATGCCATACAGTTTCAGATTGTGGCTCTATTCCGCCAACTGCACACAAGATAACGACTGCACCATCGAGGACACGTAAAGAGCGCTCAACCTCGGCAGTAAAATCTATATGCCCCGGTGTATCAATGATATTAATCTGGGTATCCTTCCAAAATACCGTTGTAACAGCTGATGTAATGGTAATGCCTCGTAGCTGTTCTTGCTGCATCCAGTCCATGGTTGCAGTGCCCTTATCAACTTCACCAATTCGATGGCTCTTTCCCGTATAATATAGAATGCGTTCTGTGGTTGTTGTTTTGCCTGCATCAATATGGGCAATGATGCCAATATTGCGAATTGAATGTGTCATTAAAAACATTATATCAAAGTATAGAAATAATTGACACAGGCAAATTAAGTTGCTATAGTGTAGTGGATGGGCGGGTAACTCAGGGGTTAGAGTGTCTGTTTTACACGCAGAAGGTCGGGGGTTCAAATCCCTCTCCGCCCACTCAGCGCGTTGCATGTTGAGGAGCAGCATCTGTGCAGTTAAATTATGATGATTGATAGCACAATGGGAGCTCTCATACTGGTTTTTTTAGGCGTCCTTGCACTCTATGCCGGGAGCGAATTACTTGTATGGTCGGCAAGCAAAATTGCCCTGTCCTACGGATTTCCTCCACTACTCATTGGTGTAACAATCGTTGCCTTTGGCACATCGCTTCCGGAATTCTTTGTTTCTCTTGTATCTAGTCTCCATAATGAACAGGAGATAATTATCAGCAATGTACTGGGAAGCAATATGTTTAATATTGCTTTTATCTTTCCCATATTTGTCATGCTCGCTCAAAAGCGTGACCTTATATTTCTTGACAATCATCTACTGCGTCTGGACATCCCAATGATGTTTATGGCTGGTCCCAGTATTCTACTTGTATTTCACTTTGGTTATGGGCAGGTATCACGTATTGAAGCCATTGTATTGTTGTTACTTTTTTTTCTGTATTTTCGCAATCGAATTCGTTCCTGTCTTTTTCAGAAGAAAGGGAGGGGAATTGAAAGGGGTAGGGGCAGATTGTTGCTGGTCTATTTCTTCTGTATTATTCTTGGAGGATACATACTACATTTTGGCGGCACGCAGACCCTGAAGGGGGGCATATGGCTTGCAGAAAACATCATGCACATTGACCGTCATATTCTGGGCAGTACAATAATTGCCTTTGGAACAGGATTGCCAGAATTTTTTACCTCAGTAATAGCACTTATACGAAAGAAGGCTGCATTGTCATTGGGCAACCTCATCGGAAGTAATATCTTTAACTCATTTTTCATACTGGGAAGCATCGGACTGTTGAGCCCCATCAACATGAGAAGCTCGCTTTATCCGGATATTCTTGCCCTTATCCTTGTCTCGTTTATTCTCTGGACCATGGTACGGATAAAACAGAGAATACCCCCAAGCTCCATCATTCCGCTCCTCTCTGTCTTTGCTTGCTACATGTACTATTTATTCATGCAGAATAATATTGCTTGAACTATTCATATTGCTTTGCCTCATTCCAAATGTTTGTCATAATATCAAGATTATCTGCATGCATTTCCACCTCTAAGTCCTGAAGTTTTTTTTGCAAATAATGAAAGCGACGTAAAAATTTTTCGTTTGTACGATGCAGAGAAAGTCCTGGGTCGATCTTCAATAAAGCAGCAATACTAATAACACTAAAAAGGAAGTCGCCGAATTCCCCTTCGAGTTTTTCTTGGTTGTCATTTTTTTGTAACAGTGTAATTTCTGCCTCTAATTCGTTCAATTCTTCTCGGACCTTGTCGAAAATTTGGCTAGTATTCTGCCAATTAAAGCCCATCTTGCGTGCCTTTCGTTGAATACGTCCTGCACGCTCCATGGGAGGAAAGCTTGCTGTGGCATCTATGTCTATCTTGCCTTCCTCGGTTGTTTTTATCTCATCCCATTTTTTTCGCACTTGCTCTGGAGTTTTTCCAGACTGTGCATTTTTATATACATGGGGATGCCTTCTAATCAGTTTTTCTGTCGCAGCCTTCAACATCTGGTCCAAAGCGAACTTATTTTCTTGTTCTGCTACCCAGCTCATCATCAAAGCAACTAAGAGCACATCACCAAGTTCATCCATGATTTGTTCGTTATTTCCATCATGTATTGCCGTTGTAGCTTCAAAGCTCTCTTCTATAAGAAATTTCCGCAAGGTATATAGAGTCTGTTCACGGTCCCAGGGGCAGCGCTCCCGAAGTTCTATAATAGTCCTGATAAAGTCTTTGAATGCAGCCGTGATTCTTTCTATCTCTGCATTATTCTCCATGTGTCATCCTTTTTAGCACTGGTTCTAGTAGATTAGTACTGGTTCTAGTAGACAGAATATTCATTATCGGAAGTTCTATCTATCGTTATCTTTTTTCTGTTGTAATTTTACAAAGATTGCAAGCAGACCTACACCACCGAAAATGGGTGGAAAAATTTTAATTCCAATGAATGTGCTTATTCTGGTAATGAGGTTGTTTAATAGATAATAGCCACTTCCTCCGAGAAAACAACCGATGGATACAATAAGGAAAACGAGCCAGGTTGAAAATCGGCTCTCAGTTGTCGTCTGGAAGCTACGGCTGAAGCGTTGCATGTAGTATTCTATTATGGTTATGATTGCTGCAATGAGTAGATAGACAAGTAAGATTGATACAATATTTCTCATTAGCGTATAGTATAACTTGGCACCTGATTTACACCCAAGGTAACAGGCTTGCTATATATATTTTCAAATTTAGGTGTAGTAATTCCGCGAGCGACCACTGCAAAGTTAATTTTAAACTCTGTCAGAGTTTGTGAAGCTCCAGAAGGATGATCTTGGTGGGTCTCTTGGTAATATGTTTTCTGCAAGAAACCAGTAAACCGTGAATTATTTATTGAGGAATGTCTTCCTACTACGAATTTCGCATTGTCACTGCTGCTCTGTAAGAAAATGTTTGGTGTTTGGGATTGATCCTTATTCTCAGATAAATCAATGATATATTCATGGGCCGTATCCTTTCCGGATCTGACAGCAATGAGTACGTTATCGCTTATCACAGAAAATGGTGTTTCATCCTTATAGAGTGTTATCTTGCGAAAAGACAATGAACTCTCGAGTATATTTATTCCTGGTGCTGTTTCCGTCTGTATACTTTTTATGTCACTTTTTATTCTTTCTTCGTCAACAGTGCTATCATTTGCGTATAGTTTATAATATATATCATAGCCAATAAAATCGTTGACGTTATTCTTTGTATTGTGAGTTATTTTTATTCTATTTCCTAGTACTTCCATTGTTGGGGCTTCTAAGAATGGCACTGGACCTATTAGTCCGCATGAAATAAAGAAGAAAAATATTAGTAAAACACTACTCTTCAGTAACATGACCATCTATCCTGAGTTGTATTTTTCTTGTATGTGCAATTTGTGCCCATTTACTTGAGGGATAATCATCAATAAGTTCTTGGTATTGCTCCAAAGCGCGCATATATTCAGATTTTTGCTCTGAGATTCTTGCAAGCGAAAATAAGGATTGTGGAGTAACAATGCTATCGGGATAGTTCTGAACAATCTGTTCCAAGCTACGGTATGCACCATCATCATCATCATTATTCTGCTGTGCAGAGGCAGCATTATACAAGGCCGTTGGTGTTAGATGTGAGTTTGGAAATGTTTTGGATAATTTTAGAAACATTTCTGATGATTCAGCATATTCTTCCTGTTCCCAAGCAATATTTCCAAGCATAAACATAGCACGCAATGTGCCATATTCTCGCGGGTATTTCTCTACTACGTTCTGCAAGTCCTGCTTTATAGTTGCAAGTACCTCGGGATCCTTATCGTTATCTTCCCAGTCGTCAAGATCTTCCTGAATGTCCTCTACTGTAAGAATTGCACGTTGAGAGCGGGCATTTGATACTTCCACGAATACCAATACTCCAACAAGGACGAGGATAAAAACAATCGTCCCGATAAGCAGTGGAAGACGAATTCGATGCAAGGTTCGCATTAATTTTTCTGAAAAAGTTTCTGTTCTATTCATGTATATGATTCCTATTTATAGAAAGTTCCTTGAGAAGACGTGCCAGATAGGTCCGTTGTATTCCCAAGGCATGTGCACTATGTGTTTGATTCCAATTATGTAACTGTAGGTGATTGATAAGTAAATTTTTCTTAAAAAGGCGCACAGCTGTCTTTAATGGTTTATTGATATATGGCTCCAAAGTACTCTTAAATTGCATAAAGGAAAATAGATCATTATTGTGAATTGTCTGTCCATTACAGAGAAGAAGGGCACGCTCCATGATATTGTGTAATTCACTAATATTTCCCGGCCAATGATAACTCCGTAAACTCTGCAGGGCTTCGGAAGAGATAGTGATTGATTCTGGTAAAAAATCTGTAACATACTGTGCAATATCCTCGCCTCTTTCACGAAGTGGCGGAATGTGTATCGATAGAAGTTGGAGGCGATAATACAAGGATGGATACAATTCATTCCTCTCATAGGCAAGCTCATAATCGCCATCGGTAATTGCAATGAGATGTGCCTCCATGTTCGGAATCATATCACAAATTTGCTTCTGTACCGTCAATGGTGCATTGAGTATATCCTGTATGATAATTGTTGTTATCTTCTGGGGCGTATTTTTTACAAATTCCTGCGGGGTGTAAACAATACTATTGCGATCGCGGAAATCACTGCAGCGGTGGATATACTGTGCGAGCGCAAGCTTCCCTACCCCCTTCTCGCCATGAATGAAAAACAAACGTTTTTGCTTTGCAGCATCCCCGACAAGTTTTACAATTTTCGACATTGACTTACTCGTGGTACAACAATGCAATTCAGAATTATTTATTTGGTAATTCTTGCAATTCATAAAGAAATTAAAGTTAGAAAAAATTACTGAAAGAAACTGCGTGCTCTTCTTTGGAGTCAAGATATTTTTCCACGCTACCGGCTTCATCCTGAGATCGTTCTGAAAGTGCAAGACGATTTTTATCAGGCAGTATTTCTAGGATTTTTACCTTTATTGTCTCTTCCTCTGCATAATCTTCCAGTGTTTTTCCCTCTCCTAACTGACTTTTATGAACCAAACCCTCGATACCGAATTCTGTTTTTACCATAAGACCGAAATCTGTTATGGTGGAAATGGTGCCATTGATTGTACTTCCAATATGATACTGTGATATGAGCTGATTCCATGGATTTTCTTGTGTTTCCTTAATGCTGACCCGTACGTTCATCTGTATGGGGTTACATTCTAATACTACACACTCCACCTCATCTCCTACGCTGTAGGCATTTGTTTCAATGCGCTCAGTCCACGAAATATCCTTTACATGGAGAAAGGCATCAATTTCTTCCTCTAATTTTACAAAAAGACCCATGGGAGTTATTTTTACGATGGGAGCACGCAAGGTCATGCCTACCGGATAACGTTCCTGAGCAGACACCCATGGATTTTCTCTTGTTTGCTTGACTCCCAAGGTAATCTTTTTCTCTTGCAGATTATAATCCAGAATTTTTACTTTTATGTGTTCACGAACTTCTACACATTCTTTTATTTTAGGCGGATGTTTTGCCCAGCTAAATTCTGAAACGTGCACCAAACCTTCGATGCCAGGTTCAAGCTCAACAAAGAAGGAAGTTTTGATCAACTTTGTTACGTTACCTTCAAGGACCTGGCCGATGCTATATTTTTCTTCAAAGGTGTGCCAAGGATCGGGCTGAAGATGTCTCAGAGAGAGACCAATGCGTTTTGTATCTGGCTCAAGAGTAATAACCTTAGTATGAATGATCTGACCCTTTTTTAAGCGCTCCTTCGGTTTGTTAACATAGTTCCAACTTATATCATTGACGTGCAGGAGGGCATCAAAACCGCCGAGATCAATAAATGCACCAAAAGAGACGAAATGCTTGACTGTACCCTTTACAATATCACCAATCTTTGTTGTTTCAAAGAAGTTCTTTTGTTTTTTATTTCTTTCAACTCTCAGAAAATGCTTTCTAGACAGTATAATATCAACTTTGTTATCACTATAAATTCTGTCGATAACAAATTCTGCAGTCATATTGAGGTACTGGTTTGGACTAATTGGCTGTTGTATATCAATCTGTGATATGGGGCAGATGGCTTCTACTTCACCATCAAGTAATACATGAAAATTCATTTTTTCATCGCAGGAAACAATAAGACCAGTTATGGAATCCTTGTCGTGGAATGCCTGCTTGATCTTCTTCATGGCTACCTTTCGCACTGCCCTGTTATGAGAAATTAATATTTCTCCATTTCTTATCTCCTTGCGAATAAGAATGACATCGACCTTCTCGCCTATTTCTGGGGTTGTCTTGAATTCCTCACGCGGGACGCGCCCTTCGGCTTTGTAACCGATATCTACAAAGACATCACTATCACTTATCTGAACTACTGCACCGGAAATAATATTGCCTTCTGCAAGGGAATCGAAGGAACGTAGATACGCACCCTGCAACTGTTCCTGCTTGAGAAAGTTATCAAATATTTCCTGATCTGATTTTGGACCGGATTGTTCCTCTGCCGCCTCTGGTTCAGCGGTCTGCGCCTCTGGCTCAGTGGTCTGTGCCTCTGGCTCAGTGGTCTGTGCCTCTGGCTCAGTGGTCTGTGCCTCTGGTTCAATGGTCTGCGCCTCTGGCTCAGCGGCTACTGCCTCTGGCTCAGTGGTCTGCGCCTCTGGCTCAGTGGTCTGCGTCTCTGGTTCAGTGATCTGCGCCTCTGGTTCAGCGGTCTGCGCCTCTGGCTCAGTGGTCTGTGCCTCTGGTTCAGCGGTCTGCGCCTCTGGCTCAGTGATCTGCGCCTCTGGTTCAGCGGTCTGCGTCTCTGGTTCAGCGGCTACTGCCTCTGGCTCAGTGGCTACTGCCTCTGCTGTCGCATCAGCCATCATTGTTGATGTAGCTTCTTGCTGTTCCACTACATTCGCCTGAAACTTATCATCATTTTCCTGAAATGATCCGTTTATTCCATTATTACTATCAATCACAACAACCCTACCTTTTTCCTAGCATATGTGACAACATCACACCGGATAGTGTAATACAGACCTGATCGATTGTCAAGTCATTTGTATAAATTACCTGCATATTCTTTTGGATTGATAGTATTCCCTCTGTTTTTGCTGCATCAAGATTGTCACGAGCGTCTATTTTTTTCATCAGAACATCCAAGGAATGTTCGCTATAGTGTTGCTGTTGGCGTCTGCGTGCTCGTTCTTCCAGTGATGCCTGAAGAAAAAATTTTAGCTCTGCGTTGGGAAAAATATTTATTCCAGCGTCCCGTCCCTCGACAATATAATGAGCATTTTGGCATATTTCACGGAACTTTTGATTGATGATTTTCCGTAATTCTGGTACTGCGGCTATCTCAGATATGGCATTATCAATTTTGTCGTTGTGCAATTCTGCATTTTCTATAAATTCATCAACGATTACTGTGTTATTTTTGATTGTAAAGGACATGTTGTCTGCATAGTGACAAATTCCCCTTGTGTCATCTGGTGATATTGAGTTTGCAAGAACATGATAGCAAACTACACGATATGCATTTCCTGTGTGTACGGATATAAAGTCAAGTTTTTTTGCTAAGCATTTGCAGACACTGCTCTTTCCACTTGCTGCTGCACCATCAATTGTTACTATCATACTTGAAGTGTTTCTTAATCTCTCTAGATGTCAATTTTTGTGATTCCCCTGCCTGCAATTTGCCGAGCCGTAATGAGGCAATGCGCCTCCGTTCTATTGATTTGATTGGGATCTGCCACGAACGAAACACGTTGCGTATTTCACGATTTTTCCCCTCAATCAATACAAGTGTGACGCTCCGATAGCCATGGAGGGTATATTGCAGGAGTTTATACTGTTCTCCCTCTATGTTTAATCCTCTGCGATAGCGTTCAAGAAATGCTACTGGAATTTGCCGTGCTGTTTGTATTAAATATTCCTTTTCAACTCTCTGTCCCGGATGGGAGACGCGAAAGGTAAATGCTCCGTCATTTGTATACAAGAGCAAACCACTGGTCATTACATCCAGTCTCCCGACACTAAACAAACGCCCAGTGTATGGGATCAAACTACGTGCTAGAGGGCGATCTTCAGGATCCTTATCAGAGCAAATGTATCCGACAGGTTTGTTCAGAACAAAATATACATGTGATGTTTTTGTATCGATGTGTTTTCCGTCAACTGCAATAACATCGGTAGGTTGAACTACTATTCCCATTTCTCTTCGGATAATGCCATTTACGCTAATGCGTCCTGAAGCAATATATTCCTCACATGCACGACGAGATGCAAGACCGGAGCGAGCTAAATATACCTGTAAGCGGATGTCTTGTGGGGCTTTCATATTTTTCTGAACTTCCGTTCTTCTTCCTTCGGCAATGCAGGAAGCTTGTCTAGGGCATCTAATCCGAAGCATTGCAGAAAATACTTTGTAGTTTTGTACTGTATTGGATTGCCAAGGGTCTTTTTTCTTCCTGCCTGTTGGATGAGATCTTGTTCCAGCAGTTTTTTCAAGGTATTCTCACAGCCCATTCCTCGTAGCTCTTCTATTTCCGTTCGTGTTATTGGTTGGGCGTAGGCGATGATGGTTAGGACTTCTAAGGAGGCACGAGATAGCTTAGTTTGTGTACTTGCATAATGTTTTTTGAGATGTGAAAACAAGGTTGATTTGGGTTGTAATATATATTTATCTCGAATTTTTTCGAGAGATATACCACGATGCTCCTTTTTATATTCTTTCCGGAGCTCATCAATAGCGTGGAGAATTTCATCCTCTGAGAGTCCACTTGCTTCCAGCAGGCGTCCAATATCACTGCCTTCCGCTTCCATAAACAGTATGGATTCAATGAGAGATGTATTGTACTGACTCATTTTTCCACCCGTTTACATTGAATATCTGCCCAGGGTTTTTCCTGCACTAAAAATAAGAGTCGCTGTTTTGCAAGCTCCAATAATGCAAGAAAGGCACAGATTGTCTCCAGCACAATTTTATGCTTCTCTACTAATTGACTAAAATAAAATTGAGGTTGCGTCTTGAGCAAAATTGAAATCTCCTGTATTTTATCGCTTACATGTACCGGACTCGGTTGTTGTAATTGGTATATCTGCTTTGTACGCAGGACTCGTAGATAGTAATTACGCATATTCATTAACATTGCATCAGTAAAGAGGAGGGATTCGTCCTGTACTTCCGGCAATGCCTTTAATGAAGATTTTCTCAGAACATGATCTGTGCTGCTACGAGTTGCAAGCAGCTCAGACAGCTTTCGATACCGATGATATTGAAGCAGGAGTTCAATCAGAGCCTGACGTTCTATCTTGATATCTTTTTCTTCTTCTTCATCACGCGGTAGCAGGAGACGTGCCTTGAGATATATGAGATATGCGGCCATCAACTGAAATTCACTTGTTGCTTCTATACTAATTGAAGCGGAATGTTGACGCAAATATGAAAGATATTGATCTGTTATTTCAGCAATAGAAACATCGTATATGCTGATGTCAGATTTTTCAATCAGGGAAATAAGAACATCAAGCGGCCCCTGAAAATTTTCTATATGTACATCTGGTTGCTCTAGGCAACGTCCAATTAATTTTTGTAGTTCCATAGTTTTACCGTCTGTGTCTCAGTTAGTGGGAGGATAGTATTGTAATATGTATCTGTATTTGGAATTTTGCAATCTGGACAGAGCTCAAGTAGAGGTACTAATACAAAACGTCGATCCTGCATTCCCGGATGGGGAATGGTCAATGTTGGGTCGTTCATTATTGTTTCTCCATACAACAAGAGGTCAATGTCCAATGTGCGCGGCCCCTTGGGAATATTACGAATGCGACCTGCTTCTGCCTCGATGGCATGGCATTGCTGGAGTAATTCCAATGCATCCATATTACATTCGCCAGAACATACAGTGTTCAAAAATGCTGGCTGATCTACATAGTCTACTGCAGCACTCTCGTATATTTGAGCTGCTCTAAAATCTCGTAGTATTTTTTCTAACTCCTGCAATCCATATTGAATGTTTTTTTGTCTATCCTCTATGTTGCTTCCCAATCCAAAATATGCAATCATACTATTTTTTCTTTCGCTACTTCTTGTTCTTCCGTATGTATTGCATCCGGTTTTTCTTGTTCATCAGACTTGTTAGGAAATATTATTGCACGGAGGTCTGCTTCTAACTGGGCAACAATTGATTTATTTTCTTCGTTCTCAAAATATGCCTTTACTGTTTCCCTGCCCTGCCCTATTCGTTCAGTTTTATAGGAATACCAGCTTCCCGCCTTCTGAACAAGATCATATTTTATTGCAGCATCCAAGAGACTTGCTGCGTGAGAGATGCCCTTACCAAAAATAATTTCCAGCTCCACCTTTCTAAATGGCGGAGCGACTTTGTTTTTTACTATTTTGATACGCACACGATTTCCGATGCTGTTTTCTTCTCCTGGCCTTGTTAATGTTTCAATCTTGCGCACATCTATACGTTGTGAGCAATAGAATTTCAGGGCATTGCCGCCTGTTGTTGTTTCGGGATTACCAAATGTAACTCCAATTTTCATTCTTGTTTGGTTGATAAATATCAGGACACAGGAAGATTTCGCAGTGATTGAGGTAAGTTTTCTCAATGCCTGACTCATCAGACGGGCCTGTAAACCCATGTGTGCATCACCCATTTCCCCCTGTATTTCTGCCTGAGGTGTCAATGCAGCAACTGAATCGATCACAATAATATCGACACCGCCAGAACGGATAAGTGCTTCCGTAATTTCTAGCGCCTGTTCCCCGCTGTCTGGCTGCGAAACCCATAGATTGTTAATATCAACCCCAAGGTTTGCTGCATAGCTGGGATCGAGTGCATGCTCAGCATCAACAAAGGCCGCTACACCATTTGTTTTTTGTGCCTGGGCTATTGCATGCAAGGCAAGGGTCGTTTTACCGGAGGATTCGTGCCCGAATATTTCGACAACACGACCCCGGGGGTAGCCACCAATTCCTAGAGCTTCGTCAAGCAGTATTGATCCACTTGAAATTGTCTGTATTGATGCGAACTGTCCGCGATCGCTCATTTTCATAATTGCGCCCTTTCCGTACTGCTTTTCGATTTGCAATCGCGCAGCTTCCAGGGCCTGCTCTCGTTCAACTATCTTAGATGTGTTTGCTTTACTATCTTTCATAATCCGTTCCTACTAAATATATACTGTAAGATTACACAATTTCGCTTCTAATTTCTAGTCCTCAGGGAAAAAATTTGTTATAATAATACCATGTCTGGTACACTTTTACTTGCTGCTACACGCACGATGCGGGAATATGTTGAAAATGTTGAATATCACATAAAAACTTTTCCGGATTTTTACCGTCATGGTCAGGATACGGAGCTTATGATACCATTGCGAACAATAAAATTTGCTGATGGCGAAATGGAAGTCTATGCTGACCGTTCATTACGTGGAGGCAATGTCTTCTTATTTGCTCGGGCGAGTCGCAATGAGAAGGAAATTGACGTTCAGGAAAATCAAATGGAATTGTATCATTGCATTGATGTACTCAAACGTGCACAGGCAGCCCGCATTACACTGTTTGAACCCTACTGTAGTAGCTCACGTTCTGATCGTCCGACTCGGCGAAACAGTGTTGGGCTATGGGTACATTATAAAATTCTTGCTAGTCTTGGTGTTAATCATATTATTACCTATCAAATGCATTCTGAAATATCGCGAACCATTGCCGATCCGAGTATCTGTGCCATCGATGATATCCCGGCATCTGTCCTTGTAATGGAATATATCACCGATAACTTTATTCATTCTCAGGAAGAACTTGATGGTGAGGTACGGGATTCTTGGGTTTTTTGCTCTGTTGATGCAGGAAGTGAGAAGGTGGCACGAAATTTTGCCCATGCCTTTGGCACCCCCCTTGTTGTTGCACACAAGGTACGTAATTATAACGAAGCAAACACTATCCAATCTATTTCTCTCCTTACTGGAACGGATTTGAAGGGAAAAACAGTATGGATAGTTGATGATATGATAGATACTGCGGGTTCAATCTATGCACTTGTAAAAGAGCTCATTAAACATGATGTTAAAACGATAAGAATTGCAACGACACATCCCGTTTTTTCAGATCCTGCGGTTAACAGACTCTTAGAGTTATTCAATGAGGGACATATTGAATGCCTTATTGCGGCAGATACTGTAGAATGTACTCAGAAATTGCAAGACAAACTGCCCTTTCTCCATGTTGTATCATCAGCAAAATTCAGTGCAGAGCTTGTTATGTGTCAACATGAGGGGCAATCCCTGACGCCCTTCTTTGAAGATTTTGATGCCAAAAAACATTTGATCAGGGCAAATTTTGCAAACTAGAATTCTTTTTTTGAATCCAGAAGGATGGTGTATGGACCGTCATTTATAAGCTGGACCTTCATATTGGTAGCAAATATCCCGCTACTGGTGCGCAGCCCCTGCGCTGCACATTCATTTACAAATAAATAATACAGCTCTTCGGCCATATCTGGAGGTGCTGCACGGAAAAAATCAGGCCTTCGCCCCTTCCGCACATCTCCGTAGAGTGTGAATTGCGAAACAAGTAATAGCTCGCCATCAACATCTATAAGGTTTTTATCGGTGCGACCCTCACTGTTCGGAAAAAGACGTAAGGATAGAATTTTTCTAACCATGTATGAAATGTCATTCACTTGATCCATCCGTTCTATTGCTACGAAAACAAGATATCCATGTTTAATATGCGCATGTTCCTTTTCTGCAATGATGACGCTGGCTTCTTCTACGCGTTGAATAATAGCTCTCATGGCCGCTCCGTGGGTATAATTTGTCGGAGATCGGTCACTACAAGATGAAATGTTCCATCGCCAGTGCTTGCAATGACACCTATGACTTCTAGGGCATCGCCATTTTTAATAGTTACTGGGAAAGAAATTTTTGAACGTAGTATCCCTTCTAAAATTTGTGAATCATGATAGCCAACCAGAAAGTCGAATTCCATGCCATCTTCACTCATATCAGTGTTCGCCACACGTCCCTTCCATCGAACAGAAATATTATTATATATGCGAGGATCATGTACAACTTCGTTATAAGAGAAGGAATTTTTCAATGTCATAAAATTCCCCTTTGCCAGATAGGATTGGAGCAGGCGCACCTTCTGTTTAAGCTCCTCAGAGGCATTGGAGAAGAGAATTTTATTGATGTTTAATTGTACAAGGTGGTCTTGTTCTTGCTCAAAAGCTTCTTGCATGCTTTGAAAGAGTTTTTGGATCTCTGCTTCGCTAAATTGGTATGGACTCTGTGTAGTGGACTCTGTGAGATTATTGTTAATTTCTATGACAAGATGTTGGGCACCCTCACGAAAGGTTTGGTTTTGAAAATTATGCCATGGAAAAAAAAAGATTGCTGCAGCAATAGAAAATATGATGATGCTAATAATTCCCAGCAATTTGAAATGGTACTGTGGTGGGCTTAGAAATTTGTTGAGAGTCTTTAATGTACATAGATCCTCATCATTCGGATGTTTGCGCACATAGTTCAAAGCTCGCTGTGCATATTTATTGCTATAATTTATTTCAAGAATGTTTAACCACGATTGTATGGCTGTTTCCACGTCTTGTTTTCGCATCTGTAAAACAGCCATGCACAATAATGCGGGTTCATTATGCGGTTCCAGATGGAGTGCACGTTTTAAGTAACTGTTAGCACCAGCAAGATCGCCGGCCTTTAAGCAGGCAAGACCAAGCAGATAATAGTATTCAGCATTCTCACGATGAGAAAATACTTGGGCTTCAAGATAATTGATTAATTTACCGAATTTCTTTGCCCTGAGAAGGTTCCATGCCTTTGCTAGAGATTTACTGTGTTTCACTTCGAGATTTTAATTTTTCTGGCTTGCTGCATCGATAATTGTTTTTAATTGCTTATTCAATGCCTCTACTTCTGCCCTGAGTCTTATTATTTCTTTCTCCTGTTCTGTTTTTTGCGTGGAGACAGCAATGTTGTCTGCTGTGTTTATGCGCTCTGAATATGTTTGTGCCAGTTCCTCATTTGTACGTTTTAGGTCGTTTATCTGTGAGGTTAAGAGAAGATTTTCCTCGTGACTTGCAAAAAGTAATTTACGCAAACCGCGCTCTCTAATTGACAATTCTACAAGGTCGATGCGTTTTTTGGCATCTGAAATGCGGAGATTTACTGTATCACTTTCTATTACCAGCTCAAATGCCTTGCGTGCTGCATCCATTTTTCCTAATTGCAGTAATGATTCACCGAGCCAGTAATATGCATGAGATATATAGGGAGAATCAGAAATTGTACGAACGTAGTTGTGTAGTGACACAATTGCTCGTTCATATTCAGCACGTTGATAGGGCAATAATGCAAGCTGGTACAATGCCAAATCATAGTATAGCGAATCTTCATAGTTTTCTATAATCAGCGTAAGGTATCTTTCTGCGTCATTGTGTGATTGTTGTTCATGCAGTAAGATCGTAGATAATCTATACAAGGATTCTGCCATTACACCGGCATCTTGAGTATCATCACGAATGATTGGTAAAAGCAGGGTTCTGGCTTGAGCAGTGTCTCCCCTATTCATAGCATTTCGGGCCTGTTCTAACAACATTTCTCCTGTTTGTGCCATCAGTATAGTTGCACAGAGCAATAAGCAAGAAAAAAATAGTATTTTTCGCATATAATGTATCATAATTATTCCCTCACAAAATCATTTATCATCATTGTTCTTTTAACTCTCGTATGTACTGCATGGGATCTGCATGCTGGAAAAACTGGGTGCCGGATACGAGAATATTTGCCCCTGCTTCTCGTGCCATCCTGCCCGTCTCTACATTAACCCCACCATCGACTGATATATGATAAGTATACCCTTTTGTCTGTCGAATGTCATATAATTTTTTCACCTTTTCTAGACAAAAGGGTATAAATCGTTGCCCACCATATCCTGGGTTTACCGTCATAACAAGTACAAGATCAAGCAGATGAAGGAGGGGCTCTATGAGCTGTACTGGGCTTGATGGAAGTAAGACAAGACCAGCTTTTTTATCGGCATTTTTAATGCTACAAACACAGCGATGTAGATGAGTACAGGCCTCTGCATGTATCGATATATAATCGGCACCTGCGTCGACAAACTGCTGGATCATCCCTTCGCCATCCGTGACCATGAGATGGACATCCAGTATAGTACTTGTACTTTCGCGAATAGAAGCGACTATATCGGGTCCAAAACTTATTTTAGGTACAAAATGCCCATCCATAACATCTAGGTGTATCCATTGCGCCCCTCCATTATGAATACGATCGATGCTTTCTTGCAAATTTAAAAATGAACAGGACAGAATTGATGGTGCAACTATAACCGGATGACCCATGTGATTATGATATCTTAAAATCTTTACTTGTAAAAGTACTTGTTCATTTTTACAAAATACTATAAGATACGTAACTGTATGCAGAATTTATCCTCATCATCAATGCAAGAGAGGACGACAGTTTCCGATTCACTTCAATATGCCTGCAGTGTAATAAAAGAAGGAGATCTTGGGAATGCAGTTACGTTAATTGAAGAAGCGCTTGCACTGGATTATGATTCTCAAGATGTCATTGTATCGCTTAAATATGTACGCTACTGGTATGATCGTTTATACAGTTCTGATTACAGTAACAAGACTGAGGATTTCGTACGCGGGCAATATTTGCTTGAGCAATGGCGCTCTTTCATTGTTTTTGTAGAGAAAAACAGTGAGATAATTTGCAAGGACTGTCTCTTTGCCTTAAAGCATCATATTTTTCATCTTGCATTGGAGGCATTTCAAAATTCGGCTGAGGGCGAGAAAAACAATAGCGAATTATTTTTGAATATTGCCCGGTGCCATCGAGAAATGGGAAAGACAGAAGATGCGATTAAATTTTTTCAACGTGCACACCAGTGTAACAAGCAGGATCCTGTTATTCTTTCGGAATTTGCCGATTTGCATGCGGTAATGGGTGAAATGCGGATTGCCAGACTACTGTTTCGCGAAGCATTTTTTATTGATCCGCAGAAAATTAATTATGCTCGCTTGGAATCTGGTTTGTTAACAGCACTGTTTGAAATAACATCAGAAAAAGGGTATACTGAAACAGTTGCTCGGGAATGGCTACCAGTTTATGGCGTGCTCCGCGGTGTGTTTTCGATAAAAAGAGAATTAAGACCAGTTGAATTCGGGCAATTACAACAGTCTGTATACCAAATGGAGCAAGATTTACGTCAGGTATCTCAGATAGAACGAGATGTACTGATACCGAAGCTTATTAATCGATATTTCTGGCTGATTGATCAGTTTGTGTGTATGCCATCTAGTCAGGAAAAAATTGATGGGGTCTTGCTTAAATTGCGCAAACTTCATCCCGATATCTATCAAAAATATGTGGAATAATATATTTTTTCACCGTGAAAATAGGAAGGAATCATTATGGATTTGAAAGAAGAAATAATATCGTTACTCAATGAAGAAAAGTGGACAAGGGCTGCATTACATAGTTATTCCGTCTCAAGTTTTACACATCTTGATGAGATACTTGCAAACCAGCTGTCCAGCACTGATTTTCTTAAAAATCAGGAAATCCTGGAGGTCTGCCAGGAACATCTTCTTCATGCGAAGAATAGTATTATTGCCCTCTATATTTCAGGTTTGATGAAATTATCGTTGCAGAATATCGATGATTCAGATCTGGTACAGCTCATTCGTATTTTTTCAGACAACTATAAAAAGAATATTGTTGAATTTTTAGCTCATCGTATACTTGACTCCTACGAGAGTAAGTTTGCCCTGCAAGCCCTTGCTCAGATATACGAGGACGATGAGGTAGATGACAAATTATTGGAAACTTGGGAACGTTTGATCCAGGCAGATCGTGACGAAACCGTCGTTGCAATTCGTCTTGCAGAAAAACAAGAAGAGATGAATGAATATGATGCAGCAATTAAAAATTACAAGAAGGCACTGCATCGATATATTAATAAGAAAGACTCTTCCCAGATTAAAAAGGTTTGGAATAAACTTGTTGAGCTTGCACCTAATGAATTAGAGTTTTTCTATCATGCAATAACAATGGTTGAGGTTGGCATATCCTCTGACAGGGCCGTGCAGCTCTTATCAACACTCTACCCCGTTACTCAGAATCAGCTACCAGACTCTATCGCCTTGCTAAAGCGCATACTCCATTATGATGCACATAATGAATGGGCACGCAAGGAGCTTGTAAACTGCTACCGTGAATATTATGCGAATAAATCAAATATTGAAAAATATATTTCCATTTCTAATCTGACTCAGAGCATTCGTAATGTCCATGAGGCCATAGCATCCTTTGAAAAACACATGGCCTTTGATGTCGGCAATTTTGTTTATCATAAGAGCTGGGGAGTTGGTCGTATACGCGAAGTCAATGTTGACAATATTATCATAGATTTTGCAAAGCGAAGAGGGCATCCCATGTCTATTGAAATGGCAGGAAGCTCTCTGGAAACCTTAACAAAGAATCACATAAAGGTGCTGAAAAATATTTCGAAAAAGGATCAATTACGCAAGAAAGTAAAGGAAGATATCATTTGGACACTGAAGATTATTATTCAAAGTTATAATAACTGTGCCGATACAAAACAGATCCGCGATGAATTAGTTCCTTCAATTCTTACTGCCCAAGAATGGGTGGGCTGGGGTGCAAAGGCACGCACTATTTTGCGTAGTAATCCTGCCTTCGGTGTAGTGCCAGATAAGCAGGATACATATTCGGTATACAAGGAGCCAGTTGCCTTTACTGAAAAAACATTGCGGCGTTTTGAGATGGAACGCACCTTTTTCGATAAGGTAATTATATTTTATTATTTTCTTGATGGACTTGCGAAGGAAGAATTAAAAAATTTAGATTCCGATGCCTTTCATACAATGTTTCAGTATTTTCTGGAAATTGCAAACCGAGTCCACACTGCCGATGTCCACCGAGTATCAGCAGTGCTTCTTGTTGAGCATGTTGTAAAAACACATGATCTTAGGGATTATCAACTTGCAGAAAACTTTGAAACGGTATATAAGCAAATTTCTAATGTTGTAAACTGTATTACAAAAATAACTCACAAACATATTCGAAGCATGTTTATCAGACGTTTGCCTGAATTAGATGAGAACTGCTACAGTACCCTAGCGCAACTCTTTTGTATAACAGTATCTAAGGAGATTGCAGATATTCTCCGTGACTATGAAGATGGCAAAGAATTACGAACTCTCTATGGCAATTTGTTGCGTGATTACCGGCGTTATCGTCTTGCCTTCGTATGGTTGGTGCGTTATATTACTGCAAATGATTTCTTTGATAAAATTATTGCTGATGACCAAGAGCTCCTATTTATTACGCTCCTTCATATATATGAACTAACCCTTCGTGATCTTGATGCAAAGACGAATATTAGTGAACAGCGGAAAATACAAAAACATCTCATCACATATTTATTTAGCGATGGTAATCTTCAAAATTATTTTCATGATGCAGGTAAACAACAGGTCATGAGCGTTTTTACTCTTTTACAAGAGACGCGACATATAGATCCCAAATTACTTCTCGGTTTTCGCAATAATATTCTGGAACGCTTCCCTAGTTTTGAATTTCATGTTAGCCATGCACAGGAGATGCAGATAGTGAGGGGTGGTTTCTTTGTGACATTTGCATCATATGAAAAACGACAAAGTGAGCTGATTGACATTCGTGATAAGGAATTAATTAAAAATAGCAAGGAAATTGAGCGTGCACGTGCCTACGGCGATTTGAAGGAGAATGCAGAATACAAGGCTGCATTGGAAAATCAACAGGCATTGCAAAATCGCATGATGCTTCTTGAAAATGAATTGCGACAAGCACGCATTATAGAACAGAAGGATATTGATGTTACGAAGATTACCTTCGGCACTCAGGTAAAGCTTGCTTCTCTTTCAAATCAAGAAAAAACAGATTACATTGTCTTAGGACCTTGGGAATCAGATCCCGACCACGGTATTATTTCGTATCAATCTCCCCTTGGCCAACAGTTGTACAATAGAAAGATTGGTGAACAAGTTGAGCTCCGCATTTCCGGAGTGCCAGAGAATTATGAAATTGAAGAGATCGCCATGGCCCCAGTGCAGTTCGTTGCAAAGGTTTAACGTAAATTCTCCAGTGCTTCCTCTGCATAGCTGCGGACTATTGGATAGGATGATGTCATCAGTTTTGTAAGCGCCAGTTCTAGGGAAATTAATTCGTTCAGCTCTGCGCTTTTGATACCAGCGATTTGAACTCCAGGATCGGGATGTTGGAGCAGTAACTCAATGATGTCGCTGAGGTTGCTATTTTGCACATCAACGATACTCCGCGAAATATTTCTGATTAATACTGAGTTTGTATCATTCCATTCTTCTTCGATAATTGCTATAATTGCATCTTTTTCGCTCTTATCTGGATTGTTCTCTATCAAATCTTCTATTGCAAGACTTCTAAGAGGGACTGAGAATATTTTTTTCTGTGCAATATCTAATATTTCTTTCCGTGCGGATGGATGGTCTAAATTTGTGAGGGTTTCCAATGCAGTTTTTCGTATTATCCCTTCGGGATCATAGTAGACCTTGTACTTTACTGCATCGATGGCTGAGTGGATATTAAGTTCTGCAATTGCTTCTAAGGCAAATTTCCGTGTTCGCCAAAATTCATCTCGCAGTGCATCTAAAATTATCTTATTACTTTCCGGGTCTGGGAAAAACCGTAGAGCATATATAGAATATGCTCGTATCCAGGCTTCATCATTTACAGCAAGTTTCTGTATGAGAGAAGCAACGATGGGATCATTTGCTGCGGATTTTGCTAGAGCATCAATAGCATACTGGCGAATATGTGTTGGAGTTTCTGCCTTATCAGCGAGAGCAAAGAGAAAGTCCTTGCTTTCTATTGCCTGGAGATTTCCAATTGCCAGTACAATTTCGGCTTGTAGCTGGCTATCGCTATCGTATTTTTCATAGCTTCTGATGAGAATGTTCAGTTGTTCCACACTGCCCCACTCTCCGAGTGCATGAATTGCAGCACTTCTTAAATTTGCATCGCCGATCATCTTCTCAATATTTCTTAAAAGCATGTGATGAGCACCGAGTTGCATTGTTTCGCTAAAGTGGAGAGCTTCTAAAACTACGTTTTTATTGTACTGAAGATAATTTTGAATAATTTTATTCACAATTTCCTCGCCTTCTTCGATTGTGCGTAGATATTTAAGGATGGCAAGCTGCAAGTCAGGTTTTTTACTATTGAGAAAACGTTCTTCTATTTCGGGTAGGAGGCTTCTATCTTTGTAGCTTGTCAGTGTAGATAGTAATTCTTCGACTTCAGTATCAATACCGAATTGTAGGGTTTGCTGCCATCGTTCTCTGTGATTTGCTTGCTCTGGCGTATCTTCGGATTCTTGGGATATGAGATTTTGGGTCGTAAAGATGATGAATATAAGGAAAATGATATATGATCTGCTCATGCGTCTTCCTGTACATATGCCGGTTTGAACATAGCAAAAATATCGACAGAAAACATGCGGTATATGAGTATGATTTCAACAAGATAGATGAGTATGCTTACAATAGTTAGTAGAACATTTTGCAGTGAGCTTGCCGAGGTAAAGAGTGCTGTCCATTGTTCTCTGAAGAACAGGAAGGGAAGGAGGGCAATAAGACTGCAGAAGGCAGCACGCAGGCATGATGCAAATGATCTGTAAATACTAAAATGTGAAAGTTTATATCGCAGATAAATGAACATGATAATAAATGTCACCGTGTATGAAATAGAATATGCTAATGCAATTCCCTGCACACGAAGAGCGGTATCTTTAAGCCATAGTGTAAGCAGAATATCAACAACAGCAGCGAAGATGGAAAAATATAGAGCTTGCTTATATCTTTTACTGGCAAAACAGAGCTTCTGCATAAAGAGGTAGGCCGATATACCGGGAATTCCCAATGCATAGGCCGTAAGGACCTCCCCTGTCTGTATGCTTGCGGCTGAAGAAAAAACTCCCCATTCAAGCGTTGATTGAATAATTTGCAGACCAAAAAATGTAAGTATAAGCATTGTTGGAAATAAGGTGTATGCAAGTGCTGAAAATACTCGTTCTATGAGTATTCCCATTCGTTTAAGATTATCTTGGTTATATGCTGTTGATAGTATAGGGAAGAATACAACTAGAAATGTAACAGAAAATATCCCAATGGGAAGTTGAAAAAATACCAATGCATTTGCCATTGCTGTGCCGCTACCAATTTCCAGTGAACTTGCTATGCTAATACTTATCTGTTGTGCGATCAGTGCACAGAGTGAAGTCAGAAACAGAGGGATGGAATTCTTCATGAGTTGTATAAATTGTGGATGTTTTTTCGTCCATCTAAAGGAAAATGTATAGCCGAGTTTGACATATTGAAATACTAAGAGTAATATTTGCAAAACACTGGCAATAATTGTTCCGAAAGCAAATGACAGAATTCCAAATTTTCTATGTAAAGCAACTATACAGATGATAACTATGATTGAAAAAATGATGGGGTGGATTGCTGGAACAAAAAAACGATGATGACTGTGAAAAATGGCTATAAATGTTGCTGATAATGAGAGAAAAAATACATAAAAAATAGTAACACGCAGGAATTTGCTACCAAGGATACTTTGTTCCGGATGCGGAAAGGAAAAAATATTTGCAACAAAAATGTCAGAGAAAAATACGATGAGCAATACAAGTGGCAGAACAGTGAAAAATTGAAGGATGAAAAAATTGTGTATAATTTTTTGGCGCTCTTTTTTTTGTCTGTCGCTGTCTGCTATCTCTGTTAAGATGGGAACTATTGCCGATGAAAAAATACCATCGGCAATAATTTTCCGAAAACTATTTACCATTGAAAATACAAGATGTAGAACGTCAGTCTCTCTTCCTGCACCGAGGAAATATGCTATGGCAAATAATCGCATGAAACCCAGTAGTCGTGATATGGCTGTCCCTACTGACGTTAGGAGGATAGAAAAGCGCTCTTTTCTAAACATTTGCATACCGTTTTAAGAATGAGTTTTTGAAGCTTACAAAACGTCTCTCTGCTATTGCTAGCTGTGCATCGGCAATGAGCTGGTGAATAAAGAGCAGGTTATGTTGACTTGCAAGCATGGCAGCCATAATTTCTTTTGCCTTAAAGAGATGGTGGAGGTATCCAAAACTGTAGTCATATTGATCCTGCATTACATGTGCCACGAGCTCCGTACTATCCTTGTACTTACTGTTCATAATATTTATTCTCCCATCCAGGGTAAAAAGAGATGCATTGCGAGCAATTCTCGTTGGAAATACACAATCGAACATATCAGCTCCCTGCCCTATTGCAG
Organism: Spirochaetia bacterium; assembly: GCA_964291355.2. GTDB lineage: Bacteria > Spirochaetota > Spirochaetia > WTKD01 > WTKD01. The sequence goes on along the minus strand of OZ220222.1, from coordinate 813,886 downwards.
TAAGAAGATGCTCGGGCGAACCAATTCCCATGCAGTACAGGGGTTTTTCAGATGGCAAATGCTCGCGGCAGAGTCCCACAATATCTTCAAGCTGTGCAAGTGATTCTCCCAGACAGAGACCACCTAAGGCAATGCCAGGGAGATCTTCTAGTTCCAGACAGGCGCGTATGCGCAAATCAGGATAGATATTGCCCTGTACAATTCCAAATAGTTGTGATTTTTTGCTGCCCTGCTCCCAGTATTTTTTTGAACGTGACAACCAGTTTTGCGTTAGCTTCAGTGCATTCATTGCCTCTTCCTTGCTACTTCCAAAGGTTGTACAAACATCTAGCGGCATGATAATATCACTGCCACATACTTGTTGAAAGGATATAACACTTTCGGGAGAGAAGAAATGCTTACTACCATCAAGATGTGAGGAAAATTCTACTCCGTTGTCGTAAATGCGACATAATTTTTTCAAGCTCATAACTTGAAATCCACCTGAATCAGTTAAATATGCCTTCTTCCATGAAGTAAATGCATGGAGTCCGCCCATTTTTTTCAAAAGTTCTGTGCCAGGTCTCAAATAGAGGTGGTAGGTATTGCCCAGTATGAGCTTGTATCCGATTGCCTCAATCTCTGCATGACTTACGGCCTTGAGGGCTCCCTGGGTAGCAACAGGCATAAAGACAGGGGTTTGAAGCTCTGCATGGGGTAGAGAAAGAATTCCACTTCGTGCATGTATGTCCTGATGTATCTTACTAAACAGTGAGCTCATGTTGGTGCTTGCTTGTATAATACAATACCTAGCACAAGAAATACCAGTGATGCAAGCCAAGCACCGACAAAGGGGCTTAATATTCCGTTGTTTGCCATAATTGTTGTGATGCTTCTAAAGACATAATATACAATAGCTGTACATAATGAAAAGAGAAGACTCATGAGGATAATATTTTTTTTGAATTTTCCAGCCAGCGAACAGGAGATCAGAATAACAATTATTGGCGTTACGGCAAAAGAAAAACGCGTATAATAATCGGTCAGTTGCTCGCGATTGTTACGTCCAGAATCCCGCAGCGTCATGAGGGCTTCCTTCGCTTCTGAGAGCGTCATTTCTTCTATTTTCCACTCTCTAAATTGGAAGGCACTCGGAGATATATTATATTTTTCATCCTCAAGGAGGGTTTGTCTTGATGTTGTAATTGTTTGATCGGGATTGTAAGTATAGCTTGTAATGTTCTGTAATACCCAATAGCCTTTTTCCTCGCTCCATTCTGCCGAGTCTGCATCGATTCGTTGAACGAAAACACTGTTTTCGGAAAATTCAATAATGGTAAGATCAATAAAGGTTTTGGCTTCGTCATTGTAGTAGTCAACATAGTACACTATCTGCCCATTCTTACTTCTGACAGCTACATTTGAGTTATTATATGTTTGGCCTGTGCGCAATAACTGCTTTGTAAGTTCATTTTTCATTCTAAATGTCTCAATTACTACGAACTCATCAAAGACAAATCCAAGAAGAGTAAAAAATATACCTATCAATATAGTTGGCATAGTAAAAGAATAAATAGGAACACCCGAAGCAAGGATGGAAATGAGTTCATTATTGGCATAGAGCATGCTCATGGCAACAGCAACAGAGAACAGCAAGGCAATAGGGAGGGCATATGATATGCATTTTGGAAGATACAAGAGCTGGACTATCATTATATCTCTGGTGGGAATTTCTAAATTTTGATAGCGGACAATGTTAGAAAATAAATCCACAATTTGTATTAGAATAATAAAAAAGAATAGTGAAATGAAAAAGAGGGGTAATAAATAACGAAGAAGAATGCCGTATGTAAGTTTCATTGTCGTAGCCGTTTAATAAATATAACACTCCCAGCAATAATAATAAGAAAATTTGCCATCCAGATTGCCCAGAATGCCGGAATGGCACTGTTGTTTGTTCCAAAGGTCTGACCGGCAATGAGAATACTCCAATAAATGACGGAAACAAAAAGTCCAACACCAAATCCTACAGATTTACCACTTCTATGAGAAAAGAGCCCTGCAGGAAAGGCAAAGAATACAAAACAGAGTGCCGCAAAAGGCATGGCGAATTTTTTATAGTACTCTACCCGATACAGTTGGAGGGTAAATATTCTCAATGGAGGGCGGGAATTTCTGAAATTATTAGCCAGCGATTTGATATTTTGTGTCTCGGAGCTTGTATGTAAATATTCAAGAGCTAGCTGATTTTGTTTCGATTTTAATTCTACGTTGAATGATTTTCTATGACCAATATATTCTTCCTCCAATGTTATCATGAGTCTGCGGAGATCTCGGGCACTTAATTCACGAGGACCTAGTTCGCGCATGGAAAGACTAATGCCCCCCAATAGAATATTATAAAACATTCGTTCTGAATTACTGCTCCAATACTTTGAAGAATTGGAACTATCAATGCTATGAAGGAAGATATCATTCAATTCTAGGGTAATAATCCCCGAATCAGGAGCAGTGTTCAATAATTGTCCACTCTGTGAAACGATTAATCGTTTATTGCCTTCGCCATCTCGCCCAATGATAATTAATCTTCCTATATTCTTGCTATTGATGTCCTCAGTGACAATAATGTCGTTCTGGTAGGATTTGACGCTATAGGGTTCTAATTCGAGCTCAGGATGAGAAAAAAGTATCTCGCGATAGAGATCTATAAATTTTATCGTGCCCAGTGGAAGAAAATAATCGTTGACCACAAAGGATAATATTGATAAGGCGACTCCGATGATACAAAATGGTGCAAAAATCGAAGTTAGCGTAAAGCCCGTTGCCCGAAAGGAAATCATTTCTCGGTCGGAGGATAGGCGTCCAACAGCCATTAAACAGCCCACGAGAGATCCGAAGGGTGTTGAAAGGGAAATAATCGTTGGCATGGCGTAGATTATGAGGCGGAGAACAGAAAAGAATGGAATATTTTTTACTAATATGTCTTCTGCCAGAAGAAGCATTTGATTGATAAAAAATATAAAGAAGAAAAATGAAAATGTTACACCAAAGGACAGCAAGAACTCAGAGGCAACATAAAGCCATATGGTAGGTGATTGTCGTTGTTTAAGTAATTTATTCTTAGTGCGGTTCATTGATTACCTGTTGCACCAAATCCGTTATTGCCTCGCTGGCTGGGTGATAATTGATCAACTTGCTTGAATACTGCACGTACTACCGGTGCAATAACTAATTGCGCGGTTCGATCGCGCGGATTAATAGTATATGACCTTTCACCATAATTTACAAGTATTATTTGTATTTCTCCGCGATAATCAGAATCAATTGTGCCGGGTGCGTTGATGATTCCAATTCCATGGTTTTTGGCAAGTCCAGATCGCGCCCGGACCTGCCCCTCATACCCTGATGGTAGTTCAACCCGGAGACCGGTAGGAATAGTCCTCCGCTCCCCGGGTCTTAAAATGACTGGCTCATCTATTGCAGCTCGTAAATCTGCACCAGATGCATTATCAGATGCATATATCGGCATATTTTCATCATTGCACAATATATGAACAAGCAAGCCTAATATCTTCCTGTGGGCTTGTGGTTTCTCTTGTCTGATCTGGAGCCAGAATTGTTTCTGTCTCTTCCACCGCCGCCGCCACCACCACGACGCCGATCATTCCTGTCATTATCTCTGTCTCTATTGTTTGAAAATTGTCTTGGACCAGAGCGCGAAGGATCAAATGATCTTTTCGGAACTTGTGATATATCCTCGTCAACTAATAGTGTGAGATCTACTCGTCCTAGTCTATCAATGTCAACGATTTTAATAGGGACAACTTGATTCAGCTCAAGCACATCGTTTACATTATTTGTTCGCTCCTTTGACATCTTACTGATGTGACAGAGGCCTTCTTTTGAGGGCAGGAATTCGATAAAGGCACCGAATTCAGTTATGCGGCGAACTGTTCCCTCGTAAATCTTTCCAATCTCAGGTTCTTCTAGAAGTTTTAGAAAACTTACGCGGGCTGCTTCTGCACTACTCTGCTCCTTACTGTAGATCGTCAGTGTGCCATCATCACCTATATTCGTTTCGACAGAATGTTTTTCCGATATGTTTCGAATTGTTTTTCCACCGGTACCGATAAGGACACCTATTTTGTCAGGATCAATCTTCATACTGATGATCGATGGTGCATGTTCAGAGAGGGATGTCTTGGGTTCTTTGATTACCTCATTCATCTTTTCTATAATATGCAATCGACCAACTCGTGCTTGTTCCAATGCTATTTTCATAGTATCAGGTGATATGCTCTTGACCTTTATATCCATCTGGAATGCAGTAATGCCTTCGGCTGTTCCAGCAACCTTAAAATCCATATCGCCGAGGTGATCTTCTTCTCCAAGAATATCACTGAGAATAACGGTTGCATCATCTTCCTGTACCATGCCCATGGCGATACCAGCAACGGTTGCTTTAATGGGGACACCAGCTTGCATGAATGAAAGAGATGCACCACATACACTAGCCATTGATGATGAACCATTTGATTCCAGAATTTCAGAAACAACGCGCATTGTATAGGGAAATTTTTCCTTGCTCGGGACAAGGGGTTGTAAGGCACGTCGTGCCAAGGCACCATGTCCTATCTCCCGCCTTCCCGTCATCAATCGGCCTGTTTCTCCCACTGAATACGGTGGGAAATTATAATGGAGCATAAAATGTTCGCGACGGTCGCCCTCTATATCATCCATGATCTGCTCGTCAAATACTGTTCCCAATGTTGTAACTACAAGGGCCTGTGTTTCTCCGCGTGTAAACAATGCGGTTCCATGTGCCCTAGGCAGTAGCTCTATCTCACAGTCAATGTGCCGTATTTCATCAAATTTTCTTCCGTCAATGCGGATCTCATTATCTATCATACGTCTGCGAACAGCCATGCGCTCTGATTCTTCTATAAGTTTCTTTATTGCGGATGTGTTTGTGTCAGGTTCTTTTTGAACAATTTCTTCAACGTATTCATTGTATTTTTGTTGCAAGTAGCTTGAACGGTTATGTTTTCCCTCAATCTTAAAAGCTTCTTCGATGGTTTTTTCTACCATAGCACTACATTGATCTGCAAATGATAATTTTTCATCTTCAATGGTCTGTAGTGGTAATTTTTGCTTTCCTACCTCAGCTGCTAGTTCAAGCTGAAGATTACATAGATCAATAATTGGTTGCGTTGCAAGCTCTATTGCTTCCAGTAGAATGTCTTCTGAGACCTCATTGCCCCCGCCTTCTACCATGGTAATACCATCGCGTGTACCTGCAACTATGATATTCAGTGATTCATTTGATATTTCTTCAAATGTTGGATTAATTGTGAAGTCACCATTCCTGTAGATAACTCGGACGGCTGCCACGGGTCCATCGAATGGAATATCAGATATCACTACCGCTGCCGATGCCGCATTAATGGCAAGGACATCTGTTGGATTTTTCTGATCCGTTGAAAGTACAGTTGGTATTATTTGTATGTCTCGTTGTAAGGCCTTGTGAAATAAGGGTCTCATAGGGCGATCAATCAGACGAGAGACAAGTATTTCTCGTTCCTTTGGGCGTCCCTCTCTCTTAAAAAAACCGCCTGGTATTTTTCCAGCGGCATAATAGCGTTCGTTGTATTCAACAAGAAGCGGGATGTAATCTAACGCTTCCCGAACGGGTGCTGAACATGCAGTGGCTAATATAACTGAATCACCACTTGTGACAGTTACCGAACCGCCAGCCTGTTTAGTCAGTTTTCCAGTGGCAAATGTAAGTGTGCCATCTCCGATAGATAGCTGTTTTGTTGTTTCCATGTTTTATTTTCTTATTCCTAATTGTTTGATAAGACTTCGATACGTATCAATATTTTTTCTCATTAAATAATTGAGCAAACGTCTTCTTTTGCCAACCAAACACAGCAATCCTCTTCTTGTGTGATGATCCTTTTTATGCTCTTTGAGATGTTCTGTCAATAATAAAATTCTCTTTGTCAGTAATGCAATTTGCACTTCCACTGAACCAGTGTTTTCGCGTGTTTGACCATACGAAAGAATGATTTCTTCTGTTGTGTTATACATTATTTCTATTTTCCTGTTTGTATTTCCCATTTCTCCTCCTTGTTCAAGTATATCATACTCTATATATTTATTCTGCAAGATTTTGCAAAAATTTATATCTTATTGCATTATTGTGTAGAGATATTCGTGCCAATACATCGCCATCCATGTTACAGCATACATTAAATCTCTCTGCATCAATCTGCAATATCATATCCTTTGTTACTTCCTTTCCATTTCTTATTCGTTTTTCACCTTCTTTATTGGCATAACAAATATTCAGGTTTGGAATATCTTTAATAAAATCTCCCGGGGGAATGATTCTCAAATTCTCATCTACCTTCTGTGCATTATGAGCATGGAATGCACCAACCTGCGTCCGGTATAATTCTAATAAATGTGCACAGCTTCCACAACATCGGGCTATGTCTCGCCAGAGTGCACGGATGTAGGTCCCCTTTGAAACACGGCAGCGAGAAAGCAGAATGCCATCATGATATTCAAGCAATTCAATATCATAGATCTCAATTTCTCGTGATGGCATTTCAAATATCTCGCCACGACGTGTGCGCTTCCATGCACGTTCTCCGTCAATATGTACAGCCGAAAATGCCGGAACTCTCTGCTGTATTCTTCCTATGAATTGCGGGAGAATTTCCTGTATTGTTGTCATAGAGGGGATGGTCTTTCTTTCTATAATTTCACCCTCGCAGTCTAGTGTGTCGGTTTCCTGTCCAAAACAGATGCGTGCAATATACTCCTTATCCATGCCCTGAAAACATGTAGCAAGAGCACGTGATGGACCAGCCAATATCAACATGAGTCCCTCGGCAAAACGATCCAAAGTGCCCGTATGACCGATTTTCGCACCCTGTTGTTTTAACGATCTGAGCATGTCATGAGATGTTAGTCCTTTCTCCTTATTCAATAATATCAGTCCGTTCTGTTTATTCAATCTGAAGATTCTCTATGTTATTCATTATTTCTTCTGCCTGACGAATGCTGGTGTCTACAGAAAATCGCATCTTCGGCGTGCGTTTTCTATGCAAACGTTTGGCTATTGCTCGTTGTATTTCCCATGCACGGCTGTTCAGTGCTTTAACAGCTGATGCTAATTGTTTTTCGCTACCATAACTGGAAACCCATACAATTGCAGATGACATATCCTTTGCTAATTTTACCCTGACAAAGGATATTTCTCTTCCGATATGTGGGTCCTTTATTTGTCCCTTTACCAGCAAGTCACTCAGCAACTCTAAAATGGAGTGCTCAGTTCGTTGAATATCAATATTATTCATGAGCGCCGCCTGTTATGTAAGGTCCCTGCTTACTTCTTGTATAATAAATGCTTCAACCGTGTCACCCTCTTGTATATCCTTAAAGTTATCCAGAATAACACCACATTCGAAACCAGTTTCTACCGTCTTTACGTCATCCTTAAAACGTTTTAAGGACTGCAGTTTTCCTTCGTGTATCTTCTCGCCCTCTCTGTATACGCGAACGCGGGCATTACGTTGCACCTGCCCTTCTGTAACATAGGCACCGGCAACATTTCCTAGTTTTGAAATCTTATAGACCTTTCGCACAACGAGACTGCCGATAATTTTTTCCTGTAACTTAGGAGCGAGCATCCCGGTCATCTGGGCTTTTATCATTTCCACTGCATCATAGACAACATTACATTTATAGATTCGTATCTTTTCCTGTTCTGCCAAACTTTGTGCCTTTGCTGTTGGGCGCACATGGAAACCAATGATGTCTGCTGATGATGCACTGGCTAGCATAATGTCAGATTCGTTTATTGCTCCAGCTGAAGCATGGATGCAGCTTAATTTTATGTTTTCTACAACGAGCTTTTCCAGCGTGTGCTTGAGCGCCTCCACTGAACCAAGAACATCACCCTTAACAATGACCTTTAATTCCTGTTCTTCTTCGCCGTCCGTTTCGTAGAGCACACCAAGGGCCCGCTCTTTTGCATTAAATGCATTCTTTCGCTGTTGTAATTCTTGTCGTTTCTGGCATACATTTCGGGCAATTTTATCATTTTCGGTAACCTGGAAGGGGTCGCCTGGCATGGGTATACCTTCAAAGCCAATAACACGTATGGGCATGGATGGGGTAACCTCTTGTTTTCGTTCATTGTTTTCATTGATGAGCATTCTCACCTTGCCCGGAAAAATACCAGCTGCAAATGTATCTCCAACGCGAAGTGTGCCACGCTGGATGAGGACGGTCGAAGTTCGTCCTAGCCCGGTATCTATCATTGATTCTATTATTTTTCCTTCTGCACGACATTGATAATTTGCCTGTAGCTCCATAATTTCTGCCTGCAAAATGATGTTTTCTAATAGATTTTCCATTCCCTCACCTGTCACAGCGGAGACTTCGACTACTATGGTCTTGCCACCCCATTTCTCTGGGATGAGGTCATGTTGGGAGAGCTCTTGTTGCACCCGTTCGCTATTTGCTTTTGGAAGATCAATCTTGCTAATTGCAACAATGATCGGAACCTTCGCATCACGTGCATGACTGATTGCTTCCAGGGTCTGTGGCATAAGACCATCATCTGCTGCAACAACGAGGACGACAATATCAGTTACCTGGGCACCACGCGCACGCATCTGAGTAAATGCCTCATGTCCTGGAGTGTCAAGGAAGGTAATCGGACCTCTGGAGGTATGTGTTTGATAGGCACCTATGTGCTGTGTAATGGCTCCATGCTCGCCAGCTGCTATATCTGTATTTCGAATTGCATCTAACAAGCTGGTTTTTCCGTGATCCACATGTCCTAGTATCGTTACAATTGGAGGTCGGGGCTGAAGAGTGCCCTCAATGTCTTCCTCAGTTTCTATGATTGTTTGATCATATAGGGATACAACTTTAACCTTGCAATCATATTCATTTGCCAAGATCTCTGCAGTATCGGCATCTATGGCTTCATTAATGCTAATCATCATTCCCATGCCAAATAGACGTTGTATTAATTCTGAGGCCTTGAGATTCATCTTTCGCGCTAGGTCGGCTACCGTTACAGTATCTGTTATTTCAATTTGAGAAGGAACGGGATTTGCACGTACGACATGCCGCTTTTTCCATTTCTGCAAAAGTTCCTTTTCCTGTGGTTGATCCTTTTGTTTTTTATAATCATGCTTTTTCTTGAAAAAACGCTTTTGGGATTGACTCTGGTCGGTCGATGGTGCAGATGGCCCTTCTGTTTTCCATCTTGGTCCTGTTGCCTGGTTGGGTCCACCTCCACCTGGTTTATAGGGGGTGCGATGTGTTGGCGACTGTCGGTAAACAGGTTTTGGCATGGTTTGCAATGGTCTAATTGGTTTATCAAGCGACACGGCTTTCATCAGTTTTTTTTCTTTTTGCGGTCTCGCTTCTGTTTGCTTTTTCTTTAGGACGACGCGAAGTTTTTTCTTGCCTGCGGTTGGTTTTGCCGCTTTAGCTGCTGGTGTTGTTGCCGGCGATGATTTAGCTGCTGGCTGTGTTGGTTTTGCTGCTGGTGTTGTTGCCGGCGATGATTTAGCTGCTGGTGCTGTTGGCTGTGTTGGTTTAGCTGTTGGCGGTGCTGCGGCTGGTTTTGCCGCTTTGGTTGCTGGTGCTGTTGGCTGTGTTGGTTTTGCTGCTGGTGTTGGTTTTGTTGCTGCTGCTGCTTTTGCCGCTTTGGTTGCTGGTGTTGTTGGCTGTGTTGGTTTTGCTGCTGGTGTTGGTTTTGTTGGCTCGGCTGGTTTTGCCGCTTTTGCTGGCTTAGCTGCTGGCTGTTCTGCGGCTGCTTTTGCTGGCTTAGCTACTGGCTGTTCTGCGGCTGCTTTTGCTGGCTTAGTTGCTGGCTGTTCTGCGGCTGCCTTTGCTGGCTTAGCTGCTGGCTGTTCTGCGGCTGCTTTTGCTGGCTTAGTTGCTGGCTGTTCTGCGGCTGCCTTTGCTGGCTTAGCTACTGGCTGTTCTGCGGCTGCCTTTGCTGGCTTAGCTACTGGCTGTGCTGCGGCTGCTTTTGCTGGCTTAGTTGCTGGCTGTTCTGCGGCTGCTTTTGCTGGCTTAGTTGCTGGCTGTTCTGCGGCTGCCTTTGCTGGCTTAGCTACTGGTTGTTCTGCGGCTGCCTTTGCTGGCTTAGTTGCTGGCTGTTCTGAGGCTGCTTTTGCTGGCTTAGTTGCTGGCTGTTCTGCGGCTGCTTTTGCTGGCTTAGTTGCTGGCTGTTCTGCGGCTGCTTTTGCTGGCTTAGTTGCTGGCTGTGCTGCGGCTGCCTTTGCTGGCTTAGTTGCTGGCTGTGCTGCGGCTGCCTTTGCTGGCTTAGTTACTGGCTGTGCTGCGGATGCCTTTGCTGGCTTAGTTGCTGAACTGCCTGTTTTGTCCGGCTTCGGTTCTGTTTCTTTTGCCTCAGGCGATGACTGAGTAGCATCCGTTGCTACTTTGCTTGAGTTTTTTTTTGATGCTGCTGTTGTCTTTGGCTTTGCTACAGTCGATTTAGGGGGTGAGGCGTTCTCATTTTTTTGTTTTTTGGGATCATCCATTTCTGATGTAACTATTTTTGGCATTTTATTCTTCATCATCTTCCATTACACTGACGTTTTCTTCAATAACATTGCGCAAAATAGCTATCTCATCTGGAGTAATTCCTACCTCATCTCGCAAGATTTCATCTGCTGTTCCCATAAGTTGCAAAATACTAGTAATACCAGTATTTTCCAGAGCTATGATGACATTTTCAGCAATATCGGGTAATTCACGAATAGAAATATCATCAGATTCATCGTTTTCATCTTCTTCCATTTCCATTTCCTCTTCTAACTCGTCCATTACCTCGTCCTCATTTGCTTCAACTACATCATCATCTTCAAGAATCTCCTCATCTTTTGAGCTTTCCTCTTCAATTTCAATGTATTCTTCGGCATCCACATCAGGAACATCCTCATCTTCTTGCATTTCCTCTTCTGCAACAGAAACATCATCTAAGGATTCTTCTTCCATCGTCTCTGTCGTTTCTTCCATGAGTTCATCCTGTGTTTCTTCTTCTGATTCTATTGCATCTTCTTCAAGCTGTACCTCAGCCTGTTCTACAACCTCAATTTCATCCTCAACAATTTTGAGGATTGCATCTGCTAGCTCAGTATCTATGCCGTTCAGTGCTAATAATGCTGTCTTATCTAACGAGAGGAGCTGCTCAATGGTAGTAATGTTATTTTTATTGAGAATTTGCAGGATTTCTCTTGGGATATCTGACAGTTCAGATATTTCTGTGATTTCCTCGTTTTGTACGAATAGCGATTCAAGTGCATGACGCATTTCAGTTGTCATGTCCATTTCTGCAAACTGTTCACTAGTTTTGACATCAATATTCCAATCTGTAAGGCGATTAGCAAGGCGGACATTCATTCCCATCTTTCCAATGGAAATGGATAATTGATTTTCCGGAACAACAGCAAGGGCCTGCCGTTTGTTTTCGTCCAGTATCAGTATTTTGCTTACCTCTGCGGGTGCAAGTGCATCCTTAATGAAGTCTTGGGGAAGTGGTCGATATCGTATAACATCAATTTTTTCACCCTCCAGCTCCTTAATGATTGATAGAATGCGCACACCTTTGACGCCTACGCAGGCACCAACGGGGTCTATTTCTTCTCGTTTTGTTTCTACTACGATCTTAGTTCGATAGCCAGGTTCACGAACGATTTTTTTGATTTCAATACTGCGATCGTATAATTCTGGTATTTCATGTTCAAAGATGCGGCGGACAAAATCGCTGTGAACACGCGAAAGTGTAATTTGCAAAACATTATCATGCTTTGTAACTTCGTGAACTAGAACCTTAATTCTTGTGTTTTGTCGAAAGGGCTCGCGCGAAGAACGAAATTGTCGGGGGAGTATACCCTCTGTATTTCCAAGGTCGACATATATATTTCCATTTCGCTCGCGCTGACAATATCCATTTATGATTTCGCCTACTTTGTTGATGTATTCTGAATACAATATGTCCTGTTTGACCTCTCTCATCGATTGCTGGGCGCGTTGCTTTGCACTCTGAATTGCAATACGATTAAAACTAGTAGGTGGTATTTCTATTTGTAGTTTATCACCGAGGGTAATATCACCATCGCTCTCTAAAGCATCTTGTAGTGATATTTCATACACAGGATCTTCAACCTCGTCAACGATTCGCTTTTCAGCGTAGAGATTGACATTTGTGTTGTCATCAGTAAACTGTACAATGGCATTTTCATCCGTTCCATAGGTTTTCTTATAAGCGACTAATAAGAAATCGCGAATTATTTTTAAGATCAGCTCTTCTGATATGCCCCGTTCATGTACCAAAGCCCGAATTGCATCCACTAACCCAGTCACTAATTATATCCTCTAATTATAAACATACTATGTTGATTGATAATACTATGAACAGAATTTCTAGTCAATGGCTATTGTTAAAGTTTTGCATGAATACCCATTGTTCATAAGCAATTCTGCATAAACGCTAAGTGTTGCACCACTTGTAAAAATATCATCTAAAAGAACTATCTGTCTGCTCCCACAATGTTTTTTTAGTCTAACATGTCCTTGAAGATTTTGCAAGCGATCATGATAATTTAGTTTTTTTTGCTCTTTACTTCTACTCCGCTCTAGCATTTTGTATGTTGTGATTTTATATTTTTTCCTGAGTATCTTTGCGATTAATTCCATTTGATCAAATCCGCGTTTCCGTTTTCCCTTTACACTTGCGGGAACAGGAATTACTGGAAGACCTGCATAGTTTTTCCAGTATGCTAATTGTAGCTGCTCTGCAAAATAATATGCCAAACGCCAATGCCCATTAAATTTATATGCTGCCAATATATCTGCGACATCCTGATAGCGAAAAAGTGTAACATTTTTTTCGAAAAAATACTCCCGAGTACGACAGTTTGAACATATTTTTATTTCACTAATGAGTTCATTTCCACAGCTGATACAATAGGGCTCTTCTAATGGAGAAGGCCTAGATCTACATGTATTACAGAGTAAAAAAAGAATCTCCTCATCCTGCAGTAGAGATCTGGCACAAATAGAACAGGAGGGTGGGCAGAAGTAGGAAAGATACTGTGCTATCACTTAGAGTATTACTGCAAAAACAAGTTAGGTGCTTTAGTTTGTAGAATGTTTTTTTAATTCTTGTTTCAGCCGGAATAGGAAATTCATTGCTTCAAGAGGCGTAATGTCATCTAATTGTAAGGATTGAAGCTCGCCCATTAAGAATTCATATTCTTCAAATAGTTCAGGGCTTTTATTCTGCTGATTCATGTTCCTATCTTGCACTGCATGATATGGCAATGAATAATTTTGCAAATACTGCTGTGCACTTGCAATAACTGAAAGAGGCAATCCTGCAAGTTGCGCTACGTCAATGCCATAGGATTCATGGGCAGGACCCTCTTGAATTCGTTTTGAAAAAAATATCTGATCCTTATGCTTTTCAACACGCAGTGATAGATTCTTGAATGCATGATGCTCCAGTTGTGTTAATTCATGATAATGGGTAGCAAAGAGAGTTCGGCAGCGAAGGGTTTTTAATAAATATTCACAAACAGCCCATGCTATTGCGACACCGTCTAACATTGTTGTTCCTCTTCCAACCTCATCCATAATTACCAAACTACGATCTGTTGCATGACGAAGTATGTAGCTTGTTTCATTCATTTCAGTGAGAAAGGTTGATTCGCCACGTGCAAGGTTGTCGCTGGCACCTACACGACAGCAGATGCGATCGACGAGTCCAATTTCTGCATGTCGGGCAGGGATATAACAGCCAATATGTGCCATGAGTGTTATGAGGGCTGCCTGACGGAGATAGGTAGATTTGCCTGCCATATTAGGACCGGTAATTAATAGAAAATTTGTGTCATCAACTCCTAGCGTCAATGTGTTTGGTACAAACTCGCCAGTTTGGATGGCTGCTTCTACGACGGGATGCCTGCCATCAAGTATAACGAGTCGGTTGTCATTAAAAATCTGTGGTCGAATATAGCCAGAACGTTTAGATATCCATGCAAAGGATTGGAGCATGTCAATGTAGGCAATGTACTGAGAAATTTCTTGCAATATGCTCATATAATTTTTTAGCTCTTCAAGCAGATTGGAAAATATTTTTTGTTCCAGTATTCGTGCATCACTCTCAGCACTCTGCATATGTCGGTCAAGATGTGCTAGTTTTTCTGTGCTAAAACGAGCGATAGTTCCGGTGCTCTGCTTGTGAATAAAATAATCGGGAACTTGGTGGCTTTTTTTAATGCTGATCTCGAAGACATATCCCAGTTGGCGATTATGGCGAAAGCGAAGCCCCTGTATACCCGTTTTTTTCCGCTCCTCCTCCAAATAATCATTCAACATCGTCTGTCCCTGATTCATCATCTTACGCATTTCATCAAGTTCGCTACTCACGCCATCACGAATATAGGGCATAGTCAATACATCACTCGGTAGCGGATCCATGAGCATTGCAATTATTTTTGCAGAAAATTCTTCCAGCCCATCCATATTAATATTTTGAAGCGAAAATGCTGATGACAATACTTTTTTGAGCTCAGATGTTGCAAGGACGGTCTTTGCCAATGCTAACATATCCTTAGGTTGTACTTTTAGCAAGGAGATCTTCGATGTTAGTCGTTCAATGTCTTGAATGCGCGAGAGTATTTCACGACAGTCCTCCAGCATGGATGATGGCTGCATAAAAAAATGTACCCCTTCGAGTCGTTCTTCTATTTTTTCTTTATCACAGAGCGGCGCGAGGATATTCTTCCGTATAAACCGGTTCCCCATTGCTGTTTTGCCCTGTTTCAGTATTTCTATGAGCGTGTAACGGGTATCTCCGCTGTTACTGTTTTGTACCAGATCGAGGGATTTTCGGGTGCTCTCATCCAATACGAGATAATCATGCTCATGCTCTACATGCAGGTTTTGAATATGCTCCAATCCTCGTTGTGTACTGTTTTGTATGTAGCTTAATAGGACAGATATCGGATAGAGGGCTGGAGACTCCTGATTCAAACCAAAGGAATTGAGGTTTATAACACGCATCAGTTTACAGAGCATTTCATAGGCCAGTACCATGTCAAATTCCCAATCCGGATGCATATTGTATGTAATTGATTTTTCGTCAAATAGAGCTGCTAGGATATTATTTTCTTCTAGGGCTATTTCATTAATCAAAATTTCATTGGGGCTAAGTCGTTCCAATACTTGTTTTACTGCACTCAGGGGATCCTGATTTGTTGGATGAAAGAGCGAGAATTCTGCTGTTGTAATATCAATCCATGCAAAGCTGATCTTGTTTTTTGCGTAGTACATAGAAAGAAGATAATTATTACGATTCGGATCGAGCATTTCCACGTCGGTAATGGTTCCCGGGCTCAATACTTCGACTACTCTTCGTTCAATAATGTTTTTGCCGATTGTCGTGCTTGGAAATTGATCGCAGATTGCTACTTTTTTTCCAGCTGAGATGAGTTTTGACACATAGTTACGGTAGACAAAATGGGGAACGCCACACATAGAGATCCCCCGACGTTGCGTTAAGGTTAGATCCAAGATCTGAGATGATATCTTTGCATCATCGAAAAACATTTCATAGAAATCACCAAGACGAAAAAATAATATCGCGTCAGGGTTTTGTTTTTTGATGCGCTGATATTGCTGCATCAGTGGCGTAGATGTTTCAAAATCCTTCACTGCTTTGAATTAGATGCGTTATAACTTTATCACTAATATCAACAATAGATGCCCACCAGAGGAGGCCATCAGTATCTGAACGGAGAACAAGAGAATATCCCTCGCTTTCACTAATAAAGCGCGTAGAACGCTGTAAGTTCTGCACAAACTCATCGGACATGAGAGATTGGCGCAGTTCTTCTAATTGAGTACGACGCTGTGTGCTGAGGTTTCGAATAAAATCTGTTAATTCAGCGATTTCCTGATCTAAAGCATCTGTATCTCCAGAACTTCCCGTGCGTAATTTTTCTTCGCGTAAATCGTTCAATTCTTGGATGTGAGAATCGATCTCTCCCTGAAATTCAGTCCGCATGTTTTCAAGGTTGCGAAGCTGCTTGGAATCGCGATAAAAACTTGAAAATATTTTTTCAACATTAATTACCGCAACTGTGGTTAGCTGCTCACTAAGCATAGGAGCCGTTAATAGAATAAAAAATATAATGATGCAGGAATATTTTTTCATAATTACCCTTCCTAAAAGAATTCGTAGGTCATTGAGAAAATAAAATCAATGCCCTTTGTTGGATCGGAGGCATCTCCACCAATATTACTTGTTTGCCATATCGCCTGCCCGCTTTCGTCAATTTTGAAACGCTTTCCAAAATAGAAACGTAGTGGAAATTGATTAAGTACAAAACGAAAACCTGCTCCCACAGTAAATTTCATTGTTTCAATGCCATGAATGGCAAGATCATTGCGGTCTTGCCACAATCGCGCAGCTTCGAAGAAGAAATCAAACCACACAACATCACGTGCTAATTCCATTCTTAATTCGATCCAACTATTCCATATTGCCTCGCCCTCTCGTTCGACTGGCCATCCACGAGCATTAAAAATTCCATCGAGAAGCAATTTGTCGCTATCTGCAGGACCGACCGTTTCAAAGGAACCACCCTCCGGTGCAAAATAGTCCATGAGAATAGAAAATGTTGTCTGCATTCCCAAGACCATCTTCCACGACCATGTTTCACTTACCGGGAGGTCTACCAAGGGTATGTAGACATCTAGGCGACTGTTTGATCGAATAAAATGTCTTGTTCCATAGAGGAAGCCACCGGTAAGAATAAATCCTTGGCTGGCATACATGCCTTGACTGGGATTAAAGCGCAGATCGCGCATATCCCAAGCGAGTGCAAGCGACATGCTATTTACATTGAGGACAGTATTGAGATTATTTCGTGTTTGCAGATCGTGTGGACGATAGAGTAGCGAGTCATAGGTAAGATAATCGAAGGCAAAATTAAAGCGGATGCTCGGCACAAGACTACCTACTGGAGTAAGATATCGGTATCCTCCATTGAATGCAAGCCCGAAGCGTATAGAATCATACTTCATAAGATTTTGGCCATTGTTATATAGTGCACCAGTGCTCTTGGCATAGAGAAAGTCCTGTGTTAATTTTAAGTCCTTAATTTGTGCAGTTGTCGGATATCCAGGGAAGTATTCTCCCTTTGAATATTTGACGTTTTCGTGTGTTTGATCATTGCTAAACACAAAGTCTCCGCTGTAGGGATCGGGGATGTTGTCGTTGTAGTTTGGAGGAACAAGGTCTTGTCGAACATTGTTCAATACATCATGCCATACATAAAAACTTGCACCGCTAAATATTCGTTCTCCAAAAAGCCAATCAGAATAGATTCCGAAATCAAAGCGCTGGCTCGTCATTGACAATGTAGCCCCAGTAGATAGTTCAAGACCAGTGCCCACAAGATTTCGCTCGGACCATCGAAGATTCAAACTGATGGGAAGGTTTGAAGATGTGCCTCCAAGCGCAATGCCGAGTCCGGCCGTGATGTCCATGGTTCTTCCTTCTTCCAGTGCGAACACAACATCCATGAGACCTTCACTACTGCCTCGAACGGGTTGGATGTCAATGGCATCGAAGAAGCGAAGATTCGCAAGATTGAAATAGGCCTGCCGCAGTTTCTGATTGTTGAATACTTCTCCTACCTTGATGTCCAGCTCGCGTTTGATAACAAAGTCCTTGGTTTTCTCATTTCCCTGAATAATAATATTTTCTATGTGTGCACGTCCGGTTTCTACTATTCTTAGCTCATAGAAAATTTTGTTTCCCTCTCTCCGTTCGAAGGGCGTAATTTCATTAAAGATGTATCCATTTTCATAGTATTGCTCTGTAACGTTACGCATTTCTTCTTCTAACCTCGGGAGATCTATGATCTTATCTGTTTTATGCAGAATAAATGAAGATAGATATTCATCAGTAAAAGTTACGTTTCCTTGAAATGAAATTCCTCCAAAGAAATATTGCTGTCCCTCATTAATGAGATAGGTTATTTCGAGATATCGCTGTCTTTTTTTTCTGTCTTCTTCTATAATTTTTTCTTCAATGTTGAGAACTTCTGCATCGACGTATCCGCGTTCTTTGTAGTATTCATGTATCTTCGCTGTATCAGCTTCCAGCAATGTGTCTAGGAAATAGCCCTTGCGGAATATATTCATCTCCTTACTTTCAATGGCACGTTTTAATTTTTTGCTGGGCATGATTTTGTTTCCAACAAATACAATTTTTCGTACTCGAAGTTGTATCCCTTCTGTTATTGTAATCTGCAGTGCCTGTTCTGCTTCCTGAAAGCTCAATTCAATGTTCATATCGATGAAGCCACGTTTTTTGTACATGCTGGCTATTGCTTCTCTGTCTTCTCTCATGGCAACATTGGAAACAAAACTACCCTTTTTTAATTTTATTTCGCGGGTAATTTCTAATTTGGTAAAGCTAGAATGTCCTGAGATTTTTACTTCTTGTATAACAGGGCGTTCTGTAACAGTAAAAATAATAATAACTTCTTCCCTGCTTTCATCTAGGGGTTGTGCGTTGGCTATTATCTCATTGAAAAAATCTAATGCATAGAGTCCGCTTTGAAGTTCGAGAAAGGCATCTTCAGTAAATGGGCTTCCTATGTATTGTCCTACTATCGTTTGTAATTCACGCGTTCTGACTGAGACCAGTCCCTCAAAGACAATGTCGTGAATCTTCTTTCCGATGTACCATGAATCGGACTCCTGGCTGGAATCCTCTTGTGCAAGGGAGAGGAAGAGGGGGAAAATAAGGAATGACGCTATTAGTAAAGCTTTAATTTTCATTAGCTTCAGTGTATCCTAAAAGTCCTTGGGTGTCTAGTCACGAAATGTCCATGAGAGTGCAATTTGTGTATCATTAATGGTGGGTTTTGTTAAATCTACAGGACGAAACAGCCATTCTACGTTGATAATTGGTGTAGTTACACTCATGCGTAGCTGGGTATAAAAATCTAATGTGGATTTCGTTAGACCACTGCGGTTCTGATCAAATTCCATTGTAAATTCTGCGAAAATGTTTTCTCCAATATATTTTCCAATTACCAAGGATGTGTTTGCAAGATAATGCAGGAAATTATTTTTCTGCGAATTATCAACCGATTGGTTGATGGCTGAGCTTAAAATATTCTGGATAACGGGTGTGCGGAGAGAAAAGATATCTAATTTTAGGGAGTTGCGAATTACGTCCTCGAAGTTATTGATAACGTTGAATTGGGTAAATATATCGGTACCATATATCAGAAGGTCAGATACAGTGGTACTAGCGGTTGACGGATCCTGACTTCTAGGGAGTAGGTTTTGTTTTAATAATTCAACCAGCTCATTTTGCGGGAGAGGTGGATTTGAAAAAATATTTGGTCTAAAGGTATTAAAATCCTGATTAACTGCCTCAAGATAAATGCGGATGATCTCATTATTTGTGGTTCTCTGCTGCAGTTCGGCAAGTAGGTTGATGCGTGGTAAGAGTGTAAAGGCATTCTTGTTAAAGACCAGCGAGGCCTTCTTTATATAGAAATTCTTACTGAAATAATAGATATCTCCCCCAAGAAAGCGAGGTGAGCCATCAAGATAGTTTATGTTGTTAATAGGATCAAGAACTATATGAAGTTCCTCTGCCGGCATAAATGTAGCACGAAATACGGGAGCCGCACTTCGAGGCCAAATAAATCGCACCAAGTTATTAGTTGTTATTTTTAAGTCAACCAAAAGATTATCGACATCCGGTATTTTAGCGTTGATGTATTCAAAGTCAATCAATGATAATTCTGAATTGTGTATCTGAATATCGCCTCGAACATAGATGTCCTTGCTTTTATTCAGTACATTGCCAATCTGAATCCAGCCCCGTGCATAGCCATCAGCAAAAATTGGACCGAACTCGTAGTTGATGTATAATCCTAATATGGTCTGGGATGTGATGTTGAGTTGCCAGTTAAAAACTTGATTTTCGCCCTGCCATACCATGGCCGAAACATTGCCACCGCCATTGGCAACCGGCACATAGCTGTCCAGCAGATAGAATACCTTATCTTTTATTGCAAGACGGAGAGTTGCAGGACCAAGAATCTCGGGAGAAAATTCTGTTTTTCCCCGTGCAGCAACGATGGCAAATTCGCTATTTACATTGAGATCATTCAGTGGCCCTGTTAGGAGGAAGTTCCCTTGTATTCTCCCTGCATCAAGATAAAAATGTGGGCTGATATACAAAGGGCTAATCTTGTTAATATTAAAGTTTGAAAGTTCAAGAGCCACGTATATATCATCCCATGCGAGACTGCCACTGATAATGAGACGCAAATTATCATAATTTAGTGTTCCCCGTATCTGCTTATCCTGCCGTACAATGAGGGAAAATTGTTCCGCTGATAGGATCTTGAAAAAATTCTCGTTTTGTGTGATGCTAAATTTTTCTGAATTTCCTTGAATGTCTGTGATAGATAGTTGCATTGCAAGGTCGGCTTGGAGTAGTGCTAGCAGGTCCTGTAATCTTTTTAGGGGAGCCGGCTCTGCAAAGTTTCCACTCAGATCGATCTGTTTTTTGCTAAAGTCCGTTATGTACATTGCATTGCCATGGATCCTCCCTGTGGAAAAATCTATGCTGGCATCTGGTATGGAAAAGTTCATGTTCCGATAGGATGCTGCTAAATCTTTTATGGAAAATACATTCTTATCCAGAAAAATTGTTGATGCAATTTCTACTTTGCTGTTGTCTATTGTGATGTAATCAAGATATTTTGCATTCACATGTATGGAAGGATTGGCTAATACATCATCTATCTTGAGTGAGAATTCTGTTTTTCCTGTGCCTGGTAGTTTCAGTCGTTTTGCCGGGACGGATTTTGCATTCATTGTTATGACATGGCCTTCCTGGTTCTGAAAAAATGCCAGCACGTATTGCTCATCTGAATCAGGAACTGAGAGTGATAGTTCGGCAAGGAGCTGTTGATTGAGAGCAAAACTCCCCGCGCCAATGAATTGCACATTGGAATTCTGATATTGGAGATTGAATATTTTTCCAGCATCCCTGTTGAATGTTGCCTGTAGACTGATGCTCTGTCCGGTTTTTGCTTCTGATACACGGAAATACTGAAATCGTGCTTGCAGCTGCTTATCCACCGTCATGCCATTCATATTAAAGTTGATGTTTATATTTCTTTGAAAAATTCTGAAAGGCAAAGCATTGCTTACTATGGAAAAAACATCGTTCTTACTGCTTTCTCGGAAATATTGGAGCAGCAAAACGGATTTTTGATTGTAGTAGAGCTGCAGGTCTAACTCATTATTCTCATCGTAGTTTGCCGTCGCGGTATAGCGCAATCCATTTATCGCAAGATTTGCCGTGGCTGATATTCCTGTAGCATCAAAGAAGGTTTGGAAGTTGCCCTGCATCTTTACATTTGGGAAATCTAATTTCTTTAGCGTCAATGCCAGTTTATTATTTGAAAAGAGTACAGAAAAATCACCTACCCTAGTTCCATTGTTGATGACAGCAACGTTATTGGAATTGATGATCAGGGAATTTTCTGAGTAACGCAGGATAATATTTTTCGAGCTGATGGTGGGATTCTGTGATGCTAAAAATGTAGCGATACTTCCTTCTGCTCGACCTGTCGCGTGTAGGAAGGATTTGAGGGGGAAGCGATTCAGTGCAATATTAAACAAAACAAGGCCACGTTGGTTTATACTAAATGAGCTATCTATCTGTCGTTCATGTTGCCGATTCAAAGACAGATACGTATTACCCTTAAGTTCCCCTTCTTGAATGAAGATATCTGCAGCGAGGTGGGGAATGTCTAAAGATGCCAAACGTGCATTTTTACTTGTGAGGGCTATTCCCCTTGTTCCCGGCTCAATATTCACATTGGCACTCAATAACATTTGATTTGCCACGGGAAATCCCTTGATGGCAATACTTCCATTTGGGTATAGTGTTTTTAGATCCAATGAGCCAGTGTAGTTTATAAATAGTTCTTCCTGCTCTCGTGGGATGCGAAAACTTGCATTTTGAAAGTTGATGCTGTCCCAGCTACCGGCACCCAGCAGTTGAATTTCTGCCATTCCCAAATTTGGCACTGCAAAATTCTCGATATGTAATTGCAGTGAATTGAGCTCGGAGGAAATATGGACATGACCATTCATGCGTGATGAAATGAGGGAAGAAAGATATTGTCCTGGCTCATTGATGAGAAAGACCGTATCGGGAATGAAATGGTTTAAGCTGATGTCGGTTTTCCATGTTCTTTTTTTCGTATCCATAACAAAGTTCATCGCAAATCCTGCTAGATTTGTATTTGCAATGCGTATGAAATCATCCTCCATTTCCAACTTAAAACGCTGGGTAAGGATGTAGATATTATTATGATGAATGTCAAAGAGGGAAAGATCACCCAGGGTTTTTCGCGTTTTAAGGTTTCTTTGTATGACAAAACGGAAATTGGCCAGTGTTCGCTGTCCTGCATATTTCATTGTTACTGAGGAATTTCCAGATAGTGCAAAATCGTTTTCATCCAGTAGACCCTGAAAGGAAAGGTAGCGGAGCTCCATAGAGTTTGAGCCATGGGTAATTATAAGATTGACATTATGAGCATCTATGTTTAGATTCTGTGTTGTACCGTTTTGTTGGAATTTGTTGATGAGATTATCAATGAACTGCTGATCACTTTCCGTATTAATGTTTGCATGTAATGTGTTGATCTGTATTTTTGTAATTGTGGGAACTGTCATGCGAATACTTAGTATTTCCCTGAGGGTGAGATGTAGTTTTAGGTTGTCTATATGAACAAGCTCGCGACTGGCATTATTCTGATCTGTAAGAATCAGGTTTTCTACTTGTAATGCCAATCCCTGCATAGTAAGAGAAGTATAGGACACCTGTGCACGGCTTTCCTCTGAGATGAAATAAAGTAGTTGCTCTTGTACTGTTTTGAGTTTTCTCTGCAACACATAGTCAGCTGTTAGTGCAAGTGATATACAAAGAAAAAGAAAGAGTATAAGCAGTATGGGATATCTCTTATGTAATTTCTTCATCCTAATTACTCTGTTCCAAAATAGCGGCTATACATTATGCATGACCTACTGTACTATGAATTATAGTATGTTGTCCACAGAAAACAAAGAGCAAAGTACAAATATTTTGAAGAAATTTATTGTATTGGAAGGTGCTGACGGTGCGGGAACAACCACGCAGGCCACTATGCTGTTGCATAGTTTTCAGAAGGCAGATATCCCAGTACATTGTAGCTCCGAGCCGACTCGTGCACCCATTGGGAACCTTATTCGTAGTCAACTCCAGAATGACAATGCCTCCCCCCTTACTCTTGCCTTGCTCTTTGCTGCAGATCGTAGTGAACATTTATCTAACCCCATCAATGGTATATACAAACTTTGCCGTGAAGAGGTTACAGTTATTTCTGATCGATATCTCTTTTCTTCTCTCGTATACCAGGGAATGGAGCTGACTGAAGAGAAAGTTAGAGAAATTAATCAATATTTCCCCCTCCCCGAACATCTCATATTTATAGACACAGCACTAGAAATAACTGCTCAACGCCTCTCTCAACGCTCCAAGATTGAACGTTATGAACGGCAGATCCTGCAGGAAAAGATTCATCAGCGATATCAGCGTGTTCTGCAGAGCTTTCAGTCGAGCAAGATGAAGATTCACTATGTCGATGGCAGTGAAGATGCAGAAACAGTACATTGTAAGATAAAAGAATACCTAGCTATGCCGATATAGAATTATGCGGCGCTCAATATTCATTCTATGTCTCCTTAGCTTGCTTCTTCCGATAGTGCCCCTTCGCATCCCTGGCTACAGACTTCTGTATCGTGAACAGCTCTATGAGCTCTATCATCAGCATTTTTATCAGTATCCAGAACGAATTGCAGAAAATATTTACTGGTTAGAACGTGCACTCCGGGCTGATTTTGCCAATCCACTTTATGCCCTTGCTGTTATAGAGGATGAAACTGAGTGGGAGCTCTATCGCAATCTCTTTACCTTGCATATCAATCTAAAACTCATTGAGCAGTACCTCCTTTGGGGGAGTAAATATAACAAGTTCAATGCCTTTTTCTACAATTACCCCTGGAAGCGGCAGAACTTAGAGAGTCTGGAAAAGGCAGAGACGCTGTTTCGCTATGCACTTGTGTACTGGGACGAGGCACTGAAACTTATGCCTCAGATCCGAGAAAGTCGTTTTAGGTACATATATCTCGAAGAAATTCAAAACTGGCATGACGAATTTGCTCGTATAGATGATGGCTCTCTGGACTATGAGCAGATTATAAATAAGCATCTTAGGCGTCTCAGTGATGTTCGAGAACGCTTTGAGCAAATGGATGCAAATAGCTATTGATGTGGTTCTTCTGCAGCTGCGCCCAGCTCAAAGAGTTCCTGTTCTCTTCGCTCTGATGCTAGTGACTCGAGTCCAAGAATCTGATAGGCATGGGAGGTTGCCATGCGTCCTCGTGACGTTCGTTTGAGATATCCCTGTCGTATGAGGTAGGGTTCGTAGAAATCTTCCAAGCTATCAACGGTTTCTCCTACCGTAATTGCGAGTGTTTCTGCTCCTACGGGACCACCACCGTATTTTTGGATGATGGCAAGTAAGATTGCCCGATCCTGACTTTCAAGACCTCGTGTATCAATGTCGAGGCGTGTCATGCCAAGATTCATAATACCAGGTGTAATAATGCCCCGCCCTTCAACCTGGGCAAAATCTCGCATGCGCTTAAGAATTCTATTTGCAATCCGTGGCGTCCCCCGTGAGGATTGTGCAAGCAGAGACATGCAACTCTCTTCAATTTGAATTTCTAGTATCTTTGCCGATCGTCGTATGACATTGCTAATGTCGTTTTCGTCATAGTAATCAAGGCGAAAATGAATGCCAAAACGACTGCTAAGGGGCGCAGAAATTGTCCCGGGGCGTGTTGTTGCACCAACGAGGGTAAAACTTGGAAGGGGAATACGGATGGTTCGTGCGGATGGTCCTTGGCCGATAATCCAGTCCAGCGTTTGATCCTCCATAGCAGAATAGAGCATCTCTTCCAGTGCTGGACGCATTCGATGTATTTCATCAACAAAGAGTATGGATTTATCTGTGAGTGTTGTTAAAATGCCGGCTATGTCCTTAGGTTTTTCTAAGGTTGGTGCAGAGGTTGCACGAAATTCGGTCTTCATCTCGTGGGCAATGATGGCAGCGAGGGTCGTTTTGCCAAGACCAGGCGGACCAGATAACAAGACATGGTCTAGGGACTCATTGCGTTGTATTGCTGCCTGAATGAATACCATGAGATTGTCCTTAATGGTTCTCTGCCCTTGGAAATCATCTATTTGTGCCGGACGCAACCAATGTTGCATGCTATCTTCGGGAATCTCATCTCCTGTGAGTATATGTTCCATATTATTACCCTCCAACATCAGTACTCATTTCTGCAATGCAGAGACGCAGAACCTCAGCATCATCATCTATGTTGAGATGGTGCTTCAGAGCACTGCGTGATTTCTGACGATCATAGCCCATGAGTAGTAGGGCATTGAGGAGCTCTTCGCTCCGCGATGTTCCATACTCATCAGGAATGCTCCCTTGTTGCTCAAAATGATGTTGCTGTGCCTTGTCTTTCAGTGCCAGGATGATCTTTTCTGCATTTTTTTTTCCGAGTCCTGACACAAGTGAGAGAGATGCAATATCTTCGTGATGTATGGCCCGCCATATTTCCGCACTGCTAAAACGCGAGAGTATCCGAAGGGCTAGCTTTGGTCCCACCATATTTACCGAAATGAGCTGAAGAAACATTGCACGTTCTTCCACCCTCTCAAAGCCATAGAGCCGCAAAAGATCTTCGCGAACGAGGAGGTGGATAAATAGCCGTATGCTTGCAGATGAATCGAGGCAAAACTGTTTGCATCGTTCGCTTACTTCAATTTCCCACTCTACATTATCCGATTGCAGATAGATGCGCGTGTCTTCATAGCCGCTGAGGATGCCAGAAAGTGCATGAAACATTACTAGATCTGCCTTTGTGTAAGTGTGTTGCTACTATGGATGTGTGTTATTGCGAGAGCTATGGCATCTGTTTCGTGGCTGCTCATCTGCAATAATTCCCTCCCCAGCAGAACGGACAGGAGTGAATGTACCTGCTCCTTTGATGCATTTCCATATCCTACTATGGTCTTTTTTACGTCACGGGGTGCATATTCCCAAACTTCTAGTCCGGAAATTGCAGCTGCTACATAGAGGGCTCCACGCACCTCCGCAAGTTGCATTGCAGGTTTAACATGCTGCATAACATAGGTACTTTCCATACTACAGGCAGCAGGCAGTTGTTCTTCAGATAATTGACAGGCCCGGTCGAAAATATATTTTAGGCGATACTCAGTGCTATCACCTGCTTTGGTTTTTACCGTTTCTGTATGGAGGCATTGTAGGCAGCCCCCGACCTCCTCTACTATGGCTAGTCCGGTATGAGCCAATCCCGGATCTATGCCCATTACACGCATCATTCCACTATATCAAAATTTGAAAAAACTGCCTGAACATCATCCAGTTCCTCAAGCATGTCTACGAGTTTTATTACTTTTTCAGCATCGCGCATGTTCATGCTGACGATGGTATCTGAAATTTTTTCTATATCTGCTGATTTATGCTGAAAGCCATGTTCCTGCATGTGTTCAAGACAACGACTAAAATTTTCGGGCTCTGCCTCACAGATGACGAGGCCGTCACCGGTTGTTATGTTTAGGATGCCTGCCTCCAGAGCTGGTTCGAGGAGTGTTTCTTCGTCATATGTTTCCGCATCGTAGTACAACATTGCCTTGCGGGAAAAGAGGTAGGAAACGCATCCGGTTTCTCCCATGTTTCCATTGCATTTGTTAAAGGCATAGCGAACATCGGCTGTTGTTCTGTTTCTATTGTCTGTGAGACAGTCTACCAAGAGTGCTACACCACCGGGGGCATATCCTTCGTAGGATATTTCAATAAAACTGCTTCCCTCGCTGTCTCCACTGCCCTTTTTCGTCGCGCGATCGATCAAATCCTTTGGCATATTTACTGATCGTGCCTTGAGAATTGCTGTGCGAAGGCGCGGATTACTATCTGGATCGCCACCACCTTCTCGTGCAGCTACGGTAATTTCACGAATCATCTTCGTAAAGATTTTACCGCGTTTTGCATCAGCAGCACCCTTCTTATGCTTTATACTAGCCCATTTACTATGTCCTGACATATCACCTCCAAGTAACCTAGGGTAGCATATTAGCATATCAATGTCCATACGAAAAGTTAGGGAAGGATGAGCTACAAGCTAGTACAGACGCAGGGGTGGGATGGGCGGCCAATAGCGAAATATCACGGGCTGTATAATATTTTTTTCTGAGATCGGTCCCCAATGCCGACTGTCCAAGCCATGCTTTCTGCTATCTGCCATGACATAGAATTCACCGTCCTGTAGTCGAATTCGCTCATGTTGTCCAGAAAAGGGCGGTTTGTGAGATAAATTATCAGAGTATAATTCCAAACTGTATGATTTAGATAACAGCTCTTGTTCATGTACTGGATTCCCCTCGATAAAAATGTAGGCCTGGTGGTCTCGTATCTCTATTTCGTCACCTGGTAGGGCGATGATGCGCCGAATATACTGACTACTACCATTCTTCTTTGGAATACTACTCAGAAAGAAGAGGGAGAG
Source organism: Spirochaetia bacterium (assembly GCA_964291355.2). Taxonomy (GTDB): domain Bacteria; phylum Spirochaetota; class Spirochaetia; order WTKD01; family WTKD01. Next base: position 786,100 of record OZ220222.1, on the reverse strand, counting down.
GAGGTGCCTGCCCATGCGTTTGAATCCTCCTTCTTTCTTGCGCTCACGATTGATGAGTATGAGGTCGCCTCGTTTGGGCTTCTGTATTGCAAGTATACGCTCGTAGTCGATGAATGAAAAACCATACACTATAGAAGATGTAACAAGTCTATCTCCCTTCTGGAGTGTCGGCTGCATGGAGGGGGCAGCTACTACAATGCTCGAGAAAAAAAACGTAACAATAAGGATTCTTATTGCATAGCAGAGAAGTAGTATGGCTATTATTTTGAATATACGTTTGGGGATGCCGGTTCGGCGTTTACTGTAATGTACGCGTGAGCCAAGTTTGCTAAATATCATTTGTCCGCTAGGGTTCTAAATCTCTGCATGGGCCAATATAAGAGACTTGCACGCCCGAGAACGTCCTGATCTGGAACGGGACCAAAGTAGCGTCCATCTCGGGAGTTATCGCGGTTATCGCCCATGGGGAGACTGTGACCTTCGGGGACATACCATCCATTGACAAACATGCGGTATCTGCGAGAATTTTCCTCTCTTCCGGGATATATCGCATAGAGCTCGGCGAGTCGGGCTTGTTCGTAGGCAAAGCTATCAATTTCTACTAAGCTTGCGTTCAGTATTTCTTCTTCCTCTCTGCTCATTTGTATATTCAGATCGTTGAGTGTCTGTAGTCTCCCCCGCTCTGTACTTGGCAGATAATCGCGTACTATACGTGTACGCGGTAGCTACGTCCGGTCAGTTCCTGCATCTCATCCTCCGATATCCATGTATTTGTTCCATGCAGTCGGAATTCAAATACCCCATTGTGGTAGCGGAGGCGGTCGCCTTCGTCTGCGACCTTTCGTTTAATGAGGAGCTGTGCCCGTGGCTGTCCGTTTCTGTCTTTGTCGATGTCCACGAGTGAGAGTGTTAGCATGTATATAAGGCGATGAAAGAAGCTAAAGCTTGGTCCACGCTCTATGTAGGTAGGATTTTCAAAAATGATAATCTCAGCCCGCGTTGCTGTCTTAAGTCCCGAGACTTTGATGGCACCGGGTATGAGTTCAGGGCCGTAGACGAATTTGTTTACAAAGAGCCGGTCCCACTCCATCAGTGTCGGACGCATGGAACCGCTGGGAATGCGGTAGGCCTGTAGTATGTATTGATTTATTACAAGCACTACCATGGCTGCCCAGAGGAAATCCAGGACCCATGCAAGGATGATGTTTCGATGTCTCTTTTTTCGTATGAGTTTTTTTCTTTTTCGTCTGCTGAGATAGGCCTCGCTCCAGAAGATAAGTCTATCTGTTATTTTTTGGCTGAACATACTCAACATACTAACAAAGACGAGCTCTTCCTGCAATATGATATCATTCAAGTTCCTGTTGTTTCTGCTTTCGCTACTTTGACACTGTGTATTATATTTGCTATACTGACGTGGCGGCTGGCATTGCGACCTGTATTACATTTGCTTTTCTGTCGTCTTAATAATTTAGGTATCTATGAAAAAAAAGAATGTACTTTCTCAAGAAGATATTGCCGCATGCGAGGTTAGTCTAAGACCCATCGCATCAGTCTCACCACGGATCTACGTGCCAATTATTTGGCTCATATTGCTAACTGCTGTATTATTTTTTTTGTTTGTTTTTCCCGGTCTACGAAACTATGGTTCGAAACTTGATCTGAGCAGTGAACCTGCGGGCTCTGCGATATATGTTCGCGATCGCTATGTCGGAACCACGCCTTGGAAGGACTTTGTTCCTGCCGGTGATGCTGTTATTCGCATAGAGAAGCCGGGCTTTCTGCCAGATATTCGAGAGCTAGAAATTCCAGGACAGCTCTTCTTTACCCTTCTCTATCGTAAGACTATCTCTCTGAGTGCAGAACTTGCACTTGAAGATAGCTCTATCATGCTAGAAGGAGCAGTAGTTCGCTTTGCTCAGAGCAGCGGCATTATGGAAAATACCATATTTCGCTATGAACCCATTTTGCGAGAAACAGCACGCGATCTTGCTATTGCTGGTGAAGGGGATGCTATTACTATGCTTCTTCGCCAATCCCTGCCTCATCTTCGTTCCTCATCCCAGTGGTATGATTTTCTTGCTGCCATGCATGTAGCTGCCATTGTAGCTGGCGATATTCCCAGTAATTTTATTGCATCTACCTTGCTAGAGTGGCAGCGGCACTATCCCGCTTTAATTAGCTTTGCTACTTCTCAGATTCCCTCTATCTCGCTCTACTCCCCTGCACTTGCAAATCAGCTGGTAGAAGAAGAAAACTACTATCGTAACAGCATTCAGGAGCGTGCAAGCCAAATATTGCAGAGGAATATGCGCACGAATGATGTCCAACGCATAGAAGGAATGGCATTTAGAAGATTACGCGGTGGTGAATTTCCCATGGGCTATCCCTTTTCAAATCAAACGAATTTACCCTATCTCGTTGAGCTATCCGATTATTACATCATGGAATATGAGCTGCGGAAGGGTGATTATCTGCGTTTCCTCAATGATACACCGGTTGATACGGGAATTCTGAGCGAGCGTTATCTAGAGAATTTTGATGCACTCGATGATGATGATGCCCTGTCCTTTGTATCATGGCACCATGCTAGGGCCTTTGCCGAATGGCTGGATGCGCGGCTTCCTGCTGCCCTAGCAGCTGATTATCAGGCCTCCCTGCCTACTGAGGCGGAATGGGAATATGCTGCATATCAATATAGGGAGCATGAGGATTCGGGCTTTGTCGGTGGTCTCTGGGAATGGAATAGCAACTGGTATACCGCAAATCCTGCCCTTGCTGATCCCTGGGGAGAAGAATACGGATATGAGAAGGTTGTTCGGGGTGGAAGTGATTTTACGCCATCGGCTGAATACACCACAAGGGGTAGCCAACCTGCAAACTGGTCAACCCCCTATCTTGGCTTTCGATTAGTTCTCCGCAGGGTCTCAGATGAGTGATATCGGACGAAACAAACGCACCTTCTTTGAATATGAAATACTGGAAAAATTTGAATGTGGCATCGTTCTTACGGGGAGTGAGGTAAAATCTTTACGTCGCCATGCTTTTTCTTTTTCCGATTCCTACGTGCGCATTGCTCAGGGACAGGCCCGGCTGCATAATTTCCACATTTCTGAATATCCCCAGGCAAACATTCAGAACCACGAAGCACTGCGCCAACGAGAACTACTTCTGCATCACAAGGAGATACGCAAATTGGAACGTGCAACACATGAGCAAGGCAATACCATTGTGCCACTCCGGGTATATACGAAGGATGCCCTCATTAAATTTGAGATTGCCCTCTGTCGAGGAAAGAAAAACTATGACAAACGCCAAGACATAAAAAAACACGAAAGCAACCGTGCAATGGAACAGGAACTTAAAAAACAAGGAAGGTAGACATGGAATACGAGTCTGAGCTGGAATTTGCTGTATCGCTTGCTCGCGAATGTGGCGAGATAACGAAGAAATATTTTATGGCTTCATATAATGTTGACTACAAGGATGATGGGAGTCCCGTGACCATTGCAGATCAATCCTGCGAGAGATTGATGCGTCAGCGCATTGGAGCCAAATATCCGCAGCACAATATTATCGGAGAAGAGGAAGGTAGTAGCACCTCACAAGGAAGGTCGGAATATACCTGGGTACTCGATCCCATTGACGGGACAAAGTCCTTTATTACTGGTGTTCCGCTCTACTCAATTTTGATTGGTCTTCTCCATCATGATAGCCCAGTGCTGGGGCTTGCCTATTTTCCTGTACTCGACGAATTAATTACAGCCATTGATCTGGGTTCAGAATGTAAAACATGGTGGAATAGTACGGTGGCATCGGTGCGTCCGGGTGCAGAGCAGCTCTCCCAGGCATGGATTATGACGAGTAACTGGGCTTCCGTACAGCAGATCAATCCGGATTTTTGCCAGCGCATGCTAGGTGAGACTGCCTTTGCTGGCACCTGGGGTGATGCCTACGCCTACAATTTGCTTGCCTCGGGTCGCTGTGATATTGCCTTCGATCTCAACATGCATATCTGGGACCTAGTGCCCATTGTTCCGATACTCCGTGGTTCTGGGGCTCTTATGTGTGATGCACAAGGTCGCGAGCTCCTGGCAGATGGCATTGATGCGGGGCTAAATTATTCTTGTATTGCAGCAACAAATGAACTACTCCTAAAAAAAATGATGGCTTAAAATACTGTACAGTTAGCTCATTTCTATGCTATAATGTCGCAACGGGGGTGTTTACTGGATTCGACTATATGACTGATGTGCATGATGCAGGTGGAGTACTTCTCCTAAAACAGTACAAAATAATTGCAAACAATTATGACGGGCAACTTGCCCTTGCTGCGTAGTTAAACACACAGCACGGGTTACAATGCGGGTCCCAAGCATTGATAACCTGCCAGAACTGGGACAAACTACGATGATCTGCCGGTGTGCTTCGTAGTAATTTAGCCGGCTTTGGTGGTAGTTTGGCGCGAACAGGTCGGCTTCCACTGAAATAATCTGTTCGTAAGTCTGTAGATTCATGTAAGGATGCTTGTAGGACGCGGGTTCGAGTCCCGCCACCTCCATAGTTTTATTTCTGTTCGCTCGTGCATAGCTGAGCCATGTATATTGTAGGTTGACAATGACACTGAAGAAAATTTCCGCTATCCTCATCATATTTATTATTGCCTTCATTGCATGGATGATACTTGGTGCTAGTACTTCCTCGAGAACGAATGAGCGTTATTACCGCCTTGAACAGGAAGTGGCAAATCTGTATGGACATCACCTTGCCCTCAATCCTCCCCTACTATATCAGGGAGAGATAGAATATAGCGCTCGCTATGAACGTGGCCAGAAAGTAGCGGAGAATTATAAGCCCACGGATTGGTTTGAGCTGAGCAGCTCCGATATACACATTGCTGTGACTTTGGATCAACGGAAGAAGGGCAATCTTTGGTTCCCCACCTTCAAAACGGAGATTGACAGCCATTATCAATTTCAGCTCGAAAAATTTGATCCAGATGAGCCCCTATACATCCGCTATCAGCTACAATCGACTAAGACTATATACAGTAATCTTACGCTTATGATTGATGATGTTCCCTACGATGATTTCAATGCCCTAATAGGCGATAGGGGGATAGAGATAGTGCCCACAGATGATAATATGCTGAACATAGACATCTCCTATGATGCCACCGGCATGCAGGAGCTCATGTATTTTCTGACAGATAGTGGTGATGATTCTGTGTCGCAAATTAATGATTTCCAATTACGCATTGATACTGATTTTGAGGATTATGACATTGTGCCCGAGACAATGTCGCCCACCGATATACGGAAATACAATGATGGATATCAATTATCATGGCAGTTTGACAATGCGATTACTGGGAAGAATATTGGTATTATTATGCCGAACAAACTGAACGCTGGAGAGATTGTAACACGGGTGGTATTTTTTGCGCCTATTTCTCTCTTGTTCTTCTTTGTTGTTTTATTATTTTCCTCCATCGTCCTGCATTTTCAATTACATCCCATGCATTATTTCTTTCTGGCGGCGACCTTTTTCTCCTTCCACCTTATGTATGCGTATTTTTCAGACCATATGAATTTGTATTTGAGTTTTACATTAGCGTCCTTTATATCCCTCGTGTTGACTATTACGTACCTACGACTCTGTAGTAAGAAATTACTTGCCTATATTTTCGCTCCTCTCATACAGCTGATCTATCTTGTTGTCTTTTCCTTTTCCTTCTTCTTCGATGGCATGACTGGTTTATTGGTAACTATTTTTTCTGTTATTACGCTGTTCATTCTGATGCAGATTACGGGTAATATAGATTGGGATAAGACCTTGAAGCTGTCGGCATAGAAAAATAAATAGAGAAGTACTTGTTTTTTTTTATTGAATAAGCTATCATTACTGTAATACAACAATTACAGTATATTCTGTAATCACCGAAAGGTATTATGAACGGACCTCTACATTGAGTACGTCCGTTTTTTTATGCCAGATGATGTACACTGACAAGAAAACAGTGCTTCTGGACTGTGAGATGTTCATGTTGCACTTTCTATGGCTTTGTCTTTCAGTAATGTTTCAGTAATTGGGTAATTGTTGTATTATAGTGCTGGCGTGAAGAGCAGTCACACATTACCACACTTGGTGCGGTTTCAGTAATTGGGTAATTGTTGTATTATAGTGCTGGAGGCAGTGCTGGAATTTGATGTTGACATTGAATTGAGTTTCAGTAATTGGGTAATTGTTGTATTATAGTGCTGGATTATAAACACTCTAAAACAATATGCAAAGGAACAGTTTCAGTAATTGGGTAATTGTTGTATTATAGTGCTGGCCCAAACGAAGGACGCTGTCGAGCAAGTCGAGGCGGGTTTCAGTAATTGGGTAATTGTTGTATTATAGTGCTGGCTCGCAGGTCGTGCCAGTCATGAGTGTCGAAGAGGGTTTCAGTAATTGGGTAATTGTTGTATTATAGTGCTGGGAGGTTTCAATTCTTGAGTCAAACGAAACTGAACAGTTTCAGTAATTGGGTAATTGTTGTATTATAGTGCTGGCCCAAACGAAGGACGCTGTCGAGCAAGTCGAGGCGGGTTTCAGTAATTGGGTAATTGTTGTATTATAGTGCTGGCTCGCAGGTCGTGCCAGTCATGAGTGTCGAAGAGGGTTTCAGTAATTGGGTAATTGTTGTATTATAGTGCTGGCTGGCGAGGGTGAACAAACAGTCGCGGTGGTTTCGGGTTTCAGTAATTGGGTAATTGTTGTATTATAGTGCTGGATACCTTGTGTACATGCGGGACTTTGACCCGAGCAGTTTCAGTAATTGGGTAATTGTTGTATTATAGTGCTGGTTTTTTTAGTGTGGTATAGTGTAGTATCTTATTATGTTTCAGTAATTGGGTAATTGTTGTATTATAGTGCTGGCGTTTCTATGCATGAAAAGACATGCATTATCATCTTGTTTCAGTAATTGGGTAATTGTTGTATTATAGTGCTGGGAGATGAGCAGACGAGATATTGCCGCCATAATGGGTTTCAGTAATTGGGTAATTGTTGTATTATAGTGCTGGTATGTAAAGGTCTAATTCTTATAGTGTAGCTGCATAGTTTCAGTAATTGGGTAATTGTTGTATTATAGTGCTGGTGCACTCGGCACATGATGCTACAGTATCCTACACATGTTTCAGTAATTGGGTAATTGTTGTATTATAGTGCTGGTTGAAGGTGGTGGGATCGTGCTGTTGCGAGGTGTTGGGTTTCAGTAATTGGGTAATTGTTGTATTATAGTGCTGGAACGAAGATGAAGAAGAAACAAAAATCATTAAAACGTTTCAGTAATTGGGTAATTGTTGTATTATAGTGCTGGGCGGGAAGCAGTGCAGAACTTCCTAAACTCCATCAGTTTCAGTAATTGGGTAATTGTTGTATTATAGTGCTGGTCGTCCTAAGTGGCGTGTTCGCTTTTCTCCGCCCACGTTTCAGTAATTGGGTAATTGTTGTATTATAGTGCTGGTTAATACGCATATTGTATCTATTGGTTTGGTAAATGTTTCAGTAATTGGGTAATTGTTGTATTATAGTGCTGGGCTGGAAGCGTCAATCAACGCTTTGGATCTTAACTGTTTCAGTAATTGGGTAATTGTTGTATTATAGTGCTGGTGGCTGGGAAGTGAGGAAATAATTGTTGGTGATGGGTTTCAGTAATTGGGTAATTGTTGTATTATAGTGCTGGAAAATATAAGAGAGAATTGGTTATCTGAATCCAAGGTTTCAGTAATTGGGTAATTGTTGTATTATAGTGCTGGTCGATTCGCCAATCGGAGAAATGACAGCGACCTGGAGTTTCAGTAATTGGGTAATTGTTGTATTATAGTGCTGGAGATGCAACCCCGATCGTTGGTTTGACCTCGCCAAGTTTCAGTAATTGGGTAATTGTTGTATTATAGTGCTGGGAAAAAAAGGCAAAGCTTACGCAGCTACGGGAGGCAGTTTCAGTAATTGGGTAATTGTTGTATTATAGTGCTGGTACGGTACATGCGAGAAGTAAAAAAGATTGGAAAGTTTCAGTAATTGGGTAATTGTTGTATTATAGTGCTGGTGCTGGTTGCTGTGTAATGCGATTTACGACCTCTAGTTTCAGTAATTGGGTAATTGTTGTATTATAGTGCTGGGTATAATCGCATAATATCCTACAATCTCGCCCCTATGTTTCAGTAATTGGGTAATTGTTGTATTATAGTGCTGGGGAAGACAGTACCAGAGAGGTTATCATGCGGATGAGTTTCAGTAATTGGGTAATTGTTGTATTATAGTGCTGGGCGTTCTGAATCTGAAACCGGCCGGAGCTTGTTAAGTTTCAGTAATTGGGTAATTGTTGTATTATAGTGCTGGGTCCTCGATTTCTGTAAGTCTGTCTTCTTTCGAGGTAGTTTCAGTAATTGGGTAATTGTTGTATTATAGTGCTGGTTGAGACCGCTCTCAAAAGTCTACTCGGGGAGTGAGTTTCAGTAATTGGGTAATTGTTGTATTATAGTGCTGGGCAGGAGGTGTTTCAATTTCATTGCATGACACGCAGTTTCAGTAATTGGGTAATTGTTGTATTATAGTGCTGGTGGAGAGGAGATACGAGTATCGGAGATTCGGTTAGTTTCAGTAATTGGGTAATTGTTGTATTATAGTGCTGGCTTTGAGAAGGCAAGAAAAATAATACAAGAAAAGAGTTTCAGTAATTGGGTAATTGTTGTATTATAGTGCTGGTGTACAGCATCAAAACAAAGAGCTTTCATCCCTAGTTTCAGTAATTGGGTAATTGTTGTATTATAGTGCTGGATTTGTGGATGAATAATCCAAACGCCCTGATGACGTTTCAGTAATTGGGTAATTGTTGTATTATAGTGCTGGGCTTGCCTTGGGTAAATCGAATAGACTGAGTATGCGTTTCAGTAATTGGGTAATTGTTGTATTATAGTGCTGGTGGCGAGCTCGGTATCCTCGTCATCGCCAGGAGCTTGTTTCAGTAATTGGGTAATTGTTGTATTATAGTGCTGGTCATTCCGTAGGACGACGACTCAGCAACAGAATAAGTTTCAGTAATTGGGTAATTGTTGTATTATAGTGCTGGACACACACAGCACACACACAGCACAGCATACAGCAGTTTCAGTAATTGGGTAATTGTTGTATTATAGTGCTGGGTTTCTAAAATGAAGGAAAATTATCCTGAAATTCGTTTCAGTAATTGGGTAATTGTTGTATTATAGTGCTGGTTTTCGGAATTGATGCAACTGGTAAACGGACTGGCAAGTTTCAGTAATTGGGTAATTGTTGTATTATAGTGCTGGCAAAAGATCATAGCAGCATCACAGATCGGGCGGGCAGTTTCAGTAATTGGGTAATTGTTGTATTATAGTGCTGGTTTGCAGCCGTGTCACTTATCGATGCAAAGCCCAAGTTTCAGTAATTGGGTAATTGTTGTATTATAGTGCTGGCTATTAGGAGGAACTTGGGCAATGGATCGCAGAGCGTTTCAGTAATTGGGTAATTGTTGTATTATAGTGCTGGGCGATAAAGGTGATGCAGGTGATGCAGGTGCACAGTTTCAGTAATTGGGTAATTGTTGTATTATAGTGCTGGTCATGCTTTTCACATTGAGCTGGAATGGGATCGGAGTTTCAGTAATTGGGTAATTGTTGTATTATAGTGCTGGACCGTCTGTAAGTATTGAAATATCAATATATTACAGTGCGTCCATCCTTTATTTTTTCGCAAAGCTTTGTTTTGCGCATAAAGCAGGGTATTTTGCGAAAAAATATAACAATTACAATATTCTGTAATCACCAAAAGGTATCTTGAATGGACCTCTACCCTCGGGTACGTCCATTTTTGTATTATATTAGACTCGGTCATTGCAATGATTAAGATATTCACAACGTGAGCACTGGTGAATAGTAGCTGAAGAATCAGGCTTTCTTCCCTTGAGGAGCATTGACCGAATTTCTGCAACCTTCTCTAGGGTATCGGAAACTAATGGGGCAATTTCTATTTTGGTAATCCTCTTTCCTGTAGTTAAAAATCCGTAAGGACAATTTTTTGAAAATGTTTCTTCTAAAATTATTCCATAGGCAACTAATTGCAATATACCTCCACGTTTGTAATAGGATGATGACAACTTAAACTCTACTGGATAGACATCCTCATCAGATTCAATTACCATATCCGTAATTCCATGGATGCCATGTAGTATTGAGGCAGCTGCGTAATTCAAATGTATTTTACCTGTCGCCAGATTAAATCGAGACAGATTTCTTCTCTGCCATAGTTCTGCTTCTTTCTCATGAAATTGTTCACCTTGTCGTACCCAGGGAGGATATAATCGTGGAAAATCACTCAACTCGCTATAATAGACAACCCTTGGACAGAAACACCAATTTCTAATTAAATTGACAGGAAGACTAGATAACATAGTTTTCCTTCCAGTCAGAAAATTCTTCTTTTTCATGTCCAATTAAAAAGCTATGTCCTTGTCCATTAAAATTTGTTCGGGTAATTAATGCCTTATCACCATGTTCAATTGAATCTTTAATAAAGCGAAAGATTGCGCTGAGTTCTGCATGGGTAAGGCATCCCCAAAACACAGATTTTTGCACTGCCTTCATTCCTATTTTCTCTAACTCGTTAAAGACCTTTGAGCGAATCTTTGTATCGGCCACATCATAGCAAATAAGATATTCTTGTCTCAGTTCCATGGTATTACCACTTAAATATATATGGTCTATATTTTTTATCTTGACAAAAGTGACCACTCAAACGATATACCTGTCGTTGAATAATATGCTCTAATCGGACCATCTTCTTACGATAGGGATATTTTTTGCTACAGGTTTTTTGTATCTCTGCAATAAGCACTTTCTTGAGATGTACATTCAGTTCTTGTTGATTTTCACTCTGTGAACGTAGTTTTATAACTGAACGATCAACAACCCATGCTCGATATTCCTCCATGACATCTAGCACAAGAGCCATTTTCCCAGGACGCAATCTATGTATAACACCAAGATAGGGTTCTAATCCTGCGTTTTCTATTGCTGAAAGAATATAACTTCCTAATAAGGCATATCCAAAATTTAACATAGAATTATTAATCTCCCTACTCCCCCGCCCCTCTCTTGTCTGGAAGGAAGAAGAAAATAAGAAGGCATCACGTAGTGCTTGGAAATAGCTTCGAGCACAAAAGCCCTCAAATCCAAGTAGTGTATCAACATTCTTTGCTTCCTCCGCACGTTCAATATTATCTTGTAGAAGATCTGATGCCTGTGCAAGCTCTTGATTCTTATGATACTTACTAAAATAATTCAACACAGCACGTTGATTCTTAATTTTTGCAAGAATTATTTGTCGTGCTAGTGGCAGGACATCACCCGAGCAAAACTCATATTGATGAATTCGGGTACTTACCACCCCATGTCTGATGTTACCTATAAGCTTTGCATGTGCAGTACCCTTAAATGAGAGAAAGAATAGTTTTATTCCTCGTACGCTCAAGGCTTCTATTACATCGCTTGAAAATGAAATTCCCTTCTTTGCAATACAGATGCTGTGCAATCTATTCAGGGGATACTGTTTCTCACTCTCGTTATTTTTGACCAGTAGCAGTCCTTTTCGGATACCAACAAAGCTACCATACTCGTTAATTACCAGATGTTTCATGTTTTTGAAGTGCATCATTCAGTGCATTCTGAATACTTGTATTATACCTAGACCCCTTGTACTGGATGCGCCTTTCTCCTGCAGCGAATATTTTTAGTGTTTTTTCCACTTCTTCATCCTTGCACTGAATGAGTGGCGTGTCTAATAATTCTTTTGCAATATCCTCAGTAATAACAACATCTTTTAATGTTAACCACAAGCTAGGTCGTGTAGTATCGTCTACTCGTATATATATTTCTTCTATGTATTCTGGGTAGGGATTTTCCATAATAGGAAACCATTTCTCCGGATCGATTGGAATACTCTCCTGGCCCAAATCAATCTTTTCAAGCTTTACAAAATTCTTTGATCGCGCCCATGGATTAAGTTGCCCCTTCTTCGCAAACCCCGCTGAGCTTATTGCTGGTGTTATGGGCTTATTATTAATACTTCGAGAGTTAGAATCTTCTAGTATTTGAAACACACCTCTTCCGGTCCAACTATTTCTTTGCAGAAGGAATTTACCGTCGGTGGTTTTAATAGGCAATGAAAACACTTTCCTCGTTTTTTGATGTCTCATAGGACTAGCTGCTGTATGTTGGAAATATTTCTTCAAAAAGCTTTGAAAATTTATATCTTCTTTGGTTTTTTGAGCTTCCCATGCCTCTTTGAGTCTTTCCCAGCTGTGCTTACAAGGTAAAATAATATTTTGATCTTTGAATTCTATCATAAATTTTTTTTCATTATTGATGTTTTTATTTATATCATCTTCCTTTTCTATTTGTTCTCGTTTGCTACGGTAGCAAAGATCCTTATAGCAAAATTTAAAAAAGTCATCACAAGAAACACCCGTAGCCGTATTGTGCTTTTCTACCCAGTATCTATGTAGTACCTGCTTGTCTATACTGCAATAGATATATTTTTGTTGTTGTAATTGTTTCTGAAATAATTCTTTCTGTATTAGCTCTTCATATAACTTTTCCAGGGAAACGAAGTCAATGTTTTTATCTTCTATTTGCTTACAGAATGGCAATAATTTCTTCAGAAGCAAAACATTTTTCTCTATTTTTTTTGGCTCTTTTGAGCTAATCCATAGCGCTGAATTCTTCCAGCTAAATCCCACTCGAACAATGATGCTATCTTTTTCTTTAGCCATCAGAATGGGAAGGTAGTGGTCGGCATACATGGTATCACGCGTAAATGAACGATGCTGTGTAAATCCAACACTCGGTTTTCTACGCAGCACGTCTATTTGCCGCATATGATCAGGATGGAGGAAGATATCAGTAAATAGCTCATCCAGTGGAACATCATTATCAGTATTGGGTATATTCAAGCGTAAGCCGCCCTCATTTCTATGATTTTTGGCTGTAATGAAAAAGGCAATCTGTGCATCTATGAGATGTGAATAGGCCTTTTGTTTCGTATTATCCTTCTTGTCGTATTGCTGAAGATCTACCCCCTTATTGCTCAATTTTTCTAAGGGATAACTTGCAAATATCTTTCTCCAGTTCTGTACTCCTTCTCCTCGTGAACTAAAATTTGCCTCCCTAGCAATAGAATTTCTAAAATGGAACCAGAAGTCCTGTACTCCTCTTCCTCGTGAATTAGAATTTGCCTCTACAGCGTAATAGTCAAAACTCAGTCGCCTTGCTACATCATTTCCAAGTGAACGAGCTTGCTTGTGAAATTCATTTGCCAATACCTCGGCAAAATATCGCTGAGTACCGTTTACAAGAGTTCGCACACGGCTATTAATTGCATCTATCACGGACTTCTTTACAGGCGAATCATCATTCAGAAATAGTGCATGACGAAAGGCAAGCTGTTCTTTTTTAGATAGATTGATAAAATTTCTGTATCTTCCAAAAGAAAAATCTTCTGTTTCTGTATTCCAGATTGTATCTTGTATCCATTCCTCTATTGTTTTATCGTTTATCTCTGTGGCAATGTGTTCTCTAAAAACTTCTTTTTTATAGGTTTCATTTAGATTATTCAGATGGTAGATTGCGGCATCTTTCCTTTTGTTTGCATCTTCAGTCGCGTATATAAGATTTGCTTCATCATTGAGAGTGCCCCACCGTGACGCACGTGGGATAATATGATCTATTTGGCCATTATGAATTGCTACTCCACTGTATGGACACATGGGACTGGCATCCTCTATTCGTTTTTTCTTATCTGTTATTGCTGTATCTATTATTTTATTCTTCATCCTCTTTCCCTTTAGTTCATATAGCGATGGTTCAAATTCAAAACGATTAGATTCAGTAATAATGGGAATACAAACTGATGCCCCCTTCATTAACTTTTCCTCAACATCACCCCATCTATCTGCAACAATTCTTTTCGAAAGGATAGCGGTCATTTTCATTACTGCACCATCAATAATTCTTGTAGGAATGGCTGGCAAACGTTGTGCCCGTGCCTCCACCCCATCCTGAGAGTTCATTCTATAACTATTATCTAAGCTGCATACTGGGCAGGTGTTCGAATTTCCCTTTCTGTCAACAAAGAGAATGTTATATATTTGTGCAAAGGAAAAAACTGATTCAAATTTTTTCGCTACTGCGTCTTCATTACTATCAACAAGACGTTGAGCTAGTTCCACGCTGAGTTTTTTACATTTTATTGACAAGCTTATCAAGCTTTTCTCAGTATTTAGGTGTAATTTTAACATCCCACGATGATCCTTCTGTGCCTTGGAACAAGCTGCACAACAACTTTTTAGTCCCTTAACATCTGCTGCCCACTCAATTATCTTTACATCTTCCTTTGAACCAATTTTTTGTTCTAATAGTTTGGGTGTAACTTGCAAGATTGCGGCGAAATCATGGAATGATTGATATTTTTTTAGCCGTGGTTTGTCATTGCAATATGTAAGAAGGAAATCTGTATTATGAAATTGTGATGTTTTTTGGTAGCCCCGTTTATTACTATGTTTGTATTCGGGATGTATGAACAATCGACTATCTCGAGCTCGTTGTCTGAATCGATAATAACTACAAATAAAATGTAGAAAGGTGGCTGGAGCAAAAATATCATCACTATGGTAATTTGGCGCTGATTTTAACTGAGACGGGAGAGAGCTTGCATTGAGTGCCAACTTCAGTTTTTCTTCTACCTTGCTGATCTCAGCATTGCTCTGCTCTACCTGCTGTTTTATCTGTTGCTTCAATTGACGAATTTTTTTTGCATGGCTGTAAATCTCATTGAGTTTGAAGGGATCCTGTTTTTTGACTCTGTCTAAAATAAGATGAAGCGCTCGGGCATTCAGATGCTGCAAGGTTCGTGTGTAGGGGTGGTGGGATTGCTCATTGTTATTATTTAGGGAATAATATGGCCGCCCCTTTGAACTACTCAAAGCTACAAGTTCTTGCTGAAAATCTCCAAGATAGTCATCATTCATCGTCTGCAGAGTACTCTGCAGAGATTCTAGCCACCCTACCCACTGTGGATATTTCTCTTGCAGGACATTAACATCTAATATGAGACTCTGGCAATGTGGAGGTCGTCGATTGTTGTTATTCTGATACGGTGGAATAGTCAGTTGAGGATCGCTGTGGCAGAAAAAATCAATAATATTACCCCCTCGCTTTTTCCATTCTTCACGCAATCTTTCATAACACTGCTTTCCGTCTTTTTTCTTCTGTTTATCCTTTGTGGGATCTACGCGCCATTCTTTGAGAATCCAATTCTTAAAATATCGATGCAGCCACTCTGATTTCCACACATCTCCTGTTCTGTGTTCTTGAGAATTAAAATATTTCCGAAGTAGGCGTAATTCAAAATTGCTGATGTGTGAAATCAAAGAAGATAATATCTCTGGCTTCAGTCTGCCATACGTGCCACTATGCAATTTTTCGCAGAATCTCCTGAGATAGCCATGCCCATGATCTTTTTTGGCTAAGATATCTGAAATTTCCTTAAAATACTCTGACCTTGGTCTTGCACCAGATATAATTTCATTATGCGTGACATGAAATGCATAGCATAGGTGCTGTAGCGTTGTCATGAGATAGGAATTCTGTTCTGACTCTGAATCTTTACTGTCTGATCTTGTTAATTCAAGTTTTTCAATTTCAAACTTCTCTATATCAAAATTCCAGATATTATCCTTTGCACTTTTTTTCTCTTCCTTATAATCAGAAATTTTTTGTTCATCAAATTTCATGCCATTTTTATTCTGGATAGCAATATAGTCCTGAACATCAACAGCACCCCTTTCTGGTAAGATATCAGCAGAAAAAATTTCTTCTGAAATCCATTGTTCTACAATCCAGCGAGAAACATTCCGGAGTTCCTTCTTTGTCGCATCCTCAGATGAAGGAACAGAAGTTAGGTGCTTCTTGAGCAGCGTATTTTTTCTAAAGAACACTAAATCTTTCTTAACCTTCTGTTGCTTCTCAGTAAGTTTTTCTAATGCGATGCTAAGTTTTTTTTGCTCTATTAACTGTTCAAGTAGTATATTGATATCATACTGTCCATCTATACAAATGTCTTGGATAGAAAAATCTTCAAGTTCAGTGTTTAGAAATGAAATGAAAGAACTAGGAAGTTTGCTCCATGCTTCTTGGGGAAAGCTCTTGAGCGAGTCGGGATCATACTCTTCAACAAGGAATGAGAAGCCCCTGCGATTAAAAAGGAAACCAACACTCTGTGCTACATCATCATTCCAATCTAGGTTAAATTCTTTTTCCCATATAAGTTTGAAAAGTCTCTTGGCCATCTGCTTTCTATCAAAGCCACGTCGTTGATGACGTTTTGCCGTGCGGCTTTTCATGAGTATAGTATATTTATCCTTTTCCAAGGTATATACAGTTCCATAACGTTTAATATCTTTTGGAGAACTGCCCGCAGGATACAGTGCAGAGTATACACCAGTATTTTTTGCTCCAAGGTCAATCGCTATGGGGGCAATATAATGTGCTTTATCGTCCATATCAACACCTCAACAATATTATTGTATATATAATACAAGATATTTCAGACAAACACAAGATATTATTACATTAATCCTATCAATACTATCTTGTACTGAGGAGAACATCTACATTATGTCAGTATTCACATACTACGCGGATGAATAAAAACGGCATTTCAGGAAATTTAGGCATCAGTAAATAATGAAGACAGTAATAATTGATGCTATGCCAACAGCAACGTTAGATCCCCACAAAGAAGAAATAGAAAAGAATGGGTATGACATGATATCGGTTTGGATATTGAGTATGTATCGAGCTTCCTGAAATGCCTGAATTTTTTCTTCTCACGTTAATAACCTAGAAATTAATGCAATTTCAATTATTAACGATATACTAAAATATAATATTGTTCAAGGCAACATAAAATTTATTTTAATTTTCTTTGTTATTATTTCAATGACGAGCCAAGAGACGCGAACTTACCTGCTCTACTTGACATTGAGGTTAAAAAACACTAGCATGTAAATGCAGTATGTACACAAAATAAGTATAGACCGTGGATAGATGATGCCTGCTAAGAATGAACTGATTACTATTGCCATTTGCTACGATTTTGATGGGACACTCATTCCCGGGAACATGCAGGAATACAGTTTATTCCCTGCCCTTGGAATAGATGACACGCAAAAATTCTGGCATGATGTAAAGGAACTTGCAAAAGAGAAAGAGATGGACGAGATTCTTGCCTATATGGAACATATGATACGAATTTCTCGGGAACGCAAGAAGCCCTTTAACAAACAGACCATTACAGATCATGGGAGAAAATTAAAATTCTTCCCGGGAGTTACAGAATGGTTTGATGCAGTGGACAGCTGCGCAGCAGAGCTCGGATTGTCCATTGACCATTATGTCATTTCCTCAGGATTGGACGACATGATCAGGGGTTCATCAATAGGGGATAAATTCAAACTTATCTTTGCATCTGGCTTTGCCTATGATGCGAATATGGTCCCTGAATTTGCTGCGCGTTCGGTAAATTACACGACGAAGACCCAGTATTTATTTCGGATTAATAAGGGCGTACTCAATAATTGGGATAACGCAACAGTAAATACATACATGCCCTATGATGAACGACCTGTTCCCTTTGAGCGGATGATATATATTGGTGATGGCGATACCGATATTCCTGCAATGAAAATGATAAACTATCAAGGTGGATATTCCATAATTGTCTATCCGCCATCAGACAAGGGACAATCTGGAGAAGAAAAAAAGAAAGGTGCAGAAAACATTTATCACAAGAACCGTGCTCAATTTCTTGCGGAAGCAGATTATCGGAGGGGTCGCCGCCTGTACCAGATTATCACCGCCCTCCTGCAAAGAATAGCAGACGAAGAAAAATATGAGATGAATAGAAACACAAATTATCGGCGCTAATAAGAAAATACAGGCACCATAATAAAGTTTGGCATCTATATGCAAGATGGAAGGAGGTATTATGCAGGCAAATGGAAATCTTACAGTTAAAATGGAACCCGTTCAAGATTCCGTGCAAACAGCAGATGGAGTAGAACGAGGACGGATGGTTGTTCAGAAGACAGAAGGCGACCTGATTGGGACGAGCCATGCTGAGATGTTGTATGTTCGTACACCGGTGCAAAGTTCCGCGTCCTATGTCGCATTTGAAACGGTAACAGCCACCCTGCAGGGTAAAAAAGGAATCTAATATACATTCTCTGCTGAATACATTGCATCATGGTGATTGTCTGATATTATTGGAGAAAATACCAGATAAGACTATTGATCTGGTTGTAACGGATCCGCCCTACTTTCTTGATAGTTTCGACAATAACTGGAACGAACAAAAAATTCAGGATAATTTTAAGCAAGCGAAGACAGTCAAAAATCTACCTGCAGGCATGCGCTTCCACAGGAAACAGGCAGACAAATTACAAGAATTTTATCAAGAGGTTGCAAGCGATATCTTTCGTGTTCTCAAACCGGGGGCATTCTTTCTTTCATTTAGCCAACCCCGTTTGTCCTTTGCCATAGCGCAGGCGGTCCATACAGTCGGCTTTGAGGTTCGCGATATCTACACCTGGTATTACCGAAATAAATCGCAGTCAAAGGCCTTTTCACAGGACCATTTTATCAGAAAAATGAAGATTTCAGAGGAAAAAAAGAAGGCATTACTTGCATCCATTGAAGGAAGAAAAACTCCACAGCTCCGCCCCCAAACCGAGCTCATTGTTATGGGACAAAAACCACGTGAGGGGACCTTTGTCGAAAATTGGGAGCGATATCACACAGGACTCGTTAATCTCAATACACATCTGAAGGACAATGAATTCCCATCAACATTAATGCATGTTGAAAAGTCACAGCGCAAAACATACAACACCCATCTTACTGTCAAACCAGTTGAGCTCATTACACATCTGATAGAAATATTTTCTGCAGAAAAACAACTCATCCTCGACCCCTTTCTTGGAAGTGGAACCACCGCAATTGCAGCCCTAGAAACGGGACGGCATTATCTTGGAATAGAAAAAAACCAGAACTACCTCAAAATTGCAGAGAAGAGAATTGCTGAGTGGGGCAGCTAATTACTGCCAGTTTTATCTGATTGCATCATGCCAAAATCTTGCCTATATCGATATTGCAAGCAAGGGATAGCCGACTCTACGAAAGAGCACAGGAAACGTTAGATATTCAGATATTTTATTGTTGTATCGTAATCTGCGAAAAAAAACAACAACAACGGAATGCTGTGTGCATTGTTTATCCCAATAAGGACATGTGGCTTGTTTCTTGCCGGAACTGTCGTGTATAGAGATGGAAATATGCTCCCTGCTGTTTCAGTAATTCTTGATGGCTGCCGTCCTCTATGATCCTTCCGTCCCTGATAAACAGTATGCGATCTGCACGCCGAATGGTAGAGAGGCGGTGCGCAACAATAAGACTCGTTCTACCTCGTAATAATTCTGCCAGTCCATTTTGTATATCCCCTTCGGTCAGAGTATCCACTGAGCTCGTCGCCTCGTCCATAACCAGGATATCTGGTTGAGCAAGAATTGCTCGCGCGAGACTAATGAGCTGCCGTTGTCCCATGGACAGCAGTTCACCTCCCTCACCCACTTCCTGCGCATAGCCATTTGGCAGATTCAATATCATCCTGTCCGCACAGGCAAGCTTGCTTGCGCGAAATACATCATCATCATCTGCATTGGGACGTCCATAGCGAATATTCTCTTTTACAGTTCCCGAAAAAAGCTGTGGCTTCTGGAGCACCAGTGCAATGCGCGACTGTAGGGCTTTTTGCGTAAAATTCCGAAAATCCTCATCATCCATAAGAATACGACCTGCTACCGGTTCGTAGTAGCGTGATAGCAAACTGATGATGGTAGTTTTGCCTCCGCCTGTTGGACCTACTAATGCGATTGTTTCTCCCGCCTGAATGTTGAGATTAAAATTCTTTAGGATGGGGCTTTCGGGAGAGTAATGGAAATCTACATTCTCAAATCCTATGCTCCCCTTCAGAGAAACATCCTCCTTGGCATCCACTCTGTCCTGAATGGTCGATTTTGTATCGAGCAATCCAAAGACACGCTCTGCACTGACCAGTGAATGTTGCATCTCGCTGAATACTCGTGCAAGATTTTCTATTGGCCACAACATGAAGGTAGCATAACCAATAAAGGCACGCAGACCACCTATGGTAAGAGAACCAAGCTCAATCTGCCAGCCACCGAAGAGCAGAATAACGCCGACAGTAAGAGAAATGATAAGCTGCACGATCGGGAGAAAGATGGCTGCAAGCCGTGTTGCACGAAATGAAGCATGGTACATATCATGGGTGAGGTTGCTAAATGTTTTTAGACAGAGCCCCTCCTTTACGAGGGCCTTAATTATGCGTATGCCATTGAGCGACTCACTGTAGGAGGCAGTAATTTTTGCATTAACTGAGCGCACCTTTCGATATTCGGTAACAAGCAATTTTCGAAAAATGACTGCAACAAAAACCAATAGGGGCAGAATAAAAAGTAGGATGAGCGATAACATGAGGTTGATGCGTGCCATAAAAAATAATGCAATGGTAATATTCGAAATTCCCCAGATTACATCCAACAACATCCAAGAACAAAGCTCGGCTACACGTCTGCTATCACTCACAATGCGCGATAGGAGCCAGGCACTGGAATTCTTGTCAAAAAATGAGAGTGATTGCTCCTGCAAGTGATTAAAAACCATGGAGCGTAGATCGTGTTGCACCCGTTCTCCCATCCGTCCTGCACAGAAAATAAAGAAGAAAATTGAAACTGCATTAAGCAGAAAGGTAAGGGCAATATAATAACCATAGCGGAAGAGAGTACTTCTATTGCCGGCAAGAATTCCCTCATCAATGAGCCCCTTGCTTAAATACGTTGCATAGGCATCAATAAAGGCAGTGATAATAATACAAACAAAAAAGGGAATAAGAAGGTACCAATATTTCCATATCTCTGTGGCTATACGCCTGAGGATCTGCTTATTCATGCCCCCTGCATATTTTTTATCTTCAAGATTTGTATCTACCATCATCTATGATTGACCCCCGCCTGATTGAGCTCTTTCTGTAAATCATCCTCTATCTTAGTTTGTAAGCTAAAGATCTCCTGATAAAAGCCATTCTCTTGTAATAATGTGTTATGGCTGCCCTGTTCCACGATGCGACCATCCTGCATTACAAGTATGTGATCAGCACGCATAAGGGTTTGGATACGATGTGCAATAATAAAAGTGGTCCTGCCTTCCATGACCTGATCAAGGGCATGATTGATATGTTCTTCGGTTTCAGCATCAACTGAGGATGTGGAATCGTCAAGTATGAGGATCTGGGGATCCTTTAATATGGTTCGTGCAATAATGATACGTTGCTTCTGCCCACCAGAGAGATTTACTCCCTTTTCGCCAAGCATGGTGTCATATCCATCGGGGAATGACAGGATGGCATCGTGAATATGTGCAGCACGGGCTGCCTCCTCAATCTCTTCTTGCTCAACACTACGTTCTACACTAAATGCTATGTTGTCCCGGATGCTCATTGCAAAGAGAAAGGGTTGTTGTTCGACGACTCCGATATTCTGGCGTAGGAAATGTTTGCTGTAGGATTCTATTGGCTTGCCGTCAAGATAGATGGATTCTGAAGGCACATCATAGTATCGAGGAAGGAGACTGACGAGGGTTGTTTTGCCCGAGCCGGTAGTTCCGAGGAGTGCGATGCGCTTTCCGCTCTCCACTTCTAGGTCAATTTCACGCAGTACCTCCGGACCTCCCTCATAGGAGAAGGAAAGATTGCGAAAGGAGATATCTCCCCGGAGAGATGGTTGCACAATGCCATCGCCTATTTCTTCCTGTTCCTCATTCAATATTTCTTGTATTCTTGCATAGGAAACCAGCGATTTAGATAGCTCTATGACCATCTGTCCCAATTCTTCTAGCGGCCAAATCATTGCATTGACCATGGCAAAAAAAGCTACAAAGGTACCAGGTGTAATTTCCCCATCAATTACCATCATGCCACCAACAAGAATGGTTATAACAGATTGAAGGCCGCAGAGGGTATGACTCAGGGGCCAGTAATAGGCGTGGCGTGATAGCAATGTAATGCCCTTACGGTACTGTTCGGCATTGATCTCTGCAAAGCGCTCTTTTTCCCAGGACTGGCGTGCGAAGGCACGCACAATACGAATGCCGGAAAGATTTTCCTGCACACGTGACGTCAATCGCTCCTCCTGTTCCTGATAGGAAACATAGGCCTTTGAAATCAGATTGAAAAATACGATGGAAAGGCATGCACTAATGGGAACCATCAGACTGGAAAGAAGTGCTAAGGGTGCATGCAAAAATAGGAGGATGCCAAAATTAATGCTAAAAAGAAAAAAGACTCCCGTAATGCCCGATAGATGTTCAGCAAAAAAACGCCTGACCATGTCTACATCCGATGTAACCCGCTGTAATAGCTCACCAGTCTGATTGCGATCGTGGTAGCTAAAGCTCAGCCGTTGAATATGATCATAGAGATTTTCCCGTAAGGTTTTTGCTACATTCTCAGCAGTTTTTCCCATGCCACGACTGCTGATAAAATGACCGAGACTTCGTATTGCCGCAATGGCAATGTATAAGAGGGTAAATAATGCTACAAGCTTTATCCCGCCATCACGCAGGAAGACCTTGTCAATAACATGACGAATAAGCAAGGTGCCAGCACCCTCCAGTAGCACGGTAAACATGAGAGCCAGAAGAGCAAAAATTGTCAGAAAGCGGGTGCTCCTAGCGAGGTGAAAGAGTTTTCTTATACTTTGGAAATGCTGCATCTTCTTCATCGTCTATCCTTAGAGAGAGTATATGAACATTGCTATGGCTTGGTCAACTCTGTTGTATCTTTGATGGAAATATGCTATACATGCAGTATGCATGTTGTAAGACTTCATATGAGCTTGTTTCTCCTGTTCATCATTACTCTGGCTCTGAATGCCCAAACGGAACCAACTGCGAGCATTCGCG
Organism: Spirochaetia bacterium; assembly: GCA_964291355.2. Classification (GTDB taxonomy): domain Bacteria; phylum Spirochaetota; class Spirochaetia; order WTKD01; family WTKD01. The sequence continues at coordinate 762,938 of OZ220222.1, read as the reverse complement.
TTACGGGACGTGGTACGGTGCTTGTTCCAAATGATTATCTCGAAATTTCCTTTGCAGTAATTCGTGAGCATACATCTGCCCACGAAGCACAGCGGGCATGTCTTGCTGCTGTAAGAAGAATTATTACTATCCTACAGGTAAAATATAATATTGCTGATAAGCATATCCGAACTGAGCATTTTTTTCTCCATCAGTATACTGATAATGAAGCAACTGCGGACATGCCACAACGAACTACGTATTATCGTGCTTCAAACGATATGTCAGTTAGGGTCTACAATCGCAAGCTCTATGGAAGTGTTATGAGTGGCATTACCGAGGCAGGTGCAAGCGAGATCAGAAACATTCAAGCCGGCAGTGATAATGAAGAACAGTATATTCACGAAGCACTCCGAGTGGCCTTTGCTGATGCACAGAAACAAGCAAGAACTCTAGCAGATGTCAGTGGTAGAACGCTAGGAAAGGCGGAACAGATTGAGGTGTTTTCGCAGGGCAGCCCCATGATGTCAGTCAGCCGCATGAAGCAGGAAGATTTCGCATTGCCTCCGGATCGTTCCTTAGAAGCACGCATTCAGGTGCTGTTCCGCATGGAATAAGCAAGCGGCGTGGAATCGGCTCTAGGGCCGCGCCCCCATTTTATGCCATAGCCGTAATACTTTTTCTCCTAGTAAGGTACAAAAGATGCTAATAAAGAGGGGGACGACATGTATCCAGAAATTGAATCCCTTCCTTTGCATGATGCTTCCTGCTCGTGAATGTTCAATCAGCCGTCCATATGCGTCCATCCACTCCTGTACAACGTTGCTCAGATAGTGTTGTTTGATCTCACGGAGAGTTCCCTCTTTCAATGCATTATATCGAGCTTCATCAGAAAATACATCCAGTATTGCCTCTGAAAGTTCGGTAATGCTATTTGCTTTGACCAATAAACCATTCACATTATGCTCAATCAAGCCAGGGATGCCGCGGAAATTTGGTCCAATGCAGACAAGACCATTGCATTGTGCCTCCAATATGGACATGGGCTGATTTTCGGTAAGTGATGCGGTTACAAAGGCATGTGTAGCACCAAAAATGCCAGATTTTAGTAATTCATCGTGGGGAATGGCACCAGCAAAGATGATGCGATCAGCCATCCCTTCTGATATTACATATTCCTGAGATGAAGCAAGCAAGGGGCCATCCCCCACTAGGAGGAAGGAGAGCTCCTTGTCCTGTCTGGCTGCATGGATGAAGGATTGTAATAAGATGATGAGATTCTTTTCCTGTGAATGTCTGCCAGTAAAAAGGACGACTTTTTTGGTCAGACCATATTTTTTGATAATCTCTGATGAGCGGCTGTTATCAAATATACTAGGGTCTATGCCGTTTGAAATGCAACAAACCTCCGTTGTGCATCCATTGGACAAGAGCTCCCGCTCTGTTGTTGGCGAGGGAACAGAAACCAAGTCTGCTGAATTATAAAAGAGGTTGGAAAAGGTCCATGTAACTTTCTGTGATGCCTCTCCTGTACCGACAAACCAATGTTGAAGATATGCAGGATCCGCAAAAAATGTATGAAAGGTGCCTACTAGGGGTATTTTGAGCTTTTTTGCAAGTTTGATGCCAAGATAGGATACAGTAATAGGGGTGTGGAAATGGATGAGATCTATATTCTCGTCCTTCATTAATCTCAGGGTGCTCAGACTGACTGTTTTTGTAAATTTGAAACCCTCATAGAATGATGCACTGAGTCCAGGAATTTGTTTTACCTTTACATGGGGATAGGAAAAGACCATGTTTTTATCTGAAGGGGCAACTATCAAAACAAAGTAATTATTATCTGCGAGTGATTTTGCAAGATTAAGCACAGCGGCAACAACTCCATTGATCTGCGGTAAAAATGAATCTGTAAAAATAGCTATGCGGGCCTTGTAGTTAGCACTATGGTTTTGCTCGGGTTCCTCTATCATATCTATTACTATCATAGATGCGAAATGTTGTCAAGATGGGAAGCCCTGTGTATTGCTGAATATCAAGCTTTCCGATTTATGAAAATTTCACTATGGCGTGGGGCTCATTGAACGAGAAGCTCCTCCATAAGATAGAAGAGCCCTGCCCGCTGTTCCTCATAGGTCGGCTGGATCTGGCTAGAAGGGGGTGCAAAATCCTTTAATAACCCACTGCCGGTTGGACGAACTTCAATAACATAGCTTGGTATCTTATAGGTGGCATAGACATAATCGATGGAATCGCCATTTGTTGGATAGAGAGCATATCCAACCTGCGGTTTATAGCGATGTTTATGCACCTTGTATATTTCATCCGACATTTTTTTTGCCATAGTAGCAATGCGCTGATCTTCTGCTGTTTTGTTTATATATCCATAGGGATAGAGTATTAATTGACCATAGGAATGATAATCAATAAACAGATCGGGGTCAACCGTCTTTAGGAGATCGCGGATTGCCTGTGTTTCACGTTCAGAAAAGGGTTTAGTACCACGGTAGACAATTGAGTGTGTATTAGGGCTACTGCCTCTTGTGTCATATCCCCATTTATATCCCCAATTACGATTCAAATCAACACCGTAACTCCCATCATCATTTCTCGCACGATTCTTTCGCCAATATCGATTCTCTGTCCATGAATATATATAACCATCAGGATTCATTATCGGAACAATCCATATTTCCCAACTATCTACCAATTTTTTTATTCTGGCGTCTGTATTGTATTGCTGAACAAAATTCTTCATTAAAAGAAATACCGTGCTGACTGCCAACCACTCACGTGCATGTTCTCCACCAAGCAATACCACTACCTTTTCGTCTTCATCTTGTGCTACATTATCACTAATTTTAATGGCTTGAATATCTCGTCCCTCAGCGGTTTTGGGTGTGAGTTTTTTCGTTGCTACAATTCCTGAATATTGTTTCGTTAGGATGGCAATCTCGCTTTCCATCTTTTGCAGTCTGTAATATGCTTGTTGGTCAGGAAGTTGATAATCCGTTGGTTTTGCATCATCATGGAGAAGACCATCTGGACGACAGGAAGCAAAGAGAAAGAGAAAGAGGACTATGCAAGGACAGGTGCGCCAACGCATGTATACATTCTTTCCTAAAGGCCACAGATTGTCAATTACCAAAAACTGCCCTTAGTACAAAAGCTTGCAAACATGGAGCAATTTTGAAATAATAATGTAATGTTAGTTTTTGCATGCTACTGGATGCTCATATGAAAATTCTCCATACAGCAGATTGGCATCTTGGACAACGTTTTTATGATCGCAGTCGTATTGAAGAACATCGGCAGTTCTTCGACTTTCTCCTAGAATATATAAAAACAGAACAGATCGATCTGCTTCTTGTTGCTGGTGATGTCTTCGATACAGCCAATCCATCGCATGAAGCAAATGCCCTCTATCATAAACTACTGTTTCAATTACATAGCATGCATAATTGTCAGATAGTCATTATTGCTGGCAATCATGATTCTCCATCCCACCTCTCGACTGCACATGAATTTCTCAGGGAATGTAATATCCATGTCGTTTCCGTCCTCCCGGAAAATCCCACCGATGCTCTGATAGAAATTAAGAAGGAGCAGGGAGAAACTCTGCATATTGCTGCCATCCCCTATCTCCGCGATCGCGATCTCCGCACTGCAACTAGAGGCGAGAACATTGAAGATCGGGAAGAATCCCTGCGTGAGGGCATCAGACAATGCTATTGGCAGATGGCTGAGCACGCGTCCTCCTGTAAACCGCTCATTGCTACCGGACATCTTACAGCACTGGGAAGCAGAAAAAGCGACAGCGAGCGGGCAATTCACATCGGAAATTTAGGGAGCATCAGTAGCGAAGATTTTCCAGAATCCTTTGCCTATGTCGCATTGGGGCATTTACATCGACCGCAGGCAGTCGGAGATCGCATGAGATATTCCGGAAGTCCCATTCCCCTTAGTTTTAGTGAGCTTGATGTTCAGAAAGAGATGCGTCTCATCACTGTAGATGGAGAGGAACTTAAGCATGAATCTGTTCCCCTTCCCTGCTTCCGCCGTCTCATCCGTTTACAGGGCAATGTTGATGAATTACATGCTCAGCTTCGCACTCTTGCAGTAGAAGATGGGGAGCTGACTCCGTGGATAGAGCTGACTCTCTCCGAATCCAGCATTACCAGCCACCAGCAGGATGAATACCGCTCCATTGCTGCCGATAGAAAGGCGGAGATACTCAAAATTGGACTTGAGAAGACTGGAATTCCAAGTCTTGATATGGAAGGGGAACATATCCAGGAATTACAGGCCGAAGAGGTCTTCCAAAAACGATTGGAAGAATACAAGGGCTCTATTGAAAAATCCCAGCTGACGGCCTGCTTTCGTGAATTGCTTATGAAGGATGATGAGTTGCAAAGACAGAGGACAGCGGAATGAATATTATCCAGCTACATTTTCAGAATATAAATTCCTTCCGCGGGAATGTACATATTGATTTTACAGCCCCTCCCCTTGCCGATTGCTCTGTTTTTGCTATTACCGGTGCAACTGGGGCTGGCAAAAGCAGCATCCTAGATGCCATTACCCTTGCCCTCTTTGGTAGGGCTGCACGATATAAGAATGCACGGAGTCCCGACAGCGTTATAACACGTGGACAGCAGACCTGTTTTTCCGACATTTGCTTTGAAACACATAAGGGAAGATATAGCGCACGATGGGAGCTACAGCTTTCAAAAAAAGGGGCAAAGCGGATGACCCATCAGTTTATTGATGGGGATGGAAAGGTGCTGACGAGCAAAACAGCAGAGGTTGAACAGCATATTATAGCAGTTACCGGTCTGGATTATGAACGTTTCCTGCGCTCCGTCCTTCTTGCTCAGGGACAGTTTCGTGACTTTCTTGATGCCCCCGTAAAGGAACGCGCGACGCTCTTGGAAAAAATTACCGGCGCAGAGCTCTATTCGCGTTTAGGAGCCCTTGCCTATACTACTGCTAAGGATTGGGAGAAGAGAATAAATGAGATTGAAGAAGGGATAGAACGCAGTGCTGGATCTGACGCGAGCGATAGCAGTAGTTTAGAAGAGCGAAAGGGAGAGCTTAGTAGCCAACTCTTAGAAATACAAAGAACCAAGAAGCAACTCAGCGAGGAAGCTCGTCAACTGAGCGAAATGGAAGAGCTCCAGACAGAACGAAGCAACACGACAGCAAAATTAAAAGCGCTAGAGGCGAAAAACAACGAACAGCAGGAACGAGAAGAGAAACGCAAACAGCATCAAAACACCCTCTTGCTGCAGGGACCCATGTCTACATGGCAGCAGAAGAAAGATGAGTCCGGAGAATTAGAGCAGAAACTGGCGGAGAGCAGAGCCGAACTACAACAGAAAGAAGCGAACTATCATCAGATACTCAGTTCTGTGTTAGAACATTTTGACAGCTGGACCCAAGAGAAAGAAGGGGAGATCACTGAAGCAGAAGAAAAAATGGAGAGCATTTCCCGGCAAGTTGAGCTGCTCAAAGAATGGCTAGTAGATCATCAACATGATGCAGGTCTTGAAACTGTCCTCGCAGATATTCGTCCCCTCGGTGAGCAATGTCGCATGTTGGAATTAAAACAGACGGACAGCAGAAAAAAAATAGAGCAGGCATTGCAGGACAGGGAGGAGCTCAAGGTGAAGCTCTCCGATTTGAAAGAGCAAATACAGCTTCAAGAAGATAAATCTCTTTCTCTGCAAAAGAATATCAGCAAAATAGATGCGAGCATGAAAGAAAACATAGGAGAGAGGAACTTTGAAGACCTGCAAGGCGAGACAGAAAGAAAGTCCAGTAGCTTAGAAAACTACGAGGAATACTATGATGATTACCGTAAGCTATGTAGCCAGCAAGAGCAGTCAGAAACCGAAGAAAAAAAATTACAGCAAAAAGAAAAAAAAGCTGCGAAAGAACTCGAAGAGCTAGAAGATCGAATGCGCAAGCACTCATCAGAGCTGCTTAGGCAGCGCCGCATCTATGAGCAATCTCTTGTAATTGCAGATCTTACAAAACAGCGTGACGCACTCCGTGCTGGAGAACCCTGCCCCCTCTGCGGTTCGCTTGAGCATCCCTATCAAAACGAAGAGCTAACAATACATGACAGAGATGAGCTAGCTGAACTTGAGCGGCAGGAGCAGGAGCTACAGGCAGAGCAGCAGCGTAAAGAAGCAGCGTGCAACGAGCTTCGTGTTCAAAATGCAACAATTAGCACAGATATCAATAACTATCAGAAACAAAAAAAATCCCTCAGGAAAAAATTAGAGCCGCTCATCCAGTGTACAGATGCAACCTCCTCTGACTCAATTATGACGAAAATAGAGACGAGTATTCGCAAAGAGCGTACACAGCTCGCAGAGCTCAGAGCCCAGCTGGAGCAGATTCGATCCTTCCAGAAAGACCGGGATGAGGTGGAGGAAGAAGTCCAAGCCCTGAAGCAGGGAGTGGAATTGAATAAACAAGAATACGCACAGATGGAAACAGCATCAAAAAAACTCCAAGCAGAAGTCGAAACCGAAGAAGGTGAATATAATAAGCGGGACGGAAACTATACGGAATTGCGAGCGCAGTTTATGCAAGCAACAGCTCCATGGAAATGTAGTGGGGATACTGCAGAAATAACTGCTCAACTGGAAAAAAGACTGCACCATTGGAAGCTCAAAAATTCTGAACAAAATGATATGGAAGATGCAAAAGAAAAATGTATGCAGGACATCACCAAAAACAAAGGGGAAATAAAAGAATTTCAAAAGGAAAAAAGACTGCGCCAGGAGCAGTTAGACAAACTTCCAGCAATACATTCTATCTCGAAGATCTCTATTATTCAATCAGAAGAAATTCAAGAAACAACTGCACGAATAAAGCTCTGTGATGAGGCACGGAGTGGCTATGATGAGGCATTGAAGGGCTTCGAAACAGTCGGAGGAGAATTGTCCCAAGCAAAAGAAAAAACCGGAGAACTGTACCAAAGCATACTCCAGAAACTCCCAGAATATGGCTTTAGCAGTATATCAGAATGTGAGGATGCCCGATTATCAACAGAGGAGCTGGGCATGCTTGAAAGAGAGCTGGAAGGATACCATCAAGCAGTAACAGAAAGCAAGACCTTAGATAAAGACATTGCAGAGAAGATAGAATCTCTTTCTCGGCGTCTCCCTGCCCAGCTCCGCAATTTCGCAGATGAGGATCTCCGTCAAAAAATAGAGCAGACCCAGAAACAAATGGAGGAGCAAGAGCTGGAGCAAAACAAATTAAACGAAGAGATTGGTGGCATCCACGTTGCACTAAAACGCATAGAGGAGCTAAAACAGGAAGAAGCAGAATACAGACAGCAACTCGAGCAGCTCAGGATAGAGGCAGCGCCATGGCAGGAACTGCAATCTCTTATTGGATCGGCAGAGGGAGATAAATTCTCCCGCTTTGCACAAAATATTACTATGCGACAGCTCCTTTCCATTGCAAACAGACATTTGAAAATCCTAAACCCGCGCTATGCATTGAAATCAGAAGAAGTCGATGAGGGACTCAACTTTGCAGTCCTAGATATGTATCAGGCAGAGATGCTACGTCCAGTCCAAAGTCTTTCAGGTGGAGAGGGTTTTCTTGTTAGTCTTGCATTGGCACTCTCACTCTCTGAGCTGTTGAGTCGTCATATGCAAATAGAATGTCTATTTATCGATGAGGGCTTTGGTAGTTTGGACCAGGAGTCTTTGGACATCGCCTTAGATGCACTAAAAAATATTGCCTCTGGCAGACAAAAAATTGGCATGATATCGCATGTTGAAGCATTAAAAGAAGGCATCCCATGTCAGATTCATGTGCACCGTAAAAAAGATGGCTATGCAGCATTGCGCATGCTCTAAATAGCGATAGCATGTCGGGGAAGAATCTACACCACTTGTAAAAAAAACTATTATTTTGTATAATAGCCAACAAAGGAGTTCAACAATGTATGTGATTATTGTCATCGTAGCTGTTCTGGTATCTGTGTTTGTTTATCTTGCAACTTTACCAAGCACTGCTACTGTTCGTCATTCAAGAAAAATAAATGTTCCTGCGTCTGCTGCCTATAATGCAGTCTTGGATTTTAAGACGTGGCCATTATGGGATCCATGGAGTATGCATGAACCCAGTGTAGAGCATAGCTACTCTGAAAACTGGAAGGATGTTGGTGGTAGCCATAGATGGGAGGGAAAATATATAGGCACCGGACAGGTGGAACACATCGAGATTGAAGCTGATAAATTGATAAAACAAGCCCTAACTTTTATAAAACCCTTCCGTGCACAGGCAATATCGGAATGGAATTTTACAGAAGAAGATGGCGGCTGCACAGTTGAATGGATCTATAATGGCAAGATTCCCTTCCTTATGCGTTTTATGGTAAAGAGCATCGTCAGATATCTGGAGGGAGATTATAAACTAGGACTTGATCGCCTTGCAATGTATCTTGATCCAAAGGAAGAACAGTACAGTTTTGTCTTTGAAGGCATGCAAAAATTCCCGGCTAGCCATTTTGTACACAAGGAATATAGCGGAAGCATGGAGGGGCTCCCAGAATTTATAGGATCTGGATTTACCGAATTGTTTCAAAAACTTGCTAAGGAAAAAATACAAATGGTCGGCTCCCCATTTGCTGCCTATTGGAAGATGAATATGCGTGCAAAAAATATTCAGTCGAGCGTTGCAATACCAGTAGATCCATCGACAAAAACTGAGCTTCCAACTGCAGATATTCCAGAAACAAAGACAATAGTAATGCGCTACACTGGGCGCTATGATCATCTTCCACTGGCATGGTCACGACTTATGATGCAAGTAAAAATGATGCGGCAGAAGGCATCTATGCCCTGTTTAGAAGTCTATGAAACTGATCCGAATGAAACAAAAGCAGAAGAAAATGTAACACTGCTTTATGCGACAATAAAATAAAGGAAGGAAGATATGAATACAAAAAAAATTATACTACAGGAAAAAGACATCCCAGAGCAGTGGTACAATATACTGCACGACATGCCAAACAAACCCCAACCTCCCCTGCATCCAGCAACAAAGGAAGCGATTGGACCCGAGGCATTGGCACCATTATTCCCCATGGAACTGATTAAACAAGAGGTTTCAAGCGAGAAATATATACCCATTCCTGAGCAGGTACGAGAAATGTATCGTCTCTGGCGGCCAAGCCCTCTTATCCGTGCCCATGGACTGGAAAAGGCATTGGACACACCGGCAAAGATATATTATAAATACGAGGGAATGAGCCCTAGCGGCTCTCACAAGCCAAACACAGCAATACCCCAGGCCTACTACAATGCCCAAGAGGGTGTAAAAAGAATAAGTACAGAAACGGGGGCAGGTCAATGGGGCAGTGCTCTGAGTTTTGCCTGTAAGGCATTTGGGCTTGAATGCGAAGTTTTTATGGTACGCGTCAGCTATGATGCCAAACCATACCGTAAGGTAATGATGAATACCTGGGGAGCCACTGTCCATCCATCACCAAGCAGATCAACTGATGCAGGAAAGAAAATCCTTGAAGATGATCCAAATTCACCCGGCAGTCTTGGCATTGCAATATCGGAGGCAATAGAAATTGCAATAAAGGATGAGCAGACAAAATACTCTCTGGGCAGTGTGTTAAACCACGTCCTCATGCATCAGACCATTATCGGACAGGAAGCAATTAAGCAGTTTGAGATTGCAGACGACTGTCCTGATATTATTATAGCACCCTTTGGAGGTGGTTCAAATTTTGCTGGCATCTCCTTTCCCTTTTTGGAGCTTAATCTGCGTCATGGTAAGAATATCCGTTGTATAGCAAGCGAACCGGCATCCTGCCCAAAGCTAACCCGCGGCGAATTCCGCTATGATTTTGGCGATGCAAGTGGCTTTACGCCCCTTCTGCCCATGTATACCCTTGGACATAACTTTCTACCTGCACCCATTCATGCTGGTGGTTTGCGATATCACGGCGCAGGGGCCATTGTCAGTCAGCTTCTTAAGGATGAGATTATTGAAGCTCGTGCACATCATCAACTGGATTGTTTTCAGGCCGGCATGTTATTTGCAGAAACTGAGGGCATTATCCCAGCACCAGAAGCTGCCCACGCCATTGCTACAGTAGTTGAAGAAGCAAAACAATGTAAAGAAGAAGGTAGGTCAAAAACTATACTCTTTAACCTCTGCGGACATGGTCATTTTGACATGAAGGCCTATGCTGATTATCTTGATGGAAAACTAGAAAAGCATAGCATCACAGACGAAGCCATCCGTGCATCACTAAAGGCATCTGAAGTTTAATTCAGATGCCTCTGGCTACTCTCGCCTCTTGCTAAATATATGTGTGGGGTATATCGAATTCGTCCGAGACTTCTAATATTTCCCATGGGGACTGTCGGACAATAGTTTGCTCATCTGCTGGTCCAACCGATACTATGTCCACTCGCGCTCCGACATAGTTCTCAATATAGTTGATGCAGGACTTGAGATTCTCCGGTAGGTCCGCATAGGTTTTCATCTGTGTTGTGTCAGTCATCCATCCATCAAAATATTCTAATTCAATTTCTACATCTCGTAAGAGCTCATTTGACGCCGGAAAACGGGTGAACTTCCCATCTTTTGATTTGTATGCAGTACAAAAGGCAATGTTATCGACTGCATCATATACATCTGTATGAGTGAGGGCTAGCGATTTCACATTATTTATTTTGCATGTATATTTCAATGCAACAAGGTCAAGATAGCCACATCGCCGTGGTCGTCCGGTTGTTATACCATACTCATGCCCAGTTTCGCGAACATGGGCCAGGAGTTCGGATTCGGATTCTTTAAACTCTGTTGGAAAGGGTCCATTTCCTACCCGGGTACTATACATCTTCAAAACACCAATTGTATTAAGATTTGGAACCATGCCACGCCCCATGCCAACCAGTGCCGCTGCTATACCGGTATTTGTACCGGTAACATAGGGATAGGTTCCGAGATCGACATCAAGGAGGGAACCTTGGGCACCCTCTAAGAGGACGTTTTTACCTTCGTGAAAATCAACGTATTCATTCATATCAGTAACGAGAAGCGTGGAATACATGTTTTTGAGCTGCTCTTGTAGATATGCAAATTCTTCCGGACTTAATTTCTGCTGCATCTCCGGATCCTTCATATCTACAACACGAATGCCATCACGGGTTGCCTTGCGGGAATAGGCAACTCCAATGCCTTTTCCAGTTGTTCCAATGGGTTTCCTTCTCTCGCTTTCAGTCTTTTTGTCTTCCTCGCGGTACGAGGGAAAAATGATGTGTGCACGTTCCGAAAGATATAGGCGATCCTTAATTTGTACACCGCTTTTTTTGACCATATCCAGCTCTGATAGAAGCTGTTCAATATCAACAACAACATTGTTGCCAATGGCCACGGTAGTATTTTCATTCAGTATCCCAGAAGGCAAGAGATGAAAATCATATTCTACGCCGTTTTTTACTACCCTATGTCCCGCGTTTGGTCCCCCTGCAAAACGAATTACAGCTTCAGCCTGAGGTGCAAGGAAGTCTGTGATCTTCCCCTTTCCCTCATCACCCCATTGCATGCCAAGTATCACTAAATACAAATCTACCTCCTTATCACCTGTCCTAAATAATAATATAACAGAACCATAACATTATACAATATTATTGAAATTTTGTCATAGATGTTCTACAATTTCTAGTAGATGTTACGAGAAAAAAGCTACCTCATATGTCTGTTACTTATTTTCCTTAGTGCTGCTTGCCAAAGGGAAGTTACAGAAGATGAAATTATACATAATTACAGTCAAAATATTATCCCTAGCGCTGCCCAGGGGATCGTTCTTATGGAATCTGGGGAGCAAGAGATCGCTCAATCGTCAACTGACAGCTTTGAGCGCAGTCTGTTACAAATAGATTTACCTGAGGAGTACATTCCCTTGCGCTTTATAGATGTTAATCTGGACCTTGACCAGATGGAAGAGCGCATCATTGCCTACAAACTCCGTGGTGATGTAAATAGTGATATTATCCGCATACTTATTGCAAATTTTAATTCGCAAGATGAGAGCTACAGTGTTTCATGGACGGGTGAAACCCTCGCGAATAATATCAGAACCCTCTCAATAACCATTGAAGACATTATTGGCGATCATGTTGAGGAAATTATTTGCTTTGGCGTTAAAAATACCGGAGAACAAACACTGGATATATTCAGGCGAGTTGCTGGAACAGATAACCAGGGCATCGTGTACAATTCCATCCTCTCTCAAATTTCGAATGCAGGACTAGAAATAGAACGGAATGAGCGCTCTGCCCTCTATAAAAACCAACAGGAAGCCGGTCAAAGCTTTCCAGTTGTTCGATACCATCAGGATAGCGATCAAGAGGATATAGAAACAATTCTGAAAGAAACATATTACTGGAATCGAATAATAGGACGTTATGTCCTTGGACCAGTAGTGGCCATTCCAAATGATTTACGTGAAAAGCAGCTCTTTCGTGAGCTCTATTCGGGTGATGCTCTTGATGTTGCTCAGCATCTGAACGGGCTCTGGCAAAATGTTAGTGATAAGGATTTGGATGACAGGCGTTTATTTTATTTTGATGCCACAAGTAAGAATATGGCCATATTCTACGAAAAAACCCAGGAATGGTTTGTCGTCCGTAGCATGTATAAAACGGCCCTAGGTACTAACCCGGGACTGTGGATTAGTATTTACAATATGCTCCTTACCTCCTTCCAACGACAACTGCGAATAACCCTCCAATCCGCAGATCGCATCCGTATTAATATGGAGGATATGGATTACTGGAATGGGGAATATGTCTATCTTGATCTACAGGAACAACTGGAGGAAATACAAAAGCCGATGTTGGAATTGAACGGATTGTATACGAACCAGAATGGACAGGAGCTCTATTTTTCTTCCAATAATTTTACCATGCATGATGGAAATAAAAAATTATCGGGTTTCTTTCATATTTTTTACGTAGACCGCCCTATTCTTGACCTTCGCATCCTGCACCGGTCTGGTTTGGAACAGGAAAACAAACGCTATCTCATAGAATATGCTGTTGAAAACGAGGATGGAAAATTAACGCAAAGACTACGACTCTACCCGGTACAGCTTGCCATTGATAGCGTCAAACTTATTCCCGGAGATATCCTATACTTTGAGCAGATTAGCAGTGAGAATCAGTCGTAGAGGAGTATGCCCTCTATATTCTGCTCCAGCATTCCGGTATAAAAATCCTGTGTACTCGGAAATTGCTCGTTATCATAGAGAACCACGACCCGAAAATATGTTTTCCCCTCGATGTTAACTGAATAGATCTGCAACTCCGATGAGAGCACTTTTTTTTCTAACACTTTTTGTAGATCCTCAGCTGATGCCTTGTTGATAAACGATGCAACCTGTAAACCAACAAGTCTACGCAGATTCTCAGCATCCTCAACCACCACTTGTTCGGGAGAAATGTCCTGTTCTGTGGCAAGATCTATGAGGTCCTGAGAGTCTGGAGGCGTGGCAACTAATAAGGTATTCAGAATGCGCGAGAGCGAGGGAAACTCGCTTATGTAACCGTAGGTTTCATGAATAAGCTGGGAAGCCAACATGGCCTCCGGGCTATCCGGATAACGTTCTGCAAGTAATTCCTGTTCAATCCTTGCCTCTTCCGTCTTGCCCTGTTGTAACAAGGTAGAAAAATACAGATAGAGCTCGGCTGGTCCTGCATTTTCATGTTGAGATGTTTGTTTTGCAACAGCAATGGGATCATCATCCAGCATCGCAAGGCGGGAAGAGAGAAGAAGAAAATCATCATCATCTGAGCGTGCTGCAATCTTTAGCAAACGTTCACTCTCTGTATGTAGCCCCATCTCATACAGGAGTATGGCAGCACGATAAATGTAGCTTGACTGGGAATCCACCGTATATGCAGCACGGTAATTTTCTATAGCCCTAGGATAATCACCCCATAGCTCTAAAAGCATAGCGGAGTAATATAATAGCTTGGCTCGCTTCTCTAATTTTGGAACGTCAGGAATATAGAATTCTATTACGGTTTGTAGCTCCGCGGTATTGCTAACGGTAGCCAGCAGTGCTTCAACAGTTTCTGTGTATCCTACATGAGATACATTATTGTCAAGCCACTCTACTAATTCAGTATCAAGAGCAAAAACTGAAACATGTAACGTAAGAAAAAAAACACAACGTAGAAACATTTCTTATCTCATCTATATATTAATCAAGTAAGGAAGCAGATCCACCATCTTCTGGAATTTTTTCAGCTTCCTTCTTTTTCTTTATCCTTTTGTCCTTCTTGATCTTCTTTTCTTTCTTTTCCTGCACCACGTTCTTTTCTGGCTGACTATGTCCCTGTTGCTTATGATAATGAAAATAAGTAGAAAGAGAGCCAAGAACTAAACCCAAAATAAACGTAATGCATATGACAAAAAAGATGGGAACAGCTGAAAAGGCATAGAAAACAAGCGACACGTCAACCAAATTATCCTTGTTTAACCAAAACAGAAGCAGAAGTAAAATAACAAACAATAAAACAAGAATTAATTTCCAGGACACAAGCGATTCTCCTTATGAACAATTACACCACCATCATACTGTAAAACAAAGAATTTGACAACGCTACGCAGAAGATTGTTGCTTAGGGGATGGCAGCAAAAGCATCGCGTCTCGTTTGAATATGAGACTGAATAAAGCGAGGAATGAGCTCCCAATTATCCTCTCGAGGAAGTAATATCCACTGTCCCTTGTATTCCGGCATTGGATCGCCCTCCTTGAGATGGCGGATCTTTGTATAGGTGTTGTACAGGACATTGGAATTGTCAATTATTATTTGTCCAGCAATATTAAAATGGGAATATTGCCGTACATATCTAAAGCAATCAACAAGACCGACATCACTGTCAATGTACGAAAAGAGTATTCTAAGGAGCGAATAGACTGTTTTCGCATCGCGAAGTGAAATATTCTGTATTTTCTGATGCAGGAGCGTCAGAACTTTTTGCTGGCGTTGAGCCCGATCAAAATCTGAGCTTGTTCCTCGGGAGCGGACCACTCTGAGAGTTGCAATGCCATCGAGATGATGCAAACCGGCAGGATAATACAGTGTGGCCCAACGTGCATTCTCCTTTACGCGGTAGTTTGGATCGATGAGCGGCTCCTCAAAAACAAAATCGATGCCGCCCATTGCATTTACCGCATCGATAAAGGCAAACATATCTATAGAAAAATAATGATCTATTTCTAATTGTGTAATTTGCTCAAGATCAGTCCGTAATTGCTCTGGCCCAAAATTTAGATATATGCTGTTTATTTTTTTACCACGATAATAAAGATCCCGGGGAATGCTAAAAAGCATTATTTGCTGAATCTCCGAAATGAAGTATGCAAGGATAATTGTATCCGTCATATTTTCGTGAAGTCCAAGTAATAGAAAGGCTCTATCTTCTTCTTGTTGACTGGGGGTATATTCCATGAGCTCCGGCCCCTGCAATTCTAATTCAGGCAGCTCTGAGCTATTACTCAGACTATCAAGCGATGATATTGCTGTACCGTCCTTATCCATGAGCCAGATAGAACCGTTAATCTTCTGTAGGGCAAAGGAACCGACAATCTGATTGTCCGAATCTAGGAAATCATAGAAAATATGCTCGCCATCCTCACGTCTGGTTTCTGCGAGATGAAGCCCCTGATTCTGGAGATGGCTTTTGAAGCCCCTGTCCTGAAAAATATTTTGGAGCTTCTCATCATTTTGTTCCAGCCGTATTTCACCCGGCGTAAGAAAGGTAGTGGTGCGTATAAGAATATGGACATATTGGGAGAGCTCCGAACTATCTTCAAATCGATGCTCGCCGAGAACATAGGCATAATCCTTGGGATCGAGGGTGATGTGGATAAATTCATGTCCCTGTTTTCTTACAGATAATGTGGCTGGCATTTCTGTGTTCTTACTTTTTACGCTATTGAGTCCCTTCGCAGTAAACATCCTCTGTAATTGGGAACTGTTTAATATGCCGAAGAGCTCCTCCTTTGCTACATCGTATGTTCTATAGTGTTCACGAAGAACGGCTATGTTCCGTTCTAACCATTCGGCATCAATAGAGCTGCGATGCTCCTCGCTTCCGTCTCCATGCAGAATATGATATGTAATGTTAGCATCGTCAAGGACATCCAGGTTTATCTGTATAAATAATCTCCCAAACTTATCTTCAAGAGTAAGTACATTGCTCTGATATTCTAATTTTAGCGAATTACTCTGGATGATATTCTGTAATTGAACACTCGAAAGGATACTTTCGCGTTCAAGAATGATGCGTTCCTGCTCTTGCTGTTCCAATATCCTTTCTACTCCCTGAAAGTATAGGAGAAAGTTTGTATTGTCCTCCTCTGAATTGCTTACTTCAGAAAGGGGCTCATCTCTCATATCAGGATAATTTCTATCCGGGAGATTGAGCATCTTCCGAAGCTCCCTGTTATCGTCAATGAGCATACTCAGGGTCGTATATAACTCATCGGACTGAGCATTCGCTACACGGAGCTCCTCATACAGTTCATTGAGTGGTTCATAGGATTTTTTCAAATCGAAGAAAAGAATTGACATCCAGACTATCAGTAATATGGCAATGGCTAGGGATATTGGCAGAAGCCATTCGCGTGCTGTTTTACTCAATGTCTGAAACCTCGCTGCCCGCTAAATATCATACTTACATTTGCTTCGTTACAGGCCTGAATGCTTTCAAAATCACGGATAGAACCGCCAGGTTGCAATATGGCTGAAATGCCCTCATCTATGGCAATATCGACCGCATCACGGAAGGGAAAGAAGCCATCAGAAATCATTACACTCCCTCGAAGACCAGCCGAGTCCTCCTGTATGCTCGCTTCAAGCTCTGCTACTTCATCTCTGCTCAGCTGAGCATATGATTTTGCATAGAGCTTTCTTGCAAGAAATGCTCTTCGATTGCGGTATGCCTTGTCTCGGGCAATGCTTGCTGCCCCCACGCGATCTTGCTCTCCTGTTGAAATGCCTACAGTGCACTGGTCTTGTACATATACAATGGAGTTGCTACTGATTGCAGATTGAAGACACCAGCCAAATATCATGTCACGACGTTCATCATCATTTGGTGAACATTGAATGCTGTATTCTTTCTCCCGGTATAGTGCACGAGCTGGTGCTGCATGGAGTATTGCCTCTGTCTGCGCACGAAATGAACGTTGGAGCACTATACTCCCATCAAGCAATGCAGATATATCGAGATAATGCAGCTGCTCATAGGAAGCGGCGAGACCTTCCAGACGGGGAAGAGCAATTACGCGCAGATTCTTTTTTTGCGATAATTCAGCCAATGCATCTGTATCATAGCTTGGTGCAACTATTACTTCAAAATAATGCTGTGCAATATTAGCAGCAAGCTCAGAAGTAAGATTGCGGTTTACACAGAGCAGACCGCCAAAGGCAGCAATGGAATCCGCCGCATAGGCACGAGAAAAGGCCTCCTCAATGTTTGTAGATGAGGCCACTGATGATGGATTATTGTGCTTTACAATAACTGCAAGTGGCTCGGTAAAATAACGCATTATTTCCAGTGATGTATTAATATCACAGAGGTTGGTTTTACTAATCTGTTTGCCACCGTGCAATATTTCCATGGACCCAAGTAAGCCCTGCTCACTGCTAACATATTCTACCCCCTCCTCTGAAATCCCAGCCTCTACAAGACTGTAATAGGCAGCTGGTTGGTCGGGATTGTCACCGTAACGCAGTCCCCGCCCATGCCAGTATTGCTTTCTGTATACCTGTTTTTGAAGCTCCGAATCATGATAGAGATGTATCTCTATACGTTCAGGAAAGGCATCATCAATGATCTCACGATAGTCAGAGCGTTTCATCTGTATCTCCTGTTGCATCATCAAATTCCTGATGAGAAAAATATCTTGCAATTTCTTCTTCGCAGGCCGCTGTGTAGCTAAAGGCCTCGCAACAGAGCCGATAGCGACTGCGCAGAGACAGTGTAGCTGTTTCTTTTATTTCATTTGCAATCCATGTATATTGTTCGGGACGCGATACGACAGCGACCTGCATGAAATTTTTCGCAGCTGCCCGAATAAGCGACATGCCACCGATGTCGACTTGCTCGCAGGCATCAAGTATTGTATTGCTGCTGAAGGCATTCGCTTGAAAAGCATATAAATTGCATACCACCATATCAAAAAAGATAGCATCATTGCCAAAGCGCTGGAAAAATTCCTCCCTATCTTCTGATAGTATCCCCGCGAAGATTCTGAAATCCAACGTCTTAACCCGTTTCCCAACTGCCTGTTGTGTATAATCGCTAATGCGCTGTAAGGATGCCGAGGTCTTGCCCTGCAGGGCATTGTAGCTGCCGTCACTGGCAAGAATACGTAGATTGTTATGTGCTCCATCAAGTGCCTGAGTAAGAATATGAAGATTTGATTTATCCGATACGCTGATGAGCACATTGGCAATAGGATTATGCTTCATTGTTTTTCGCCTTCCTCGGTGTAGGCATAGGCATTGTGATTATGAATACTCTCTGCACTGGAAATATTAATGGAAAACCACGCGGGCTTGTCTTTTCTCAGAAAGATAACTATTTCTCGCAGGAGATCCTCTACAAAACGCGGGGTATTATACGATTGCTCGGTAACTAATTGCTCATCCGCTCGTTTTAGCATGGCATAGAGGGGACTGGAAGAGGATGCTTCAATCACATCAATAAGGCGATCAATATCTGGCTCATCGGGAGATTGTAGCTGTACCGTACAGATTGAACGTTGATTATGTGCACCATACTCACTCAATGCCTTTGAACAAGGGCAAAGCGTCATTGTAGGAACGGCTATCTGCAGTGCCTGCACTGTTGCATGAGTATTCTTCCTAATGCTCAATGAACAATCATAGCCCATCATGCTTCGCAGTGCAGAAACAGGAGCTACCTTGTTTCTGAAATACGTAAATGAACAGGAAAAATATGCATCAGGAGCATTACTCTCCTGGCTAATTTCCCCTATCATCGCCTGTAATGACTGCCAACTTATGTTGCGATGCCAGCGATGTACTATTGCAACAAATCTACTCATGTGTATTCCACGTTGTGTTTCAGGAAGAGATGCTGCAATGTCGAAGTGAGCATGCCCTTCAAATTCCGTTCCATTCTTCCACTGTACACGTAGGGGATATTGTAAGTCATGGATTCCAACCCTCTGGATTGGAACCCTACGATCATCAATCATAGACTGGATATCAACAGAGAGATCTTTCATGCAATCCCTTCCGCTAGTGATACCGTATTTTCAAGTAACATTGCTATGGTCATGGGTCCTACACCACGCGGGACGGGAGTAATTGCAGATGCAATTTGGGACAGCTCTTCAAAATTAACATCACCAACAAGCCGATAATTCTCATCATCCACTTGTATCCGATTAATGGACACATCGACAATTACAACATCCTTCTTGACCATTTCTGCTCCTATCCATGCTGCTTTTCCCATAGCAGAAACAAGGATGTCTGCCCTGCGACAATGTTCAATCAGGTCCCGCGTCCGACTATGGCAGACAGTAACTGTTGCATCCAGTCCCTTTGAACCAAGGAGGAGGGCCAGTGGCTTTCCTACGATATTGCTACGATTAAGAATAACCACCTCACTTCCATGAATTGGACCAACGTATTCTTCCAAGATACGCAAAATTGCAAGGGGCGTACAGGGAATAACGCGAGGATTCCCGGTAGCCAGACAACCCATATTGAGCGGATGAAAACCATCGACATCTTTTTTGGGATCGATCGCATTAAGAACCCGGTTTACATTGATATGTGGTGGCAGTGGAAGTTGCACAAGGATGGCGTGAACAGTGTTGTCATTATTTTTTTCAGCAATCCATGATAAAACATCTGTTTCACTGCTCTCTGCTGGGAGATAGTTATCCTCGCTCCTGATAGATATTTTTTCGCAGGCACGTGTTTTGCCCCTGATATAGGATTTACTTGCCACATCATCCCCTACTAAGAGAATGGCAATCTTTGGTGTATGCGAAAGTTTTTTAATTCGTTCATGTAAATTTTGCTTAGTTTTTTCAGCAAGTGTTGTTCCACACATTATACGCATGCAATGGAGCATATCATACGAGGGAAAATATTTCAATGCCCTATTGTATGATGAGAAATAATACTGTATAATCATGTCATGTCTTATCTGAAGAAGGCTATTCTTTGTGTTACGCTATCGATGCTGTTTCTCTCTCCACTTTTTGCACAGGAAGAGGCAGAATCTCCCATTAGTTTTGCCCAAATTAACCGACAGCTTGCCGATTCTTATTTGCAGTTGGATGTTGGTGTTGAAGTGCCACTGTATTTTACTGATAAAACAGGAGATCAGGTATTTCAAGCTTTGGAAAAAACATCGGTTGGCTTTCTTGGAGGCATAGAGCTTGGCGTCTACCTACATAAATCCGTACGAATTGGTCTGCACTTTGATACCTCATTCAGTATTAGTAAGGCACAGCTCTTTGCAAATTTCTACAGCTTAACTGCCCGAACTTCCTACATTATCCATATTCGACAGGCCGAAATCCCCATCTTTCTTGATCTTGGAGTACATGTTTCAAGCTATAGAAATAATTCACATGCAGATTTTATTTTACGAGCAGGAACTGGTTTTTTATGGAATTTCAATTCAACTTGGGGATTCGGATTTAATGCCCTCTATAAATTTGTACCACAAATATATTATAGTACAACGCCACCGCCTTCTGCATCGCGTCTTGGTCATTTTTTTGAAACCGTACTGTTGGTAAAATACACATTCTGATGAGCTTATGATGAGATTTTTATTCTATTTTACACTCACCTTCTTTCTTATGCTCCTTTCTTGCGACTACGGAGATTATGGGGTATTTGCAAAAATATTGGATGATGCGTCTATTGAAGAATCACAATTTTCAGATGAGATTACCGTGCTTGGTCTTGCAGAAACAGGTACTGAAACAACAGGTACTGTTCGATACATTTCCTACGGAAAATTATCCACAGATAGCACTGGTTCTTGGACGGAGGTACGGCTTCCCGAAAACTCTTCCAATGTTTCGGATATAACAGCAATAGGTAACTCAGTCTATGCAATTATTCGCGAAGGTGATAGCGTAAACGCCTCACTCTATGTGTATGAAGTACGCGGAAACAAAGCCATTGCTTGGTATCAAATAAACCTACCCAAAGACCACGCTAAATATGTTGTGATGGATAAGATCTTCAATCTAAACAACAAACTCTTTCTTATTGTGCGGGATGCAGGAAAAAACAACCCTGGAAACAGCTCCAAATCGAAAATACTCGAATTAAGCAATCTGCAGAATTCTCCCGTAACAGTTAGCGAATACGTAAAAACAGAGGGGCTTCCACTTATACAGGATGCCTGTTTTACTATGGGACGCTACTGGTTTCTGTCCCGGGCTACCTTGTACAGTGTTCAAGCAGGAAATAAGCAACTGAAGCAACATAGCATAAGCATAACTGTGGATGGAAAATCGGTACACCAAAAAGGTGAGTTCTTAGGCATTTCACCTGCAAGCACGAGCGATTCGAATTCCGTACTCTATGTTTCCTCCATCGAAAAAATATATGCCTATAGTGAGGAAGGCGGAAGCCCAGCATGGAAGGCCTCGA
This sequence comes from Spirochaetia bacterium, assembly GCA_964291355.2. Classification (GTDB taxonomy): domain Bacteria; phylum Spirochaetota; class Spirochaetia; order WTKD01; family WTKD01. The sequence continues at coordinate 741,225 of OZ220222.1, read as the reverse complement.
AGACAATATCAAATGCAGTTTTTTCATCCTTCGCCTACGTACCAAAAATAAATTGGATGCTAATAGGAAGCCGAAAGTATGGGAAATTTACCTCGAGCTATTCACCTAAGGGACTCCATCACATACTTGCTGACGGTGACATCAGCAAGCTAGATTCACCTAAGCTATTCGACAAACTGGATGATGTATCTATTACCGAGCTGCTTACGCTAAAAAACGGGAATGTACTTGTCGGATCAACCGGGACCGGCATCTGGGAGATAGAATACAAGGGTGGTGCACTCGCCGACATCAAAAAATTATAATTTATTTCGGAATATCCGCTTGTATTGTGGATTCACAAATGGTCTACCAATAAAACCCAGCATCTGATTCTTGTAGTAGTGGTAAAAAACTCTGTCAGACTGTTATAATTTTATTTTTTTATGAGTGGAAAGAGTATGTCCTGTATATCTTTGCTGTAGTGTTGTTTTATTTCCTCTTCGCTAAGACCAACAAACTCATGACTCAGATAATGTATCCAGTAGTCTTCGTCCGGAGCTGCAATGTCATATTTGTTGCAGTAATAATCGGGATGTACCGGGAGGTGCTCATCTTGGTAATGGCGGAGCTTGTAATCATGTACAACAACACGCACTTGTTTTTTTGGTATTCCCTGAGCTGTAATAATATTAACCAGACGATTAACGGTATATCCGGAGTCGAAAATATCATCTACAATCATAACTCTATCACCATGGCGGAGATGCTCAGGAGTGTAGGTCCATCCATCAATCATAATATCTTGAGATTGTTCCTGCGGCCCCTCATAGGAGCGTGCAACCACCGCAGCATAATAGACCGGGCGAACATCGGAGCCAGTTAGTAATTTGTAATACTCGCTAATGACATTTCCCATAGATGCCCCACCCCTGAGACTGACATAGATAATGTCTGGGATAAAACCATCCTGATGAATTTTTTGTGAAAGCTTCAGAGTATTATCCCGTACAGTTTGACTATCAATGAATATTTTTTTCATACAATTATTCGATACCTATCTTTATTTGTTCGTTATTACGTAGCAGTGTAATTTCTATCCCTTCCCGTGTTTGTGGAAGTATTTTATAGAAATCACTTAGTGAACGAACCGGCTCATTATTTAATTCAATAAGAATATCTCCGACAAGCAGACCAGCTCGTGCGGGTTTACTACCTGAGGAAACATTTGCTATCAGCAATCCCTCTTGATCTTCAAGCTTATTCAGCTCTCTGTACTCATCAGGAATGGGGATGGCAAAAAATCCTGGCCACTGCTTACTTAATAGTTTATTAATATTTTCTTCCGATTCCCTACGCGAAATGCGGACCGTACTGCTACTCTGTTTTCCATCACGATAATAGGATATCTCTACCTCTGTACCAACAATTAAATTGGCAACCTCACGCAATAATTCTGCAGATGTTGCAACGGGGATGTCATTTACTTCATAGACAACATCACCCGGAAGGATTCCACCCTTGTCGGCAGGTGAATCAAGGAAGATCATGCTCACAAATGCACCCTGTGCATCAGGCAGGGCAAGTTCCTCGACCCAGTTCCGCGATACATCCTGTATGCTGACCCCCAGCCATCCATAGACAACTTCCCCAGTATCCAGGAGCTGTTGGATCGCTAGCATAATATTATCGAGGGGAATAGCAAAAGAAAGAGTCGGATTGCCACTATTTTGGTTTGGATTATAGGTGTTTAGACCAATAACCTCGCCGCGAAGATTTACTAGGGGACCTCCATGGCTTCCGCTGTTTATTGCAGCATCTGTCTGAATAAAGGGGTCTATGTTTTCACTCAACATATCGCGCCCAATGGCACTAATAATGCCAGCTGTTACCGTTGACTGAAAGCCCAGCGGATTACCAATAGCAAGTACGAGGTCGCCAACGCGAGACTCAGATGATTTTCCGCGTCTTGCAATTACAATATCTTCATCGGCAGCAAAACTAATGAGTGCGATATTCTTCCGCTCATCACTCCCTATAATTTTAGCCTCGTAGTTCCGATCATCATGTAGCGTAATCGTAATGTTCTTTGCCGTCCCTACAATATTGTAGGTTGTTAACACATAGTAGAGCCCCTTATTTTCTGCAATAATAATTCCCGAACCAAGTGTATTATCTAGCGATCTACTGCCAAAGAAAAACTGAAAGGGCTGCTCATTGTCGGTTTCATTCTTCTCTGTGGATTGTTTCGTATCAATGCGTACTACTGATGGAATTACAGAGACGGCAATGCTATGAAAGGAGCCAGTCGAAGATTCTATCTCAGGAGAGAGATCAGCTGGCTGCTTGTCTGGTGATTGAGATAGGACGGTAATAAATATGCCCATTACGAGCAAGATAGATAGTATTATGCGCTTCATATTTCTTCCTATGGTTTATCAATTTCCAGTGTAAGTCGCAAATCACCATCACGAAGTATCTTGAGCTTAATCTTGGATGCCTTCGTATTTATTTTTCGATAAAAATCCGAGAGCCCCTCGATTTTTGCATCGTCTAATTGTATAAGAATATCTCCTATTTTTACGCCGCCTGCAGCCATTTTAGATTGCTCTATGACTTGTGTAATGAGCAATCCGTTCGTCCGTTTATCAATGTCATATTCCTGTCTCATTTCATCCGTTATGGGTTGTACAAAGATGCCCGGCCACTGACGATTATTACTTACAGCTATTTGTTCATCTGCTTGGCGACGGGTTATACGCACATCGCTTTCCTGCTCCTGACCATTGCGATAAAAAGTAAATTTTGATATCTTATCAATTGGCAGATCACCAACTGTGCGAACAAGCTCATTGACCCCTTGGATCTTCTTTCCTCTAATTGCAACGATAACATCGCCGGGCAACAAGCCCCCCTTATCTGCCGGAGAGCCAAGGAAGAGATTGCGCACGAGAACACCATTATTGTCAGGAAGACCGAGGTCTGAGACCCACTCCCTGTCTAACTGTTCTATACCGACACCGAGCCAGCCATACCTTACTTCTCCGCCATTGATCAGCTGGTCCATAGTTCGAAGCACATTATTTATTGGAATGGCGAATCCCAGTCCGATATTTACACCTGTCTGTGTCGATATCCACGTGTTAATACCAATAACCTCACCACGAATATTTACAAGAGCACCACCACTATTTCCGCGGTTTATTGCAGCATCGGTCTGAATAAAATCATTTATATTCTCCTGCGGCCCCTGCCTTCCCAATGCGCTCACAATACCAGCGGTTACTGTCGATTGAAAACCAAAGGGGCTGCCCATTGCCAGTACCCAATCACCAACCAATGTATTATCAGAATTTCCAAGACGTGCGAGGAAGACATCATCTTCATCTGTTTCAAATGAAACAAGGGCTATATCCTTACGGGGGTCGCTGCCAATAAACGCTGCATCATATTGACGATCGTCATTTAGTGTGATGACGATATCTTCAGATTCCTGAACAACATGATGGTTGGTTAACACATAGTATGTCTGACCGTCCCTACGAACAATTACTCCCGAACCAAGGCCCTGACTGTAGTACTCCTTGGGTTCATCTTCTTGCTTATCAAAAAAGAATTCAAATCCAGGAAATCCTCGTCCTTGATTATTCTCCACCGCGACAAGTTGGCGAACATCAATGCGCACTATACTCGGCAAAACAGCCTGCGATACACTACGGAATGAATTCTGCAGACTGAGCAAATCTGTAATTGCTTCATCCGGAATGACGTCTACCTGTTTTCCAGTAGGAGCATCTGCAAACAAGCTTGATTGTGCCTGCGCAGAGCATGAGATTACTGTTAATAAAAATATAATACAAACAAAATTTTGTATTTTTTGTTTCATAAGATTACTCCTCATTTTATTTTTTCTCGTTGATTATGCTGTAAGAACCTCTACACCATTGGCTGTGATTGCAACTGTGTGTTCAAAATGCGCCGCCATACTTCCATCAGATGTAACGACTGTCCATGCGTCATCAAGGACATCTATTCCAGAATTTCCCATGCAAATCATTGGTTCTATAGCTAGCACCATACCTTCGCGAAGCCGGGGGCTCTGTCCAAATGTAACATAATTTGGAATGGGAGGGTCCTCGTGGATGGCAAGTCCGACACCATGCCCGCAATATTCACGAATTACACCATAGCGTCTATGGTCAGCATATGCAAAAACTGCTGCTGATATATCCCGTACATGCTTGCCAGAGCTCATTGCCTGTATGCCCGCATCTAAACAGGCCTTCGTTACATCCAAGAGCTCAGCATGTTTGGCATCTATCTTGCCTATGCCGAGCGTTATTGCTGCATCGCTGTAATAGCCCTTATACTGTACTCCACAGTCTATACCCACAATATCTCCCGAACGAAGCTTATAGGAAGAGGGTATGCCATGGATAACGGCATCATTTACTGATACACAGATACTTCCGGGAAAGTCATGATATCCAAGAAAGGATGGTTGCGCTCCTGCTGCAATAATGGCATCATGAGCTAGGGCATTCAATTCTTCAGTTGTCTGACCAACTTCACAATAATTGCTCAACTTTTTCAGGACATCGGATAAAATGATACTGGCTTCTGCAATATAATTCATTTCTTCCCGACTTTTCAGACGTATCACGGCGATATGACCTCTTGTTTATTTGCGTATTTACTAGCAATTGAATCAAGAACAGCATTAATAAATGCTGGAGCTTGATCCCCAGAAAAAATTTTTGCTATCTCTACCGATTCATTAATGGTGATGACATTTGGAACATTACAATATATCAATTCACAGACTGCTGTTCGTAAAATTGACAAATCCACCCTTCCAATTCGTTTGATATCCCAGTTGTCAAGATGGTCCTGAATAAGCGAATCGATGTAGGGATTGTGCAAAATTGCCTCCTTGATGAGCGTAGTGGCAAATACATACTCTCCCTCCTTCTTCTCCTTCAATAACCATGAAAAAGCTAACAATTCCTCGATTCCAATCTCTGGACTTCTTATTTCCCAGCAATATAGCGCCTGCATTGCAGCAATGCGTTCCTCTCTGCGTGTAGACATATTACCAGCTAAAATTCTCCTCAAACTGACGTATTTCCGCTTTCAAAGATAGTTCATCTATAACTTCCTGCATTGCTTCAGCCATAATTTCTGCTTGTTTCTGCTGTTCTAGCAGGTTTTCTATGTATGCACGAACAGTAACTCGTTCCCCGGGGAAAATAGGATCATCCAGTTGTAATAATTTCGGCGAACGTTTATTTGTAACCTTCGCAATATGATAGCCAATATTCGATTCCACGACAGTGCTCACATCGTTGAGATCTAAGGAGAATATAACCTCGATAAATTTTTTGCCTAATGATGCCTGTTGCTGCGGTTCGCCACGTGCAAGATATCCAAAGTCTGCACCAATAACGTCAATGTTGTCGAGAGATTCATCAAGAAGTTGCTCAAATGTTTTTTTCTTAGAGACGATGGAATCATACATACTCTGTGCCATCTTCCGCATCTCAGCCCTTTTTCCCGTACTCGCTTTTCGAATGTCAAAAAAGAGATGACTAAAGCGCACCAGTGCCGGATTTGTTAGGCGGGTTGCATTCTCATCATAAAAGGCCTGAATTTCCTGTTTTGTTGGTGATTTTAATTTCTTAAAATCATTCTCTTTCTTAAGCAAAATATATTTGTCAACGGACAATCGTTCTCGTATGTCTTTCTCATATTCTTCATAAGACATTCCAGATTGTGCACTAACGAGTTTACGGAATTCTAATTCGCTAATATTGACCCCCAGTCCCTGCCGGACCTGGAGAATAGCCTGCTCTACCTCTTCCTGAGTCGGTCGAACCCGCTCCATTTCTGCTGCCTGAAGAATAAGTTCCTTTCCTATCTCCAGTTCTAATAGCTCAGCTTTATCATCCGCAGACAATATACGTCCTAATTGTGATTCTAGCTGCTCAATCTTCTTCTTCATAGCTCTTTGACCTATGCTCGTGAGTTTCTGTAATTTTACAGTAGCTACCGGCTTGTCCAGAAGCTGTGCATGTAGATTAAGGCCAACGAGCACTGTGCTAATACAAATTAATACTTTTCTATGCATCATATTTCTCCTCGTAAATTATTCACGGCCTAATAGCCGTCGACTTACCATCACGTAACTTATTATATAACTTTGCCAGCTGTTGTTGGTGTCTTTTTGATGAAAAAGGCAACATCATCGTTTGAGCGATGCAACAGAGCGTACATTCACGCGTCTCTATCTTCGGCAAACAAACACAGACTATTTGATAGAGTCTGTCCAAGACTTCAGCAATAAAATGATGAAAACAGGGCGCCACCGCCTCCAACCGCACTATAATAATAAACAAACGATAGGCATGAAGGTAACTTTTTTCTTGCTCATATGCCTCTGCCAGAAGGAAAAGGCAATCCATATAGTCTTCATAGGATATATACTGCTGTATTTGAATGCCCTCGGACAAGAGGGAATTTTCATACAGCTCTAAGGCAGTCCGCACATTGTCGTGAAGAAGATCATAAAATAATAGTTTGACCCGTGCCTGCGGTTGATTTTTCTGTGATACAAGAAAATCGCGATAGCGAAAAGAGGCATGTCCACCTCGGTTGCGGTCGTAGACAGTACGGTGCTCCTTATCAATGAGCGTCCGGTAGGCCTGCATGAGACCCTGCAAACGCTGGGTGTCAAATGAACGGTTGAGATCCGGATGCAAATCCTTTAACTTTTTTCGATAGGACTCTTTTATTTGACGCTCGTTTGCATCTGTTGGCAGGTCTAGTATTTTATAATAATCAAGCATGATCTATCGGCAACATTGCTCCCACTGCCCTTGCATGGGCGAGATTTGTAATATGCTGTGAATAATTTACTATCATCCCCTCCGCTTCTAATATCCTCATAAAATTTAGTAGTGCAGAAATCTTCCAGATTCCCGGGCGAAGGAGCAAAGCTGCACATCGCTTGCCACTCAGGAGTCCCAACTGAGATATTTTCTGTTTCAGTTGGGGTGAAATTTTGCTACTCCAAGGTTTTACGCTGTCAGCTAGAATTATGAGATACTCATACATAGTAAGCCGAGATTCCACATGCAGTATGTTATGGATATCTACAGCATCTGAGTTCAGTCCACGGCTAATTTCCCGAGAAACATCCTCAGCGAATACATCGTGACGAGGGGCAAAATGGACAATAGCTATCCGCTTACTCACTACTCGTTTCAACTCCTTGAATTTCTTCAATGGTGGAGTTATCGGTATTTACATCATCGGGCGGCAAAGTGGCTTCATCTTCAGCTTCAGATTCTGCATCATCATCAAGCCACCATTCAACACGCTCTTCCAACTCACGTGCTGTTTGTGTGACATCCTCGATATCGGGTGTTCTATTTACCCATGCCATTCCAAATGCACATAAGAAGAAAATCGTACCGAGAATTCCCGTAATTCTCGTCATAATATTTCCCGAGCGCATTCCCATCTGCTGGTTCATGCCACCGCCAAATATGCCTCCAAGCTCATCTCCTGATTCACCCTGCATCATAACAATGAGGATGAGAAGAATGGAACTGATAACAAAGACTATAAGCAATAATATGCTAATGATTCCCATGATTAACTCCGGTTCTGGTCAAAACAAATAATTTTCTCAAAATCAGCCACATCCAGTGATGCGCCTCCAACAAGTGCCCCATCAACATCCGCCTGCTCCATGAGTTCAGCAATATTGTTGGGTTTTACAGATCCACCATATTGTATATGCATATTTTCTGCATCCTCAGGCGAAAAATATTCTGAAATATATTGCCGAATTGCTGCATGCATCTTGTTTACATCCTCTGCTTTGGCTGTTAGCCCTGTACCTATTGCCCATATCGGCTCATAGGCAATGCTCAGCCCAGACAGTGCATCTAAAGAGAGTCCTTGGAGCAGCTCCAACTGACTCTTAACAAAACTATACTCATTATGGGCATTCCGACATTCAAGATTCTCTCCCACACAGAGAGTTACATTCATATTATGTTCCAAGGCAAGTGCTATTTTTTTCTGTAGCATAGCGTCGGTTTCAGCAAAATATTCACGGCGCTCAGAATGACCCAGAATTACGGCTTGAACGCCAATGTCCTGCAACATAATCGGGGAAACCTCCCCAGTATAGGCACCTGCCACAGCTGGCCCCATATTTTGCGCTGCTAATTCTACGCTGGAACCTTCAAGAATTGGAACAAGTGATGATAGCGCCGTAAAAGGTGCCGCTATCATAATCCGGTGCTCCACAGCGTAACTGATCTCGCGTATTTTCTTCGCTGCCTCACATGCCTCTGATAAGGTCTTATGCATTTTCCAGTTGGCTGTAATAAAATATCTTCTCATAGTAATTGCCTAAATAGAAAGCGGACTGATTCCCGGTAAGACCTGTCCCTCTAGAAATTCAAGTGATGCACCACCACCTGTTGAAATATGATTCATTTTTTCGCTGATGCCAAAGAGCTGCACCGCAGCAACGGAATCTCCTCCACCAACAACAGTAAATGCCGATGAATCAGCTATGCTTTGTGCAAGAGTTTCGGTGCCGGGACGAAAAGATTCAAATTCGAAGACGCCGAGGGGACCATTCCAGAGGATGGTCTGTGCTTCCTGTACACATTCTTGGTATATCTTGATGCTCTCTCTGCCGACATCCATGCCGATGCATCCATCAGGGATGCTTTCTACATCCATACGAGCTGTATCAGGTGAAAACTCCTGTCCTACTCCGTGATCGACTGGTAGCAATATGCGGACATTCTTCTTTTGTGCCTGTTCTAGAAAGCTACGAGCAACATCAAGATAATCTGTCTCCAAAAGACTCTTTCCAATAGCTAATCCTTGAACATGCAAGAAAATATATGCCATGCCTCCACCAATTATGATGCTATCACAGACATCAAGGAGATGTTCTAGTATTGCAATCTTCGTGGAAACCTTTGCTCCCCCAATAATTGCTAGAAATGGTTTGCGGGGATTATGCAGGACAGAGGATAGGACCTCCACCTCTTTTTCAATAAGAACCCCTGCATAAGATGGCAGATGCTTTGTAATACCCTCAGTGCTTGCATGCGCACGATGTGCTGTCCCAAAGGCATCGTTCACATAGTAGTCAGCGAGACGAGCAAGGGACTGTGAAAATTCTGGAGTATTCTGTTCTTCTTCAGGATAAAAACGGAGATTCTCCAAGAGAATGACTGAAGCAGTGGGCTGCTTCCTTAGCTCTTGTTCTACTTCCTCTCCTATGCAATCAGAAATAAAATGTACAGAAATTCCCAATAGTTCAGCCAATCTCTCCGCTACCGGACGCAAAGTCAGCTCGGGAACCCTCTCGCCCTTCGGTCTTCCTAGATGACTCATAAGGATGAGATGCTTCGGTTTCTTTGCTAATATTTGACTAATACTATCCATCGCGGCACGGATACGAGTGTCATCAGAGATTTTACCCGACGCGAGTGGAACGTTGAAATCCACCCGCATCAGAACGCGTTGATCTGTACAATTAAGTTCTCGTATTGTTCGAAGTGCCTGCATCTTGTAACCTTAGGATAGAAGTTTTTTTGCTAGGTCAACTACCCTGTTTGAATATCCCCATTCGTTATCGTACCACGAGAATATTTTAACCATGTTACCCATGACCATGGTACTTTCAGCGTCAAAAATCGATGAATGTGTATTATGAATGATGTCCGCAGAAACGATTGGGTCCTCTACGTATTGTACGATTCCCTTTAATTCACCTTCTGCATATTTCTTTACGACAGCATTAATATTTTCCTTGCTTGCCGGAGTTTTGAGGACTGCAACAAGGTCAACAATAGAACCTGCAGGGGTAGGTACACGGATGGCTGTGCCGTCCAGTTTTCCATTGAGCTCGGGGATAACCTTGCCCACCGCCTTTGCAGCACCGGTTGTTGTCGGAATAAGCGAAAGTGCCGCCGAACGTGCTCGCCGCAAATCTGTCTGTGGAGCATCAAGAATGACCTGATCGTTCGTGTAGGCATGCACTGTCGTCATATATCCCTGTTCTATTCCGAATTCGGCATGAAGGATCTTGGCCATAGGAGCCAGACAGTTTGTTGTACAGGATGCATTGGATATACATATATCGCTTGAAGAAAGGGCATCGTCATTTACGCCCAATACTATCATATTATCGATTTCATCCTTGGCTGGGACAGTAAGAATGACTCGCTTAGCTGGATACTTGGTATTTTCAACATGGTCCCCATAGCCACCTCGTGCACCGTTACGATCCCTGAATATTCCGGTCGATTCTATTACTACATCTGGGTTTGCACCCCAGGGAATATTCTTTGGAACACGTTCGCTACAAACACGATACTTCTTATTGTTGACAATAATGTGCTCTTCGTCCCAGCTAACAGTTCCGGGGAACGCACCCTGTGTTGAATCGTACTTCAGCAAATGCGCAAGTGTTTTCGTATTCGTAATGTCGTTAATAGCGACCACATCGACATTCTTTTCTAGTGCGATTTTAAAGACATTCCGCCCAATGCGCCCAAATCCGTTTATTGCAATCATATTTCCTCCATAGTCACAATCTTGCCCTAGTATAGCAATCTTTCTTATTGTGGTCAAGGAAATGAACGCACAACAGTAAAAATTGGTTGTGGTAGATGAAAGGAATAATCCCTCCTTGCCTCTTCTATTTCAGTTGCTTCGGTAATGAGATAGACCTCATCGTTTACCCGCAGGCGATCCAGCGGGTTCACTGATGTAAATTTGCCTTCTGCAATGAGATCGTCTACTGCAATAATGCTAATATTTCCCAGCTGCCGCTCCTCAGAATACGAAAAATATGGCGGATCTGACTGAAGAGAGGATGCCCCCCATTCTAGGACGGGAAGGACTGCATCTTTTTCTAATCCATCAGCACTACCTATGGTGATGAGCACAGTATCAGCATTACGCTGAAATATCTTTCCCTTTGTTGGTATGCTGGCTAGCAATGAAGCCAACAGAGTTTCCAGTGAATGCCGCAGCATATCAAGCCCTGCCTGTAGAGAACTTCCACTGCCCTGTAATGCACCCGATGCCAGATAGAGCTCTGCAGAACTCAGGAAGGATCTTGGTGAGTGTTGAAACGAGAAAATAATAAAGTAATCAATCTCCTCCTGGCGGGCATGGGCTAATGCATCGCTAAATGATGAAATTCCAACAATTTCCGGGAGAATATCCAGACCTTCTTCCTGTTGCAACATTTCCCGTGCATACCAGGAAAATAATGCCTGGTTACTCAGGAGACTGTTTGATATGATATTGTCCTGTCGATAAAAAATCTGTATTCGATGACGGGGTCGTAAAACAGAGTACTGATCAATGTCCCAACGATGAGAAACAGAATCTATAAGATCGTTTTTGAGCGTTTCAATGCTCTCTGTAATATAAGGATTGTTTTCAGTGCTATGTGTGTTGATAACACGTAACTCCTGTAAATAGCGACTATACTCTCTTTTCGTCTTGTATATTTCAGCAAAACTCAGTCGTAATTCAGATGAGTAGGGATTCAAGCGAAGACCTCTGCGGAATACATTCGCTGCATCATGTGCTCGATGTGTTCGCTCAAATTCTTTGCCCAGATCAAAATATTTATTGGCAAAATTATTGCGCCGCTGGTCCCCTATGGGAAGAGTTTCTATGAGCGCACGTTCAAGGGCAATGCGGACCACTTCGTTTTTATCATCGAGGCGGAGTGCACGTTGGAAACTCTCTATTGCTCTATCATTGTCGCCAGTTTCCATGGTAATTTGTCCGTGCTTAAACCATGCATCAATATTTTCGGGATCTATGGCAATGAGCTGTTCTGCGTAGTTTTGTGCATCTTCCATCTCCTTGTTTGCAATGGCTGCATCGGCCAATACAGCCAGCGATTGCTCAGAATTTGGATTAATGCCAAGAGCAACTTTGCCATGAAAATTTGCACGTTCATACTCCCCAAGCATGAGATAGTATGAAGCCGCTGTTTCCTGTACCACGAGAGAGAGGGCGTGGTGTCGTAGCGCTAGCTCTATTGCAGTATGTGCATCCCGTAAACGTGAGAGATGCCCATTGACTACTGCCAGAGAAAGGAGTGCCTTCTGATGGCTTGGATTACGTTTGAGCGCTTCCCGATATTCCCCTATGGCCCGCTCCATATTTCCATCAAATAGGGCAAGTTCAGCCCTGCCGATGTAGGCATCAATGGCATTCGGATTTGCCTGAAGGGCAAGATTAAATTGCTCAACAGCATCATCCAAACTGCCCAAGGCAAGATAGAGATTTCCCTTGAGTACATTATTCGATTTTTCTCCCAATAATTCTGCACGATGCATGAAGCTTAGGGATTGATCATATTCCTCAAGCTGGTAGTAGATTTTTGCAAGTTCAATCATGGCATCGGAATAATTGGGGTTAATTTCCAATGCATTCAAAAAACTGTTAATTGCCTGATAGAGGGAATCTTCATTGCCCAGCATGCTGTCTCGAATATGCTCCCTTCCTTCAGCAAAATATGCTAATGCAGTCTTGGCTGGTTCCTGGGCGAAAAGAAGCGGAATTGAGAAAATAAAAAATAGATATCTAAGCTTCATGATTCTCTGTATTGTCTGGTATCTTTTTTATAATTTTAACCTTTTTTATTTTTCTGCCCTCCATCTCTTGAATAATTAATTCAAGATTTTCGTAGCTGCTCTTTTCAAATTTTGATGGTATCTTTCCAAATAATTCGAAGGCAAATCCACCAAGGGTTCCGAAATCATCATTTGGGATATTCACATCTAGAAGATTGTTTAGATCCTCAATATTAACTCGGGAAGCACAGAGATAGACTGCTTCCCCAATTTTAATGATGTCTTCCTCCTCGTTGTCAAACTCATCCTGTATTTCTCCTACAATCTCTTCGATAATATCCTCAAGACAGATAATTCCCGATACCCCACCATATTCATCAACGGCAACTGCCATATGGATATGTCTTCGCTGCATTTCGCGGAGCAGGGCATCTAGGCGTTTGCTCTCTGGAACGAAGAAGGGTTTTCTAATTACTTGCTCTATGAGGATGCTATCTTCTTCCAATCGACTCAGGATATCCTTCGCATATAGGGTTCCCACTACGTTGTCGATGCGCTCAGTGTAAACTGGAAAACGCGAATGTCCGGAAACTGCAATGGTATGAATAAGCTCTTGGCGCGATGAGCTCAGCGAGAGAGATACCACATCTATTCTTGGTACCATAACATCGCGTACGGTCTTCTCCGAAAGGGTACAGACACCATCAATCATGGTCCGTGCCTCATCAGAAAGACGATCAATGCTCTGTTTTAATTTATACAGAGCGCGTAGATTTTTAAATGATTGTATCACAGCTCTGTTTCCCCATTGCATGACTGCAAGAGCTTTTCCTGTAGTAGCAGCATTTTTGAGCTCGCAATGTCTGACATCCCGCGATCATGATGTGTCATTCCTATTAAATGTAGGATGCTGTGCACAACACAGCGGCGCATTTCCTCCTTAAATGGAATGTCGAGTGTGGCTGCCTGAGTTTTAATATATTCAGGAGCACAGACAACATCACCGAGCATAGTGGCATCCGGCACCTCTCCACCCTCCAGCTGTGAAAACGATAATACATCTGTTACAGTATTTGTCTTCCTATAACGATAATTTAATTCTTGCATGTATTCATTACTGACCATGCTCAGTGATACAGATTTTGACTTCAAACCTATATTTGACATTACGCACTCTGTAAAACAACACAGGTCAGCGTAATATGCTTCGCCATCAGTATCAAGCACCGATATATGCACAGTGTTTTCTCCTTCTTTAACTATTTTGTTCATCATATAATTGTACAATTTTTTTCACAAAGCTACTTCGAACTACGTCGGCAACGGTAAGGGGAACGTGGCTTACTCCATCAACCTTTGCAAGCATTGCGATTGTCTGTTTTAGTGAGGATTCTTTCCTTGAGATATCTAATTGAGTGGGGTCACCGGTAATGACAACAATACTCCCCTCACCTATTCGGGTAAGAAACATCTTCATCTGCTCTCTGCTAACATTCTGTGCCTCGTCAAGAATAATAAAGCTGTTGTCAAGATTCCTTCCCCTCATATAGGCAAGGGGCAGGACCTCTAATACTTTTTGCTTTTCGAGACGTTCCAGAAGATCGGGAGGCAACAGTGCAGAAAGCACATCAAAGAGCGGATAGAGGTAGGGAGCAATTTTTTGAGAAAAATCTCCGGGGAGGAAGCCAAGGTTCTCCCCTGCTTCCACGACGGGGCGTGTCATAACTATTCGTCTAACCTGCTTATTAAAAACACAGGCGAGTGCATATGAAATAGCAAGATAGGTTTTGCCCGTTCCTGCCGGTCCACTGGCTATGCTGAGCTGTGATGATTCCATTGCACGAATAAGATTTCGCTGTCCGGATGTTTTTGGATATATGGTCGTGTCTATAACCGGAATATGAATAAAGATATGTTTTCTGTCCTTCCTCTCAGATTGAATTTCGTAGAGCATCTTAATGAGATCCTGATTTATTTCCCATCCTTTTGTTATGTAGGTAACAAGCTCTGTGCATATTTGAATGAATAACTGGTGTACATGCGCTTCAGGATCGGCAAGATAAATAACATTTCCCTTAACATATATGGGAGTATTGAGGAGCTTTTCAATATATCGAAGATTAACATCATGGACACCACAGAGGGCAGTAATAAGACTTGCATCCTGTAGAACAAAGGTTTTATTAGTAGACAAAGTAAAACTCTTATTACATAGTGTATCACATGAGAAATACTATGACAAGTATTTTAGAAAAATTATCATAATTCACCTATTCCAATAGATCAACACCATCATTATCAACTTTTATTCCTGTCTTTAATTCTGTTATCGGTCTCCATTGTATGGATACGTTCAAACTGTTTTGCCACTCATATTTTTTACCCTCAGCCCTGTCGACAAGACCTGGTTTCCCCGTATAGTTTAATGTCAATGACCAATCTCCAAGATCATGGGTAAGCGCAAGAGCGACTGACTGTAGCTTAAAATTGCTAAGTAAGAGATCAGATTCTGAAAAGATGTTAAAAGAGTAGCCGAGGTCTGTAAAGAAATTAACCGAGCTCACGCCAATCTGATCGGCGAGACTGGGAAAATAGCGATATATCTGATCATTACGCACATTAACGCTCAAAGAAAGCTTTAGAAAGCGATAGATGTCAACTTCGATACCGTAATTTATCTTTAATGCACTCTCTGTAAATCGAAGGAAATTATATTCTAATCCAAGACTATTGTTGAAACGAATGGTTATTCTATTTTTCCAGAATGGCCCAATGGGATAGTTCATGCCGGCATGAAAGCTAAAACTTTGCAGTGCAAATGTCTCTTTCTCTTTTTCCTCCCAAGTGATTTTGTTGCGCTGAAAGGAAACTTCTTTGCTCCTCTGTGCCAGCAAGGTGTTTGAAATACTAAATTTCTTATCAAGAAAATAGAAGGAGAGCTTGGTGCTACTACTCGTCAGTTCTCCTTTTTCAATATCAGTAAGGAATTCCTGCGATATACTCATCCATGAGTCCAAAGAATATGAAGCTGATACCTTCAAAGGATCATATATTAGTTTTGGCTTGTCTATATCTTTGATTCCTGTCGACACTGATGCAGTAAAATCACCAAGCGTTAAACTCCATGACGGTGTCAGCACTATGTCCTTGGGAGGGAGGGATGAAGTGAGTCTGAGCGATTGCGAAAATGGAGCAAATGACGTGGCAAATACTGCTTCTATTGAATGATCAGTAATCATCTTCTTGTTCCAAGCTATGACACTGTCCTTAAATGTCGGAGAATCGTTTTTCATTTCCTCAAAAACATAGGCGTAAACAGTACTGTTCAGGGTATGTACAATAACGCTCTCCTGAAAGATGGGAAAGGTCTTAAACGGATAGAGCTTGCTGACAAGATTGTGTTTTACACTCCGTCCTTGACCGAGGGCTTCGTCCTTCTTAAGATTTGTAAGATCAGCTCCAGTAAGGGTATATTCTAGTAGGTCATAATAATTTACATCAAAAATAAAGGAGCCCTTGATATTCATCTGGTCATTCAGAAAACCCAAGCTATAATTTATGTTCCCGCTGTTTTTATTTTCTAACATGTTGTAGCCACTGAGATTGTCAAACTGCATGTCTTCTGGTTTCTTCCAGCCGGAATGCGGAGTTGCATTGTTTATCGTAAGATCGGTAGTTAGCAGATATGATATATTCGCAGAAAAAGGAGAGGGAAATGAAATTTGTCCACCGTCTGATTGGAGTTCCCCAAGGTGGAATGAATTTTTATTATCTCGTTCTTCTGAAGTGGGCCTTTCATCCCAGGGTGGGATTAATGCTGCCGTACCAGGATTTTCTGTTGATACATCATCAAAAACATATTCTTCGGGATCCGAATTATCATTATAGCTCATCTGATAATCCAGCAGGGTTCCTGATAGCTCGAGTGATATATCTGGTGCCTTAAAGAATACGGGGTAAAAGAATTGCCCTTCAGGATTAGCATACAAGCTCTTGCCCTGCAAAACTGATGGATAATTGCTTGTATCAAGCTGTTTTGCTGCCCAGTCTATGCCTACATTAAAGCGCTTGAGGTTAATTTTCAACCATGGTGATGTCTGACTAATGTCTGGGGCGTAGGAGGAAGAGAAGGTCCAGCTAAAGTTACTGCGCTCTGAGAGTGCCGTACTTTGATTTTGATTATCGGCTATGAGTCTTCCTAATATAAAACCCCAACTAAATTGCTCCTGACGCTCATGAAAATCCTTGAGAAAATGTGTGTCCGAGTACCATTCAAAATCTAAGGCCCATGATCCAACTGAACGAAAACTACCACTCATATTTGTTGCAAGCTCGTAGCGGATTGGAATTTTTGTATTAAAGAGATAGCTCGAATGCCAATTATCTTGCACCTTGCCATCGTGGATAACATAGTTGGTAAATACAGATCCTTTTTTGAAAATTGTTCTGCTGCCTGCCAAACCGAAGCGGAAATTCAAGGTATCAAAGGATTCTATCCCAGTTATTTTCCCTACGACAGCAGCATAGACACCATAGCGCGAATATCCATCAAGAAGAAATTTAAGAGTCCAATCCTTGCGAATTTCCTCCTGATCAGTCCTCTCTTTGTTGCTACCAAGCTTCTTCTTGAGAAATAAGCCCTCAATGACACTGTCTTCCTCTTTCGAACTATTCGTTACCCGTAATACAGAAAAACTGTCCTCAGTTTGTTCTGGTTTGCCATAGAAATATGTGGTGGTATGGACATACGGTCCCTTTACGGCATGTAAACCTATGGAAGGACGAAAGAATAGACGGTTTGCATTTTTGAAGAAAAAAGGTATGTAAAATGTTGGTACATTTCCAACATAGAGAACGGCATTCGAAATGGCCCATTCCTGATCGGCAAGTAGCCAGAGTTTACTCCCCCGGAGAGAATAGTAGGGCTGCTCCACGCGAGCACTAAAGAGATTTGCCTGCTCAAAAACAACCACATCATCATCAGTTCTCGTGATGGTGTTGCCCTGAAAAATAAAATCTTCTGTACTCTGCGCATTAAGCTTGTCTTCCGTAATTACTTCGCCACCGAGGAAGACACCATCCCAGCTCTTAAAATTAAAAGTAATGCTATCGCCTTCGAATTTTTCCTCATCACCGCTGTCATATTTTAGCGTGTATTTTATATCCCCCGTTGCTGTCAATATGTTCAAGGAGCGGTTAATAATGATGGTGTCAGAATGGATGATATGTTGCAATTCTTGTTTCCGATTATCAATACGGATGATGACGCCACCGCTTAGACGCACATATTTTTCTTCTTCAAGCTCTAGTTGAAAATATTCTACCGAATGTGCTGTATCGATTACTACCAATATTTCTCCATCGCTAGCTTCTTCCTCTTCTTCTGTGGCTGGTGGAATATAGGGAATATTGTAATGTTCAAAAATACGCTCCTCTATTTCTGAACGACTCCCAGAGGTATCCAGATCCAAACGCCGTAACCAATTCACGAGCTCAAAGAAGGTTGCTAGTCGAACATCACGGAGAATTGTTGACTGTATTGCTGTATTGCCGGGGATGGGAGTTCTCTTCGCATCATCTCTGGAGTCAGTTGTGGCAGCAGAGCCCTCCTCTGTGGCCTGAGTGGAATTTTCCACACTCTCTTCCTCCGGGATTTCCTTCGTGATTTCAGGAAGTTCAAGCTGTCCGAAGACAGGCAAAGTACAGACAAAGAAAATTAGAAAAAGAACTGCGTTACGAATTATTTAACATCTCCTTCAAATAGTGTCCTGTATGGGAGTCTGGATGTGCTGCTACTGTTTCGGGAGTTCCGCTAATCAATAGTTCACCCCCCCGATCGCCACCTTCGGGGCCAAGATCAATAATATGGTCTGCCTCTGCGATAACATCGAGATTGTGCTCGATAACAACAACAGTGTTTCCATGCTCAACAAGATCAGAAATTACCTTCATGAGCTGCTCAACATCCTTAAAATGGAGGCCGGTCGTGGGCTCATCCATAATAAAAATAGTATTCCCGGTACTCCGTTTGGAGAGCTCAAGTGCAAGTTTGACACGTTGGGCCTCTCCACCAGATAGGGTAAGTGCAGACTGCCCTAGGGTTATATAGCCCAAACCAACGCTGTTCAATGTTTCCAACTTCCTGCTGATACTGGGAATGGCAGAAAAAATGTGGCTGGATTCTTCGACCGTCATCATGAGAACATCATAAATACTATAGCCCTTATAATCTACTTCCAAGGTTTCCTGTGTATAGCGCTTGCCCTTACAGATCTCGCAGACAACATAGACGTCAGAAAGAAATTGCATTTCTATCCGTATGGTTCCTGCTCCCTGACAATGCTCGCATCTTCCACCGCGTACATTAAAGGAAAAACGTCCCAGCTGATACCCCCGAGCCCGAGATTCAGGAAGACTGGCAAAGAGATCCCGTATGGGTTGAAAGGCACCAACATAGGTTGCTGGATTTGACCGCGGCGTTCGTCCAATTGGAGATTGATCAATATGCATGACCTTATCAAGGCTCTCCACTCCTTCTATTGTATCATAAAATGACTCAATGTTATCCTTATTTTCCTTCTTATTTATTTTTTCTTGGAGAATTGGAAGCAAAACATCAAGTAGGAGGGTAGATTTCCCTGAACCTGATACGCCAGTAACAACCGTGAGGGTACCCAGCGGGATCTTTGCTGTTATATTCTTTAGATTATGCTTCCGCACCCTACTTAAAACAAGCTCTTCGCCATTTCCACTGCGTCTGCTGTATGTTTTTTTCCGTGCCAAGTCTGTCAGATAGCTGCCGGTTACACTCTTCGGATTTGCAATAATTTCCTCCGGTGTACCACTGGCAACGAGATCTCCACCATGCACCCCCGCTCCGGGACCAAGATCAAGCATGTAATCTGCCGAACGCAGAATTTGCTCATCATGCTCCACTACGAGGATGGTATTGCCTGCATCCCGAATACTGAAGAGGGTGCGTAGCAGGCGGTCATTGTCTCGTTGATGGAGACCTATGGTTGGCTCATCAAGTACATAGAGCACTCCGGTTAGTGCCGAACCAATTTGTGAGGCAAGTCGGATGCGCTGGGCCTCACCTCCAGAAAGACTGGCAGCACTCCGTTCCATACTCAGATAATCCAATCCAACATCATGCAAAAATTCTAGCCGATGCTCTATCTCTCGAAGTATTTCTTTGCTAATCTTCCTCTCGCTGTCGCTGAGCTGTAGCTCCTGAAAAAAAGATCGGGCATCCTGTATGGATAGGGTGCTTAATTCATGAATGTTTTTTCCCTGTATGAGTATGGACAGCGGCTCAGGACGAAGTCGCATGCCCTGACAAGAATTGCAGCTAATAGTAGACATAAAACCCTCCAACCACTGTCGTATGTTGGATGAAGTTGTCTGGCGATAGCGTTCCTGCAGGTTGTATAATATCCCGGGAAATTGTTTTACGTATTCATGACGAGAGGTAGAATCATCATTCTGTCGTTCATATACAAAGGTAATTTTGTCATCGCTTCCGTAGAACAGTATCTTCCTGATATCTTCCGGTATATCTTCTATGGGCGTGGATAGCTCAAAGTTAAAATGCTCGGCAAGTGAGGAAAAATAATTCCGATACCAAGCGGATTCAGGATTGTAAGGAATAAATCCCCCCTCATCAAAGGAGAGCTCGGGGTTTCGTACAATACGGGAGGGTTCAAACTCTCGAATAAAACCCAGACCAGAACAGCTGGGACAGGCACCGTAGGGACTGTTAAAGGAAAAAAGTGCCGGTTCTAATTTGGGGAAGGGTATGTCACTGTCTGGATAGGCAAAATCAAGAGAAAATGATCGTTCATTCTTTTCTCCGTCTAAGTCAGTATGGGCACTGATAACTCCGTTTGCAAGGTTGAGACCAGTTTCAACTGCTTCGACAAGGCGTTTCCTATTCTCTGCGGTGATGATGAGGCGATCAACAAGGATGTCTATGCTATGTTTTTTATGTTTATCAAGCTCTATGTCATCCTCAAGATCAAATAATTCACCATCAATGCGCACACGAACATAACCCGATTTTCTGGCATCCTGTAATAATTTCTGATGCTGACCTCGCTGTGCACGAACACAGGGTGCAAAGATCATGCAACGACTGTTTGTTGCTGTCTGGAGTAATGTTTCTAATATTTCGTCCACTGACTGGCGTTCTATGCGCTGGCCAGTTTTTGGATCGTAGGGAACACCAATGCGTGCAAATAACAGGCGGTAATAATCGGATATTTCCGTTATGGTACCCACCGTCGAACGTGGGTTTCGATTGGTAGATTTTTGTTCTATCGAAATTGCCGGGGATAGTCCCTCAATATAGTCTACATCTGGTTTGTCGAGACGCCCAAGGAATTGTCGTGCATAGGAAGAGAGCGATTCTACATAGCGCCGCTGCCCCTCAGCAAAAATTGTATCAAAGGCAAGAGAGGATTTACCCGATCCGCTTACTCCAGATACAACTGTCAGACGATGATGTGGGATGCTTACGGTAATGTTCTTGAGGTTGTGTTCGCGTGCACCTGCGACAGTAATTGCTTTCATGCTCTAGGGAAAATTCGGAGAAAAATCGACAATGTAAAAATTGTCCGGATTAACAATGCTACTTGCAGCTCGAGATGACCAACGTCCAGCATCCTCCCATTCCGAAAGAAAACGCCATATATTAATTGCGGGTGAAGATTGGGGATTATAGCTGTAGGATGCCTGTCCTAAAAAATACAAGATGCGGTATAGATCACTTTGTATAATGTAGTGCCGGAGCTCCGGATACTGCTGAGCCTCTGTAAGGAGGTCTTCTACGGTTGTGAATTCATAGAGGGGCTGGTGTTGTATGAGCGCCCGGATGAGGGGCGAAAAAACCTGTATGCATGCCATGACCATGTGTTCAATGGCTGTATCGCGACCAGCAATGGTGTAATAAATTCCCAGTTCTCGATGTGCTATAAAGGAAAAGCTTTGCTCACGACGATATAAAAAAAGCAGATTATCCACTCCGTTATTCATAAAGGTAAGCGTTGCATTGCGCCGAAACCAGTCGTCTGTGCTGGAAAATAATTCGTCATCTTCTATAACGGCATTGAGATTTCGTTCAAAGGATACATTGTCCCGAAGCAACCATTGTATCCGTGCGAGCTTATAGTACATGGGATAGATCTCCTCTTGGATATCTATATCACGAGCTGTATTAATCGCAGCTGTATAATATCGCGTTGCGAGGGCAAAGTTTAATTCCGCATCATATACCAGTCCAATGGCATAATCTGCTTCGGGAAAGACGCTGCGTGACTTTCGTGCCGTTTGAAAATGACGCATTGCCTCGCCTAGTTCATTATTTCTATAGGCCTCCATTCCCTTACCCAAGGATACCCACGCAGGCGGCTCCTGGGCAAAGAGTGGAATGCTCATCATGAGTAGTATAATGAACAGTGGGACTTTCATTCTCTATCCTGATGAAACAACGTTTAAGAGAAAAACCATAACAAAAAGAGCTACGGTTTCTATCAAACCAAGGACAAAGAGATAGAGGGGAAAACCCTTTTTTGTCTCTGCAAAAGCGTCCGATGCTGCAGCTGCTGCCTTTCCCTGAAAAAGAGCTGAGGCGCCAATAGCTGCCCCACCAAAGATACCTGCACCAAAAATAATTGCAAGATCAATTCCTCCTACCAAGGCCTGTTGCAAAGCACCCATCAATATCAAACCATAGATCGTTTGCGTCAAAGGTGCACCAACAAAGGTAATTAACAAAAACGGTGCGGGTTTATTCTGTACAAGGCAACGTTTCCAAGAGCCAATCGCAGCCATACCTGCAAATCCTGTTCCAAGTGCAGAGCCAATTGCTGAAAATGCAATAGCTGCTGTAATACCAAGCAATCCTATATTCATACTTTTTCTCCTTCTTCTATACTTTTTTGTAGCGGTGCATAGGGATACCCATTCCATTCTACACCGAGATGTCCTGAAAATTCTAACATATTCAGTCGAATGCCATGAACAATGACCGATAAGGCGCACATAGCAATATTCAGCCCATGTCCAAGAACCAATATAAGTCCCGATAATAGGACAAAGATTATCCCCTCTCCGCTTGCAACATCCGCAGCAATTTGGTTAAAACTCCGTGCTACTGCAAAGGTAGCAAGCCCGACTGCATAGAGCCGGATGTAAGAAATAATGTCTGAAAATAATGAAATGTTGCTAAATGCCGTGTTAAATATATTTAGCAAGCCCTTGCCCACTCCTCGAAAAAATGATCCACTCTGCTCCGCAAATAATACCACAAAGGCAAGCCCAACAAAAATCAAAGGCAGGGCATAATCAGGCAGAGGGTACTGCTTCGGATCAATGACGATGGGAAGAATGATGTAGAAAAGTCCCGCAAGGGATGCAAGCCATCCAAGCTCTGCAAAGGCAGCTAGTTTATGTCGGCCCTGTAGCAGACGGAAGAAGCGCCAGAGATGCGCAATGCCAATATGTACTGTGCCTATGATGATGCTGAGTAATTGTATGAATTTCGCACTATCGCGGTTCCAAACCGACAAGGCCGGATGAACAAGGCGATCGAGAATGGGAAAAACTTCGCTCAGATAACTCCCAAAATAGCTTGCAGTAAGAGCCCCCCAGACTAGGGCAGCAAATGCCAGCAAAGACAAAAGAATTAGGAGCTGCGGAATTATCCTTGTTTTTACGAGCGAACGTAGCATCAGGACAAGTGATAGCAGGAAAAACACCGTAGCATAGCCCGCATCTGAAACGATGAGTGCAAAGAATGCCGTAAAAAAGAGGAGGAACCATCCACTGATATCAAATTCGCGATAACCAGGGAGGGTGCCAAACATATTAAAGATGGGCTGAACAAGACGGAAGAGCTTCGGCGTCTGTATAAGTGTGGGGGGACAGCTCTCCTCGTCTGGATCGCATACACGCAAGCCCCAATGCTCCCGCCGGGCAGTTTCTCTGAGTCTGCCAATGCTTTTTTCTGGGGCGTAGGCCTCCAGCCAACAGAGCTCTCCATCACCTGCCAGTTGCTCCTGCACCTGATACAGATCCCGTTCCTCTGAGAGGTAGGTCTGTGCTGCAAGGAGGTAGTCACGGTGGCGGGCAAGATCGAGCAATTCCTGTTCTAGTTTGCGATCTTCTGCCAATAAGTTTTGCTTTTCTTCTGCCAAGCGAGACAATGATGTCCTTGGCAGCTCCACAGGGTCAAATGCTGTCGGAAAGCTCCCGGGAATCAGTTCCACGGCGAGGATGCGGAGCAGAGATTTTTTTCTACTGAGGATGACATAGTGATGAAAATCCTCCCTACGAAATTTTTTATAGGGAATTGCATATAACTGGATGCGCAGACCTTGGGCGATGAGATCTTCGATCTCCTGTGCTTCGAAGTCGCCCCAGGGAAGAAGCTCCGTCTCGTCATCTATGATGCCACGGAGGCGATGTTCAAGCTCCTTTCGCTGCTCGACTATGGCATTAATCCGTCTTGCATAGTCCAGGGCACTTTGCAGGACAAAGTTTTGTGCATCTCTGCGATGCTTTGTTTTGATTGCAGTTATTGTGTTCAGCGCCTCTGTTACTTCAGATAATTGAGCATTCAGTGGACTGGACTGTCCCAGTGTTTCATTGCCTTCCTGAATGACATGCGCTATGCCCAAGGAGCGTAACTCTTCTAGAGTCTCTTGGCGCTTGCTATCGGTAAAGAGGATGGTAGCTTTTTTCATTGCTTGTATCATAGCTTACTATCCTCGCTCCAATATTTTCTTTTTACAAATCTTTCCGCGTGCTACGGCCGCTGTTTGCTGATCACTAAGGGTTATGCGGATGCGACGTATGTTTTCCCGAGTTTGTGGGATGAGTATCTTTTCGAAAAGGTTTACTCGTTGATTCGTACGGCGAAGCTCATCGGAGAGGAGCTCGATCTGCTTATCAAAGATGCGGATGCGGAGTTCTATCCTGCATTGCTCCTGTATTGCCTGAAGCCCCTTTTCTAGCCAAAATGGAGCACTAAATAGATCATAGTCTGCCACACGAAAGCTGCAGCTCTGAAAGACTGGGATGTCGACTCCGGCTATGTTGTTCAAATCAGTTTCTACTGTCTCCAGCTCAATCACCTCATTCAATGGCAGATCATCAGCAAAGACCTCTATCCATTGCTGGACTGCACTGATAAAGACCTGTTTTTCTTCCAGTGCCCGCTCCCTGTCTGCTATAACCTGTTGTATGCAGATCTGCAGCTGCTGCTGCTTGAGCTGCAACATGGGTAGATAGCGATTATAGCGCTTGAGAATATCTTTTTGTCGCTTTAATTCTGTTTTACTCAGACGCAACATTGTCTTTTTGCTTCTCCGGCCAAAATTGTTTTATGAGTTCAGTTCGCATGCCTGTTTCTTCTGCTTGAAAACATGCTGCGAGTATCTCCCAGCCCTTGTTCAGAGCATCCTCTAATGGCAGGTTAACAGACAGATTCATGAGTTCCTCTTCAAAGAGATTGCCGTATTTTAAGAGTTTAGTATCCCACTCAGACATACGAAAGCCCATCTGTTTCTTTTCCTGACTGTCCTTGTATGAGGCATAGAGGCGGATCATACCATCCATAATGGCACGGTGATCGCTACGAGTCTTGTCGTTTACCATCTGCTTAAGACGAGAGAGCGAACCAAAGGGGTCGATGACGCCACCATGTAGATAATACTGACCCTCTGTGATGTAGCCCGTGTTGTCGGGAACCGGATGTGTTACATCATCGCCGGGCATGGTGGTTGCTGCAAGGATGGTTATTGAACCCGCCCCGTCAAAGTCTACCGCGCGCTCATATCGTGCAGCAAGCTGACTGTAGAGATCTCCGGGATAGCCACGGTTGGATGGCACCTGCTCTCGAGTAATTGCTATTTCTTTGAGTGAATCAGCAAAGTTTGTCATATCACTAAGCAGGACGAGGACACGTTTACCCTCCAATGCAAAGCTCTCTGCTACTGCCAGACAGATATCGGGAACAATGAGCGCCTCAACAATGGGATCGCTAGCTGTATGAATAAAACAGACCGAGCGCGGCAATGAACCTGCCTTCTCCAGCTGTTCTTTGAAGTAGAGGTAGTCATCATATTTAACGCCAATGGCTCCAAGAATAATATGGTCTACCTCCGCCTGCATGGCAATCCGTGCCAGCAATTCATTATATGGCTCCCCTGAGACCGAAAAGATGGGGAGTTTTTGCGATTCGACGAGGGTATTGAAAACATCAATCATGGGGATGCCGGTGCGAATCATATTGCGTGGAATGACACGCATAAATGGGTTAACAGGTGGACGGTTTATTTCTATGAGATTGGTATCAATAACGGGACCTCCATCACGAGGATATCCACCCCCACTAAAAATACGCCCGAGTAGATTGGGAGAAAAGGAGATGCGCATGCCAGAGCCCATAAAACGCACTTCATCATGCGTTGAGACACCACGACCACCTGCAAATACCTGTAAACTCACCTTGTCTTCATGTATTTGTATAACTTCTGCAAGTGTTTCTCCAAATCGGGTGTTTATCCGTGCAAGCTCACCATATTCAACGTCCCGTGCTCGTACAACGATGACGTTTCCGTTTATTGATTCTATTCGTGTGTATGTTTTTTGCATCCTACCTTATCCCTTGTTTAGTACCTCTGCCTCATCTTTGGCATCTAGTAATGAAATTATTTCTGCATCAAGACGCTTGCAATCACTTCCTTCCCACTCAGCACCGTTATAATCAAGAAATTTCTGTCTGAGTCGATAGAAAAACTGCCGCGCCTCCTCTTTATGCTGAAAAGAATAATTGCTTCGCAGTATCCTGAGGATCATGTCGAAAATATGCTGCTGGCGCTCGGGAGAAACTGACTGGTCCACCTTGTCAAAGGCATTTTGCTGGAGATAGACTGCATCCATAAAGTCTGCCTTTAGATAGATCATGTAGTCCTCATTGCTTGTACCTTCTTCTCCAATTACCTTCATCATTTGTTCAATCTCATGCCCATCACGCAACATGCGATAGGCAAATTGTACATCTTCTGCATTGATGACGCCTGAATAATGGCTCCAGCTCTCAAGGGGATCGATGGAGGGATATTTCCGTGCCTCTGCACGATCGCGGGAGAGCCCATGAAAGGCCCCTACTACCTTGAGGGTTGCCTGTGTTACCGGTTCTTCAAAGTTTCCACCAGCGGGGCTGACACTACCTCCAATGGTAACAGATCCAGTTTTTCCATTGCGCAGCTGCACAACTCCAGCACGCTCGTAGAAGGCGGCAATAACTGATTCCAGATAGGCGGGAAAGGCCTCTTCTCCTGGTATTTCCTCCAAGCGTCCGGACATCTCTCGCATGGCCTGTGCCCAGCGCGAGGTGCTATCAGCAAGTAGCAGGATGTTGAGACCCATCTGGCGGTAATATTCTGCTATGGTAACTGCTGTGTACACCGATGCCTCACGCGCTGCTACGGGCATAGAGCTGGTATTACAAATTATAACCGTACGCTCCATAAGACTACGCCCGGTTCGCGGATCGATGATTTCTGGGAACTCGCGGAGTGTCTCTACGACTTCCCCTGCTCGCTCACCACAGGCAGCGATAATGACAATGTCGACATCAGCATTTCTACTGGTTATTTGCTGGAGTACGGTTTTGCCCGCTCCAAAGGGACCGGGAATACAGTAGGTTCCGCCCAATGCCACCGGCAAAAATGTGTCGATAATACGCACCTTAGTGCCCATCGCTTTCGTGGGTAGATGGCGCTCAGTATAGGCATCAATGCGTTTCTTAACTGGCCATGTAAAGGACAGTGTGAGATCATGTTCAGCACCCTGGCTGTCGCGCAGGCGACATACCTTATCCTGTATGCAATATTCGCCCGACTCTGCGATATGAACGACGCTGTATTCATCGTAGAAAGAAAAGGGGACCATGATGCTATGTTCAAAGGCATATTCCTTAACACTGCCAACCGCATCGCCACGCTGGACGATGTCTCCGACTTTCACCTGTGGGCTAAAATCCCATCTGCTTTCTGCAGAGAGGGGGTCAAAATAATTGCCCCGCTCAAGAAAAAATCCGCATTGCTCTGCTATCTCTGGCAGTGGATTTTGCAGCCCATCATAAATCTTACCCAAGAGCCCGGGACCGAGCTCTACGGCAAGTAATTCATTGGTAAATTCCACCTCATCTCCAACACGCAAACCATTTGTACGTTCAAAGACCTGCAACTCTGCCAATTCACCTCGGATACGGATTATTTCTGCCTTAAGACGCAATCCCTCCGTAGCCTTTACGACATATGCAACTTCATTCAGCACTAATGCATCTGTGCATCGTACCGTTATCATATTTCCATTTATAGCAACTATTGAGCCCTTCTTCATACTCTCTCTCTTTCTACTTCATTCATTTACTTCATCTTCCCATCTTCTATGCACACTTCAATTCCGACCTTTTATAGGGAGGAGCTCTCTAAGATCCTGTCTAGAGCAGTCCGGAAGTTTTCCTTTCCCTGTATTTTTGTCAGATTATTCTGTCTCTGTACAATCGATAATTTTACACAGTATGCCAGCACATTCTCGAAACTAAATGCATAGGAGGCCTCGCAGCTTTCTACATACTGCCATATTGCATCCATGAACAAAATTTCCGCACGATAGGGATCATCCTCCGATGCAATTTGCTCTGCATCAGCAAAGGCCTGCGCTATGCTAACCCGTAGCACTATCTCCCGCGACAGCTCTGCAGCATCAATATGGGCAGGCAGTTTGCGATAGGAAACAAGTGCCGCATAGAGCGACTCACGATATGCCAGACATTTTTGCGCAAATTCACCCAGCCCCTCCTCCATCTGATATGGAGCAGCAACACCCAATTCATAGGCAGCAGCTAGTGCAGAAAGCTCCCTATAATGCTCCGTCGATAGATGGAGCTGACATTGCTCCAAAAAAAGCGAAGGTTCAAGCGGAAGCTCTTTTTGCTGTTGCAGGACAGGTAGCGATGCGACAAAATGATAATAATGCACTATCGAACCTATGACGTCTCTTTAATGAGTGCTGCAAGCCATGGTTGCAATTTAGCCGACAACATGGCAGAAATTGCCTCAGGTGTAAGATCAACGTAGCTTGCTTCCTGATCAAATAAAACCTTAAAACCTTTCATTGTTTTTACGGGCTGTATCTCCAAGCCCTTTTTCCGCGCCTCTTCCAGTAATTGTTTTCGGACTGATTCGCCCGTGGCCTGTAGCAATGGCTCTGACACTTCTAAAACTGCCTTTCCCTGCGACCATGAATGTACTATCTCGTTAAGGATGGCACTATCATGCTCCAATGCACCCTCTGTTATAGGTTGGAGGAGTCTCGTAAAATAACTTTGTATTTCCTGTTCTATTCTTATGCAGAGATCACGTGCTGCATGTCGCAAGGTGCTCTTTGCAGAATCAAGGAGATGCTCGCGCTCGCGCTCTGCATCGCGCAATATCTTGTCTGCCTCCTGACCTGCCTTCCGAAGGATTTCTTCGGACTGCGACTTAGCATCAGCAAGAATATCCTTCGCCTCTTCCTGTGCTCTTTCTAGGCCTTCACTGCGTATCTTCTGAATAATCTCTTTCAGCTCTGTATCCATACTTCCTCCTATACTAAACTACCATCGGATGCGCCAAACAAAATTTGCAGGATTATCAGATATCTCAGAAATACTCTCCGTTAGTTCTACGGTTTTTCCTGATTTCTGCCCGCGGTTGGTTCTTACTATGTCGTCCGGTACTTTTATTTTATACGTCATTTTCAAGTCTGGAAAGAGTAATTTTGCAAAACGCAACTGTTGCCAGTGCACAAGCCGTGACCCTTCCTTTATGTTATCTACCTGATCAACTTCAGGTATTTGTGTGCGTTTCCCTTGGATGGTGAGCTCACGCTGTTTTCCGAGCTTTGTGCTATTCATCTCTAATCCCATGTAGGCAATTACCTCTGCTAGTGCCACAAAGGAAGTAAAGTTATAGATGGCCGTAAGGTGCAAGTTTCCATTTCCATCACGTATACTCTCTGCTGTTTCGATTTCTATGCCATCAATGAGCTGTGCCAACAATCGAAAATCATCCGTGTAGAATGGAAAAACTGCCTCGGTTATACCATCACCATCAAGATCGAGTATGGTCAATGCCTCCTGAGTAACCATGTGACGATAGGCAAATGTACCAGTAGTATTTGTTTTAAAATCAATTTCTATTTCTGTAAGTTTACAGGAAATTCCAAGTGAGAAAATAATGAGAAGTAATACGACTGATTTCATAGACACACTTGGATAAGTATAATACATTGCAAGAAAACAGACAAGGACTATATAGCAATTATGTGCACAAAATAGGCATTATACGGCGCTACTGTGTTGTTTTTCTGCTCTGCTTCCAACGTTCCAAGAGAAAGAGGAAGATCGGTTTTAACAGAAGAAGCAAGATAATGAATACGAGGAGGCGGGCAATGATAGAATGAAAAAAGATGCCAAAGTTGCCATTGGATATGATGAGGGCCTGTCGGAATGATTGGTCCATCGTATTGCCGATAATTGCACCAAGTATCATTGGAGCAGTCGGTATGTCTAGTATGGACATAATGATTCCCGCTAGACCAAAGAGGATGAGGATGTAAAAATCAAAGCTCGTATTACTTGCAAATATTCCCACATAGGCAAGACCGAGGACAATGGGATAGAGTATCCGACCCGGTATTGCAAGTACACGTACCAACAATTTGGCAAGTGGAATATTTACGATGGCTAGGATGACATTTCCTATGTACATACTGGCTATGAGGCCCCAGACTATTTCTGGTTGCTTCTGAAAAAGGAGGGGACCCGGTTGTATGCCGAGCAAAATCAAGACGCCTAACATAATCGCCGTCGTCCCAGACCCGGGCACACCAAGGGTCATCATGGGAATCATGGCACCTACAGAGGCCGCATTGTTAGCAGCTTCGGGGGCTGCAAGACCGATCATGGTGCCCTTTCCAAATTCTTCGGGATGCTTAGACATGTTTTTTTCATTGTTATAGGCCAACAATGATGCCATGGTTCCGCCTGCACCGGGCAATACTCCAATAAGGAAACCAAGGGGCGTGCTGCGCAGGATGGCCTTCCAGGAATCCTTCCAATCCTGCTTCGTAATCCATATTTTTCCAAAATGCTTCTGTACACTGTATGTATTTTTTATAACGCGAATGCTCGATACATAGACCTCGCCCAGGGCATAGATTCCAATGATGACAACCAAGAAATCAACGCCTGATGTTAATTCCAAAAGTCCAAAGGTAAATCTCTGCATACCAGATTGCGCATCTATGCCAATTGTTGAGATCATCAACCCAAAGATGATGGACATAAATCCCTTGATCACATTCCGCTGCGATAATGACGCGGTTGCAACAAGAGCAAAGACCATTAATATAAAATATTCTGCAGGGCCGAACTGTATGGCAAGCTGTACCATGGGTATGGCTGTAAAGGTAAATAGCACGGTGGCTATTATCCCTCCGATAAAGGAGGCGATAGCGGACATTGCCAATGCTGATTCCGCCCGCCCCTTGCGGGTGAGTGGATAGCCATCAAAGGTGGCAGCGACTGCCGCTCCATCTCCCGGTGTGTTCAAGAGTATCGAAGATCGGGATCCGCCATACATGGCTCCATAGTATACGCCACACATGGTTATCAGTGATGCGGTGGGTCCCATTACAAAGGTGAGCGGTAATAATAATGCAACACCGGTAGCCGGTCCAAGACCGGGCATCATGCCTATGATGGTACCCAATACGCCACCCATGGTTACATACATAAGGTGTATGGGCATGAGGGCTACCGAGAAACCGTAGAATAAATCTTGAAATACATCAAACATAGATTAGAAATTGCCTTCTCAGAAAAAGCGTGGCCATAGGGGTAATTGTACAAACAATATCCGAGCAAAGAGTACATACACCAATACACTAAAGACTATGGGCACGATAATGTTTTGCTTCCATCTCTTTCTGCCATTAATGAAAAACATATATCCCATAATGAATATCGTTGTCGCTATTGGATAGCCAAGTATGTGAAAAAAGATGGTATAGCCAACTCCCATAATGCTTGCCACGAGAGCAAGGTAGAGGAGCTGTTTGATTTCTATTTTTTCTTCTGGGCTATATGCGTCGTCCTGTAGCGATTGCTTGTTCCTGCGCATGTACATCCTTGTTTTGCCATAGAGTATAGCGGCAAGGATGATGCCAAAACTGGCAAGAATCAGCGGAAAGACCTTCGGCGTGTGTGGGTTTCCGATGGGTGCGGAACGAATGCGCAAAGTAAATACGAGATACAAACTAGATATTAAAAATACTAATCCACTCGTTAGATAATCTCGGATCACTTTGCGCATAAATTACTCGAACTGTTTCTGGTAGTATCGGATTATTGCGCTAGCAATCCCACACTGTCCAATACCGTTTTGTAATCTTCGTTTACCTGATCCAAATATGTTTCAAATTCAGGTCCATTCAGATATATCATTTCCCAGCCATTATTCTTACTGGCTGCTGCCCATTCTGGTGTTGCAACCATATGGCGGAATTTATCCTGCCAAAATTTTACTGCTACATCAGACATGTTTTTCGGACCAAAGAGTCCCCGCCAGTTAATGAATTCCATATCGATGCCTTGTTCTTTTACTGTTTGTACATCGGGGAATCTGTCGACACGACTTGGTGAGGTTATTCCGAGGATGCGGACATCGCCACTCTCTACCAGACCAACGACATCACCTAAATCGCCCGCATATACATCTACATGGCCACCGAGTAACTGTGTCAATGCACTTCCGTCCTGAAAGCTGATGTAATCTATGTCTTTGAGGTTGCTCATGCCGGCTTTTTGTGCCAGTACGAGGAATTTTAGATGGTCCATGCTTCCAACCGAGGAAACACCCCCAACCTTAACAGCTTTTACGTCTTGTTCCATTGCTTGAATGAGATCGTTGATATTCCGAAAGGGAGAATCATTGAGTACAATAAAGGCCGCATAATCTGCTATTAATCGTGCAAGCGGCGTCAGGTCCTTATAGCTGTACTCTGAGCTACCGTTGAGGTTAATAAGAAGCAAGGGAGGTGAATATACCGAAACGATATTGTCAGCGTCCTTGTTTTGCTGGAGATATGCCAAGGTTACCCCACCTCCTCCACCGGGTTTATTTACCACGGGAGTTGGAAAAGATATCAACTCGGTATCATGTAAGACCTTGTCAACCGTCCGTATGGTAAGGTCCCAACCGCCACCAGCACCACCTGGAGCAATAAATTCCATTGGCTTTGTGGGATATTCACCTTCCTCACCTGAACCAGCTGCATGCGATATTGCAAGTGCAATCAGCACAAAAAACAAAATAAGAAATATTTTCTTCATACATCCTCCTATAGATAATTGTATATTTTCTCACTCTACAGTAGATTAAAAAAAGATACAAGCATGTATTTTCGGACTTTCGGATTTTCGGAACTACAACATGCTATGCATGGAGAATGATGTCCATTGCTCCACCGGTGGAGTGTTGTTCCACCCTGAGGATCTGCGAGTGTACAGAAAAATAATCGTTAAGGGCTTTTCGCAGGGCGCCTGTGCCAATGCCATGTATGATGGTGAGTGTTTTATTACCCGATAGTAGAAGACGATTGAGGGCTTGGTCGCAACGTGCTATTGCCTCGTCTACCATGCAACCACGCAGGTCTAATGTGCTGGGTGCATGCCGTGCCTGGACGTCAATACTGACCTCTGGTTTCTGAATTTTTGTCTGCTGTATTTCTATCTCCTCTGGCTTGCAGGTAAAGCGCATGCCATTATCGAGCAGAATTACTATACGTCCACTCCCGATAATAGATTCGACCACTGCTTGCTTGTTATTTCGCTTTAGGAGGACAGGC
This sequence comes from Spirochaetia bacterium, assembly GCA_964291355.2. Taxonomy (GTDB): domain Bacteria; phylum Spirochaetota; class Spirochaetia; order WTKD01; family WTKD01. Next base: position 707,641 of record OZ220222.1, on the reverse strand, counting down.
ATGCCTTGGCTGAGGGATAATGGCTGATCTGATGTCTTAAGCTTTTTTCTTTTTTCCTGCAGATTTTCTTCCTCATCTGCTATCTCTTCCCGTGCTTCATCAAGAAAAAGCCGCACTTCCTTAGTTTTATTCCCTGTGATCTGCCCTTCGCGAAGCTCACGAACCAAGTTTTCCAGAAGGATGGATTTTTCGTGGAGAAAATTCCGCATGCGCTTCAGATCCGCTTCGTGTTCTTGCTGCTGCTCATTTGCCCGTTTTCCGGACTCTTCCTCCCAACTCTGCTGTTTGCGTTCTAGATCTGCAGCCTGCTCTGCGAATTCTTTGCGTTCCGCCCGCAGACGGGCAATCTGCTCTGAGAGCTCTGCAATGAGCGATGATTGCCTGCTCTTGTTCGCCTCGTGGTAGCTCCGCGCTTCTGCAACAATGGTCGGCGGAATGCCACATCGCTCTGCTGTATCAATTGCATGACTTCCCTCTGCTACTCCTTCAATGACTCGATAGATTGGTCGGTGTTTGTCAGCATCGAAGGCCATTGATAGGCATTGTCCGGTGTTGAGGGCGTAGGCCTTGAGTATGCCAATGTGGGAGCTGCAGATTATGTGACTTCCTGTCTTACGTAATGCGTCTATTATTGCAATAACGAGGGCTGAGCCCTCTTCGGGGTCAGTGGCTGAGCCGAATTCATCTATGATGACCATGTGCCCGAGTTCCTGACCGACGGGATCTTGCCTGTCGCTCTGACTGTTTATGGCACGAAGGATTTCTGCAATGGAAGTCATCTTTGCGCTGAAGGTGGAGAGTCCCGCATCTATTGATTGCTCGTCGCCTATTTCCACAAAAAGCATTTTATAGAGCGGGAGTGAGCTCCCTTCTCGGGCAGGGATGGGAATGGCCGATTGTTGCATCAATATGGATAGTCCCACTGCCTTGAGCAGGACTGTTTTGCCTCCTGCATTTGGTCCGGTGACGAGGAGGAAGTCTGCTGACATGCTGATATCGAGCGGCTTGCAGGCCTGTACGAGGGGGTGACGTAGTTGATGCAGTACTATCCTCTCCGATATTTCGGCAAATACTGCCTTGTTCTGCCGTCCGTAGATGTAGCGGGCATAACAACTGTCCAGCTCTGCAAGCCCATCGTCCAGATGACGGAGTTCATCCTGTGCATCTACAATGGCCGTGCTGAGCTCCCGACGCAGTGTCTGTATGATGTAGTATTCTTCTTCCCGCAACTCGGTTAGGCGGTTATTTTCTTCCAGCAAGTCGGGTGGTTCAATAAAGATGGTGCTTGCGCTTGATGATCTTCCATGGATTATTCCCCCTATGAGATGTCGATGGGTACTACTCAACGGGAGGACTGTGCGTTCATTTCGCAGTACTCCCTGATCATTTTGGAAGGCCGCAGGGTATTTTATGATGTAGGATCGTGCCAGAGTGGCTATCTTTTTCCTGCACTGTGCCATGCGGGAGCCTAGCTTCTTGTACTGTGGATGGCAGTCCTCATGTAATTCGCCATCCTCTGTAAAACATTGCTTCAGACGCCGATGGAGCTGCTGGGGATAGTCTGCCTCTCTGAGCATGAAGGGGAGCTCCAGTTTCCGGAGTGAACTGATAAGCTGTTTTATGTTGTTGAGATATCCTAGAAGGAGAAAGCATGCCGATAAGCTCAGGGGCTCGTCCCTGTCCTGAAAAATGATGGAGATGTCGGCAAGATCATGTACCCGAGGATTCCATTCTATTTTGTGTAGGGCATCAACTTTTTTGCGGTAGCTCAGGAGCTCTTCTGATGAGCTAAAGAATGTTGCTACCTGTACTGCCTCCCTGCCTGTTGCGCTAAAACAGTATGCGGCAAGTTGCTCGAGAACGCGGCGGAATTCTAATAGTGCTATGCTGTGGCTGTTCATAGATCACCTGCATTTATAGACATCAAGATGCAGGGAATGTGCCTGCCAATGTTCAAGCATGCGCTGATAATTTTTATGACGCTTCTCTGCAAGGGCATCCTCGCGTATTGCTTCCTGCACGGCACATCCTGGCTCGCTTGCATGCATGCAGGTAGGATAGTTACAGTGCTGGGCGTAGGGTAGAAATTCTCGAAAGCCATCTCTGATTTCACATTGCTCATAGCAAAAGAGGTCAAAACTATTGATGCCGGGTGTGTCAATGAGAACTGCATCTTTCGTACTGAGATACATGCGCGACTGGCTCGTGGTATGTCGACCGACATTGTGCTTAAGGGATACCTCCGCAGTTAGGCGCTCTGCATGGGGGCAGAGCAGGTTGAGCAGGGTGGATTTTCCGGTTCCAGTTTCTCCGAGGAAGAGGGTGCGGCTGTGGCTGAGGAGGGAATGAAAGTCATCCAGTCCCTCAGCAGTCAGTGCTGATATATAGCGGAGCTGGTAGCCAATCTCGCGATAGTATTCTAGGCGTTTTTGTACATAGCTCCCCATACCGAGATCCGATTTATTCACGATGATGTACAGTGGTATTTCCTCCAACTCTGCAGCTACAAGGATGGAATCCAAAAAGAAAAAGGATGAGCGTGGTTGCTCAGCGGTAAAGATTATGGCGAGTGCATCCATGTTTACGCTCAGCACCTGGGTTGTTTCCTGTCGGAGATTCCATCGCTTGAGGATCTTACTGCGTTCTTCACGACCGAGGATTATGCCCGTATTATCAGATAGCTGCTCATAGCGAACACAATCACCAGCAACGAGTATTGGTTGCTGCCTTTCTTCGATGGCTAGGCGCTTTCCCTTGATGTGACATTGTAGCATCGCAGTACTATCAGGATGCAGATGTTCTATGAGTTCCTCCTCCGGAGAGACTGCGAAGAGGTTTTTCGAAGCCCTTGTGATGATACCCCTATTTGCCACCGAACACTCCTCCGTATGCCATCTCCAGCATGGTGGCAATGCCATGGTAACGTTCAGAGGGACTGCTGGTGTAGAGTGTTGGGAGATAGACAAGATCGCTCGGGAGGTCTATGCTTCTCGATTTCCATTCACTTTCACGTAAGACATCAGTTGTATTAAACGGGCAGTATGTGCTTTCCAGTCTTTCTGGCATCTTTGCTGTGCCGACTATATCTATCAATCTATTTGTTACCCCATCGAGAGAATCGAAAATTCTCAGTTGCGGAAGGCGCTTCTGAAATAGCTCCCTGATGTGGAGAAAGTGGGTGCAGGCGAGAATTAAGCCATCAGCCCGAGACTCTGTAATCTGCTCTATGCATTCTTCCAGTATCTTATCTAGCTTAGCACTGTTGAGATGGGGATAGCATTCTTCAATCACACTGATGAGTTCATCTGCTGCTATGGTGATGATGCTTTGCTCAACGAAGTTTGCCCTGAGCCCTTCCGTGTAGTCGTCTGTTGCCGTTGGGGCACTGGAAAGGAGGGCTATTCGCTCCGATCTACTCTCCCCTGCTGGTTTTAACGCTGGAACCACTCCGACAAAGCATTCTGATGGATATTCACTGCGGAGTTGCTGGAGGCATGCAACGCTGGCTGTATTGCAGGCAAGGACGATGACTTCGGGTTGGCAGGAAGCAAGCAAGCTGTCTAGTAAGCTGCGTATTGAGCGCAGTATCTCATCGCCCTGCCTTAGCCCGTAGGGAAAGCTTTGGGTATCGGCGAGATAGATGTATGGACGGCTCAATTTCTCCCGGATATGTTGTAGATAGGCAAGCCCCCCTACCCCGGAATCAATAAATACAATTGGCTGCATTATTTTTCATACTATCCTATTTTTGAAAGTAACTCAAGATTCGTGCCGAGCGCTTCCATGCATTCGAGAAAATGCTGCGGTGGTTGTACAGAAAAGCTATGCCGCTCGCCAGTGGGCGGGATCTGTATGGACAGAGAATATGCATGGAGCATCATAGCCGTCGTAGGAAATGTATGGTCCATCCGTGAATATATGGGATCGCCAAGTATGGGACAGCCGATGTATTGCATCTGGGCTCGGAGCTGGTGCGTCCGTCCTGTTTTTGGTTCCAGCACTACGACGGAGTATCCATCTGCGAGATATAATAATCGGTAGGAGGTGACTGCCCTACGGCCACGCTCGGCATCACAGATAAAGGCCTGCCGCCTATGGGGGTCCCTCCTCAGATAGTTTGTAATGACAGATGCGCTCTCTCGGGGACTCCCCTTGATAATTGCCAGGTAGCGTTTTTCTACTGTTCGGTTTTTGAATTGATCTGCCAACATGCTATGCGCAGCTATGTTTTTTGCGACTATGATAATGCCCGTTGTGTCTTTGTCGAGGCGGTGGACTATGCCTGGTCGCAGTGAATCTGGAAAGGCAGTACGGAGTCGATGGAGAATTGCATTCGCCAGTGTTCCGCTTGAACGACCTGCTCCGGGATGCACTGCCATTCCTGCCGGCTTATTGATGACGTAGACATCATCATTTTCAAAAACGATCTGAAGATCTATCTCCTCTGGCTCCAAGCTTTCTGCCCTGCGCTTGTGCACCTCTCCTTCTACAATGTCATCTTTGGCGAGGATGGCCGAGAGGCGGGCTGGTTTTCCATTGAGATATATTGCTGAGAGGCGGGGTTCTGCCCCATCTGAGGATGTTGATGCTGTTTTCGTAGCTCGTCGTGACTGGTTTTTAAGCAGACTCTTGAGCTGGCTCCTGCTTTCTATGATTTCACTCTGTCCGAGATATATATCTAATCGTGTGCCTGCATGCTCTTCAGATACCACTAGGCGAAACTGCATTATTTCTCAAACAATCCCTTGTTTTCTTTTTTTGCGCGGATAAGATGGATGATGAGGTCTGCTATGGCCACTCCTGCTGCCAGTCCCAATGCGGTCCATACGATTATTTGTTCATCTTCCTGACTAAAGGGTGCGTGGGTCGATGTGAGCATGGAGGGGAGGTAGTTTGGATTTGCCACTCCAGTTTGTGCCGCATGGTTGCTAAAGCGATAGATGTCGTAGGCGATGGTTGCGTAGAGTACGGTTAGTGGGATGACGCCAAAGAGGATGGCCTCTGCACGCCTTACATCCCGTAGCCAAAGGGGGAATTCATCGGGCTCGTAGGGAATGGGCTCCTGTGCCATAAGTGGTGCTGCACAGAGTATGATAATGAGTAGGATGGATACTGTTCTTGTCATAGTATTGTTTTTGCCTTGCTTCGTTCAGAAAATATTGCTGTTCCCAGTCGCAGCATGGTTGAACCTTCAGCTATTGCGACATCATAATCATCAGACATTCCCATAGATAGTTCTTTCAGGGGAAATTCCGGATGCTCGCGAGCGAGTTTTTCTCCTGCCTTCCGTAGTTCTGCAAAGCATACTGCCTGTTCCTTCGGTGTGGAAGGATGAGGGCCCACTGCCATTAATCCCGTGCATCTCAGTTTGGTCAGCACAGGCAGTCGATCTGCAAGAGATAGAAGTTCCGAAACCGTGGGCAGTCCATGTTTTCCCGCTTCCCTAGACACATTTAATTGTAGCATAATGTCTATTATTCTGTCTTGTTTTTCTGCCTGTACATTCAATGCTTCAGCTGTTTCCCATTTGTCTATGCTTTGCACACAGCTAAAGAGGGCTACTGCCTGAGCTGCCTTATTGCGCTGGAGATGTCCGATGAGGTGGAGTTCATATTGCAGGGCTTGCTCAAATTTGCTCCGCGCCTCCTGCACCCTGTTCTCGCCAAAGAGCGTGATGCCTGCCTGATGGGCTACTTCGACCTCGCGCGCACTGCGGGTTTTACTCACCGCCATAATCCGCACGCCCTCCCTGCCATGGCGTTGGCAGGCATTGGCTACCGCCTCGTTACATTGCTCCACGCGCTCTGCTATGCTTAGTTCTGTATTCATCTATTTCCCTTCTCCCCGTCTCGTGCTGGAGAGCCATAGCAGTATAGCATAGTTTCAGCCATTTTTCTACAGGGTGATGCAAGCAAAGCCGAGCAGGATTCCTACAGCACACAAAAACAGCACCCGCATAGCGGATGCTGTTCGTTTTTCTCCTGCTAGTTCCTGAAGTTCAGAAATTAGTCCACGAAATTAGCAGGTTTTGCTGGTATTACTGGATCCTGTGCCTTTGATCTCGGGTCTGTACTGGCAAATCCAAGCCGTAAGGTCGGCCATTTTTTCCCACTTTGCAATTCCCACTTTCCAGCTGTGTTCGTTGTTGCATCATAGAAACTTAGACCAGGAAAGCTACTTTGTGCTGGAGACGTCGTCTCTGTAACTGCAGTCATACTGATATCATTTCCTCCAAGTATCCTAGCCTTTAAACCACTTGTTGCTGTTTTTGAAATAATACCCACATGGTCGCCGCTTCCTGCAGCGCCAGCTTCCGCAGTAGCTTCCGTCGATGTCCGACCGAGGAATACTTTGACGCTAATGGTTGGATGAATACTCCCAAGAGCTGGCCAAAAAGTAGAAGCCACACTTGATGCACTGCTAACATATCCCAAGACGTAGCCATTTACATTAGAATCTTCAGTAATAACTTCCCCAACAAGGCCTCCTACAAAGCTGTCAGTTCCTCTGACATTCCCGGTCGCATAGCCGATTATAGTGCCACTATGACTGCCCACCAGGCCTCCTACATCAATATTTCCACTGACATTCCCGGTCGCATACCCAGTTATACTGCCACCAGAGTTATAGCCCACCAGACCTCCTACATTATAATTTCCATTGACATTCCCGGTCGCATAACCAGTTATACTACCACCAGAGTTAGAGCCCACCATGCCTCCTACATTATTAGAATTTCCCTCTACACTAGCAGAACTACTCGCAGAACTGATTGTCCCTTTGCTTAGTCCTACCAGTCCACCAGCATGGCTGCCACTATGACTCTTTTCGCTAATCTGGACAGCTAGCTCTCCGCTTGCCTCGACTGTTCCCGAAACACTGACATTCTCAATCTTGCCCTCTTCCAGATAGCCAACAAGACCACCTACTACAGCCAATGCTTCTATGGTCACATTTTCCAATGTCAAATCCTTTACCACCACCGAAGCTGCCGTCGTTCCTTTTATCTTCCCAAAGAGACCCGCATATCCTCCTGTGTGTGTAATACTCAGACCTGTTATTTTCTTACCATTCCCATCAAAGCTTCCGGTAAAGGATGAACTCTCGCCCCCTATCGGGGTAAATTTAGCATTTGCTGGAGCTACAAGGTCAGATTCCAATTTATAGTCCCCAGCTAGATCGCGCGATACCTTTGTCAGATCTGCCCAAGTCTGTATGCTAGTCTTAGCTGTTGTTGTAAGCGACTGTTCTACACTCCTACTTCCCGCTAAGTTTGTTGCTGTAAGGCGAATATTATACGCCGTGCTCTTGGTCAAACCAGTTATTTCATAGCTGAGCGCCTGAGTAGCGGCGATCTTCTCCGTCCATAATGTACTCGTTCCTTCCTGCAATTCCACCTTGTAGCTAAACGCTCCTCCGGGGTCTCCCTCTGCTGTCAGTCCCTCTGTTTGTGGGGCTTCCCATGTTAATACTACGTAGGCATGTGCATGGTCGGATGCACTGACCAGTGCTAGTCCCGGATCTTTCTGCAATGATCCTGTCGTCGCTTCGCTAACGTCGGAGGCAGTTCCGCTTCTTTGAGCATTCGCTGCTATGACCATAAATTCATAGTCGGTAGCTCCACGCAATCCAGACACTGTATACGAATACGATGTTTCACCGACCGTTGCTGACTTATCAGATGCCGAACTCAGTGTCTCACCTGTCTTCTTCTCCTTCCAGTAGAGGTGGTACTTAGTAGCTCCAGTAACCGCATCCCAGCTGACGTCAATGCTAGTCTTTTTACCTGTGTTGAGTACTGCTTTGACATTCGTTGGTTTCGCAGGTGCACTAGCGCCACTAATTGTAACGCTCACTTCCGGAGATGTTACACTTAGACCTGCTGAATTCTCTGCCTTGACGATAAAGCTGTACACGTCATTGGCAGCCAACGTTAAAGAACTCAAGGCATAGCTGAGACTAGAAAAAGATGCATGCGTCGATGAAATATCTACTGCTGTATCACTAGAAGTAACATCTGCTCCCTTCTTCCAGTAGATGGTGTAGCCAGTAATGCTTGCTGCCGCCCCAGTGCTTATCTTTCCCGGATCCGGTTTGCTCCACTCTACGCTAATAGCATTCGCTGTATATCCTTTTATTTTGATTGTCGGAGCTGCTGGAGCTTTCTCCAAATCTCCGATACTCACTTTCCGTGTTCCAATACTTGTTTGGGATTCTGAGTCCTTTGCCACCAGTTCGAACTGGTAGTCCGTATTGCCGAGTAGCCCAGTAATAGTATGGCTAGATGGTAGTGGCAGTGTATCGAATGTTTCCGTCCCTACCAACTCCAGCGATTGATCCTGCTTCACCTTCTTCCATGTAAGTACATAGCTCGCTATGGTGGTGGAATCTCCCTTCGCATCCTTCCCTGCTGATGCTGCACTCAATTTGAGTGTAACATCTCGCCCGCTCTGCGATGAATTTTCTATTTTAGGTGCCTCTGGATTCTCAGCAAATGAAACACTCTTTACTGTTGTACTTACTTGGCGGGAGTGGCTGAAAAAATCGATCAACAAGGCAAATGTATAGTTTGTATCACCCCGTGGCGGTACTAGGGTATAGGTCAGGGGAGCAGTAGCTTGAAGAGTTACTTTGGAATTAGAAAGAAGAACTGAACGTCCTTTATTCCAATAAATATGGTATGTAGCAGGGACTGGAGTCCCATCATCTTTTATTTCAGGATCTGCTGCTGTCCACGTAAAGACAATTCCCGCTTTCTTGTTACTCCCTACTGTTATTTTGCTTGTTCCACCAGCTCTTTTCTGCAAAGGAGTCTTCCCACTGGCATACTTCGCAGTACCGAGTAATCCGGCTGAGTTCTTTGCTACGAGCATGATGCTGTAGGCGGTAGAGTGATCTAGTCCGGTAATGGTATAGCTTGTTGTCCCGGGATCATCAATACTATGAGAGCTGTCGGTCTGACTTACTGTATCACCTCTCTTCCAGTAGATCCGATACCCAGTAATAGTTGCTGCTGTGTTTCCATCTGAAGCCAGTCCAGTAGATGTAGGTGCTGCCCAACTTACCTTCATGCTATCGCCCTTCTGCTCTGAAATCGACACTCCGGTTACTGCACCTGGTGCTTCCGATTTGTCTCCTTCTGCCAATGTTGTTGCTGTTTTAGCAGTAGTTGCAGCAGATCTTAGCGTATTCTTCGCTACGACGATAACGGCATATTCCACTTTGCCCTCTAGGTCGCTAATCGTTATACTCGTACTGTCGGTATCCTTCTTCCCAAGATAATCTGTTGTTGATACCGTAGTTCCCTTCTTCCAATAGACTGTATATCCCGCAATGGGTGTTGCTTGACCCCGATGGTTCTTTCCGAGATCTGTTGGAACAGTCCAGCTTACCAGCAAGCTCTTTGCTTTCGGACTTAGTTGTATACTGCCTGGAACACTCGGTGCTGTTGCAAGCGATGGTAGTTCTATCGTTGCTACCTGACTGGGCTCACTCCGAATGCCTGCACTATTCACTGCAAGGACAAAAACATCCCACTTTCCTTCCATTTCACTACTGAGATATTTTTTCGATGTTGTCTTTACCTCATTCGATGTTGTCTCTACCTCATCTTTGGTCGTATAATTGCTCATATTTATCTGAACGTTATCCTCTGTGGGTTTGCGATAGATTATGTATTTGCTTATTGTGGCAAGAGTACCAGCATCTATTGTACCTGTATCCGTTGGCGCAGTCCATGTAAGGCTGACTCCCCAGTTTGGACGATCATTGGCTGCTGTAACTTGAGCTCCCGCCAGATCAGTAGCTGCTCCCGGAGCTGTCGCCTTTGTTGTTACCACAGTGGGAGGACTCACTGTCTCAGTCTTCTTCCCATCCATCTTTACTGTTTCCACAGTAACCGTATACTCACCGCTACCCACAGAAAATGTGTGGCTATATTCAGTCGTACCCGCAGCTGCAGAAACATCTGCACTCTCGATGAGCTTGCCTGTTTTGTCTTTGAGGAGTACTTTGTATGTACTCGCTCCTGCTTCCGCAACCCATTTGGCCGTAATGACATTCTTGTCGGTGGTAGTGCTTATGCTATTGCTACCCCCCGATGTCCCAGTGTCTGAACAGCTTGCTATCAGCATTCCAAGCATCACTGTTAGTACGTATATAGAAATAAATTTAACTTGCTTCATATTGAAACCTCCATTGATGTCAACTGTACATGCAGTTGCATGTGTGTATTATACGTAGAAGAATTATATTTTCAAGTATTTATTGTACATGCACTGTTTTTTTTTCTATGATATAGCTAGATATTTGTGTAGTTATTCTACGTACTCCCTCTCCACGTATCGCTTAAAATTATCCAGTATCACACGCCAATCGGCATATTCTACCCTAGGTGGAGTACTCTCCTCTCCGGGTTCAAACTTCAGTATTACCACTGTTTCAGAAGCATTCGGCTTGAATGTTACCCGACCATGGCTACCGTCATCAAGTCTGTAAGCCAGTAATTCGCAGGGGATGATCTCTGTATATTCTGCTTTCAGATCAAATCCTTTGCTCCCGTCCTTCGCCTCCATCCGAACAGTATAAAAACCACCAACAACGAGATCTGTTTCTGCATTCGGACAATGCCAGTCCTCCGCTGAAAAACTCCAGTTTACTACATGTCGTGGATCTGTAAAGCATTCCCATGTCACTTCTGTCGATGCCTTTACAATTACGCGTATGATGATCGAACGCTTCATATTTTACTATCCTCCTAACTCTCAGTCCTTGTAGCTTCGTTTTACCTATTCGTAATAGTAGCAGAGCTTGTAACTGAAAACTTCCCTGCACAAATTGAACAGCTATATTATATAATCTTTTACGTTATTTTCAAGTAGCATATCTTAAGTATCTGAAAAATAGCGATATCGCATCTTTCATGGCTAGCTGATCATTGAAATATTGTATTTTTGCACTGCAGCTAAGCCCATTGAGCTTGCATAAAAATATTTTGCATGTTAACATTTGGACAAAATGCGACGAGCAATGTCTACATCTTACATAGCTCCTCGCAGTTTGGAGGAGCTATGAAGTATTGTTTTACTCTTTTACATGTTGCGCTTGCTATCCTGCTTGCCCCCACGCTATATGCATGGGGACAAATAGAAACAGATAATCACACAGCATGGCCACAGACAATGGAAGGATGGAAGACTTTAAGTCCCCAGGACATCCAAGAACGTATCGATGACGGAGTCGATGTGAATGCCCGCGGATTCGCAAGCATCCAGTGGGGTCATGTAGAAATAGGAGGGGAGAATAATTGGACAGCACTACATTACTGTGCATCGTTTAATGAAGACCCAGAAGTCATCATGGCCCTCCTCAACGCGGGTGCGGATGTAAATGCCAAAGGCAAGGATAATGTAACTCCGATCATCAATGCTACGTTTAACAATAACCCAGACATCATCATAGTCCTCATAGAGGCAGGAGCAGATGCAGATGCGATAGATGATGAATACGGCACAGCCCTCCACATAGCAGTAATGTTTAATGACAATCTCGCCATCACAACTGCCCTCATAGAGGCCGGGGTTGATGTAAATGTTCAGAACTCAGATAGCTGGACAGCCCTACACCTCGCATCAGAGAACGACAACCCCGCCATCATTACAGCCCTCCTAGGGGCTGGCGCTCATATAAATGCCAGAACGAAGCAGGGCGAGACCCCCTTGCATTGGGCGATCAATAACTTGCATTGGACGATCAATAATAAAAATCTTGCCATCGCCTCCACCCTCATTGACGCAGGTGCCGAGGTAAATATCGCTGATGAATCTGGCGGAACGCCATTACATAAGGCTGTAAACAGTGAGAATATCGAACTCATCGCCCTACTACTGGATGCGGGTGCTGATGTACATGCTCGGAATAATAATATGGACAGCCCTTGGGACTATGCGCAGATGAATGATGCACTGAAGGGAACTGATGTCTATCTACGTATGGAGGATATGTACAATGACAGGCTTTGAAAGATTTAGGACGGATGAACATTATACAAGCAGATGTTCTAAAAGAAAAACTTGAAGATTTTCGTGCTTTCTCTTCCGTGAGTATAATCCCTTTCGCAAGAAACAACACAAGCTCATGCATTAGAGTAACAGAAATTGACTACTAAAGTGTCATTATATATTGCAATTTCTTTTGGTATATATTACAATTCTTCTGCATAGGTGGAATCATGGAAACAAAGAATATAACTGGAACATGGAAAACAAAAGTTGGATTGGCAGAGATGCTCAAGGGTGGCGTCATCATGGATGTTGTAAATGCTGAGCAGGCTCGAATTGCTGAACAAGCCGGCGCACAGGCAGTAATGGCGCTAGAGCGTGTACCAGCAGACATACGTGTCGATGGAGGCGTGGCTCGCATGTCTGATCCGAAAATGATTGAAGAAATCCAACAGTCTGTTTCTATTCCTGTTATGGCAAAATGCAGAATTGGACATTTTGTTGAGGCAGAGATACTCGAGGCAATGGAAATTGATTTCATTGACGAAAGCGAGGTCCTGACTCCTGCGGATAACCACTATCATATTGATAAACATCGCTTTAAGGTGCCCTTCGTTTGTGGCTGTAGGAATATTGGCGAGGCCCTTCGGCGTATTGCAGAAGGAGCTGCTATGATCAGAACAAAGGGAGAGGCAGGAACCGGAGACATCGTAGAAGCCGTGCGTCACATGCGGTCAGTTATGGATGGAATACGCCAACTTACTGTACTGGATGATGAACAAATGGTAACCTGGGCAAAGGACATGGGTGCACCAATAGAATATGTACGAGAAATAGCACGCAGCGGAAAACTGCCCGTACCAAATTTTTCGGCTGGTGGAATAGCCACACCTGCAGATGCTGCATTGATGATGCGTCTTGGGGCTGAGGCGGTATTTGTTGGCTCGGGAATATTCAAAGCTCAGAATCCGGAGAAACGTGCTGCTGCCATTGTAGAGGCAACCCTATCCTACGATAATCCAAAGAAACTGGCTCAACTCTCCTATGATTTGGGTGATGCCATGCACAGTGTCGCAGTAAACGCATTGGCAGAACAGGAAAAGCTTTCCGTTCGCGGTTGGTAAGCATGCAAGAAATTACAGATGTAGTAGGACTTACTGGCATCCTCGCCCTCCAGGGCAATTTCGCCCTCCATGCTGAGATGCTTCAAAGAATTGATGCCCCCCACATCATGCTACGCTATGCGCATGAGCTGGAAAAAATAAACTCCCTCATCATACCCGGTGGAGAGACGACCACCATGTCGCACCTCATGCAGAAGGGCAGGCTTCTCAAACCGCTGCAGGCAGCAATACAAAGGGGCATGCCAGTATTCGGCACCTGTGCAGGATGCATACAGCTCGCAAAGCAGGTTGAAAACTGCAGTGCCACCAGATTAGAATGCATGAACATTTCCGTACGACGTAATGCCTATGGACGACAGACTGCCAGCTTTGAAGCAGACATAGCCATACCCGCGTGGAATATTGATGCCTTCCGTGTTTATTTTATCCGAGCACCCATCATTACTGGGCTGGGACCTCAGGTGGAGGTGCTTGCTCAACTCGACGGGCAGCCCATCCTTGTACGGGAAGGGAATATCTTAGCCGCAACCTTTCACTGCGAATTAGAAACAGACAGCAGAATTCATCAAGTTTTTCTCAATACCATCAATCCTAGCCCTACGACCATTACTCACAGCGGAATTATACATAAGACTAATGGCGATTCTGCCGCGAATAATGAACTAAGTCCTGCAGGAGTGTACAATCAAGCCCTGCCTGTCTAAGGACGGCAATTTGTTCTTCTGCCTGTGCACAATAGCCCCTGATAATGTTTTGGAATTCTTCGCTTATCGCTGATTCCTTGCATGCATCGCTAATTATCTGGAAGGAATTCTCTCTTGAATGGCGGAAATGCTGGACAGCAGGATGCTGATGCTTTTCCAGCACTAGGCGTACGATGGTCTGTTTATGCTCCTGTATATCAATTGCCTTGCTTTTTCCGCTATCAACAGCATTCACATCGAGTATGTCATCCTGTATCTGAAACAGGATGCCAAGGGACTCCGCATAGCGCTCTAATGCCGTATAGACCACCTCCTTTGCATCGGCAAGGACAGCAGAAATAAGGAAGGGTAGACAAAAGGTGTAGCGGGCTGTTTTGTAGCGGTAGAGACCTTCGAGATGCTTCTGATCCAAGCCCGCTTCCATATGGCCCGCTCGTACATCGAGCATCTGAGCCACCCCAACCCGCATAATTTCCTGCGAAATGAGCTGCGAAATACGGTGATGCTGTGCAGGAGTGATGCCCGCCTTTGTTAAGAGCTGTTGGGCACAGAAGATCACAACATCACCAAGGCAGATGGCAAGCGAAATGCCGAAATGCTCCGCATCATCAGCTGACCCTGTTTGTAGCTGGGATGCGTAGTAGCGATGCATGGTCTGTAAACCACGGCGACTTGAACTGCGGTCGATCACATCATCATGAATAAGGAGGAAGGACTGCAGATATTCCATCGCCGCCGCTATGGGAATGAGTGCATCCTTCTGCAGAGAAAATATCTCTGCAGAAAGCAGTAGCAAGCCCCCACGGAGGAGCTTGCCGCTCCTCAGAAAACGAGAAAACTGCTCCGCATGCCTTCCAAAGCTTGTATCAATGGCTTCGAAATCTCGGCAATATTCTTTCCAAGAATCTTGGAGGCACTGTTCGATCGCTGGTCTATGCTCCTGCAGGAAGGATGTAAATGCATTCACAGAATCATAATAGCAGAGTGGAGCAGATGTAACAAGCGGGGATATAATGGGTGAAAATTATATTGCATTAGAACTACATGGGAAATTTAGCAGTATTATTGGCATGTTTTTTGACATTTGCAGTATGACTGGCTATGTTTTAATGTTTTCCATGTATTTTATCATGGACGAACGGAGAATCCAGATAAATATAGCGAAATTTTCGTACATTTTTTATAAAATCCATTGCATATTTTTTTAATAGATGATAATCTTAGCTTCGTACAGGATATTCTGTGAATAATGACATAAGGAGAGTAGAAAATGAGTACAAAAACTGGCGCAGAAATAATCGTTGATGCAATTCATGAAGAAGGAATTGAGTATATATTTGGATTACCCGGCGGAGCTGCCATCCCAATATTTGATGCATTGGTGGATTCACCGATAAAATTTGTGTTAACTCGTCACGAACAGGGAGCAGCACACATGGCTGATGGCTATGCGCGTGCCAGCGGAAAACCTGCAGTGGTACTGGTAACATCAGGGCCAGGAGCAACAAATACCATTACCGGTATGCTTACAGCACATATGGACTCAGTTCCCATGATAGTCATTACCGGTCAACAGACCTCTTGGAATCTCGGACTCGATGCCTTTCAGGAAGCAGACGTATCTGGTATTACCTACCCTCTCGCAAAGCATTCCTATCTCGTGCGAAATATAGATGACCTACCACGAATTATGCATGAGGCCTTCTATCTCGCACAGAGCGGCAGACCCGGACCTGTCCTTATTGATGTTCCTAAGGACGTATCCAGCGGAACAACAGATGTACAGTACAATGGAAAACTCGATATTCCGGGCTATGCTGTACCACCCCTTCCTGATACATCATTATTGGAGGAGGCAGCAAACATGCTTACTGCGGCTGCGTCCCCCGTTCTCTTGGTGGGTCACGGGGCAGTTATATCCGGAGCGGAGAAATCAGTACGCTATCTTGCTGAAAAACTCAACATACCAGTTACCAATACCCTGCTGGGAAAGGGTTGTTTTCCCGAAACACATGACCTAAGTCTCGGTATGCTGGGGATGCATGGTACCGCCTATGCAAATTTGGCTGTGCAACATTGCGATCTCATCATGTCCATTGGATCTCGATGGGATGATAGAATCATCGGCGACCCAAAACTTTTCTGCGTGGATGCAAAGAAGATACACATTGACATTGACCCCAGCGAATTCGATAAGATACTCACCATCGATCTGAATATCGTGGGAGATGCAAATCCCATAGTAGAAAAAATTGCTGCACTCGCAAAACCTGGCAATACCACTGCTTGGAATAAACAGGTGGCTTCATGGAAGAAAAACCACCCGCTGAAATATAAAAAGAATGGAAAATTACGTGCTGAACATGTCATTTCACTGCTATTTGAAAAGACTGAAGGAAATGCCATCGTAACTACAGATGTAGGACAACATCAGATGTGGGCTGCACAGTATTATAAAACAGACCATCGCTTCCACTGGGTAAGCTCGGGGGGAGCAGGAAGCATGGGCTTCGGCTTTCCAGCTGCAATCGGTGCACAGCTTGCCTGCCCCAATAAAACGGTAATTGCCATTGTCGGTGATGGTGGCTTCCAAATGACACTCTTTGAGCTTTCCACTGCCGTCCTGCAGAAATTACCCGTCAAAATTGTTGTTATCAACAATAAATATCTGGGAATGGTGCGTCAGTGGCAGAATCTCTTCTATGACAATCGTCTGTCCGGCGTCGACCTAGAAGGTAACCCGGATTTTGTAAAATTAGCCATGAGCTATGGTGTTAAGGGATTTCGGATAAAACGAACAGCAGACGCTCGGCGCATCGTACAGGAGGCACTGGATTACAATGAGGGGCCCTGTCTGATAGATGTGGAGGTGGAAAAAGAGGATAATGTTTTCCCAATGGTTCCATCCGGAGCACCCTATAGTAAGATGTTAATTGAAGAACCAAAACATAAACTTGAAAAACCGAAGGGGAGTACATAATGGAACAAAAAGAACATATCTTAAGTTTGCTTGTCTGCAATAAACCTGGAACCCTCATCCGCATTGCACTCGTGTTTTCACGACGGGGCTATAATATCGACAGTCTCGTTGTTTCGGCATCACCAGACCCGCGATTCTCTGTAATGAATATTACCAGCATTGGCGAAGCAGATGGCTTTCAGAATGTCATCAAGCAACTTAAAAAATTAGTCGATGTCGTATACGCTATTGAGACCACCGATGAACATATCATTCAGCGCGAGCTGGCTTTGATCAAAATTTTCTGCGAAAAAAATGTGCGAAGTGAGATATTACAGCTGGCAAAGGCATTGCAATGTGATATAATTGATTTGGATGATTCTACTATCGTGCTTGAAGTAAACGGTCACTCAAATCGTATCGAGCGCATTCGGAAGATTTTTTCTCCCTACGGAGAATTGGAATGGATGCGAACGGGAAAGATATTGATGATGCGTGGAAAGACCGATCATTTCAAATAGACAGTAGTTGGAGGTAATATGTCTACTAATTTATTTAATAAGGTGTGGGATGCACATAAGGTCCGCACATTTCCAAACGGACAGGATCAGCTCTTTATTGGCATGCATCTCATACATGAGGTAACCTCGCCACAGGCCTTTCAAATGTTAAAGGAACGTGAGCTCGAGGTTATGTACCCAGAACGTACATTTGCAACAATGGACCATATTGTTCCCACTGCAGAGCTTAAGCGACCCTTTCAGGACGAACTCGCAGAGGCAATGACGAAGGAACTGGAACAGAATACCGAGGAATTTGGGATTCAATTTTTCTCACTCAACACAGACTACCAGGGCATTGTACACGTCATTGGTCCGGAGCTTGGACTTACCCAACCCGGCATGACCATAGTCTGTGGCGACAGTCATACTTCAACGCATGGCGCCTTCGGTTCCATCGCGTTTGGCATTGGAACATCACAAATTCGCGACGTTCTTGCTAGCCAGTGTTTGGCAGTTAATCGACCAAAGGTCCGTAAAATTGCAATACAGGGTTCATTAAGTCCAGGGGTCTACGCTAAGGATATCATTCTCGCAATCATAACCAATCTTACCGTAAAAGGTGGCATCGGCTACGCCTATGAATATGGCGGCAGTGCTATCGATAAGCTTTCAATGGAAGAGCGCATGACCATCTGCAATATGAGCATAGAGGGCGGTGCACGAGCCGGCTATGTTAATCCAGATGAGACAACCTTCGAATACATCCGCGGAAGAAAATATGCACCATCAGAGGAGCATTACGATCGTGCCATCTCATACTGGAAATCTGTTGCATCCGATGCAGATGCCAACTACGACGATGTATTTGAGCTGGACGGCAATGTCTTGGAACCGATGGTAAGCTGGGGTATCACACCCGGACAATGCATCCCCATCAGTCAATCAATACCAAAAATTCAAGACCTCCCCACTACAGAACGTGAAATTGCAGAAAAAGCACAAAAACACACTGGTTGGGAACCAGGCGAAAAGATGGCAGGCAAAAAAATAAACGTTGCCTTCCTCGGTTCCTGCACCAATTCACGCATCAGTGATCTCCGCGAGGCAGCAAGCATCGTACAAGATCAACGAGTACATAAGGACGTTCGCGCTATAGTCGTGCCGGGCTCCAAACAGGTCAATAAGCAGGCAATAGATGAGGGTCTCGATAAGATCTTTCGTGATGCTGGCTTTGAATGGCGCGGCGCTGGTTGTTCAATGTGTCTGGGGATGAACCCGGATAAATTACAAGGTAGAGAGATCTGCGCAAGTAGTTCTAACAGGAATTTTATCGGGCGGCAGGGCTCCCCTACTGGGAGAACAATCCTGATGAGTCCCGGCATGGTGGTAGCTGCTGCAATTTCCGGCGAAATCAGTGACGTTCGAAAATTCAAAAATACTTAGTAGCAGTCATAATATAGAGCAATAGAAACAGGAGTTATAGATGAATTTACCAACGATAGAAATGATAAGCGGGAGAGGGCTCCCAGTCCCAGGTGCTGATATAGACACCGACCAAATTATACCAGCACGTTATATGAAAATGACGAGTTTTAAGGGCATAGGGAAATACGCCTTCTACGATCTGCGCTACAATCAGGATGGTAGCAAAAAAGAACATCCATTTAATGCCAGCCAGTACCAAGGTGCTAATATTTTATTAGTAAATGAAAACTTTGGCTGCGGTTCCTCACGTGAGCATGCCCCCCAGTCCCTCCATGACTACGGCATTACGGCAATAATCGGAGAATCCTTTGCAGAGATATTTGCCGGAAACTGTACCGCATTGGGCATTCCAGCCGTCCAAGTAGAGAAGGAAGATGCCTGTAATATACAACAAATGGTAGAAACAGAACCCAATCTATCAATGGAAATTAATCTGCCAAATAAGATCCTACAGATTGGAAACAAGGAAATCCCCTTTAGCATGCCGGAATCATACCGGAAGGCCTTGATAGGTGGTACCTGGGATTCAACGAGGATGCTCATTGCATCACGGAATGAAATAGAGGCGATATACAAAAAAATACCCTACATTACACAGTTTGCAGAGGACAAATAAATATGAGTGCAGAAAAAAACAAAGCGCTAAACAAATTCAGTAGAAAGATGACGGCAGGTCTGGAACGCACTGCAAACCGGGCGATGCTCCGGGCCGTTGGCTTTCGCGACGAAGACTTTGAAAAACCCATAGTAGGGATCGCCAGTGCAGGCAGCGATGTTGGTCCCTGTAACCTACATCTAGATGATCTCGCAAAATTTGCACGCGATCGATTACGTGCACGAGATGCCATGACTATGACCTTCCATACTTTTGTTATTACCGATGGCGAAGCCATGGGCCATGATGGTATGAAGGCATCTCTCATATCACGCGAGACCATTGCGGACATTATAGAACTTGATGCATCCGGACATCAGATGGATTCACTCATTGGATTTGGTGGATGTGATAAAACGATTCCAGGAACTGTTATGGGACTTCGAAGGATGAACCGCCCCGCGGTATTTGTCTATGGTGGAACCATACAACCTGGGCTACATCGTGGCAAGCCCGTGGATATAGTATCTGCCTTTGAAGCAGTGGGTGCGTATAGCAAGGGGACGATAACAGAAAAAACCCGCTACGAAATTGAATGCGCCGCCTGCCCTGCAGCCGGTGCCTGCGGTGGCATGTATACGGCGAACACGATGGCATCAGCCATGGAAGCCATTGGCATGATGATACCTGGTGCGGCATCGGTTCCAGCACTTGCTCCTGAGCAGACGAACATTCTTGCTAACAGTGTTGATGCACTCCTCCACTGTATACGGAATAACATTCTGCCATCTGATATTCTTACACGTGAATCCTTTGAAAATGCAATTCGTGTCGTTATGGTCTTGGGTGGTTCGACAAATGCTGTCCTCCACCTGCTTGCGCTTGCACGTGAATCATCTGTGGAGTTGAATATTGATGACTTCAATACCTTCTACGATAGCACACCCGTAATTGCTGACATGAAACCAGCAGGGCGCTATGTTATGACAGATTTACATCGCATTGGTGGCGTGCAGATGGTCATGAAATTATTACTGGAGAATAATTTGCTACATCCTGACTGCATGACCGTAACGGGAAAAACAGTGGCTGAGAACCTTGAGAATGTTAAGGTAACATTAGATGATCAGAACCTACTCTCCCCTCTTGCCCAGCCAAAACAAAAAACAGGCCCCTTTGTTATTCTCAAGGGAAATCTCGCATCTGAGGGGGCGGTACTTAAGACCTGTGGTTTGGAAACGGTAGAACACACCGGTCCAGCACGCTGCTTTGAAAATGAAGAAGATGCCCTAAAAGAAATACTTGCAGGTAATATCCAGAAGGGTGATGTAGTCGTTATCCGTTATGAGGGCCCTAAGGGTGGGCCTGGCATGAGAGAAATGCTTGCTCCCACCTCTGCTATTGCAGGAGCAGGACTGCTGAAGGATGTTGCCCTCATTACCGATGGTCGCTTCTCTGGTGGAAGCCATGGCATGGTTGTTGGACATGTTGCTCCGGAGGCACAAGACGGCGGCACAATAGCACTTATTCAAGATGGCGATATCATTACCATCAGTAGTTCGAAAAAATTACTGGCTGTGGATCTTGATGATGCTGAATTGCAAAAACGGCGAGATAATTGGAACAAGCCGGAGCTCAAGGTGCATAGCGGCGCATTCTACAAATATGCAAAGTTAGTCTCCTCAGCAAGCACTGGCGCCTACACAAGTTAGTGCTTTGCTCCTAGTTTCATTCATGCCTTTGCTTGGAGTTTCTTCCAAGTATCACGAAGGGTTATCACTCGATTAAACACATAGTCTGCATTCTTGCTATCTAGCTTGCTATCTAGCTTGCTATCTGCATCCAAAACAAAATAACCATGTCGGATAAATTGACAGACATCTCCCACCTGCATTGTTGCAAGAGAGTATTTCTCAACAAGTACGGTTTTTAACTGCAGAGAATCGGGATTTAGTGTACTGACAAAGTCCTCAGCCCGATCCGGGCTTGGAACATTGAAGAGGCGATCGTAGAGGCGTACACGTGCCTCTGTAACAGCATCGGAAGAAAGCCAGTGGAGGGTTGCGCGAACCTTCTGTCCACGACTATCGCCACCTCGTGTTTCGGGGTCGTACTCACAAAATACTTCTACCACCTTCCCCGCATCGTCAGAATGATAATCCACACAACGCAGACAGTAGGCAGAAAGTAGCCGTACCATGCTACCTGGCGAAAGTCGAAAAAATCCCTTCGGGGGATCTATCATAAAATCACTGCTCTCAATAAGCAGATTGCGGGAAAATGGCAGAAGACGATGCCCTGCTGTCTCATCTTCGGGATTGTTCACAACTTCAAAGTTTTCTTCTTGATCTTCGGAATAATTTACAATAGTTAGTTTTAGGGGATCAAAAATTGCAATCCTCCGCATTGCGCTTTCATTCAGATGTGCTCGGAGAATATTTTCCATACGAGCAACATCAATAACACTCTCAACCTTTGTTATTCCAATATCATGACAAAAATCGCGCAGGACTCTTGCTGGAACACCACGCCGTCTCATGCCAGCAATGGTAGGCATGCGCGGATCGTCCCATCCATGTACATGCTTCTCTTCTACCAAACGTGCGAGTTTACGCTTGCTCAGTATCGTATAGCTGATGTTCAATCGGGCAAATTCAATTTGGCGTGGAGGATTTTGCAGTCCAAGTTTCTCAAGAAACCAATTATAGAGAGGTCTGCGATCTTCAAATTCCAGAGTACAGAGCGAATGCGTAATCCCTTCAATAGCATCTGAGAGACAGTGTGCAAAATCATACATGGGATAGAGGCACCATTTCTCTCCGCTTCGGGGGTGGGATATTTTGCGGATTCGATAGATTGTCGGATCCCGCATGGTAATATTATCTGCTGCCATATCAATCCGCGCTCGCAAGACGCAATCGCCATCATTAAACATGCCATCCTTCATCTGCTGAAATAGTTCGAGATTTTCTTCAACACTCCGCTCACGATAGGGGCTATCCTTACCCGCAGATGTCGGAGTGCCACGATTCATGCGTATCTCTTCTGGACTTTGATGATCTACATAGGCGAGCTCATTTTTTATGAGACGTAGGGCATATTGATAGAAGGTATCAAAATGGTCCGCTGCATGATAGCAATGTTCACCCCAATCATAGCCAAGCCAGCGTACATCATCCATTATCTGAGCAATGTAATGCTCGTACTGTTTTGTGGGATTGGTATCGTCCATCCGAAGATTGCATAAACCCGAAAATTCTCTGGCTAAATCAAAATTCAAACAAATTGCCTTGACATGCCCAATGTGGAGATAGCCATTCGGTTCAGGAGGAAAGCGAGTGTGTATTTCTAGCCCTGCCTCATGTGCCTCATGAACTATTTGATGTATAAAACTGTCGCCGGACATCTAGCCACTGTTCCCCATGTCAATGTCAGAAGCAATCTTCTGCATAGCATCTAAGCTCTGTTGAATTAATTCATCTAATGGCATGCCCATCATCATGGCGCCGCTTTCGATAATTGTTCTATCAGCGCCAGCTGCAAAGCCGGTTGCATTCCACTTTTTACGAATAGAGCTAGGTTTAACATCAAGAAGAGAACGGGATGGACGAACTAAGGCAACTGCAATAATAAGTCCGGTAAGCTCATCAACTGCATAGAGGACCTTCTCCATATAATCTTCTGGTTTTACATCGGTACAGATTTTCCAGCCATGGCTCATAACGGCTCGAATGTAGTCTTCTGGCCAGTTTCGTTCACGCAGGATTTCTGCTGTTTTGAAACAATGCTCATCCGGATAGAGCTCCCAATCCAAATCGTGGATGAGACCAATAATCTTCCATTTTTCAACATTCTGCTCATCGTATTGAGTCGCAAAATGGCCCATTACTGCAGACACAGCCATACAATGATGTCGTAGGTTTTGTGATTGAATATATTGTTTCAATAGCTCATCAGCTTCCTGTAAAGTCGGCATATCCCCTCCTATGTAAGGTACGTCCTCATACGTAACAGTATAGCAATTCCTATCATAGCTGTCCATATCGCTGAACCTCCATAGGATAAGAAAAAGAGCGGTATTCCCGTTATAGGCATAATACCAGCCGTCATGCCAATATTAATAAAAACATGGAATGAAAACATAATAGCAATCCCCACGCCAACATACTGAATGAATTTATGCTGTGTCTGGTAGACCAACATTCCTATGCGTAGGATGATTACAAGAAAAAGTAACAGGGTAATAAAGGAACCAATAAAGCCCCACTCTTCTGCAAGGAGTGAAAAGATAAAATCAGTACTCTTTTCTGGAAGAAAATGATACTGACTCTGTGTTCCCGAAAGATATCCCTTACCATATAATCCTCCCGAGCCTACGGTGGTCTTGGATTGGATGATGTGCCATCCTGCTCCACGCGGATCAATGTAGGGATCTATAAAGGCAATAAGACGCATCATTTGAAAGGGCTTAAAGAGCCGTAGGGATATTAGCGATAAAATGAGAGAGCTCTTTAGGAGGAGGGACAAAAATGATAGGGCATAAAATACGGGATGACGTAGCGTTAGATAGCCGAAGAGCCCCAGAATTAAAAATATAGCAAGGGATGTAATGATTATAAATAAAATTCTTCCATCTTGTAATATATGTGTTATGGCTGTTATCTTATTGTCTGCGTAATTATCCCATGCAACAATAAAAATCAGCGTAATACTGATAATCAAACTCAAAGTAAGAAATATTGTATAGCGAAGACGAAGATGAGAGATAAAGAGTATCGCTAGAATTACCGGGGGAAATACGATGGCAGTTCCAAGATCTGGTTGCATAAGGACCAATATAGTCGGGAGAGTTCCTGCAATAAGTAGCAACAATGCAAACTGCCATGGTCTGGTATTTCTTTCTGATCGTACAGCAAGATCGGCAAGAAAAAGAATTGTTATTATCTTTGCAAATTCAGAGGGTTGGACACCAATTTCTCCAATGCCAATCCATGAACGCGCACCGTGCACCTCACGTCCCCATAGGAGGGTCATTACAAGAAAGAGTATGCATATAATGTAGGCCGGAATGGTACAAATGCGTAAAATATCCGGATGAATAAAATACACGCCAACTGCAATCATCAAACCACTGATAGCCCAGAACAGCTGGCGGAAAAAGCGCCCTGTATCTACAGAGCCATCAGGAGATAATCCGCTGGAATAAATAAACAGGAGACCAATGATAAGCAAAACCAGAGCAGCAGCAAGGAGAATAAAATCAAAGCGGGGAAGCTTTTGATGCTTTGTTACATGTACCACAATAATTTCTTCTTCTTTAAGTCAGCAATACTTTCTTCGTAATTTTGGTCGGTAAAAAGAGCATGAAAAATAATATTTGCTGCCTTCGGAGCCCACCATTCCCATTCATTACTGCTATCAACCATTACCAGCACAATAATCCGTTCTTCCGGTTTGTCTGTGGTATAGGGAGCGTAGGCGGCAAACCAAGAATCATATCGATCATCCCTCTGCGAGACCTGTCCAGTGCCTGTTTTTCCGGCAATATCTGTACTCGGAGTTGTTAGAACAATTTTTGATGTTCCATGCGTAACAACTCTCCGCAATGCTTTTCGTACATTTGCAAATGCATCGTTTTTGGCTTCTAATTGGCGCATAATACTGCGTCCTTTTTTCTTGAGCACAGCTCCACTAACTGGATCTCGTGTTGCATAATGAAGATGTGGCGTATATAGAATACCATCATTAATTATCATGGCCATGACGTTTGCCATCTGCAAGGGAGTAACCTGAATATAGCCCTGACCTATAGAAAGATTAACGGTATCTCCCAGACGCCATACATCACGAATAAATTCCTCCTTCCATTCTGGATTTGGAACATGTCCATCTTTTTCTCCCGGCAGGTCAATGCCAGTAAAATGTCCCAGTCCAAACCTGTCCGCATATTCTATGATGCTATCAATGCCAAGATATTCTGCCCCTACTGTGTAGAAATATATATTGCAGGAATCCGCTAGGGCGTCAAAAAAATCAACCGCACCATGTCCACTGGGATGCCAGCAATGAAAACGGCGATCTCCAAACACCTTCGATCCAGAATCAAATATAGTGTGATCTAGGGGAATGCTATTTTCTGATGCAAGGGTAGTTGCCATGACGATTTTAAAGGTTGATGCAGGTGCAGCGAGACTCTGAATTGCTCTATTCAAAAAAGGTGAACGGGGATCGAGACTGAGTTCAGTAAATTCCCGCGAATTTAGATTTGCAGAAAAGATATTTGGATTGAAGGTGGGATATGACACCATGGCAAGTATTTCTCCCGAGGTGGGTTTCATAATAATAACAGAACCATTGCGCTCGCCTAATGCCTTTGATGCCAACTCCTGGATATGTCGATCTATAGTCAATACAATATTCATACCAGGTTCCGGAGGTATTTCCCGGAGAATGTCCGCTTGCAATCGTTTCCCCTGAGCATCCACCTTTCGAATATGCAAACCATCCTTCCCCCTGAGCTCAGTATCATATTGGAGTTCAATTCCGCTCTTTCCAAGGATTGATGATGCTGTATAGCCCCGATTAATAAGTACATCCAATTCTGCCTGTCCTATTCCCCCGACATATCCAAGGATGTGAGAAAATTGAGCCCCAAAGGGATAATTACGTATTGTGTGGGTTTGCCAAGAAATGCCGGGGAATAAATGTAAATTCTCAGCGAGGTAGAAAATTACATCCCGCTCTAATTCGTCTTGGATAATAATGCTCTGATATGAATTGTAGACTGTCTCAGGAATTTTTGCTTCTATAAATTCTCGTTTTACCCCCAAAACATCAGCCAAACGCTGAAACACTATGAGATGTTCCCCAGTGGAGATTTCCCCCGGAGTAAGAGAAACCTCAAAGGCATTGAGATTTTCTGCAAGAGGAAGATCATAATTTCTGTCATATATAAAGCCGCGCTGTGCTGTAACTACCTTAGTTCGGACAGCAACCTGCTCTGCCCGCAGGGCATAAATATAGCCCTGTACTACCTGAAGATAAAACAGATATATGGTATAGAAAAGAAAAATAACGATAAGGAAAGTAAACAAAATTACTGGACGCTGTGTTCGTTCTGCCATATTCCAATATTACACTGTCTTCGTATTTTGTTTCAATCCACTAATAATAAATAAAAGAAAATAAAAGATCGACCCAGAGAGTAATTCTACAAGCAATTCGACGATATCGAAACTTTGTAACAAGCTATGACTTCTAAAAATCATTATGAAAATAAAAAGATAGATTACTTGAAATACATGGGCGAGGAGTGATAATGCAATAACACTGGTCCAAGATCTTTGGAAGAATTTCTGATGAGTGTAGCCGACAACAAAACAGAGTAAGGTGTACATCATCGCGTGCATACCAAGATGGGTTGGTGTTAACATATCTAACACAAAGCCCGCAAGGAAGGAGGGAATAAGAACTGGCAGAGAACCGTAAAAATGTGCGAAAAAGGTAACCAGAACTAGGAGGAGATTAGGACTAATGGGCGCCAACAGCTCATACTCTAGAAGTGTTGATTGCAGAATAACTGAAAGAAAAAAGATCAGCGATAAAAATAATCCCCTGATAAACATTATTCCTCCGGTATCACAACAAAAACATATTCAAAATAATTGGATTGAATATAGGGTTCAACCTGTAACTCAATATATTCCTCATGATTACGAGAATGTATTTTGCGCACCAATCCTATTGGTATATCGGCTGGTATAATATCATTAATGCCAGCTGTAACGACCTCATCATCATAATAGATGGAGTTTCGTACATTACTATCTACATAATTCATAGCAAGATAGTTACCCTTCCCGCTAATAAGTCCATCATAACGCTGATGAGTCAAACGCGCAGCAACATACATTGATGTATCGTTGAGGGAACGTACAATCGCTGCATTGTCCGAGAGCGATGCCACCCTGCCAACCAGTACCAGACGCTCATCATGGACAGCCAATACAGCATTCCCCTCCTGAATAGCATCTTTTTTCCCAACATCTATGGAGAATGAGGAGAGACTCCCCCAAGACTCTCGTGCAAAAACGCGCCCCGTAATATGTCTGTAGGGTAATTCTTGACTATACTGTAGGATGCCTCTTAGGATTTCGTTTTTTTTCTCTTCCTCGTATAATTTTTGCTGTAGAACATAGTAATTTTGCTTCCTGATGAGCAGATCATATTTTTTTTCTAGGGCTCGTAATCTATATATTGCAGTAAATGCATCCACAATGGAATCAAAAAATAAGTGACTACGATGCTGATATCCCGAAAATAATGAAAATCCAGCCTCATGAAAAGATTTGAAAGAGGCATTTTCAGAGAAGACAATAAAAAACAAGGATGACAAAAAGAGAAAAGATGTAAGAAAAATACTGGATGACGATTTTCTATCCACAAATTACTAATCGTTGAACTGTGCTAAATTCTTTTTTGGTCTTTTTTCAAGTTCGAAATATTTCCCAGCACCCATTACTACACAATTAACGGGATCCTCTGCACGAAATACAGGAACTCCAGTTGTCTTCGCAATGAACACATCCAAACCTGTTAATAAACATCCTCCGCCAGTTAAAACGATCCCTCTGTCAAGAATATCAGAAACAAGCTCCGGCGGAGTCTGACTGATGGTTCTTTTAACTTCTTCAATAATTGCCTGCAATGGTTCCTGTAATGCCTCACGAACCTCCAGACTATCAATCTCCATTTTTCGCGGTAGACCGGTAATTGTATCAGTACCCTTAATGTCAACATGCAAAATGCTCTCTTCTGCCACCGCATTGCCTATTGTCTTTTTGATATATTCAGCAGTAACCTCGCCAATCACAAGATTGTGTACACTGCGAACGTGTTTCATAATGGCTTTGTCAAATTCATCGCCGCCGAGACGGATGGCATTCGTAACCACCATTCCCCCCAAACTGATAACCGAAATTTCGCTGGTACCTCCGCCAATGTCGCAAAGCATGTGTCCAGCCGGCTCAAAAATAGGGATGTTTGCTCCGATAGCAGCCAACAATGATTCTTCTACCACACGAGTTTCTCGTGCACCTGCCTTCTCTGCACTCTCCAGAACAGCTCTGCGTTCTACATCAGTAATACAGGATGGCACTCCAATAACCATGCGCGGTTTTATCAGAGGTCTCCGTTGCAAAATATTATACATAAAGTAACGGATCATTTTCTCCGTCGTTTCAAGATCTGCAATAACACCATCCCGGAGCGGACGAATAGCAAGAATGTCATTTGGTGTACGCCAGAGCATCCGTTTTGCTTCGCTCCCAACCGCCATAATTTTCTTAGTACCGCGCTCCATAGCAACTACGGAGGGTTCATTAATGACGATTCCCTTTCCTCGAACATGTACAAGTGTATTACAGGTACCAAGATCCAATCCAATTTCCATAGATAATGTATCAAAAAGATTTCTTAAGCCCATTCCTAAAATCCCTCCAAACGCCTTGCTGCTTCTATATTTTGATCGTTAATACGCAAGGCCTCCCGCCATTCATATCGTGCACGTTCGAGCTCTCCTAATTTTTGATACAGATTACCACGCAATACATATGCCCGATCAGCATTAATATCAATTTTCAATGCCACCTCTAAATGTTCTTCTGCCTCATCAATATTATCTTCTACAAGTAATTGTTCAGCCAAATGCAAATGTGCATTCAGCACAACCGTCTGTTCCTTACTTGTATTGATAATAAGCTCATACGTTTCACGAGCCAGATCATATTCACCATGTGCAATATAAGCTTCCGCTAGTTTTATATAATAAACATCTTTTGCATCTAATGCAATAGCTTCTCGAAGAATTGCAATTTGTTTTTCTGTCTGAAAGCTTGCCTCGTACAGCAGGGTAAGATATTCATAGCTATCAGGGCTATTATTGCCCAATTTTTGTGCTCGTTCAAGATAGCTAATACTTTCTGTAAAATAATCTATGCCCTTGAAATAATATGCCTTGCCTAAAATATAAAACAAATCCTTGTTTTGTTGACGTTTACGCAGCAAAATGGACATACGTAAATCACGAATGCACTGGTCCAGAAGGGTTTCCGAACGTTGCTCAGTGGGCAACTCAAAAAATAGCTGGAAATATGCATATCCACGTAGGAGTGTCGCATCAAAATCCAGTGGACGCTTATTAATGTACTCATTGCTTTGCTCAATGAGTAGCTCGTACTGAGCATTTTCCCAAAGATTGATGAGTTTTTCTTTTCGTGAAAAAACGAACTCCGGGAAGAGCGCGATATTTGTTAGGAAAAAATATACAAATAGAATGATAACGAAACAGATAAAAAGAGACAATAATAAGGCATTTTTCGTTGGAAATAACTTTCCCGGCATTGTACACAGTATACACTACTACAAAACAATAATAAACAAGGGCGTGCCTGTAAGCCGGGTTCTGTAATATATTGTCATTTATCTTGGTGAGATATTGCTATCCCACTCTTGCGTTCTACCCGCAGGTATTAGGCGAGCAACCCACCTGCTGCTTGAATTTGCTCCTGACAAGGTTTACCCTGCACTAGATGTTACCATCTAATCGGTGGGCTCTTACCCCACCATTTCACCCTTACCTCTCGGCGGTATTTTTTCTGCGGCACTATCTCTTACAAAATACTTTGTAGCCGGGAATTACCCGGTATCACGCTCTATGGAGCCCGGACTTTCCTCTGCATGCAGCGACAATGCGGCACACCCTCTTTTATTCACCTAATTCTTCTTCGGCATCCTCCACTTCATCAAGATCAATAGAGGTCTCGTCTTCTTCCTCATCAAAATCGATGTCCTTCCCGTCCTCCTGCTCATCTGTCTCTATCGACTCAGCATCCTCATCATCTTCTTTATCTTCGTCATCGGTACTGTAAAATTCAAAATCGTCTGTTACTTCATTTTCAAAGAGATCGATAAGTCCCTCTGTATCTTCCATATCGTTGTTCCAGCTCTGTTCTTCTTCTACATCATCTTCATAAAAGAGAATTTTAGAACAATAGGGACAAAACAATACATCATTTCCAGTTCGAACATCATTAACAAACTGTTCCGGTAAGACCATCTGACATCCCGCACAGACAGTTCCCTTGAGAGCTACAATACCTTTCCCACTCTTGCTTCGAATAATTCGCTTGAACTTGAACAGAAGTGCCTGATCAATGTGTTTTGAAATATTATCAGCTTTTTTTGTTATGTCCTTTAGCTCGTCTTCTTTGGAGGATGCCGCGTCAATGATCCGCTCTTTTTCAGATTGCAATTCTTCTTCCTGGATTTTTAGTAGCTCCTCTTCCTTCTTCCGGCGTTCAACAAGTTGCTGGTATTCATTCGTGAGCTGCTCAAGGTCTTTTCGCTGTTTTTGCTCGCTCATATATACATTCTTGATCTCTTTTTCCAGAGTCTCGTATTCACGCTGCGTTTCAGTTTCGCTGATCTGCTTCTCGTAGCGCGCACGTTCTTCTTCGTAATTTATAATATTAATGCGAACCGTACTGCAACTCTGAGAAAGAGTCTCCTGCTCTCCAGACATGGATTCAACAGAAGTTCGCAAACGTTCAAGTAATTGCTCCTTTGTTTGTAACTCAGTGGGGAGCTGAGTTAGCTCTTTTTCCAGTGTATATTTTTCCTCCAACACATCCTGTAGTGATAATAAACGATCAAGTATATTCTGTGCCATAAAACTCCTAGTTCTCCTCTCCTAAATAACCTCGCATAGACTGGCTCTTTTTGGGATGACGCAAACGCCTCAATGCCTTTGCCTCAATTTGACGTATCCGTTCACGTGTTACATCAAATTGCAATCCAACCTCTTCCAGAGTCAGTGAATAGCCATCTTCTAATCCAAAACGCTTTCGTAAAACCTCTTGTTCCCGTGCCGGTAAAGAGGACAAAAGTCCATGTAATTGTTCCTGAAATATCGCAAAAGAAGTTTCCTGTGCAGGGCTCTTCCTATCCTTATCTTCAATGAAATTACTAAGCAATGAATCTTCATCTTCGCCTACTGCTGTTTCCAGAGAAATCGGCTCTCGTGCAACATTCTTTACACTCTTTACCTTGTTCACAGTCCAACCGAGGTATTTTGCCAATTCCTCATCAGTGGGTTCACGACCGAGATTCTGCATCATCTGCCTCGTTTCCCGAACAATCTTGTTGATCTGCTCTATCATATGAACAGGAATCCGTATAGTTCGGGCCTGATCCGAAATAGATCGGGTAATGGCCTGCCGTATCCACCAAGTCGCATAGGTTGAAAATTTAAAGCCC
Organism: Spirochaetia bacterium; assembly: GCA_964291355.2. Lineage (GTDB taxonomy): Bacteria > Spirochaetota > Spirochaetia > WTKD01 > WTKD01. Next base: position 675,957 of record OZ220222.1, on the reverse strand, counting down.
TTGCGATATTCAAATTTTTCTACTGCCTTAATAAGCCCAATGTTACCTTCCTGCACTAAATCAAAGAAGTGTAATCCTCTATTTGTATATTTCTTTGCAATACTAACAACAAGGCGTAAATTCGCCTGAATAAGCTGTTCCTTCGCTGAGTGCATCATCTCTCGACCCTGTGCGACAGTTATCGCCTGTTCAAGGATATCATCAATATATGCGCCAAAACGGAACTCAAGAGATTTTTTCTTTTTGTCATCTACCTGCAACTGCCGTATTGTTTCCTTAATCTGACTAGAGGGCATGCCTAAATATGCCTCAGCTTCTGCCCGTGTTTTTTGTGATATCATGGAACGGCTGATTTTACGCACCTGATCGATACTCTCTATTCTCAGTCGAAGTAATAATTGAACTCTTCGTTTTTTCAGTTCCTCAAGAGTTCGAGTGTGTCGTAAAAAACTTTCTGAAATCTTCTGTAACTCATCGGAATGAATATCTATTTCGTGTAGTTGCTCCAGCAATTTTTCTCGTTTTTCAACAAAGTCCGTATAATTCACCCCATCTATATTGGTAGATAGAACCTGTTGTTCAAACCACACATACTCTTCGAGATCAGGAAAGAACTGCTTTTGAATCATTCTGCAAAAATGATTCACACGACGCCGATCAGTTGGTCTACCAAGCGCAGTTCGTGCAACACTCTTCATTTCTCCCTGCTCATTTTGCATATCAGAAACACGATCTACCATATCGTAGAGTTCAAAAATCAAAAAACCTGATTTTAGGAGAACGTCAAGAATAATTTCCTGACCCTGCTCCATACGTCTTGAGAGTTCAATTTCCTGAGCAGAGCTTAATAGGGCTTCTTTTCCAATTTCTTTTAAATAGAGGCGAACGAGATCTTCTGTAGATGTTTCTTTTTCATTTTTCACGCTGTTGCAACCCTCAATAGATTGTACATTTATTTTTGCTCCTTTGACTGCATTAAACGGTCTATTTCTTTGTCCTTATCTTGCTTATCGGCAAGCAGATTACGAAAAGAGATATCATTTGTATCGTCAGATTGATCCAGTTTCCGAATTTCTCGTTCAAGCACACGACGTTCTTCTTTACATTTCCGTAAGGACATACGGAATAGAGCATTGTTTATAATGCCCTCCTCATTTTCAAACTCTTCGCTATGTAAGGCAGCTGCAACATAATTGCGTAGCTCCTCACTCTCTACACGGTGCAAAATATTCCAATCAGAAGCATCAAGCTCGCCCATGCGAAAGCTATCTTCCAATAGGCAGAACAGCTCGCGTGCCTGCTTATCCTGCATACTATCATATACTATACGTCCCCGATGTGCAATAAAAAGATCAGGTCTTCTGAATAATGTGAGCATGAGCATCAAATCAACTGTTTTCTCCAAGTGAACATGGGGTTTTTTCTCCGTTTCCACTGGAAAGGATGGCTTATTATAGCCTTGGAAATCTTTTGTAACAAGATGTTTATCTAGACCTAATTCATCCGCTAGCTCAAAGAGATAGCCCTGTCTTTCTATTTCAGAAGGAACCGCAGAAATATATTCAAAGATATTTTTCGCCCGTTCTGACATATTCTTTTCTGTGTCAACACCGCGATAGTAGTTTAACACAAAGCGGAACATAGTTACAGGATCCTGTAGCATAGATTTCAGCTGCTCAGTCTGCTTCATACTCAGGAAATCTGCCGGGTCTCGCCCCTCAGGGAGTACAACAACCTCAGCAGGGAATTCGAGTTGCTCTGCAAGCATTCCAGAACGGAGAGCTGCCTTGCTTCCTGCTTCATCACTATCATACACAAAAATAACCTTATCTGCATAGCGCCTCAAAAGAAGTAAATGTTCCTTGCTCAATGCTGTTCCAAGGGTTGCAACCGTATTTGGAACATCTGCCATTTGCATGGCAATAACGTCAAAATACCCCTCTACGAGAAAGACTTTCCGTTCTTTGCGTATCGCGGAAACTGCCTGTGATAAGCCATAGAGTGCTCGTTTTTTCTTAAACAGATGACTATCACGAGAGTTGAGATATTTTGGTTCCCGCCCCACTATATCACGACCGCCAAATGCAATAACATCACCCTGTGCTGAGTAAATGGGAAAAATAATCCGTCCATTAAACAGAAAGTTTCTGCGTTCTGAAAAAATCCCCGTCTGAAAAATTACTGCATCAGAAAAATTATGTTTCTTCAGTATACGATAGACCCAGCCCTGATCCTGGGGAGCAAAGCCCAGCGAGAAATGCTCCACGGCAGCCTCTGTTATTCCTCGTTCTACAAGATAGTTTCGAGCAGCTTCAGCTGATGGGTGATGTATGAGCATATGAACAAAGCTCTTTGTAAGACGAGCAAGTATTTCCTTGCTAACCCCACTCGCATCACTATGGGGCGATTTTTTATCTACTAAAAGGTGGGATAATCCCGACATCTCCGCCAAATAATGAAGTGCTTCAATAAAATCAAGATGTTCTACCTCACGGAGAAAATTAACAATACCGCCACCCTTGCTCGTACTAAAACAATAGTACACGCCCTTCTCTGCTGATACTGAAAAAGATGGGGTCTTCTCCGTTTTGAAGGGACTCAGTCCCCAATGTCGATTGCCTCGACGTTCCAATCTTACATAGCGCCCTACAACATCAACAATATTTACACTGCTTATAATCTCATTGATTACTTCTTCGGGAATTGCCATAAGCTCTATGACGAGGATTTCAAATAAAGGAAGGCTGCCTGATTGTGTTCCTCGTATGAACGCGAAAAATAATGCTTTGATGCATCCGCGCCCTTCAAAACAAAAAACCAATAATCTGTTTCTGCCGGAAAAAATGCCGCATTGAGAGCAACAGAACCGGGATTTGATATCGGTGCCGGTGGGAGCCCCGTGTGTAAATATGTGTTGAATTTCGATTCCCTGCGTAAATCACTGTACAACAGACGTTCCGGATGCATCATTTTTTCTTCCTCCGTCATTACATAAACAACGGTAGCACAGGATTGTAACATCATTTCGGCATCCAAACGATTATAAAAGACAGATGCTATAATCTCTGCTTCATGTTCAACAACATACTCACGCTCAACAATGCTTGCAAGAACAATTTTCTCGTAGAGTAACTGTGGATCGATGCTCAGATAATCAGGATATATCGCCTTAAGTTTTATAAAAAAGGTCGCTACCATATGCTGCACAACCATTTCAGCGGGATAGTTCTGCGGGAAAAAATAGGTATCGGGATAGAGGAAGCCCTCAGTCGAAGTTGCAATAATGCCATATTTTTCTAGAGCATCGCCAGTCCTTGCATAATTCAAAAAGAGCTCCGCACTCGTAACGCCCGCGTTCTCTACCCGGGCTGCAATCTTCCGTAGGGTATATCCTTCTGGGATTGTGAGATGCTCCATAACCTCACTGTCATACAAGAGATGATCATGCAATGCCACCGTTTTTATATTCGCTGGTAGAATATACTGCCCCTTACGGAAATTCGTTTTCTGCATCCTACCCCAAAACTCCATGAGGAGGGCAGAACGAATATGTCCCTCATCTTCCAGTCGTCGTGAGATGGATCGAAGTGATTCGTTCGGGTGGATCGTAAAATAAACCGGCTCGTGATGAATATCTACTGGACGATTTAGATATAAGAACATTCCCATTCCTACCGAAAAGGAAACAAAGATAAGCAATGCAACAATGGCACCTGAAATGTACGGTATCTTCATGCTTTTATTTGAGCAAGATAAACTCAACCCTCCTGTTTTTCCATCGTTCTTCCAGATCAGTATGAGGAACAATCGGTTCAAGACCTCCCCGACCCTCTACAGACATACGGGAAAATGCAACGCCACGTTCTACCAGTGCAGATTGAACACTAACAGCACGCGCTTCAGAGAGCTGTACTAGCTCCGTTCTTTCCTCTTCCATAGTACCAGAAATATTCACGGCATGTCCCTCAATCAGAACATCATAATTATTATATTTTTTAAAGACCTCGCTCAGTCGATTCAAAATCGTTACATTCTTTATTGCCCGTTCATCTTCCTGATCGACGAAGAGCTCTGGGGAGTTTGGTTCAAAATATATTGATGAGATTCGCACCTTCAACACATCTCCCGACCGAATGACTAATACATCAACGGGGATGTTTCCGCTCAGCTCCCGCACATTTCCCAGAACATCAGCTATTTCAAAAGTGTAGGGGTAGTCTTCTGCCGAAATAACCAATTCGCCATCTTGAGAACGCCCATCCCACAAAAGCGATGATGATGGTTTTCCATCCCCACTGAACTGCTGGAACAGAGTGTCATTCCGATCATATATAGAAAATGACCATGAAGCTATATCGCTGACATCCTCTGTATTCAATGCAATGTTTAATACATCATTCATTCCATCATTATCGGGAGAAAATGGCAGAGGTTGAAGTTCAACAGTAGCATCTGGAGGTGAAAAATCCACCATTACCGGTGAGGAATATGATTGCGGTCTTGTTCCACGTATGTATTGAATGGAAAATTCTGCAACGTATTCTCCTTCGGTTATATTGCCCTCATTATCGTTTCCATACCATGGAAATTCCATCTCCTCTTTTATATCATTGCCTAAGAGACGATAGTATATTTCTGCTCCCTTACGAATAACAAATTGCCAGCTCTCAGCATCACTCGTATCATCAAGCAATGCTGTAAAGATGATGCGCTCATCATCCTTGTTTTCGGGAGTTGGGGCTATTGCCAAGCTATCTGCAGTCAGGAAGACTCGTGCTGGTCTTGTATCAATGTGAATATTCACGGGATCAGATGTAAAGCCATTGCCAGCCGCATCGATCGCAGAAACCCGATACGTATACGTAGCATCGGGAACCGGGTTCCCATTGGCGTCAGTTCCATCCCAACTTTGGACTGACAGAGATGTATTCGACCAAGAAAAGCTCCTGACCACCTCATTGTCAGCAGAAAGAATCTTCGCCTCCCACTGTTCTTCCCGCGTTGAAGATTGTGAGACTCGTATTACGTCCTTCCTGCCATCGCCATCGGGCGAGAAAATACTGTCCTCTATCTGTATACGTGCTTCTGGATATGTTACATCAACCGTAATAGCAGATGTATGAGATTCAACCTCTACTCCATTTTGCAGAGTCACAAAGATATCTGCCAGATAATCACCATCAGCTACAATGTTATCATCTGAATCACGTCCATCCCAGCGGATATTATCCGGAAGAACATCGCGGCCCTGGAACTCCAATACGACATCATCATTTGTAGAACGAATAATATAGCGATAGCGATCTATCGCACGATTATTCTTCCCCAAACGGAGAAAGAAGGTATTCACATCCTGTTTCCCATCATTGTTCGGCGAAAAAGCGGAGAATTCAGGGGATATCAAAATACCTGCAGTGCTCGTATCAATAGAGAAGGAAACTGCAGTAACAACACTCATATTTTCTGCTAGATCAACGCTGGACAAGCGATATCTGTAGACGCCATCCTCGGCTATCTTTCCATTTTCCAGCCTTCCATCCCATGAATATGTATCCGGAACAGCCCCAGACCATGATTTTTCGTGTACTAGCTCCCCTGCATCATTTTCTATCCGTGCTAGCCAACGTGATTCTTCTGAGGAACTCTGCGAAAAACGAATGAGATCTTTGACGCCATCACCATTTGGCGAAAGGATGCTATCCTCGCTCCGAATCCTTGCCTCTGGAGCCAAGGTATCAATGATAAATTCAGGTGATGTTATCTGCGGTCTGTTTCCGTGAATGTAGTACACCGTGAGCTCAGCTGAATATCCTCCATCAGGCAGAGCGGCTGCATTGTCGTCCCTTCCATCAAAATGAACAGTTTCCAACTCTGACCCTCCCTGATATAGTCGTACCTGTTGTTCATTTTTGTTCCGAATGGCAAGCTGCCAAGTTGTTATGCCGTTCTGATTTTCTAAAACTGGTGTTAGTGTAACGACATCTGCTTGATTGTCGTTATTTGGCGAGAAAAAGCGTCGGTCAATTCGAAGTGAGATAGGAGTCGGGTCAGTTCGAATAATAATGTTGGCAAGCTTCGCATTACTTACATTTCCAGCCCGATCGCGACCAAAAATGCTATAATGATAGACACCATCAGGAACCGTCAGCCCATCATCATTCGTGCCGTCCCAAGTGATAGTTTCTAGGGCAGCATCTGCAATGCGGTAGCTTCGCACCCTCTTCCCCTCACTATTTTGTATACTTCCAAGCCAGCTTTGCTCTACACTGCCACTCTGTTCAAAGGTAATGTCATCGCGCTTTCCATCTCCATTTGGAGAGAAGATGAGCTCCCGTCCCTCTAATATTTTCAGATTAAGATCGGGGGCTACGCGGTCTACCACAAAGGGATGCTTCTCGCCAACAAAGAGGTTTCCATTATCGTCTTCTGATTGAATGCTGAAATAATACTCACCGGATTCAACATTCTTTCCATCATCTGCTATGCCATCCCATACAATTTGAGGTGGAATAACAATGCCCTCGTCAGCTGCAACGAGACGGGTAAAGAAATTCCTTACCTGGTTTTCAACACGGTGCTCGGCATTGCGTATACTCTTTACCTGCCTGTCTGCATCATCAAATATATCTATGCGATAGCTCGTAACATAACGACTGTCGGTAATTTCTAGATCTATGGTCAGCAGATCTTTAACGCCATCATTATTTGGCGAGATATAATGTGTATCGTAGTCAAGGACCACATCGGGTGGCTGCCTGTCTACCTGTCCAAATGCAACGGTTGTTTCCACAGCAGCAAGCCAGTGATCCTTCTCAAGCGGGAGGGCTCCGGACGCAAGGGAAACCTCCGGACGCTTACTGACCTTCTTTGTTTTTGAAAGGGGTATGCGGAATTGTATGCCGAAACCGGGGAACATTGACTGCATGGGCATAGAACGCCCATCTATAAGCCGATCTAAATCAAACTGCCATGTGCTGTGTAATTCCACAACATTAAAGAGGCGCATCATGAGTCCAACATCAGCACGAAAACCAAGAAAGGTCGGAATGGTGATGTCTGTATTGAGCGCTATAGATATATCGTCACGTTCAACGAACATGAATTCTGCCCCCATAGCAAGGGTAAAGGGTTCGGGCATGCTCGCACTACCGGGGATCGCATTATACCATTTCCCGAAATTTCGCAACACGAGCCCGAAACGGATGTAGGGAATGTCTGAAAGTGGCAAGAGGTAGCTCATTCCCAGATCGGCAGCAAGTCCCCAATCCAGATGATTATCAAAGCCGCCAACCTGCATGTGCAGACCAGTTCCAAACCAGAAGTTTTCAGTAATTGCCTTTGAGAAGGAAAAATGAAAACTCCCAAAGGTGCCCAGCGATACGTTTTTGTTTTTCGCATTGAGAACATGGAATGAACTCATAAACACCCCATAGGGAGATGGTAGCCCTAAGGCAACAGTAGCAGCATGACCAGAGATCGCAGGATTGTCATCAATATGTGCCATGTAGTTTGCCTGCAGATGAACGCGTTGCATGCGGGCTATCACAGCCGGATTAATGATGGCATCAAGCACTGTTTCAGAACGTGCAACTGAAACTCCCTGTGATAAAAATCGCGAAGACAGTTGCTGATAGTACAAGCGGCTCCCGGGACTCGGGCTATACTGTGCAAAGAGAACAAACGGTAACAACAATAATATAAGTACAAAAATAATACGACGCATTCAAACCCCTTTCATCTTGGTAGTAGAAATCATTTCTTCTATTTCACCAATAGTATAATACTGAAACATGTATCTTTGCAATGTTTCAAGAATGCTTAACATTTCTGAAGGCAATGAGTTTTCCTGTGATCGAAGGAACACATAAAGTGATCGTGCTCTATGATGAGATGTAATAAAATCAGGTAGAACCTTATATTTCATATTCCTTCCCTTCAGCCGAAAGATAAATTTCCAGATTTGTATTACCCAAACTTTTTGCATACCAACGTGCTGATTGCAGGTTGAAAAATAATCGTTGATCATCATAACGCGGTTCATGGTGAAACATAAATAAACGATCCGTATTCCATGTATGTGCAAATTCTACACCGTGCGTAAAGGATGAATGCCCCCAGTTATATTTCTCTATGGCCTCCCCGAGTGTATAGGGTGTATCCAAAACAAGGGAGTGCAGACCATCGAAAAATGCAACATTTTCGGCACTCCGCTCAAAATCACCAGGCATGAGCTCGACATCGGTGACATAGCCAAAACTTCGATTATTACAATCAACCCGATATCCATGTGCTCCCCCCGGATGATGCAGATAATGCCAACGAATTCGGTAGGGCTCTAGGTCATAATAATCTCCCTCTAATGTATGGAAATGCATATTTGGCGTCATCTTGCCTTCCATGGTAATGGGAAAATAGGGCGCACGCATCTGATTACGGAGGATTTGCTCAAAATTTGGAACGGGACTGTAAAAATTAATGGTCACCGCCGGATGAAATGCCGGACCGAAAAATGGAAATCCCTGAATATGATCATAGTGGAAGTGTGTAAAAAATATGTGGTAGGTAGACGGGGGCTTCTCCATTCCAAAATGCCTGTTCCCCAGCGCTATGATGCCACTACCGGCATCAAATACAAGACAGTCATCCCGTTCCCCAAGTATTTCAACACAGGGGGTGTTCCCACCAACGGTTCCGTACAACCATTCTGGAAGCGTAGTAAGAAATGCCAACCGACTTTCATCAGAAACAAGATGCTCTGGTTTTATACGGTGGAGCAAGGATGTTAATTTTTTTCGAACCGCAAAAGGATCGAGTGGTATCGGGCATGAGCCTCGTGCCCCCCAAAACAATAGTCTCATGACGCGTCCTCTATCACACATGGGGAGTGAAGGATTCGAACCTTCGAAGGCTGAGCCAACAGATTTACAGTCTGCCCCCTTTGACCGCTCGGGAAACTCCCCTCTTTATTGTTATTATGATAGTACATCTTTACATGTATTACAAGCCATCTGTCGGATTTGAACCGACGACCCCGAGATTACAAATCACGTGCTCTACCCCTGAGCTAAGATGGCATGTTAGCAAGAGTATAATATGTAATATTCGAATAGTCAAGACCTTGTTCCTATAATATTGGACTTTCCGGTAGAAGTTCTGTAATAATATTGTCAGAAGTTAAAACGGTACTCTTGTCTTCGTGTATTGCAACTGTGTGTTCAAATTGTGCACTCCAGCTCCTGTCCTGTGCGATGTAACTCCATCCGTCAGCTTGCTTTTCTATATCGGTCCTGCCAAAGGTTACTATTGGTTCAATGTTTAATACCATCCCAGGAACCAAGAGTGCTCCTTCTCCAGCAGCAATGGTATAGGCAATAATGGGATCTTCATGTACCTTACGACCTATGCCATGTCCCGCAAAACATGCAAATAAATTAATCTCCTTCTGGAAGGCCTCTGCACGAATTGCTGCAGCTATATCACCGATGCGTTTTCCTGCCTTCGCTGCAATTACACCTGCTCGAGATACTGCCCAAGCGGCTTCAACAAGTGTTTTGCTTTCCATATTCTCGTGTCCAACCACATAGCTCCAAGCCGCATCCCCACTCCAACCAGCACGATCGACACTTACATCTATGGTAATGACGTCACCGTTTCGAAGCGTAAGGGAACCAGGAACGCCATGCGCTGCAACTTCATTTACAGAAATGCATGCAGTGGCAGGAAAGCCAAATTGTGATGTTAGGACACTCGTTGCCCCTGAGTTTCTCAGACAATGTTTAATAAAGGTATCGATGGAGCTCGTCGTTGTTCCCTGTACGATCATGGGAAGGACTTCCACAAATATCCTGCGTATAATTCGTGCGGACATAAGTAAATGGCGAATTTCGGTTTGTCGCTGGAATGTATACATGTTATTTCAGGTCCCCACGCAGTGTTTTTGCCCCGCCGAGATAAACCGATTGCGGAGTGGTGCCAGTTTTGTTGCGATAGGTCATAAGTACCCGTATGATGCGCTCCTTAGAATCGCTGTAATCTGGCTCCTGGGTACAGAACAGTGGCGTATGTTCAAAACCTATCTGACGGAGACAGGTGGCGGGGTTGGCAGAATTCAAATCCTTCGTTTGTGAGAACTGTATGCTAATAATGTCCTCTACGGCAATGTGGTTGGTACTGCACATGGTAGTTAGTAATCTTTGCACTGCACTACAAATCTGCTCTTTCTTGTTTTCTTCTGCCTGAATAGCGCCGCGTATTGCCTGAATATCCATTATCATCTATCCGGTAACATAAAAATGTCCCACACAATGATGATGGCTGTACTGATGATACCAAACAGAATGTAGAACAGATATCGAAAAAAAACCCGAGCTTTTTTGCGCATGACCGAATGGCGATTAATAGCGGTAAATATCAAGGCATATATCCCAAAGAGCAGATAAAACGAAGAGTTTATTCTCAAAAAGAGAAGGATCATCTTCCTGTTTCTAAATGAGAAATTCTGATATATACCCATTACTTGTATCATTATGCCAAACAAGAGGACAAAAAATAGGTATGCAGAGATCCTCTGAATCAGTGCTACATAGTGTGTAATTTCTCTCTTGTTCGCCTTTTGCTTCATTGTATATACCACGCATTATCAGGTATAGTTGGTTATGATTCACACTGATCTTATCGAACGTATCCGTCAACTCAGTTACAAACTAGAGCCAATGCCCTGTCCTGTCGATCCCACTATACATGATCTTAAACAGTTTCGCATTCTTATTTTCGACATCTACGGGACATTATTTATCTCAAATGCCGGTGACATTGCTGCCCACCAGCAAAAACATGCAGAATTAATACAAAAAAGTTTTCATGAATTTGACACTATGCTTGAATCATCAGAAGCAAAAGAAATATCGGCAGCACTTCAGGTACTCATTGAACAGGAACATCAACGTAAGCGTTCAGCGAACATACATCCGGAAATTGACATCGTAGCTCTTTGGAATGAAATACTCCAGACGGAGATATTGCGAAGCAGGTCAAAAACATTAGACCCCCAGTCTGTTGCCATTGAATTTGAATTGCGAAGCAATCCCGTTTGGCCGATGCCTGGATTAGAGAGCATCCTGAGTGCCGTCAAAAGCATGCCATGGGGAATCGTTTCAAACGCACAGTTTTATACCCAACTCCTCTTCCCTGCCTTTTTTGGAAAAACGGTAGCAGAGTTGGGCTGTAGATCTGCCACTTGGTCCTATGAACTTGGCATCGCCAAACCAACAGTGAGCATATTTGAGCAGACTGTGAATTTTTATAAACAGGAATATCATATTGATGCCTCTGAACTTCTCTATGTCGGCAATGATATGAGAAACGATGTGCTCGCTGCATCATCTGCAGGACTACAAACAGCACTCTTCGCTGGCGACAGGCGCTCTCTTCGTTTGAGGGAGGATGATCCATGTTGTCGCAATGTACAGCCCTCGTGTATTATTACAGAATTGGAGCAGCTCAAGGATTTGATTTCTCAATATTGTGTTTATAGTGCTTATTAACGATGAACTGTGTAACTATCTCTTGCATGGAAACAACCATTGAGTAATATTTGTTGCAATTCTCATTGTCACGTTCCTGTATTGACAGCTCATCTGATGCTAATGTTTTATATTGCTTCTGCGTCATGTTTTCTCGCAGCTGCTTAAAAAACGATGTAAGCATTTTCAGGACTTCAATTCCCCGTGTAATCAATTCTTGACCACTCTCATTTATCCTTGCTACTAGCTCATCATATTGAATGATTGCCTCATGATGTGTTTTTTTGGTATAAAAATCTCGGGAAATTTCACAGAATTGCTTTCCAACATCAGCCGTCTCTGCGAACATATGATCAAAATTTGCATATTCCTCCCGCATTGTCTTGCACATTTCTGTTAGGGTATTGAGCAAAGGCATATTAACAAGAGATGGATGCGCCAGCTGCAGACTATCGAGCCATGGAAAGGCGACGCGGACGTTAGAAAAAAATGTTGCTAAAAATTGCAATTCTGGAATATGTATGATGTGTTTCTTCATCGGAAACATTGTTTGCTTACAGGGCTCTGCTGTCACATACTTAAAATTCATCAATCCATTGGGAAAGAGTTCCTGTACCTTTTTCCTAAATATCTGAGTATTAAAATGCGTAATAGAAGTAGCAACCTGAGACCAGAGATGTAAAAATATTTCGTGACTAATATAGCCCTTAATATTCCAGCTTTGCTGGTCAAAATGCAAATGATAATAGGGATCATAGTAGGAACAGCGAAGGAGATTCTGCATCTGCTCAAAATTAAAATTTTCCTGCGCAAAGCGGAAAGCGTCCGTGATCGATTTTCCGACACTGAGGATCTCCTGACTGTTATTTTCCAGCATTGCTAATGACTCCAAGAGTGTTTTTGACAGTGATTTCACCTCCCCAAGTCTGAGTAACTGAGAGATAGCAAAGAAAAATTGAAATACCAATGTGCGTGATTGGAGAAAACTCGTTCCCTCGTTTTTAAAGAGAGACTTAGTCTGAGGTGCAAAGAGTTTTTTGAATTTTTCATAATCAAAAAAACAAAGATAGCGAAGAGCATAGAGGGGAAATAATTCCTCCTCAATCTCCTGCCAGACATCTTCAGTTATCTCATTCAACTTCCCTGCTACCTCATCCTGCAATATGGCGAATATGTCTGAGGGACCATTGTTTCTCTCAATGACATCAATGAATGTTTCTATACTGATATGGGTTTGTAATCCATACATTGTCTGTGGAAGATGCTTCTTAGTAATGCTGTTAATTACAAAACGTAGGATATCTACATCGTTCCAACATCTTCGATACATATTGATTATGGGATAAAGCTTTTCATATAGCTGGGAAAACAGAAGCAAAAACGAATGCGTTAAATATGCATTTTGCATATTGAATAGCCTTTTTTTTCTTCCTATTTTTCGGGAAATAATGTGTAGCCTTTTTTTGATGTAGACAGAACTGAGTGTGGTGGAATTAAAGATCGAAGAAAAACGAATTGCCGCTCTCTTGAATATACCTAAACGCTGTAACTCCTCATATGCCTGTTGCTGTATATCCTCGACCGATCCAATATTCTCAGGCAAGGGATAATGCAATAGAAAATCCAAGTCATCATAAACTTTCTTTCTATATTCATGTTGTTTGAGCAGTGGCAGTTGTTTAATAAGGCGATCCAGAGATGCCCCCTCTTTCAGTTGAGAACCATGAGTAATTTTCCTTGTTGTATCTGTACTTTGCATAAAATACCTACAATACTATTACTAACACTAAAGAGCCCTTTATGTAAAGTACTTTTGTCTAAATTCCACTGTAAACCGGAACTTTTTGCAATACAGGGGGTATTTCCCAGAGGAAAAAAGGAAACAACCCGTCCCTCTGCCCCAGAAATCGTACAAACATCATCAATATACTCAAAATAACTGTTCGCCGTATACCAGTAATGAGGATGTAACTCACGCTCAAATAAACTGAGAATGGCAAGAAAATGATCCTCGCGGCCACCACCACCACCTACGATACTAATATCCTGGGGATTAATGTGCTGCGCATGTTCCAGAGCTATTTCCGTGTCTGTCAGGTCTTTGTTCTGCTCAAAAAAGTACTTCTTAGGAAGGTCTGCAAGTAGGTCTTTGCGCTCTAAGGAGTCGTTGTCACCAACATATTCATCGACCCTTACATTGTATCGCTCTGCCAGCTCTAGTCCGGAATCGGCAGCAATAATGTAATATTCCGAAAAATCCATATCTAAAGCTAGGGGAGCATCTCCCCCAGTTAATATCAATATTTTCTTCATACAAATAGTATATATGAATGTCAAACTTAACTTAAGTGATTTCTATTTTAGCCGAACATTTATACAGACTGTCGTGGACAGTTATAGACAGGGAAGTCTTAAACAATCAAGGAGGATTGTATGATAATTACCCATAATCTTAGTGCAATGTTTGCTCACAGAAGTGAAAAATTCCAAAACATTGCAGTGGACAAGAGTTTGGAAAAACTCTCGTCAGGTTACAGGATTACCCGTGCTGGTGATGATGCATCTGGTCTTGCGGTATCGGAAAAAATGCGTGCACAAATACGTGGACTGCAGCAAGCCGAACGAAATGCCGCGGACGGTATATCACTCATTCAGACGGCAGAAGGATACCTGCAGGAATCGCAGGATGTTCTTCATCGTATCCGGGAACTTGCAGTGCAGGCATCGAATGGTATCTATACTGCAGAGGATCGTATGCAGGTTCAGGTTGAAGTCTCGCAGCTTATTGACGAGCTAAACCGGGTTGCATCACATGCTCAATTCAACGGTATGAATTTGTTCACTGGGCGTTTTGCTCGTGAAACAGGTACAAACGTTGTAACTGGAAGTATGTGGTTCCATATTGGTGCAAATATGGATCAGCGTGAAGCTGTCTTTATTGGTACCATGACGGCGCAGTCACTTGGTCTGCAGCAGGCCAATGGATTCCCACATTCTGCTACCTTCATTTCCCTTTCAACACCTGATGGGGCAAATGCTGTAATTGGTCTTATTGACAATGCGATGACGCAGATCAATAAGCAACGTGCGGACCTCGGATCATATCAGAACCGCCTAGAACTCAGTAGACAAGGACTGAGTGTCGGTGCTGAGAATCTGCAAGCAGCAGAATCTCGCATCCGGGATGTTGATATGGCTCATGAAGTATCGATCTATACAAAGAATCAGATACTCCTACAGTCAGCAACGGCAATGTTGGCCCAGGCCAACCAAAAAGCAACCACAGTACTTGATCTATTACGATAGTGGTTACTTTTCTATTACACGCGGCCCAATGGCCGCGTTTTTTTTTTGTATAATGGAAGGAGAAGTCTAGAAGTATGGAAATTAAAATTCCCAAAGAGATATACGACATACACAAGATCTTTCAGCAAAAGGGCTACCAGCTATTTCTTGTTGGTGGTGCGCTTCGTAACATCCTCCTCGGATACGAACCCGGAGATTACGATCTTGCTACAGATGCCCTGCCAGAGGCAGTACAGGGCATGTTTCGCCGGGTTATTCCTACCGGATTAGCACATGGGACAGTTACCCTGTGCTGGAAGAAACTTAAATTTGAAATTACCACCTTTCGCAGGGATGGGGTATATAGAGATAACCGTCACCCTGAACAAGTAACATTCAGCACAGAACTAGCAGAGGATATTCAGCGCAGGGATTTTACCATTAATGCCATCGCCTATAGCATGTCAGATAATACATTAATCGATCTCTGTACGGGACAGCAGGATCTTAGGAAGGGGATTATTCGTTGCATCGGAAGGGCAGAAACACGCTTTCGGGAGGATGCTCTGCGTATGCTACGTGCAATCCGCTTTGCTGCACGTTTCAATTTTTCCATAGAGCCAAAAACATTTCACGCAATCCAGAAACTGCATCAACTCATTCAAAACATAGCAACAGAACGCGTTCAGGATGAGTTTATGAAGATATTTCGGAGCAAATACTGTATGGAGGGCATCACATTACTGGAAAAAAGCATGCTCCTATCTTCGTATATATCACCAATACAGAATATGGATGCAGTCATACATATTAACGAAATAGACCCGAAGTATGTAGAGAGCAGAATAGCATTGTATTTCTATTCCTGTAATGTTAAAGCGGATGTAGTACAGAGAGAATTAAAAAAGCTCCTTACGCCGAAAAAACAGCTGGAAAAAATATGTAAGCTATTCTCTGCGATGGGAGAAATACAATACATAGATAGCGATGCGAAAATGAGACAACTGCTGGCAGGGCTCGGCAAAAACAATCTTTCCTACCTGATACCTCTGCTAAAAATACTTTCAAGTGATGAAAAAATTATCCAACAGGCATATGAGGCAAAACAAGATGCACTGAGCATCAAGGAATTAGAAATTGACGGCCGTCTGCTTATGAAGGCATTGCAGATTGATGGAGGCCCTATATTAGGAGAGCTTCTTCAATATGCACTACAAACCGTGCTCGAGGATCCACAGAAAAACACAAGCGGACACTTAATTGCAGCCTGCAGGGCTCAGTATAATATATTGAGCCAAGGGAAAACATCAAAGTGATGCCGTTGGATTAATCCGTTTTTCTTTGCATAGCAATTTATATGCCCCCGATGCAGCACTCTGTTCAGATTCTTTTTTACTCTTTCCGCGTCCGGAACCCAAGATTCGTCTGTCTAAACGCACCTCAGTCCAAAAAATCTTTTTATGCTCGGGCCCCGTACGTTTTGTTACCCGATACACAGGATTTTTCCGGAACTGTTGCTGGCAGAGCTGCTGAAGCAATGATTTATAGTCTCGTTCGTGCTTATTTTCTAAGACCTTTTCTATCTCAGGCACGAGAGCAGATACAATAAATTGCTTTGCTTTTTTAAAGCCCGAATCCAGAAAATAAGCACCAAAAACTGCCTCCATAGCGTCGGCAAGGATGGTAGATTTACTCTTGCCACCCGTTTGCTTTTCGCCCCTGCTAACAAGAACAAAATGTGGTATATGAAGACGGCGAGCTAGATTTGACAGTGCAGGTTCAGACACGACGAACGAACGTAGCTTAGTAAAATCACCTTCCTGCATGTCCTCATAGGTACGCCATAGATACTCAGAGACAGCAAGACTCAGCACCGCATCGCCAAGAAATTCTAATTTCTCATTGTTATACTTTAGTTTCTGCTCGTTCGCATAGGAACGATGCACAAAGGCGAGATTTAATAAATCTCGGCGCTTGAAACGAATGCCGGCGATGGACTCAAACTGTGCAAGAGCCTTCTTTCGGTTTGTATCATACTCTAGACCTTCTACATCCTTAAACGGATACTGAAAAAGATAGCGTAGAGAAGATTTCAAATATATCCTACTTGCTATTCACTACTTTGCTGTGATTTCAAAAATTCAAGGACATCCCTGACTGTTTCGAACTCACTAGCTTTCTCGTCGGGCAATGATACACCTATTTCTTCTTCAATAGCATATACAAGCTCGTAGGTGTCCAAGCTATCGGCTCCGAGATCTTGGCTAAATGAAGAATCAAGCGTAATCTTTGATTCTTCAACTTCTAATTTCTCAGCAATTAATTTCTTCATTTTTTCAAACAATTCATCCATATTATTACTCCTTTATGATGTAACCGTATTATTCCAGTTCTCCTGGTTCGAATATCTGCTTTCCCTTGTAGTAGCCAGTTCTCATGTCTACTCTATGGGGAAGAACATATTCACCCTCTGATGACAAAACCAACTTTGGAACCGTTATCCGTGCATTGTGTGAATGCCGTCTTCGTGTCCGTGATTTTGATGCTTTCCGTTTCGGTACAGCCATGCTCCAACTCCTTTTTTTGTATCATATCATTATCTTTTTTCTGCTGTCAAGTACATTGTTATTTTTTCTCTGTAATATATTCAACGAGATAATCCACCGGATATTGCGAAAGGCGGTCTTGGAAAGAAAGAAAACTGAGGGCAATAACTGCAAAAACAGAAACAATCTCTGCACCGCAGGATTCTATCAAATTACAGGCAGCTGCCGTTGTTCCTCCTGTCGCAAGAACATCATCAACAATAAGAACTTTATTTCCCGGACTGATATCATCCTGATGTACTTCCATAACATCAGTCCCATATTCAAGATCATATGAAATTTCACGGGTTTTTCGTGGTAGTTTTCCCTTCTTACGCATCAACACCAGCGGTAACTGCAGTCGTAACGCCAGAGGAGTTGAAAAGAAAAATCCCCGTGATTCTATAGTTGCAATAACATCAATCTGTCGATCCTTGTATAAGTCAACCATACAATCAACACAGTAATGAAAGGCCTTCGGCGAAAGGAATAATCCCGTAATGTCATAAAACAATACCCCAGGTTTGGGAAAGTCCTCTACCCTGATAATGCTATCATCAATTACTTTATCATACTTCACGGTACTATCTTATTATATTTCGCTGAATATATCAAGCATTTTTGCGCTGGTAATCAGTTCTGGATATCACATCCACCGTAAAATCGCTGCTTTGCCCGCGTTGCAAATATTCTGCACCAAGGGCAGCTATCATCGCGGCATTATCTACACAGTATTTCGTAGATGGAATATAGGCACCCTCCTGTAGTGCTCGTTCGCGAAGATAGCTATTTGCTGCTACTCCACCACAGAATACCACAGGCAGATCATTTCCAGAATCTCGAAGCAAGCGAAGACGATCGAAGAGCATGTCAACTGCTGCTGCTTCAAAGGCAGCGGCAATGTCCTCAATCTTGTCGCTTGTTTCTGCTCTGCGAAAGAGATCACGTTGATGTATCAATGCTGTTTTTAATCCCGAATACGACAGATCGTAGGGCTTTCCTGTTACCTTTGGCCGGGGAAATCTGTAGGATTTCGGATCCCCCTTCCGTGCCAGAGCATCCAGAGCAGCGGCACCGGGATAGCCAAGTCCAAGATAATCAGCGACCTTGTCAAATACCTCGCCACAGGCATCATCTACTGTTTCGCCAATAAGGAGAAGGTTGTCATAGCTTGTGTACTCTGCGATAAAGCTATGTCCACCTGAGACAATAAAGGCAAGGTAGGGAAAGTCTAGAACCTGCTCTAATTGAATTGCATAGGCATGTGCAAGTATGTGATGCACGGCAATATAGGGAATCGAACAGGAGTATGAAAGTGCTTTTGCAAAATTCAGTCCAACCGCAAGTGAACCACTGAGTCCCGGTCTGTTACTAACTGCAATTCCATCAATGCTATTGATGCCATCTGAACCTAGCACCTGACGACATACCAGCGAAATGAGCTCCACATGACGACGAGATGCTACTTCTGGAACAATGCCGTGGTACTCAGCATGTTCCATGGCCTGGGTGGCCGTATACATCTTTACATCCTTACCGTCCAATAGTGCTATTGAACATTCATCGCAGGAGCTTTCAATTCCGAGTATTCGCATCTGCAATCTCCAGTAGCTCATCGAGAAAGGAAAACTGGTAGCCAGCAGCCAAAATATCATCTACCCGCTCTGCCAAGACTTCGTATAGAGCATCAGTTTTTACATGCCCTATCATGATAACTTCTCCGTTGTCCTGAGCAAGAACAAGGGCTTTATCAAGTAGCTGATGAATGTATTCGGGTGTTTTCTCATTATCCAGAAAGATCTGTCGTTCAAGTAGGGGCACAGAATATTCCAGAGACATTGCTCTTGCGACACTGTGTTTGGTTGTACGACTGTCTAGAAAAAACATATTCCGTTTTTCCAATTCCTGGAATATAAAACGCATAACACGCGTATCAGCGGTTACCCTTGAGCCCATGTGATTATTAATGCCACGAATCATAGTCCTGTCATGGATGCTGTTCAGATTGTCCATGAAGATCCTGCGGATATCAGTATCACTTTGATGAACATGGAGGGCATGTGGACCTGGGTCCCCACTGCCAACGGGAGCCATGGGGAAATGAAGTATGAGCTGTTTTTGATACTTTTTAACAAGATTTTCTGTAGCATGGGTAAAGGGCAGATGGGGAAGAACAGCAATGGTGAGGTCGATAGGAAGCTTTAGGAAGCGCTCACTGTCTTCAATGTCATATCCTGCATCATCGAGTACAAGGTAGAGCTGCTTAGATTTATTGTTGTACAGGTCATCCGAATAGATGGAGGGACTGGCTTCGTATTCTTCATCTCCCTCGATAGCCACTGGATCAGCGGATTCGATATCTTGCGGGATTTTCTTTTCTGCTTTTTTTTCCGGGACTTCTATTTTCCTCTTTGCCGATGTCGCTGGGGCTGGTTTTGCTGAGGTTGCTGGAGCAGCTGGGGTTGCTGGAGCTGCTGGGGTTGCTGGAGCTGCTGGGGCAGCTACAAGAGGATCTTCAAAAGTTGGACCATCCTCCCGCTCAGTTGGCTGAATCAATGCTAGGATGGCAACAAGTAATGCCAGAATACAACTGAGATAGAGGAGTGTGAATCTGACGGTATTTTTGTTCTGTCTGTTCCGTGCCTTCTTTGCCACATCTTAACCCAAAGAAAATTGTTTGACAATCATTTCTGCTATGCCAAAGCTACGTGTTTTGCCCATGTTCTTTGCATATTCGTCATAGAGCATGTCCGTAAATATTTCTTCCGACATTCCCCCATCAACCAGACGATTTTCCGGACTTAGGGTAGCACGCATGCTATCCAATATTTGTTTTACAAATAAGGCCTCAAACTCGCTGGCGACCTCGCGGAGACGCTTTTCGTCATGATTCTTTGCTTGTATGTTCTGTCCAAGTTTCTGTGAATAATCCGCCTGTGGCAGTTGTAAAATATCGAGCTCATTCATAGTATCTACCGTTTGAGATTGTTAGCTATTCCTAACATGGTATCCGATGTTTGGATTGCCTTTGAATTCATTTCGTATGCACGTTGTGCAACAATCATATTAACCATTTCTTCCACCGGCTGTACATTTGACATTTCGAGAAAGCGATGGAGCAATTTACCCGTTCCCTCAAAGGCGGGTCGGCCTGGCTGTGCTTCGCCAGATGCTGGAGTCTGTACAAAGAGATTTTCTCCAACTGCCTGCAATCCCACGGGATTTATAAAACGATATAGTTCAATCTGACCAACCTCTAGGGGTTCATTTTGATTTGCCAGCCGAGCTGTAACTCGACCATCCTGTGATATTGCTACCGATTCACGAATAAAGCCCTCTGGCAAGATGACCTGTGGAAGTAGTCGATATCCATTGGCAGTTACAAATTGGCGATCTGCATCAATCTGGAATGCCCCATTTCGTGAGTAGGCATAGCTTCCATCATAGAGTAATACACGGAAAAAGCCCTCGCCTTCTATCGCAATGTCTGCAACATTACCCGTGTTTTGCAGGGAACCCTGCAAGAATAATTTTTGCGTGGCAGCTGTCTTGGCACCATGTCCGACTTGCACACCAACAGGAACAAGGGTCTGCTCCGTTGCTGGAGTGCCTGCCGTACGAATAGTCTGATACAGAAGGTCTTCGAAATCTGCCCTGTTCTTCTTAAAACCAGTCGTATTTACATTCGATAAATTGTTTGCAATAGTATCAATGTGAAACTGCTGTCCTATCATGCCGGATGCGGCTGTCCATAATGATCGTACCATTTATTGTATTCTCCCTCTTATACTCTCAAAACTACATTAATCAGCTGTTCACTGCTTGTATCTTGCGATTGAATAACGCGCTGACTCGCCTCGTAACTTCTATTCACTTCAATCATTTCTACCATCTGTGTTACCGGATTAACATTTGATACTTCCAAAAAACCCTGTAAGACCTTTGGTCTGTTGTCCTGAATAATCTCTGCAGGACCTGAATCTTCTGTTGCACTCCAAAGACTGGAACCTTGCTTTCTTAAATAACGGGGCTCATCAACATCTACTGTCATAACGCGATCCAACAACACCGTCTCTTCCCAACGATTTTCATTCTGAGATACCAGCCGGTATGGGTCGTCCTGATAGATTGCATTCACAAAAATTTTCCCGTCCTCGTCAATAACAAAGTTGTTTTGCTTAATCTGAATATGGCCCTGCTCTCCCAAAACAGGATAGCCCTCTTTCGTAACAAGCGTTCCGCTCGGATCAATCTGAAAACTCCCATTACGGGTGTATCGCTCCCCGTAGGGAGTTTCTACCACAAAAAATCCTGATCCTTCTAGGGCAATGTCAAAGGGGGCTTCCGTTTTTTGCACCCCACCCTGTTCAAATATCGTAAACACTTCGTTCTGTTCTACGCCGGTTCCAAGTTTTCCCACCACTGGCGATGTGTCTATGGAGCCAACATGTTTACCACGCAGTGGAAATTGCACAACACCATCATCATTCATTCTTCGAATCAAGAGTTCGGGAAATGCCTTGAAAATTGATTCATCGCGCTTGTAGCCATGGGTATTTACATTTGCAAGATTATTTGAAAGAGCATCCAATTTATGCTGTTGAGCAAGCATTCCACTTGCTGCTGTATATATACCTCGTATCATTGCCGTCCTCCTGCACTTTACATCATTCGTAAAATGCGATATATTATACTGTGTCGGTAGAATAATGACTTTGCTTAACATAAAAAATGCCAGGGTAGCTCAGGGGTAGAGCGGCTCACTCGTAATGAGCAGGTCATGGGTTCAATTCCCATCCCTGGCTGTAGCACGATGCGTATTGTTTTTCCCATCTGTTTTTTTCTTATTATTGTCTCAACTGCTCTAGCGCAAGAAGATGCTGTGGAAGAGAAAAAAGAAACGATGGCAGCATTCCCCGGAGAGGATATTGGCTTTGGAATGTCACTACGCACGATACTTTATCTGCATGAGAAGATACGAAATCCCTCCGAAACCCTCCCAGTAGATGTAATGCTCGGGATCCTTCTTAAAGGAGGAACCGGACGCCCTGTTGGTTTCTACTACCAGACAACAATATTGATGCCCTTAGTAAAATCAGATATCTACTTTTACAATGAGAAGGCAGACAGGGGTACAAAATGGGCACATGCAGATCCCACACGAACAGGATTTTCCTTCGATCTTACCCTTGGCGGACGGTGGAAGACGGACATGGGGAATAATGCACGCTTTTTATTGGCAGGGGGGATTCACATTGGATATATCGGACATTACAGCGGTGATATTGCTGTTCTTTCATTACGCTCATTGAATTTCTTCTACATTGGATTAAGCGGAAGCACAGAAGTTCTGATCCCTATCTCAAGAAGGACATCTCTCCAAATTGCATTGTTTACATCTCTGGATACTGGGTTAAATATACATAGGGAAAGTCTGGGAGCAATTCCTTTTATGATGCAACCAGAGCTGTCGGTAACATTTGGCTTTCAGTAGTAAAAATGTTGTGCTATTGCTCTTTCTTCCGTTGCGACGTAACAAAACGCGCTAGATCGTGGATGTTATGAACAACGATACGATCATTAAACACCTCTATCCTCCGCTGTGAGGCAAACTGATTAATAACAACTCGTGCTTCATCAGTAGAAATGCCTGCCCAATGTGCAATGTCAGATATAGTAGTGTAAAAAGTACGGGAATCATCATTCTCATCTGCAACCGGAGAGCCCTCATCAAGCATGAGAAATACATCGGCTATACGCGCCTGTACATTGGACAGTTTGAGAATCATCAGACGCCGTGATTGGTCAAAGATCCTCTTGGAAAACAGCTTTAGGAGCTTGAGAGCAATTTGTGGCGTCCCCTGCATGAGGGACTGAAAATTTTCCCGGTTGAACGCAAGCAATCGCACATTATCAAGAGCGATGGCACTGGCAGAGCGTGGAGATTCCTCGAGAATAGCCATCTCACCAAATATTTCGTTGGGATTGAGGATATCGATGGTTTTTTCAATGGATCCAATAATTTTAGTCAGCTGTACCCGCCCCTTTTGAATAAGATAAAATGTATCGCCAGGTTCATATTCACAAAAAATAATACGACCCTTTTGATAATCAATTGCAAAACGATCAAATGATGAAAGATTCATGCTATTCCCCTACCAAATCTTGTTGTACAAGTTCCTTAAATGAGACACCACGTTCGGTAATCTGGAGCGTGCGTTGCAGAAAGGCATTTGCCTTCTGCTGATTACCCATCAAATAGTATGCATGTCCTATGTAATACAAAACAAGGTCAACATCATTGACATCTGTATAGTCCTGTAACATCTGCGTAAAGGTTCGCACACACTCGGAATGCTGACCACTATCTAACTGGCAACGTCCAATATAGAGTATTATATTCTGTTTTTCACCGCTGTCTTGGGTGCCGTCCAAGATTTCCCAAAATTGTTGCTGTGCATCTTCGAATTTCCCCGTGTCAAAGAGATGCTTGGCTGTTTGAAAGCTTACCCGCGGTGCAGAAGCTGTTGGGAGGGGTGGAGCAGTTACTGACGATGGTGGTGGTGGTGGTGCAACCGGCTGCTGTACCGAAAAGTCAGTCATTGCATTGCCAAGCGCTGCATTCGCCTCATGAAGATAACGCCGCGCATGCTGTGCATGAACGTGGTTTGGATAATACTGAAGATATCGGGTTAGAGCATGTGTTGCAGACTCATAAGATTGATTGCTCATGTAATACTCTACACATTGAAAGAGACCTGCTTCCGCATCTATCGTTGTGAGATTCTCATTCAGCATAGATTGTACCTTAGTATGCAGGCGGCGCAGTTGATGAGAAAAAACCTTGAGCATTTTTATGACAATCTGCGAATTGTTTAAGGCAAGTTGCTCAAATTCGGGAACCGACAATACGACAACCACACTATCCATGAGCACCATGGCATCCTCTTCCCGGGGATAATGTCCAAGCGCTGCCTTTACACCGAAAAATTCCCCAATCTCAACTGTATTTCGAACAACCTCATTTGTTTCAATGTCTGTTGAACTCAACACGACCCGACCTGATTTTAGTATATATACCTGCTCGTCGCGATCACCTTCGAAATAAATTACTGAATTAGCTCTATAGTTAGCTGTCCTTGGCACTACCCAACTCCAAATATTGCACAAATTTTGGTATGTATACTATCTTGATACCTGTACCAGTATAAGGTTAAAAAAAACATTAGTCAAGCTTAGAAGAAAAAATAGAAGTATATTTCTCTATACTTTCCTATTGAACTTTTTTAGTCTTTCTGTCATAGTATTTGGTAATGGGTAAGTTTTTTTTCCCCATCCTGCAAAAAATTGTACTTCGTTGCTTGCATGGTTACACTGTTATTGCAAAATTTATTCTCACAGCGCTGTGCTATTGTGCTATCATCGCATTACTTGCACTCCTTTTGTCTTTTCCACTCTGGTGGCTTGCCACAGAGTACAGCAAGACATACAGCATTTTGTTTATACTACTATTGGGATTAGCAGTCCTTTTTTCTATGGTCTTTCAAATATTTTATCGTTATAAAAACCGCAAACGCTATGTAGGAATATTGTTCCTCCCCCTTTTCTTCCTCCCTCTTATTGCCTTCTCTTCAGTGCTTCTCATTCCCCTAGGTCTCTATTGTATATTCCTCTGTGGCTACCTCTTTGGAGGAAGGGATAAAAAATGAAATTGATATCTCTTACTTTTCTCTCCATCATCACCAGCACAGTTTTTGCCTACCCCATCATGCAGGAATTGCATACATCCGATACATGGTACTTCCAACAACAGCAGATGTTCCAAAAATATTTAAAAGAAACAAATACGGGCAAGGATACGACCATAGCATTGCAGATATACAGCTATCAGGTTGATGATAATAATTCCTCCCATTCCCTTTTTTCCATCGCCGCACGGACCATGATGCCCTATGATACCATTGCAACCCTCAACGGAATAGCAAATAGTCGGATTTCCATTGCAGGTAAGCACCTGCTCATTCCAAACATACCGGGAATATTTGTTCCGGAATCTCCCCGCAATGAACTGGAACGGGTGTTATTATACAATTATCAGGAAGAATTACAGGACAATAAGCGCATGTATATAAAAAAGGCAGACAAGGATGAAATATATTATTTCTTTCCTGGTCATAGCTTTAATCCTAATGAGCGAAAGATATTTTTCCAATCATTCTTTTTCTTTCCCGTACACGAATATCGTATTAGCTCATTATATGGCATGAGGAACCATCCTGTAACGGGAATTAGGCATCATCACATGGGCATTGATATTGCTGGAAGGCATGGAGATCCTGTCCATGCTAGTCAGGATGGCACGGTTATTGATACAGGATATGATGAGACCTGGGGACATTATATTCATATTAAACATGAAAATAATTATCAGACCTTCTATGCACATCTTAACACTATCGAAACTGAAATTGGGGATATTGTGTCTCGTCTTGAACGTATTGGAACCATAGGATCCACAGGCATATCGACTGGACCCCATCTACACTTTGAAATACGAAATAATAATACAAAAATAAACCCCCTCTCCCTCCTTCCAACACCCGTAAACAACAGATAGCTCAACTGCCACATGAATTTTTAGTTGTTTTATGGTAATAATATCAATTATTTCTATAAAATCAAATATAATTACAGAGCATCTGTTATAATTAGCCTATCGGTGTAGCATTCCCTAACCGATGCACATTTAAGGCTGGCTTTGGCCGGCCTTTTACTTGTACTTTCTGTGAAATTCTCGTACAATGTAGCTGATGATAAAAAAGACACAGAACCAGAAGGTTTTGCAAATCTTCTTTCTCTTGGCAACCCTCGCACTTGTTGCAACAGGAATTATTCTTGGTCTTACCATTGCTGCAATAGAAAACACCTCCCCTGCTACACGAAATAATATCGAACCGCCAGCCCTGCCTTCTCAGATTTTCGATCGGAAGGGTCGGCTGATTACTGAATTCTTCTCAGAAGAAAAACGCGAGCTTGTATCAATACATAAACTGCCCAAATATCTCATCTATGCGCTCATCACCCGCGAAGATAATGATTTTTTTGAACATAGCGGTTTTAGTGTTCGCGGGGTAATTCGTGCAGCATGGAATCTTGTTACCGGAAATTTTGTTTCAGGTGGTAGTACAATAACCCAGCAACTTGCTGGGCATCTCTATGCCGACAGACGGATATTTTCCATTCAGCGAAAACTCAGGGAGTTATGGTGGGCACTGCAGTTAGAACGAAACTGGAGCAAATACGAGATACTCGAAACCTACCTGAATACCATGAATTTCGGCCATGGGAACTATGGCGTCGAGGCAGCAAGCCAGTATTATTTTGGACGTTCAGCCCGCAATATTAGCATTGCAGAATCCTGCATGTTAGTTATCCAACTGGCAAATCCATCCCTGTATTCTCCAATCCGAAGGCCAAACAGTGCGAGAATCATGCAACGTCACATCCTTGATCAGATGATACTCTATGGTTATGTAGATAAAGAAGAAGCAGAACATTCCTTTGATTTGTATTGGAAAAACTACGATTTTAACCGCTCCAATACCTCAACGGCATTTTTTGAACGTGAAAGTAGTGCCGGACATTTTAGCGAACATGTTCGCTATGTATTGGAAAATGAAATACTCCTCGGTAGCTGGGATATTAACCGTGATGGACTGAGCATCTATACAACCCTTGATTTGGATTTTCAGGAAAAGGCAAATCAATATATGGAGGATGGCATAACCCAGGCAAATCTAAAGTATTTGAAAAACAGCAAAAAAAATCAAACCCTGAGCGAGGACATGAATTTTCTTATACATCTCCTAGGACTGTCTTTCAATATTCAGAATTTGAGCACAGGTTCAAACAATCAAGCACATTCAGCACGAATATACTATCGGGATAATTTGAATAGCATCATAGATATGCTCACTCTTTCCCTTGGCACAGCCCCAGATGATGATCTACGCTACAACATTCGGCGCTCACAGCTAGAAAGTGAACACAACAAATTGAAAACCACTGTCGAGGGTGCACTCATTACCATAGAAAATGAAACGGGTTATGTGGTAGCCATGATAGGTGGAAGTAAATTTGAGGCGCGAAACCAATTTAATCGTGCCCTAGATGCCTATGTCGAACCGGGATCATCTTTTAAGCCACTGTACTACGCAGCAGCCATTGAGCATAAGGTCGTTACCCCTGCAACCATGCTCTACGATAGTCCAGTTGTGTTTTGGAATGATGATAATACGCCCTATAAACCTGAAAACTATCGCGGAAAATGGGCCGGCAAGGTACTTGTACGACAGGCACTGGCAAACTCAATGAATGTCCCATCTCTCAAAGTCCTTGAACGCGTTGGATTTACCAATGCACTCGATGTTTCCTCTCGTCTACTGGGAATACCACAGTCAGAAATGATTTCGCGTAATCTTGTAAGAAAATATCCCGTCGGTCTCGGCATTGTGTCTACTGCACCTATAGAAATGGCACGAGCATATTCAACCTTCGCAAATGAAGGTCGGGAGGTCGTTCCCATTATGATACGATATATTGAAGATAGAAACAGACAGATTACCGCACATCCGGAGCTTGAAATACTAAAACAGCAGGAAAAGAAAGGAGACAGCGTCCAACTGATTAACTCACAGACTGCCTACATAATGGCCGATATGTTACAAAGCACAGTAAAAGAAGGAACCCTACGCTATGCCATGCGAATTGCTGGTGATATTGACCAACCCATTGCTGGCAAAACTGGAACCACACAAAATTGGGCTGATGCATGGACAGTTGGATTTACGCCCTATTACACCACAGCTGTCTGGCTGGGATTTGACCGTGGTGGAAAAAATTCCCTTGGTGTTAATCAAACCGGCGCTATTACAGCCGGTCCGATCTGGTCCCAATATATGCATGATATTCATGAAGGATTGCCACGTCGTGAGTTTGCACGCCCCGATGGCATTTCTGAGCGATGGATAACAGAAGAAACAGGAGAGCTACTCCCAGCAAACTACGATGCCCCCGTATATCGCGAGATATTTATCAGTGGAACCGAACCGCAGATGGTTAGCAAAAATGTAGATTTTGATAAGGCACAGGAGGAATTTTTGCAGCAAAAATTAACTGATGACCTACAACGACGCTACAGCAAAAATAATGTTGATACATTGGAATCGAACATTCTACGTTTCGATGAAACAGATAGCTTCGATCTGGACCTTGATGTAAGTTTGACAGTTCCCAATTTAACAACTGATGAACAGAGTTCTGTGAGTGGTGGTGAATTATTTCATCTTGATAGTAATACAAACCCCCTCTTGGATTGAAAACTATGCGTGTGGACATTAATTCAATACGAATACAGAAGAAGCGAATACGCAAGAAGGCAGAAAATATTCAGGAGCTTGCCGAAAGCATAAAATTACATGGTCTGATAGAACCAATCATCCTTGATCAGGATAATAATTTGATCGCCGGTTATCGACGTTTACAGGCAGTGCGCCTACTTGGCTATCAAAGTATCGAGGCACGAGTCATAAAAATACAGAACAGTTATATGGCACTCAAGTTAGAGATAGAGGAAAATCTAAATCGGATGAACTTCAGCATAGAAGAACTTGCTGAGGCAAATAAACGACTACATGCATTGGAGAAAGGAAAATTTAACCTCTCATATTTGCTAAAAAGAATAATTGCCTGGATTAAGAAATTCTTACGGCGATAAACAACAGATACACAAAGCTAGGATGTTTCTACCGGACAGCTAGGATGTTTCTACTAGACAGTAACTTTTCTTCCCTGATCTCAAAATAAGACGCCCGGAATCTAGAGATTCAAGGGTAAGGATGAGTTGCTCATCCTCTAATCGCTTGTAATTTATCTGTGCACCACCCTGCCGAATGAGGCGTCGCACATCACTCTTAGTCTTACAGAGCTTGACCTCTACAAATAAATCGGTTGCTGCTATTCCTTTTTCAAAAACAGATAGCGGCATCTGGTGCTTCGGCATGTGCTCCTCTGCGTTCCCACCTGAGAATATGGCCTGTGCCGCTGCACGTTCCTTCTTAGCCCGATCCACACCATGTACAAGAGATGTCACCTCGTAAGCAAGTTGTTCCTTTGCCTGATTAACATCCTTTATGGCATCTATTTCTTCAAGAGGGAGCATGGTATAGAATTTGAGGAAGCGCATTACATCACGATCGTCAATGTTGCGCCAATACTGAAAAAAATCATAGGATGAGCAGAGCTCGCTATCGAGAAAGATGGCTCCCTTCTCGCTTTTTCCCATCTTTGTCCCGTCAGCCGTAGTAAGCAGAGGACAGGTTAGTCCGAAGACGGTCTTTCCGCAGATACGACGGACTAAATCAATTCCAGATACAATATTTCCCCACTGATCATCGCCCCCTACCTGAAGATAACAGTCCTTCTGCTGAAAGAGTGTCAGAAAATCGTAGGATTGCAGGAGCTGATAGTTGAATTCAATAAAGGAAAGCCCCGAACCTTGCAGGCGTTGTTTGTAGGTTTCAAAGGATAGCATGCGATTTACAGAAAAATGCTTGCCTATATCCCGCAAGAAATCTATGTAGTTCAGCGAATTCAGCCATTCTGCATTGTTCACTATATCGATCTGATCAATATTATTTCGAAACAAGGACTCAATCTGCTGCTGTATCCGGAGGCAATTTTTTTCTATGCCCTCCTGGTCCATCAGAGGTCGGGATTCAGTTTTTCCCGAGGGATCTCCAATACGCGTTGTTCCCCCACCGAGGAGCATAATAGGCCGATGCCCTGCCCGAGCAAAATGCAGGCAGAGTATAATGGGAAGTAGGTGTCCTACATGGAGACTGGGCGCAGTCGGATCAATACCAAGATAGAGCAGAATGTCTTTTTTGAGTGCCTCCTTAAGTGCATCACGATCACTATATTGCGCCACCAGTCCGCGTGCATCAAGCTCAGCCAGTAAGGACATCATCCCCTCCTCCTCTGACATAGTCACGAATATAATTGGATAGATTCTGTATGGGAATGCGTTGCTGTTTCATGGAGTCCCGGAAACGAACCGTCGCAGTTTTATCATCCTTGCTCTGGTAGTCTATCGTTACACAGAGCGGTGTCCCCACCTCATCCTGTCTGCGATAGCGTCGTCCGATGGCACCACTTTGATCATAGTAGGTGTTGAAGTCCTGCAAAAGATCACGGTGGATGGAGCGCGCCAGCTCAGCAAGACCATCTTTTTTTACCAGTGGAAGTAAGGCAACAGTAATGGGTGCTATCCGTGGATGAAAGCGCAATACTGTACGCACATCGCCATCCACATCCTCCTCGTCATAGGCATCGCAAATGAGCATAAGGAGGGAACGCGTTAGGCCTGCTGATGTTTCAATGATGTAGGGGTGATATCGCTCCTTCGTTTCAGTGTCCAGATAGCTCATGTCTCGAGAAGAATATTCGCTATGTCTATTCAAATCATAGTCACCGCGGTTATGTATTCCCTCTAATTCGCTCCATCCAAAGGGAAAATTGTATTGAATGTCGAAGGCAGAAATAGCATAATGAGCAAGTTCATCACTGCCATGTTCATGATAGCGGAGATTGTCTTTTTGTATGCCAAGATCTTCATAGTAGTCCATTCGTTCTTTTTTCCAATATTCAAAAAGCTCGGTGGCCTGACTGGGATGCACAAAATATTGCATTTCCATTTGTTCAAACTCACAGGTTCGAAAAATAAAATTTCTTGTTACTATTTCGTTTCTAAATGCCTTGCCGGTCTGTGCAATTCCGAAGGGTATTTTTAATCGTGCTGTTTGAAGTACATTATGAAAATTCACATAGATCCCCTGGGCGGTTTCTGGTCGCAGATAGATCTTTGATGCGCTATCGCTTACAGAGCCAAAATAGGTTTCAAACATAAGATTAAAGGCACGTGGTTTTGACAGGGGATTGCCCTTCGGACTGGTCATAGTTTCTCTCTGTTCTTCGGTCAGATGATCCCATCGGTGCCTCTCGTTCGTAACTGTGTCTTCGGTCATGACATCATGAAAACCCTCTACATGCCCTGATGCCTCCCAAACACGCGGATGCATTAAAATTGCTGCATCAATGCCCACAATATTCTCATGCAACTGAGTCATTTGCCTCCACCAGAAACGTTCTAGGTTTTTCTTGAGCTCCACACCCATGGGTCCGTAATCCCATGCGGAACTCAGTCCACCATAGATTTCTGAGGATGGATATACAAATCCTCTGCGTTTACATAATGAAACTATTTTTTCCATACTATACATAGCTATCTCCTTCCGTACCCAACCTCTGCCATCGCTATCGCTACCGCTGTAGCATAGTCATTCTCATCTGCCTCATGCTCCCTTCTCTATCTTCTGTCTCGCAGAGCTTATGCGATACAAACATTCTTCCTTTCCAAGTAGGGGGAAGGTTGGTAATAAAGGGAGGGAAACCAGAGACCAGCATATTGCCAGACGAAGAGTCATAAATAATTGTCTTACTGAAATATGAGCATCCTGAGCCCAGCTACGCATCTCGCTTTCAAGAGCTTCAGGATTGTCCAAATCTGCACTAGAGCTAATAAGTTCCTCCACTGCAGATAAAATGCGGATAACTGTATCAGCATCCATCTTCTTTGGGATATAATCTTCCCCCTGCTGGAATGCAGCCCGGCGCGAGACAATGAAACGCAACATGTCAGCTGCTTCATTAAGGGTAGTAAGCCGTTCCTGCAAGAGCGGCATGGTCTTGTGGATCTTCTCCCAGCCATCCGCATCTAAATGAGCAAAATCTGCATCACGGGAGATAATGGGCTTCAAAAGAGAAAAGAGCTCATCAGAGGATGTTTTTCGTATATATAATCGATTGTACCAGTTCAGCCGATCAGAATCAAATACTGCGGGCGATTTATTGAGACCCTTCAGCGTAAATAATTCAATGAGCTCTGATAGCAGAAATTCCTCCCGGACGCCATCGTATGACCATCCCAACAATGATAGATAATTACACAGAGCGGAAGGAAGATAGCCAAGTTTTCGAAAATCCTGAACACTCACTGCACCATGGCGTTTAGAAAGTTTTTTGCCATCACTTGCACATACAAAGGGAAGATGGCAAAACACAGGTGGCTCCCAAGCAAAGGAATGATAGATGAGAGCATGGATGCCAACTGAAGAAACCCACTCCTGAGATCGAAGAACATGGCTTACCTGCATCAGGTGGTCATCAACAACATGTGCAAAATGATAGGTTGGAAATCCATCTGATTTCATGAGCACAGGATCCGATGGAAGGTCAGCATACTGAAATGTGATGTCACCGAGTAAGATGTCCGATACACTGATGCTGCCACTCTCGGGCATGCGAAGACGCACGACCTCTGTTTCTTCGCCATGCTCATTTTCTTCCCTGCTTGTATATGCCGTCCCTGTTTTGATAAGTTCCTGTATCTTATCCTGATACAGACTCAATCGTTCTGATTGTAAGTAGGGTCCATATTCTCCCCCCTTATCCGGTCCCTCTTCCCATTCTATTCCCAACCACTGGAGGGATTGGTATATATCATCCATAGCATCCTGGGAATAGCGCTTTCGATCGGTGTCTTCAATGCGTAAAATAAATCTAGCATTCTGAGAACGAGCAAAGAGATAATTAAAGAGTGCTGTGCGTAGCCCTCCAATATGTTGCAGTCCGGTTGGAGATGGCGCATATCGAACTGCAATCATAATGTCTTCCGTTCAACAATGAATTCGTGTAAGTTCTGCATCGCCCTTGCAAGCGTCTGTACATCTGCAAGGAAAACAATCCGTGCATGACTCCGCCCCTGATAATGAAAGCCACTGCCCTGCACCATCAATGTTTTTTTCTTACGGAGGAATTCAAGACAAAATTCCTCGTCATCCTGGATGGCTAATTCTTCGGGGTCGAATTTCGGAAAGGCATAAAAAGCTCCCTGTGGTTTTGTGCATTGCACCCCCGGTATGTCATTAAGAAGACGATAACAACATTCTCGTTGTTCGTACAATCGTCCACCGGGAACAATCAGTTCCTCCATACTCCTATCTTCTAGGGCAGGAATAATAGCATATTGGGTTGGAACGTTGGAAGAGAGGCGTAGCGACATCAGCATTCCGATTGCATCACAGTATTCCTGTGCCAGATCTACCCGACCGGTCATTGTCATCCAAGCAGTGCGAAATCCAGCCGCAAGATAGCGCTTCGACAGACCCGAGAACGTAATACAGAGCGTATCACTACATATACGCGACATTGAGCTTGTGGGGACGCCATCATAGACAATGCCATGGTATATTTCATCCGAAAAAATAATGAGTTTCCGTTCTGCTGCTATACGATATATGTCTTCGAGCAATTCTGGCGGATAGACTGCCCCAGTTGGATTGTTTGGATTGATAATGACAATTCCCTTACTCCGATCTGTAATTTTTGAACGAAGATCATCGAGGTCAGGCAACCAGCCCGAGGATTCATCACAGCGATAAAATACTGCCTTTCCATCAGAATATTTTACCGATGCAGTCCACAATGGATAGTCTGGTGAAGGGAGGAGGATCTCGTCTCCGCTATTGAGATGGGCCAGCATGGATATGGATATGAGCTCACTCACACCATTGCCAACAAAAATATGTTCATAGGAAACATCAATGCCTGTTTTTCGGTAATGTGCCAGCAGGGCATCCCGCGCACTGGGCAGTCCCTGACTATGGGTGTAGCCATGTGAATGGCTGTCCTGTTTCAGCGCATCTGTTACCGCATTGACAAGAGGAGCGGGTGTTTTGAATCCAAAGGCAGCTGGATTCCCGATATTAAGTTTTATTACCTCCTCTCCTGCTTCCTCCATTTGATATGCTTCGCTAAGAAGAGGACCTCGAATTGCATAATCAATATTTGACAGTCTATGCGAACAATGAAACATATATCATACCCTTTGATACAGTATAACAAAGATAAAAAATATATGCAAATATAAAAAATATATGCAAAAGTTCTTGACATACCTATGCGTATTTATTAACATGGACTGTGCTGTTATGAATAAAAAAATCATACAACGAATAAATCTTGAAGGTAACTCTGTATATACCTACGATTTATATTCAGAGGATGATCTTTTATTACTCCCGGCACACGTCCAAATGCCCGAAATCCTTATAACCTTATTAGAAAAATGGCAGATTAATTCTGTCGTTGCAGTTACGAAAGAGGATGGATTTCGGGACGATGAAGCTACATCGGGCTATACTATTGGCAAAAACACCTTGTCTGCTACCGAATCGATAGCTGAACTGCAAACAAGCAAGAAAATATGGAAGGAATATGGGCAAATAGCACAACAATTATCCCATATATTGCAGACTATTATTGATGAAAAAACCTTCGCGAAGGACCGTTTATTTGAAGTAGTACATCATCTGGTTAGCATGATGAAAACCCATAAGAAACATATACTCCGCTTTAGAACCTATTCTTTGCATGGAAATTTACCTGAATATTGGATGGAGCATGCACTAAAAACCTGTTGTCTTGTTATTGAATTCGTCCTCTATACCCATCTACCATATTATCAACAGGTTGATATTGCCACTGCCGCCCTCCTTCATAATATTGGAATCTTACAGCTTCCCCCACAACTATACCAAAAGGAAGAAAAGACAGAACAAGAGTTAAAGCTGTTACACGCACATCCCTTACTGGCCTATCGGACACTGCAAAATCTTCGCTTCTCTGCCACTATCTGTGACGGAGTTCTGCAATCAAAGGAATTTCTGGATGGCACGGGATTTCCACGCGGATTAACAGCAAATAGCATATCAACTGCTGCACAAGTTATTGCCGCCTGTCGTTTCTACACTGAACTGATATCCGGTATGGCAATACAATCTGTACATAATAACCAACAAACATATAGAAAATTAATTGGCATGGCAAATAAGAAGCTCGATAGCAATATCTTGGGTACGCTATTTTCATTTATGAGTATATTTCCCTATGGTTCAATGGTACGACTAACAACAGGCAATGTTGCCTATACAACAAATATTAACACCGACAATCCATATAAACCCATAGTACGGATTATGTCCGCACCGAATTCAAGTATGATACTCGATGATTGTATTCTCGTTGATCTAGCGCAGGAAGATATTTCTATTCAAGAAGAGCTTGCACCAGAAGATGCAAGGCCCTATTATGACGCATTGATGAAAGAAATGACCGACTAGTAGCGTAATTTAGAATTCTGGGGGAGAAAAGAAACCACTGACTGCCCTTCCACTGCGAATAAAAAACTGTGCCTCAACCGTTTGTGGAAAAAATGCTCTGCCAAAATCGCCATCACGTTTGCTGATATATTCAATGGCGTAGGCACCATTGCTTTGTTTTCTCAGCCGATCAAATACCATATCCAATCCGCCATCCTGATATGCATAGCTTGAATGTCCACCGCTCTTTTCTACCAGATACTCTAAAAATGGATCTTGCTCCGGCAGCTTACGTAAATACACAACCGAAAAGGAAATATTGTTTACCATCATATAATGTGCGAGTATCTCAGGGGTATAATGAGAAAAGGCAGAATCCGGCAATCTACCACTAGAAAAGAATATAATTGAGCGTCTCGGTTTTCCCTCGACCAGGGTTGATGTTGTATAACGCAGTGCCTGATCAAATTGCCAGGCATTCGAATAATATGCATCAGCAAGCGCATCAAGCAGACTGTCCGTGCTGCTCACTTGCTCTATCATTACCGGGTTTTCCTCCGCTGCAATGGCCTGAAGTGATATATTACTGCTGTCCGAAAGTAGGTCTCTGAGGGCGTCTTCTAATGTGGATTGCAAGTCATCTGCGGCAGGTGAATGCTCAAACAAAAGAGTGACACTGACGTTAGGATCGCGCTCAGCATCACGAATGATCCGTATGGGAGAGACCACTGTATTATATTCAGAGACGATGAAATCACTGGCAAGTAGTCCCGATATGGGCTTTCCCATCTTATCCGCTACCCGCAGATCAATGACAACACGAGGAAATTCCGAACTACGTATCCGCTCTATGCGGACATTTAAGCCACTGTAGGAAGTAAAGGATGAAACATAGAAATGTAATAAACTCTCATGCACATCCACGACGATGATACTACCGTTATTGTCGCGTGCGGCAGAAAACCACTGCTTGGCCGTGCTTGATGCTATGCTATGTTCAATGGTTTCAGTGTTGATATTGTAGATCAGTATACGGTCTCCATCGCTGATAAGCAAGCGCTGATCATCAAATTTCCGAATTGATGCCGGATCATGTAATACAAGATCAAAGCTGCGGAGATAGTTTGCATTTGTATCAAATACAAGGATCCCTTGCATCTCTGCATCTGCAACATAGAGCTTGTCATGTATAATGGCAATGCCGGTCGGTCTTTTAACTGTTGGAACATGTAATAAAAATTGCCCGTCAGCATCAAATTTGCTGATTCTTCGGTTGCCCCAATCGCTAACATAGAGAAATCCCTCCGCATCAATTGCCAGATACTGCGGGCCAAGAAATTGACCATCACCAATGCCCTTCGTTCCAAAACGTTTGACGATTTTGTTGTTTTTATCGAGAATCGCAATTCGATTGCCCTTCAGCTCACTCACATAGAGGAAGTCTCCATGCTCAACAAGATCAAAGGGGGAGGCAAAGTTACCCAAACCGCCACGAATGCGCTCTATCAGAATTCCTGTGCTGGATAAATGGAGTATTTCATTTTGATTGATAGATAGCAAATAAAACCCTCCCTCACTGCGCTTCTGAACATTGATTGCTTGATAGCCCAATGATTGATTCATACTGTAACTATGAACCTCTACATATGTCTCTGGAACTGTGGGGCGATTAAAATAACGAAGCTCCGTACTCCGTATTCTGTCTGAAATATGTGAGCTCTGTTGCTGCTGTAAAATTATCTTCCATTCATCCAGCGCTGCCTCAAGGAAGCCGGAGGCATAGTAACTCTCAGCCAGCCATTCGCGGGCATTTGGATGATTGGGATTAAGAGATAACACACGGGAAAAGGAGAGTATGGACTCATTAAAATGTCCTGCATGATAGGACTGTACTCCCCAATGAAATTCCTCATCTGCCTGGATACTCGTTTGTGCTACAACATGAGAGAGAACAAATATCAATAGGAAACTAAAAGTATAGATGATCGGGCGCATGAATTCTATCCACGGTTCATTACCATTTGTATGTGCTGTAAGATTTGTTCGTTTTCTCCCGACAACTTATAGGCCTGCTGAAGCAAATTAACCGATTCCTCCATCTTTTCTTGGCGATAATATGCCATGGCAAGGGAATCGAGATAGGCAGGGTTATATGGTTGCTGTGCAACGGCCTTTTGACAACAATCTACTGCACGCTGTAGATCTCCCCCGCTCTCTGTAAGAATAAAGCCCAGCGAATTCAACGCAGTTGCATTTTCCGGATCTATCTCCAGTGCCTTTTCCAATTTTTCTATACTCGCGCGAGTTTCCCCCTGATGATAGAGGGAATGTGCCAGTGCCGCATAAACCTTAGCCGATTCATATCCATCCATAAGAAGCTGATTGAATTCCCGAATAGCCAACTCATGGCGATTGGTAACCGCATAGACATAGCCAATGATCATGCGTCCCTGATATTCATATATAAAATTTTCCGGAGATGCCAGAGCATTTGTTAAATACACCAATGCCTTTTCATAATCGCGTAGATGTATAAAGCATAATCCCACATAATAACTCTGCAGGGAATGTTTCGATTCGGGCAGTCTGAGCGCTAAGAGTTTTTCTACTGCAGAAATGTAATCTTTTCTCTGAAACAACTGCAGGGCAGCTGAAAATTCACGATCGCCCATTATTCCAGTCGTTCTATATATTGCTGGTGTATCTCACGAGCACAACCATAGGTTATATCTACAACACTCACAGCAATTTTTCCAGAAGCTAATATAGCGGCATCACTGCCCTCCTCATGCTCCCGATTCAAACTAACATCAGCATGACTACAAGCAAATTTCGAATCATCAATACGTGAGACATCAAAGCGTGTCCTAAAACGTGTATTTGTGGGTTGCGCCAACTGGTAATCAGGTGCTTCATTTAGAGAATTCGGAGCATTGATATTTACTAAATGGCGATTATCCGATGACATCGATTGCAGAGATTTTACATTCCTTTTGATAAAGTGTGCAAGTGGATAAAACGATAGTATATTCCCTCCATTCCCGGGAATAGACATGGCAACACCGGGAATTCCCATATAGACAGCTTGTCGTGCTGCTGCTATGGTACCTGAATATGAAATATCATGACCAATATTGGCTCCGTGATTAATGCCTGATAAGACAAGATCCGGCTTGAAATTAAGTATATATTCAGCAACAAGTACGCAATCTGCGGGAGTCCCCGAACAAGCGAAGCAACGCTCATCATTACGCTGCACAATCAGTTTACTGTCCATAGTAATGGAACTGGATGCACCGCTCCGATTTCGATCTGGTGCCACAACCCAAACTTCATATTCGTCCCTAAGCACCTCATAGACCGTCCGCAAGCCCTCACTCTGTATCCCATCATCATTTGTTAAAAGAATCCTCATACCACACTCAATTTTTGATTATTTGTATTTGCTTACATGCTGTACTAGCACATGTACTATATAGTATAATATCATGTATTTTCATACAATACAAGATGCAACGATATATAAATTCTTTTTTCTATCTTCCATTGTTAGCTATCTCCTCGGCAGTTATTATGTTCTGCAGCTATCCCGGAGACATCCATTCACTGGGCAATCCTTTTGCTGCAATGTTTGCCCTAGTGCCAATCTTACTGGCTGTACGCTCCGTAACAAAAATCCCTCATCTCATTCTCCTTGCTCTTTTTTTCGGCATGTTTTCTAATATCTTACAGTTTTATTGGCTTGCATATTTTCAGCTATATGCAGGATGGGCACTTATTAGCTCCGCCATTGGCTATGCTGTGTATAATATCCCTCTTTTTATCCTTCTTTTTGCAGCTAGTCGCCTACCCCAATGGATCAGACCTCTTGCTCTCGGAATCGCCCTAGCTGCATATGAGTATCTCAAATCAATTGGTGTTCTTGGCTTTCCCTGGGGAATCATAGCAAATGCTGCTAGCTCCTCCTTGCCTATGATTCAGATTGTAGATATTTTCGGTGTCTGGGGCTTGAGTTTTTTGCTTTCCTACGCAAATGCGGTGATACTAGAATGTATACTATGTAAACAAGCAATACTGCCTTGGAGAAATTTCAGCTGGAAAAAACAGCATCTCCTCTGCTTCCTTTGCCTCCTTGCTATAGTGTATGGCTATGGCATTGTTCGCCTTACAGACAGATACGAATTACAGACAGAGATGGCAGCAGTAATGGTACAAAATAACAGCGATCCCTGGCAGGATGATCAGGCAGAAGAGAGTCTTATAAGAAATCAACAGCTTAGCGATCAGGGCCTGGAAGAGCTCCGCCAGCTCGGTCGAAAAGCAGACATCATCATCTGGAGTGAGACCGCTCTGCGATATGATTATGTTGAAAACAAATTACTATATAAGTTTTTTCCCAGTGACTATCCGTTTAGAGATTTTCTCAGAAAGGGAAATACCCCCCTTCTTACTGGCAGCCCCTTGTTTATCCAGCAGGAGAGAGAAAACAATGAAGTAGAGGAGCTTGCTACGAATTCCGCCATATTGCTTTCTCCTGAGGGTGAACTATTGGCAAGTTATGCAAAACAACATCTCGTTCCATTTGCAGAACATATACCAGACTGGAACAATGAGTCTATAAGAAATTTTTATACCTCTGCTATTAATATTCAGTCGACTTGG
The DNA here is from genome assembly GCA_964291355.2 of Spirochaetia bacterium. GTDB lineage: Bacteria > Spirochaetota > Spirochaetia > WTKD01 > WTKD01. The sequence goes on along the minus strand of OZ220222.1, from coordinate 635,625 downwards.
GTCGGAGGACAGGGACCAAGCCTCCTCCCGCTTACATTGCAGAATGGCAAAGAAGTGAAGATCGGTACGCTTATTTGCTTTGAGGACGCCTTTGGATATCTTGGACGGCAATTCTGGCAGGCAGGAGCCGATATACTGGTAACTATATCTAATAATAGCTGGTCGGGGCGCTACGCAACCTTGGCACAACATCTCGCAACTGCGCGATTTAGAAGCGTTGAAACACGAAAGACATTGATACGTGTTGGCAATAATGGCATTACCAGTATTATTGATGCCCGGGGTGTGATACGACAATCTATCCCACCCCTTCAGCAGAGTGTTATGCTTACTCCAGATATAGCGATTTACAAACACTATAGCGGTCTCTACATGCTCTGGGGCGACTATCTCGGCTATATACTAGTAATGCTCTCTTTCTCTATTGGCTATATGTACAAGAGAAAATTATCTATTCATCTTCTTCTGGATTGACAGTAATATTGTAGCGAGTACGGAAGCGCTCAATGCGACCCGCTGTATCGATTAACTGTTGTTTCCCCGTATAAAAGGGATGGGTTGCACTGGAATGTTCAATTTCGTACATTGGATAGGTATTTCCATCGGTATATTCAACAGAGTCCTTGCATTCCACCGATGAGCCAGTAAGAAACATGTTTCCTGTATTCATATCTTTAAAAACAACTGGTCTGTAATCCGGATGTATATCTTTCTTCATAAGTTCTCCTTTAAGAATCAGTATTCATGGAACGTAAAAATTCCTGATTAGTTAATGATTTTTTCAATTTTGATACAATGAGCTCGGTAATCTCCATGTCATCCATGGGATTTAGTACCTTGCGCAATACCCACATCTTTTGCAATTCTTCTTCTTCTAGCAAAAGATCTTCGCGTCGTGTTCCTGAACGTTTTATATTAATTGCTGGGAAGACTCTGCGATCGGAGAGTCGGCGATCTAGATTTATCTCCATATTTCCCGTGCCCTTAAATTCTTCGAAGATCACCTCATCCATTCTGCTTCCAGTCTCAACCAGTGCTGTTGCAACAACTGTAAGACTCCCCCCCTCTTCAACATTACGTGCCGCACCAAAAAAGCGCTTCGGTTTATGCAGAGCATTTGAATCAACACCACCCGAAAGTATCTTTCCTGATGCCGGTATGGTTTGATTGTAGGCCCGGGCAAGTCGGGTAATTGAATCGAGAAGTATAACAACGTCCCGTTTATGTTCTACCAGACGCTTTGCTTTTTCTAGTACCATTTCCGATACCTGAACATGCCGGCTTGCTTGTTCATCAAAGGTTGAAGCTACGATCTCGCCCTTAACATTGCGCTGCATATCTGTTACTTCTTCGGGGCGTTCATCTATGAGTAATACAATGAGGTAGACCTCGGGATGATTTTCTGTGATGGCATTGGCAATTTTCTGCAAGAGTATCGTCTTACCTGTTCGCGGTGGAGAAACAATCAAGCCACGCTGTCCCTTTCCAATAGGACAAAATAAATTAATGAGGCGGGTCGAAACTTCTCTGTTTCTCGCTTCCATGTTCAAACGAACCTCTGGATACAGAGGTGTTAGGTTATCAAAGATCATCCGCAACTGGGCTTCGCTTGGATCGCCAAAATTGACTTCTTCCACGCGTAACATTGCAAAAAAGCGCTCGCTCTCCTTCGGCGGACGAATCTGCCCATAGACATTATCACCCGTCTTAAGATTAAACAAGCGAATCTGTGAGGGCGAGACATAAATATCATCAGGACCGGGAAGATATGAATTCTGAGGCGAGCGGAGAAAGCCATACCCATCTGACATAATCTCTAAGGAACCATAGGCATAGATGGTACCACCATTGCTATTATGTGCCTTGAGAATGGCAAGATTGATTTCTTGTTTTCTGAGAGAATTAAACACATCCTTCGAAATATCAAAGCTCTCTGCAGTCTTTTGTAACTGTTGCATATTCATCGCTGTTATATCGTTGATACACAAAAAATTATCTGTTCCATTGCTCTGATTATCTGTCAAGGACTCTGTTGAATTATCCAGCCCATCCTGATACTCGGACGGGATTGAATTTGAGAAATTACCGTTATTCGCTTTTTCCTTTGTGCGTCCAGCACGGCTTACTCGGATTTTTTTTACAACTTTCTTTTTTGTACTTTCATTTTCTGGAGCATCATTCCCAACCGGGAGAACGCTTTCACTATTTTTAGGCATATATGAACCTCCATATTTTCTATTTTATTTTGTTTCATTTTATTATTGAACATGCTGAGCAGGAAATTCCATGCAGTCAATACGTCTTTCTGGAACTACTATGTGATAGTATAACAAACTGTTATACATATTTCAAGTCCATTTTTTATTTTACTAAAAAATAATTGGACATGCCGACATTGACGCACAGTGTCTCTCTGAACGTACAGGGCTTTCACAGAGCAATTCGTGGAGCACAAAACAGGCAAACTGTGCTGCAGTGTATTGTACTCTTTCTCTGTCACCATTAATGCTACACTGATAGCCGACTGAATACTTCGGGCTTGTAATAAGCATAAAAACAGTTCCCGGTGCATATCCCATTACATCATCTGGACCGGCAACTCCAGTTATTGCCATGGCACAAGCTGCAGCACTTTTTTTCAATAAGGCAGTTTGCAGGGCATGGGTACATGCCGGTGAAATTGTACCCTCTTGCAATATTGCTACCGGAATATCCAGTAATACTGCCTTTGCTTCTTCTGTATAGGCCACCACAGAGCCCCAAAAATGCTTTGAACTTCCCGGCACAGCAGTAATTTGCCGTGCTAACATACCCCCCGTACAAGATTCGACAACTGCCACATTATATGTGTTAGCAGATAAATCATCCAACATAAGCTCTGATACATGCTTCCAAGCCGGGGCATATTGTACCGGATCAACAACTTCCTGCATATAGTCTTGTATTTCCGGATTATCCGTCTCTACCCTATACTCTCCAACATCTACATGTAATTGACAATGCGAAAAGGCCTCCTGCAACAACATTTCCTGCTCCTTTCGGAGGAAAAAAAGTGTGAAGCGCCTATTAGTATCGCTCCCTGATTTGTTCTGTTTGCTCTGCAAAGATATCTATTTCCTCAGACCTTGTAATCATCTTGCACTGGCCTTCAAAAACAACCCCATCTGCAATGTGCAAGAAAGCTGTCGTAATATTTCCATATATCTTGCATGTGGATAGCATCTCTACACTTTCTTTCGCGTTGATATTACCATGGACAACACCACAGACCACAACCTTGCCTGCACGAATATCCGCATGGACAGTTGCTCCATCTTCTATGAATAAGAAACCCGATGTTTCAATTTTCCCCTCATATTGCCCGCGTATGGTTACAGATTCAGTAAATTTTATCCGCCCCCTAAAAACGCTATCTTTGCCGAGACATGTTTGCGTTACAATAGGCGAGTATTGAATATCCGTATTTGATCTTTTTTTCTTCGGCATAAAAAAATCTACACATCCGGTTCTATAACATCACGATATTTCTTGTCCAGAATATCAATGCTTATTTCACCTGTTTTTAATTCTTCCCGCTGTTTCTCAAGATATTCCAGCTCTGTTTCAAGCTTTTTCAAAGCTTGAAGTATTTTAGAGGCATCCTGATTGACCGCATCAGCAAAATTTTGCAGGTCGGCCACAGGATCGTTTCCGGGCTCTGACTGGGCAGCAACAGCCATGACCATGAGCTTATCAATGGGTTTTTTGATGTGACTCGAAAAATAGACGATGGATTTGCTGAGTGTATCAGCAATCGATATTTGCTTTTCACGCTGAATAAGCTGTGATATGACATCCCGATGTCGCAAAACTGCCTTGATACGTGCAAGTACCTCGACAAAGTTAAAAGGTTTCGTAATATAATCATCAATTCCAAGATCATAGCCCTTTATCTTGCCCTCTGAGGTGTTCATGGCTGAAAACATGATGATTGGCGTGTTTTTGTAGACCGTGTATTCAGGTTCCGTACGGATAATTCGTGTTACTTCCCAACCAGAATATTTCGGCAGGAGGTTATCAAGCAAAATAAGACTGATGTTTCCCCCGCGCACCTTTTCCAATGCCTCTTCCCCGTCCACTGCACACAGAACATTAAAGTTCAGGCGTTTCAGCATGACTTCGAAAAATTCGCGATTCACATCATCATCATCCACAATAAGAATGGTCGATGCACTTTCAAGCCAGCGTGTAGCCGTAGTATTTTCTGACACCATCATTACTATCCTTTTATAGTCCAGACTCTCTCTCGAAAAGATTTGCCAGAACGAAACATAACCGCATTATGCTCCTCAATTTGAATCTTCTTCCCCGGTTGTTGCGGATTATGTGCATTATTGCGACTCTTTCTCTTTCTGACGAGAAAGGTTCCAAAACCGCGTAGTTTTACACTTTTTTCCTGTTCTAAGGACAGCACAATTTGCTCAATAAAAGAATCGACTATGCATTCAATGTCCTTGCGGGGCAACTGTAATGTATTGTATATGTTGCTAATAACGTCTTTTTTTGTTAGCTTGTTACTCATACATCATGAACTACTGCTCAGACGAAGATTAAACTGTTTATGTAGTCGAGATTTCGTGCGTGCTACCTTGTTCTTATGATATACACCCTTTCGTCCTGCTGTATCTACGAGTTTAATAACGAGCTGTAAGGCAGTTTGTGCCTCTTCAAGATCATTCTTGCCTATGGCATCATGAAATGACTTAATGACATTTCGCACTCGTGTGCGAACACTCCTATTACGTATACGACGTCGTTCACTTTGGCGAAATCGTTTTGCTGCTGAACCCTTTTTATTCACTTATTATCTCCATGCGAATGTTAGTATCACTGAAAGCAGTGTAGAATAGTTACAATATTTTGTCAAGTAAGTTGTTGTAACTTACACAATAAATATAAAAATAATTATTTTAGCAGTTGCGGGGGGTAACAGTTGCAGGGGGGAGCCCAATGCTTGGGGAGCAGGTACAAGCTCGGGGCAGCTACTGCTAAGATAGATTCTCTGCATGCTTGCACATGAGCTCGTAGACATTCGCAAAGGCATTTGACCGGGTTGGTGTAAGAAATTTTGCTACATTCGTTTCCAGAACAAACTTCTCAACAAATTCCCGCGTAGAAGCGATGGCTGATGCGGGGAGACCGTTCATTGCTGTAATAAGAATGTATATATATCCGCGTACGGTCATTGCATCAGAACATGCACGGTAGTACATGCAACCCTTCTCTAGGCTTGCAGCAATGTATACATTGGAGACACAGCCATATACAAAATTTGATGGGATGCGTTCCTCTGGGGGCATTTCATCCAGTCGCTTTCCATATGCTACCAGACATTCATAGAGCTCAAATGCTTCTATGGCAGCTGCGTCCTGTAATTCTCTGGTAAAATTGGCAAAACTTTCTTGCATATCTTCTATACTTCGCTCTATCATGACTGTCCTGACTTTTCCACCGCTACCGGGCCATCTGCAGTATCTTGGATCAATACTCCCGCATCCTGCATAGCATCACGTATGCGATCAGCAAGCTGGTAATTGCCCTCCCTGCGGGCATCTTCCCTCAGGTCCATCAATAGGGCTATGAATTGATTATTCTCTACAGTAGAGCCCTGCTTCTGATAAGCAGTTTCTCCGCTGTCAGGAAGACCTAGGACCGAATGATAAAGGGTAGAAAAAGTTCTCGCCGCCTCTAGCATCTCCATGCTTGCTTCCTTTGATTCCTGCAAGATACTTCCCAAATCAAAGAGAGCCGCAATAGCCCGAGGAGTGTTAAAATCGTCACTCATGGCATGATACAATGCCTCCAATGGCTTGCTAAATGGACCAGCATTATCTCCAGTTGCTGCTTCGGCTGCATCATTTTGATCGTATTTTCTGATGATCTCTCCTACATGATCCATATATCTCATGAGGCGCTCCAATCCCTTGCTGCTCGCTCGGACGGCTTCCTCAGAAAAATCAATCGGGCTACGATAGTGACTACGTAAAAAGAAGAATCGAAGGAGCTGGGGAGCTATGGGATATTCTAACAATTGGTGCTCTCCAAGGAATAATTGTTCCAGTGTTATGAAATTTCCCAGACTTTTGCTCATTTTTTGTCCATTAATATTTAATAAGTTACTATAGATCCAATATTTGGCTGGCATGCAAGAAAATGCCACCATACTCTGTGCCATTTCTGCCTCGTGATGCGGAAACTGGAGGTCCAGTCCACCGCCATGTATGTCAAACTGCTCCCCAAGATATTTCGTACTCATAGCGGTACATTCAAGATGCCAACCCGGCACTCCCCTGCCCCAGGGAGATTCCCATCCCATGCCGTCTGGGGATGCAAGTGGTTTCCAGAGTGCAAAATCAAGATTATTACGTTTGCTGTCAAGCTTTTTGATATCACGAACGGCCACGCGTAAATCTTCTACTATTTTTCCAGATAACTTTCCATATTCATACTCACTGGCATATTTTGCAAGATCAAAATACACGCCACCACCAGATTCATAGCCGTAGCCCGCATCAAGTATTTTCTGAATCAATGCAATTTGCTCTGGGATGTGGCCACTGGCACGTGGTTCTATGCTCGGGCTCTCTATTCCTAACTTCTCCATGTAACGATGATAGCGATTCGTATAGTGATGTGCTATTTCCATGTGTTCACGCTGCTCAATGGCAGCCTGCCTGGACAGCTTGTCCTCGCCCTCTTCTATATCCTCTAGATGCCCCACATCAGTGATATTTCGAACATAGCGCGGCCGATAGCCCAATACTTTCAAATAGCGATAGATTACGTCAAAGGATAGTCCGGAACGTGCATGCCCAAGATGTGGATCCCCATAGACGGTGGGTCCACAGACATAGATGGATACACGGGGAGGATCTAGAGGCGTAAAGAGCTCTTTTGTTCGACTTAGATAGTTATATATCCATACGGGATAACGATCATAGAGTGTTTGCATAGGTGCTATTAGTGGCGAAGGGACTCGAACCCCCGACCCAGCGGATATGAGCCGCTTGCTCTACCAACTGAGCTACGCCACCCATGTTATTTTCTCATCATTGTACAACAGATGGATGATGCTGTCAAGAAAGTCAGTACTTTATTGTATATATTGCGTATCAACAAAGCGACTGTCTTTCCAGATAGAAAAATATAATGCTGGAGTGTTCACCTCTGGCGACACTCCAACAGTGCCTATGCTATCTCCCTGCTTAATCCGCTCTCCCACCTTTACGGAAATATCTGCCTGATATGCATAGACATAGATATAATTATTCGAGCTTTGAATAAAAACAACGTTACCGAAGCTGGAGTGGGGTCCGGCATAGATGACCGTTCCTTCCTGAACGGCCTGAACCGGGGTGCCTAGCTTACTGTGAATAACAAAACCAGGAAACTTCCCAGCTCGCTTCGAAACCTCTCCTTCAACAGGAAGTGGCATGCCAGCATTAATATTTTGCTGTAGGGATATTGATTTTCTATTCTTCCTTTCCTCTGTATTATCACTTGCCTGCACTGCCTTCGTGCTATGGACTTCCTCTGTAACGACTGCTTCAACGCTCTTCGGGTTTGACTTGGATCCGGCACGAGAGATAGCTCCGGCACCAGGTATGACGAGTATATCGTCCTGTTTTATGAAATTTCCTTCGAGCTCATTCGCCTCTTTCAGATCATCAATGGATACATCAAAGAGACGCGAGATACTAAACAGTGTGTCTCCTGGTGAAACCTGATATACATCCGGGATGATAATTTGCTTCCCGATATTGAGCTCGCCGGGATTCGCTATATTGTTCCAATGAATGAGGGAATCCACGGATACTGCATATTTTTTGGATATGCTATACAGTGTTTCGCCTCGTTCGACTTGATGTGTAACATTCTCTGCAAAGAGTGGCGTGAGCATCACGCATAGTAAAATCGCGTATCTAATCATATCTTACCTTCATTTTCGGTATGTTGCATAGCAATTCTTAAGTCTTGAGGATGTTCTTAAGTCTTGAGGATGTCGGATGTCGGATGTCGGGCTGGGCGGATTTGAACCGCCGACCTCACCGTCCCGAACGGCGCGCGCTAGCCCCTGCGCTACAGCCCGATTTTGCTATGTCACCAGTATAATACAGCATAGCAACAAGGGCAATAAGAACAAGCCAATAATCTTCTGTGACATGTATCGTTTATATTGACATTGTTATATTTTATAGGTATGCTAGCAATCATATGGTTAAAAATACGAAAAAAGAACAGGAAACAAAGACAGGGCACAAGCAGATTGGGTCGAAACGGGCAATCTATATCGGCACATTTATTGTATTGATCATTATTGTGGTAACTTTTGTTGGTGGACCACTCATTGAACTTACCGGAAACAACCAACGTGGACGCATTGTCTTCGGCACCTATGCCCGTAAGGATATTGATTACCGTTCAGGAAATTATTTTGCAAATGTGTACGAATTCCTTGCTGACAGAATGAATAATATCACCGATAACAACATGTTTCAGTTTCAGTTCCGTTCATTATGGCGTGATGCCTTTGATCGAACAACGGAGCATGTAGCAACCCTCGTTCAGGGAGAAAAAAGCAGAGCTGTCATATCTGAAGAAGCAATTGAAAAATCCATCATACAAAGTCCAAGATTTCAGGAAAATGGCAGATTTAGTGCCGAACTATACCGGAATGCAGGGAGTCAGGAGCTTTTTTCGCTCCGTAATCTTACCGAAGAAATTATGATTGCCTCTCAGGTACGAAGCGATTTGTTAGAGGATCTCCGCATCTCTGATGATGAGAAGCAATTTACAACAGAATTACAAAAAACAGAACGAAGTTTTAACATCGTCACCTTTGCCTTTGATGAATATTCAGATGAGGGACTACGTGAATATGCTCAGGAGCATGAAGATATTTTTCACTCCATAGAACTTTCGCGGATTACAGTACAGAGTATGGAAGATGCAGAGGAGGTTCTTGCACAAATAACAAGCGAGGAAAATACCTTCGAAGATGCCGCACGGCTATACTCAACTGACAGCTTCGCCGAGCAAGGTGGGAATGCTGGAAGAATGTATGTGTATGAGTTTGAATCCTTGCTGGATACTGAGGACAAGGATGCCCTACTGGCATTGAATTCGGGCGATTATTCAAATATTTTTAGCACAAAGAATGATGAGTTTGTTTTCTTTCGCTTGAATAGCAGTCTGAGTCCCTTCGATGATGCCAATTTCGATATAATCCAAGAATATATCGAAAGCAAGGACCCAGGCGAAATTGAACGACACATGACAGAACGAGCAGAGCAATTTAGACTGCGTGTCAAAGAATTAGACAGTTTAAGTGCTGCGGCATCAGAATACGACAAAGAGGTCTTTAGCACAGAGCTCATACGAATGGACTACGGAAATGCCATGGCAATAAATTCGGGATTAGTATCGGAAGATGTGCCATCACTTTCCTCTGCCGCCTATAATGCGAAGGTTTTAGAAAGCATGTTTTCTTTGAAATCCGGCGATATTTCCGAAGCCCTCACATTACAACGTACTTTGCTGGTTATGGAACTGGAAGAAGAAAAAGTACTCGATGAAATCGAACAAGATGGAATTAAGTTAATCTATGATGGAATGGTTCTCACCTTCCTCGACCAATACTATCGAGACGCAGTGGTACAGGATGATAAACTAAATGATTTTTTTAGTGATACATATGAACGCTATGTTGCACCTCCTGCCCAGACAGAAAATGCGCCAGAAGAAACCGAAGTAGAAGATGTAGACGATAGTACTGACAATAGCGATAGTGAATCCTGAACTCCTTCCAGTTGGTGAATATATACGTGTACGCTATAATGGTCGCTATCTAACTGCCCCCAATCAGAAACGCTCAAATCTTCAACGCCTCCGGCAACTACCTGTGCAGAGGAGATGCCTCTTGCTCCTTGCCTCTCCCCTCTTCGGCTACGGCGTCCGTCAATATATGGAGGAGCTGGGTGATGCAATAGAGCTTGTATGCATTGAATACGAAGAATCTCTCTATCCATTGATGACGAGTAGCATGTCTGAAGTTTCAAATTCAGATTGCATAATGATTAATCATCCCGATCAATGTAACAGCATTCTAAAACTTATTCAGGAAAAAGATATTTCCCATGTTATATTGCAAGCATTAAGTGGTGGAGCTCACTTACACCGAGATAAATATCAGCAGACACTCATCTCTTGTCAACAGGCCATCCTGCAAAAGAAACGGAATAATCTGACTCAACGTTTTTTTATCCGCAGGTGGATAAAAAATCTCATGCACAACATGCTCATTCCACCACAATGGGATGCACTTTCTGTTGATCGTCCGGTCTTCCTCTTGGGGGCGGGGCCCTCCGCAGAAGAATGGCTCCCCTTTCTATTGCAACACCGGCAGAGATTTTTTTTGCTGGTCGTTGACAGCATCCTCCCTGCTCTCGCTGATTTATCTTTGCTTCCGGATCTGATTGTCTCCCAAGATGCACAGATAGTAAACTGTCTCGATCTGCTGCCCTATCATTGGCGGGACATACCTTTTTTTTGTGATCTCACGGTACATCCAACAATTACGAGAAAGTCCCGGGCAGCATGTTTTCTCAGCTGTTTTGCTGATATCAGGCTCATACAAGATCTGCAAGCATTGTTTCCCACTATTCCTTCCCTAGGTTCGGTGGGAATTACCGCCTACTACCTTATTCGTCAGTACTATAAGGGGCTTATTTTTTTTGCTGGAATGGATATGCATTATATCCCCGGCAAGAGCCATGCACGCCACTGTGCATCCCACCGATACATGATCAAAAGATCTGGACGTCTACAGCATGGCCGCGAAACCATTACACACTATCAGCGCAATATGGTTCATCAGCAAGATAAGAATGGCAGATCCTGCAGCACTGATGTGGTTTTACTCTCCTATGCGCAGACATTTAGCCAACTGCTTGCCCGTGATAGCAAGGTTTTTGACCTCGGCAGCACTGGTCTCGAGCTCGGTGCAAGACGTATTTCAAGGGATGAAATATGGGAACTGACACAAGATGTCGAGCCAGCAATTATAACTCCATATCATGCGGGGAAGAGGGAAGCATCAGGAAGCAGCACTGGTGGAGAAGAGAAAGCCAGCCAGCTACTACAGCAGGAGCTGCAAAAATTAGAACAGTTCCTAAGATCAGAACAGGACGAAGATCGGGATGCTCCAGATTATCTTACTATGGACAGGACAGGAGCACTGGATGCACAGACACATGCACGAATATCAGCAGGCGATTATCTGTCCTACGGTAAACGACAACTCATGTAGTTTGCATTGTTTGCATTCCACCTATTGTCGATGGCAACACTTGACCAATATCTATTACTCTTGTACCCTGTACACAGGTTTTATTTCGCAGATAGGGGGACATGACAAGGATTCAGACAGTTCCTGTCTCCCCATGTCTGTAAAACCGAGGTTAGCTATGGTACTCATCCGCTCATCTATCGACATAAGAACGTATAATACCTGTAATCTTATTTTTCATCTTTTCAAACGTGAATCACTATATAGAAAAGAAATGCCTCGCTTGTGTAATCTGAGTATTGCAACTGTTTACAATGTATGCAGAAACTTACTTGACAATGGAATTATTAATGAGGTTTCAGATGGTTTGCAGGATAATAAGCGCCATGGAAGAAAACCCCAGCTCATATGTTTGAATAATCATAATCATTATTTTGTTGTTATTAATCTACGAGATGTCAACCAGATAAGTATTCATCTTATGCAAATTGATGGAGTAGATATAGCCTCCATCCAATGTTCCATAGAGTACAGCAACCTTGATGCCCTTGTCGATTATTGTGCATCAAAAACAAATGAGTTATTAGAAGAATCAGATGTTTCAATTAGTAAAATTCGACGTGTGGGAATAATTCTTTCTGGTATCTATGATGAACGCTGGCAAAGAGTCCGTGCTTCCATTATTCCATTGTTTGAAAATAGCACCCTAAAACCCCTCTTAGAAGAAAAATTGCAGGTTCCCGTTTCTATTGAAAATGATGCCAACCTCGCTGCCTTCTATACCTATCTCTTTCGTAATGTGCGGAATACCTCATCTTCCCTATCCTATGTGTTGTTGGATGAGGGCATCGGCTCTGGCATCGTTATTGATGATAAATTATATACGGGCGAACAGGGCTATGCTACCGAAATTTGTTGTCTGCCCTTGGGGCAGAAAAGTACTGCGCCACATTCATGTGGTATGTATGATTGCACAGAACAACACCTCAACATCAATGCCTTCTACCTAGCATTGATAGGGCGAAAAGGACTGGAGCAAGAGAATCTTACAACTATTGAAGAAAAATGGCAGTACTGTATGCAATCATACAAGGATCCTGCAGATGCCGATATATGGACATCTATCTTGGAAGAAAAGGGACAGCTACTCGGAACACTCTGCTCAATCATAACCATGATTTTTGACATTAAAACCATAATATTTGGCGGAAGAATTGCTGCACTCTTTCCGTCCATGGAAAAATATATTATGGCTGAATATAACAGGCGCACAATAGAAAGTAACTACCGAGATATAGAAATACAGTTAGATTACTCCTATGAGGAGGCATTTACGGGTGGAGCTAATTGTTTGGCAATAACCGAATGGCTCTCAGAACTGTCGAAAAAAAGTAAATTGTAAGCCGTTCAGCTGCATAGCAACTTTCACTGATCCTCTTAATCCTCGCCGCGCGATTTCAAAACAGAAAGAAAGGCCGTTTGTGGAAGCTCAACATTACCAACCATCTTCATGCGCTTCTTCCCTGCCTTTTGTTTTGATAATAATTTCTTCTTCCTTGTTATATCTCCGCCATAACATTTATCAGTAACATCTTTACGAAAGGGGGCTATTGTTTCTCGTGCAATTACCTTTCCGCCAATGCAGCCCTGAATAGGAATGCGGAATTGATGTCGTGGTATTTCATTTTTGAGCGCAACACAGATTATTCGAGCTCGTCTTTCTGCATTGCCCTTCCAAACCAGCTGAGAGAGGGCATCAACCCGATTGCCGTTCAATAAAATATCGAGGCGAACAATATCCACTTGGAGATATTCATGCAGTTCATAATCCAAGGAGGCATATCCCCGACTCATTGATTTGAGTGAATCATAAAAATCATAGAGTATTTCTGCAAGTGGGATGTCATAGCATAGCTCTACACGGGTGGTATCAATGTATTTCGTGTCCACTGCTACACCCCTCCGTTCAGAGCAGAGCGTCATGATGCCGCCCATGTACTGTGCTGGGGTAATCAGATGGGCTCGTACACAGGGTTCACTGGCCGATAGTATCTGCGAAGGGTCTGGGAAAGATTGGGGATTGTCTATCTCCAGATCTTCTCCTGTTTTTAGCTTCATCTTGTATCGCACGGAGGGCGCTGTTAATACAACATCCAAAAGAAATTCACGCTCCAGACGTTCTTGCACCACCTCCAAATGGAGTAATCCAAGAAAGCCACAGCGAAATCCCTTGCCTAAGGCAAGAGAGAGGTCTGTTTGAAACACGAGGGCTGCATCATTGAGCTTTAATTTTTCGATGGCAGTTCGCAGATCAGAATAGTCATCAGCATTGCTGGGAAAAATGGACGAAAAGACCATGGGTTTAACTGGACGAAAGCCCTGCAGTGCATCTGTACAGGGTGCCTTGGTATGGGTGATGGTATCTCCCACTTGTACATCACTAATGACTTTTATGCCGGCTATAATATAGCCAAATTCTCCTGCACAGAGTTCATTCCCTGCGATGAGGTTTATGCAAAATTTACCGGTTTCTTCGACAACATATACCCCACCTGTTGCGAGGAATTGTATCTCATCACCTATTTTGATTTTCCCATTATATACGCGAACATGAAGTATGACTCCCCGGTAGCTGTCATAGTGGCTGTCAACTAGGAGGATCTGCAATGCATCGCTTTCTGATGATGGCGGTGGCATGCGCTCCACAACGGCTTGGAGGAGCTCGTCAAGGCCTTCCCCTGTTTTTGCCGATACCCTGATAACATCAGAATCAATAAAGCCCAATATTTCTCCCAGCTCCTTGATAACCCGTTCGGGGTCTGCAGCCGGAAGATCGATTTTGTTGATAACTGGTATTATTTCAAGATCATGTTCCAATGCAAGGTACATATTTGAAACAGTCTGTGCCTGTACTCCCTGGGTTGCATCTACCAATAGAATAGCACCCTCACAGGCACTGACGGCACGACTAACCTCATAAGAAAAATCAACATGGCCAGGCGTATCAATTAGGTTTAATTCAAACAGCCCGCGTTCATGCTCGTAGGGCAATGAAACGGTCTGTGATTTAATGGTAATTCCACGTTCCTGTTCAATATCCATGCTGTCAAGCATTTGGTCATGAAAATTTCTCTGAGAGAGAACCTCAGCCATCTCAATACAACGATCAGCCAAGGTAGACTTGCCATGATCAATGTGGGCGATAATACAGAAATTGCGAATAAAATTTTTATCATGCATTAGAGAAATACATTCCTGTTAAGTGATAGACGGAGCATTAATCTGCGCTCTAAAAAGGCATCCCTCCGTTGTCTTGAGAGAACGGTCAAAAATATATGTTCCGTATTCTTGTCGAGCTCCCATCCTTGGACAGTAAGCTCATCATTTATCTGATATCCCGAAAAATCGGCTGAAGAACCTGCGTGCACCTTGGTAATAACCAGATGTACCTCCCTCCTCTTTCGCCGAATAACATCTGTCTCGACGCCAAACAGCGGTGGAAGAATAAAGTCCACAGGTTGGAATTTAAGTGCCAGCTCAATTGGATTCTGTGGTCGGCTCGCTGTCATAAGAAAGAGCTCATATTCATCTTGGCCGCGTTGCCAATGGGTAGATATTATACTCTTTGTCTGCAATTTTGCGAGAAGACTCTGCACCCCCTGCAGATCGCTTATTGCTACACCGTTTATTGAGAGTAAGACATCATTCGGCTGAACCAAAAGGAGTGCAGCTGGTGAATGAGGTGCAATATATACCGTACGGAGTTTACCGGCTTCCTGTACAACTGCTATCCCCAGCCATGGATGCTCTACATTCTCTTCCTGATATAGCTTGTGTAAACTATCCTGCACCCAGGCAGTAGGAATTGCAAAATTCAAACCCTCCACGGATCCTACGCCAGCAAAGACAACGCCAATAAGTCTGCCAGCCGAATCAATCAATGGTCCGCCAGAATTCCCGGGATAGACCGCAGCATCAAATTGCAATACATTCCCAAAGGGGAGGATGTCACGAGCAAGGGAGGATATTATGCCGGAGGTTGCGGTATTGTAGAGCCCAATGGGAGATCCAAGAGCAATTACTGCATCCCCCACTTTTGTAGAACTGCTCTCCTGAAGGGGAAATACAAATGCCGGTTTGATCTCTGTTTTGAGAAGCGCTAGGTCCATCATTTTATCGTAGGATACAACCTTCGCAGGGACTAATTGGTCGGGGTTATCCGAAGTAAGAATGTATAAACGGGAATAGTCATCATATTCCGGGTCAACCTCAGTCTCAATTACATGGTAGTTAGTAAGAATATAGCCCCGATAATCAATAAAAAATCCTGCGCCCAGTGCTGCATCCTGATATCCAATGCCTTGTTCTATGTTTGTTCCCTTGTCGACCCAGATTGTTACTGTTCCACGTATCATCCTTTCCGGAAGAAATTCTTCCGGATTGTGGTAGCTCTCAGGATATGCAATATTTCTTGCATCCATGATGGCTAGCATCTCTGTCAGGAGATCTGTGTAGTGATGCCCTGCACAATATTCTGCATATTCTTGTAGCTCTGTATCGGAGAGGTAATCTAGGTCATCCTCCTCTTTGAGATTGAGACAGAGCAGGGGAATGTTATTTTGCTCTATATAATGTTTTCGCTGTATCCTGATAAATTCTCTTTCCGTCATATTGATGGATATATTGGCATGCTCTGAGATGGTACTGAGACTTGCATATACACGCTCCATATTCGCAATATCGCCCTCCCTTTGTGCATCAGTAAAGCTCTGTTGTAGGGATCCCAAGGAATTGTCCACGAATGGCTGCATCTCGCTTTCGCTAAAGATGCCTCTCTGCTGAAAGGCCTGCGTAAGGGCATAGACTTGCACGTACTCTTCCTCCTCCATGAGGGAGTGCATATCTGCAAGCATAACATCGCGACTCCGCTCTTCGACATTTTCGTCAAGCTCCACCGACACTGACAGGCAGGATGTAGAGAGGAGGACAAAACAGATGAATGGAAGGAGATAGATGTATCGCATGTTATTCCTCTCTGCTAAATATTTCCTGGAGTTTCTGTTCCGAACGTTCAGCAAAGCGGTAGAGATGCTGTAAGATGGTTTTTTCTCTCTGAATTTGTACCACATCTGAACTAAGATAGGTAACATCATTTCCGGATGCAATATATTCTATGCTATCATCTCCATCCTCATCGATGAGGGTAAGTGATGGCAGGCCATTTTCGTAAAAAATAAAGTACTCAAAGACATCATCAAAATTACGGTCCAACATTGCAAGGATGCGCAAGCCACGGGAGAGATAATAGAGCTCATCAAACTGTCCGTCATCATTGCTATCAAAAACTTCCAACCATGGTTCACCCCTTCGATAATGCAGGGTTCGATTGTCATAGCTTCGATAACGAAGGAAACTGGCATGTACCAGCTCTTCTATACTCGGTAATGTATCCATGATAATCAGATTGTCCCAGGGCCGGGGTGCTTCTGCAATGGGGTGCTCAAAAATTTGAAGAAATAATTGTTCGTTGTTAAGATGCCAGACCTCATGATGATCATCCTTGAAGAAGGTAACTCTGCTTAGCTCGGGATAGAAATTATATTCCAATAAGATCTCTGGATCTCTATATCGCATCTGAAGTGGATCGAAGCCCAGAATAATTTCTGCCTCACCGTCCTGATTGCTATCCATGATGTATTGATGAATAAGCCCATTTTGAATATGATACTCGGCCTCCTGATATCCATCGCGATTGCTATCATAGGATATGGTTCCGGAAAAATCTTGCAGCAAGGTCCTGAGGGACTCGCGCTTGTCCGGAAGATGCGCAATAACCCAATCAATGAGGTATTTATCGCTGATAACTTCCTCTGCTAAATCTTCCCAGCTTTTTGGACTCACTATGTTATATTTTAATGCAAGCAATCCCACTAGGGCATCCTTCCCCCCTAGCTCATAATAATCCTTAACAAGAGTATTCAAAATCTCCCATTCATCCTGTTGAGGAGCTTCTGTTTGTTGCCTGCCTTCAACACTCTCTTCTGTAGCCGACATGGAGAAAATAGCTCCCAATTCGCCTAGGGTATGTCGTATGAGGGTAAAAACAGATTCATCTGCAACTCGATTTGCTCGTAGCCAATGTAAAACATTACGGTAGGGAAAAATTGGCGGAGAGTTGATGGCACGCAATACAAAAAAACGTCGGTCAAAGGAAACTGTGCCTAATGTTCGATCAAGAATGGCTTCAACACTGGCATGGTCTCCTATTTGATAATAGGCCACGAGAAGATAGTAGAGGAGATCCGTATCTGCATCAGTACTTACCTCGCGTTCTAGAGTGCTAATGATCTTTTGATAATCCTTTGTTTGTACAAGCAGACTGGCAAAGTCAATGAGGGCATGGCGGCGTAATCCTGTCTTCCAGCTGTCACTGTCGAGTGCAGCCGCTAGCATCTTGATCTGCTTTGCAGTTGAATCCTGTTCTCCTAGGACGTCAATGATGCTGAGATACAATGCATCGGAATTTTCATCGTCAAAACTCAGGGCAATATTCGCCATCTCTGCGGCAGATACGAGCTCGCCATTCATGTAGAGGTACATTGATTCCTCCACGATACCTTGGGCTAGCTCAATATCGACTGCATATATCTGTAGACTAACAATGCAACAGAGGCAAAGATACTTCATGCAGAAGCACTGCCCTCCTCTATTTCTTGCTCATCCTTAAGATCATAATTAAGCAGTTTTCGAATTTCTTCGTCGTTCATTGTCTCATGTTCAAGTAGAGCCTGTGACAGGGTTTCGACATCGTCACGGTGTGAATTCAGCAAAGTCCTTACCTCGTTCATACAGGTCGAAAGAATTTTCTCGAGGGCAGCGTCAATGCGATTGGCTGTCTCATTCGAATAATCTTTATGAGTGGCTATTTCCTTGCCGAGAAATATTGGCTCATCCTCCTGTCCGAAGGCGATGGCTCCGATGTCGCTCATCCCCCACTCCAATACCATTTTTCGCGCAATGTCTGTGGCCATTTTGAGATCCTGCTGTACGCCGGTGCTTGTTTCCTGATAAAACATTTCTTCGGCTACATAACCGCCATAGCAAATTTTGATGCGATCTAGAAGGTAGCCCTTGCCCCGGCTGTAGACATCGCGTTCGGGAAGTGAGAAGGCGGCACCGAGACTCCTTCCTCGGGGAACTATGGTTACCTTGTAGAGATTGTCCGAACGCTCCAGATAATAATGCAATAATGCATGCCCCGCCTCATGGCGTGCTGTTCTGAGTCGATCATCATCAGTGATAATGCGTGATTTTCGAGCAAGACCCATGAGCATTTTATCCCGTGCCTCATCAAAATCTACTTGTTCTATTTCTTTTCTCTTATGTCTGCTTGCATGGAGGGCTGCTTCGTTTGTCAAATTGGCAAGGTCGGCTCCTGAGGTTCCAGGCAGGGCACGAGCTAGTTTACCCAGTTCAACATTTTTGGCAAGGGGAAGTTTTTTACTATGTATCTTTAATATTTCCTCCCGTTCCTTTTGGTCCGGCATGTCTATATATACCTGGCGGTCAAAACGTCCTGGTCTCAGAAGGGCTGAATCAAGTACATCGGGCCTGTTCGTAGCTGCCATAACGATGACGCTCTCATGTGTGCCGAAACCATCCATCTCAACAAGTAATTGATTGAGTGTTTGTTCCCGTTCATCATGTCCTCCACCATAGCCGGCTCCTCGGACGCGACCCACAGCATCAAGCTCGTCAATAAATAAGATACAGGGCGCATTTTTCTTGCCATTTTGGAAGAGGTCACGCACGCGGCTTGCTCCTACTCCGACAAACATTTCAACAAAATCTGACCCCGACATGTGGAAAAAGGCAACGTTTGCCTCGCCAGCACTGGCACGTGCCAGCAGGGTCTTTCCGGTTCCCGGAGAACCAACAAGCAAGACGCCTCGCGGAATTCGCGCTCCCATTTCCAAAAATTGTTCGGGAGTTTTAAGAAATTCTACTATCTCCTGTAATTCTTCCTTAGCCTCATACTGCCCTGCTACGTCATCAAAGGTTATTCGTTTTTTATCATCGTTATGATAACGTTTCGCTGTGCTTCTGCCAAAGGAAAAGGCACGGCTCCCGCTACTCTGTATTTGGCGAAACATGAACCATGCAAAAAAGAGTATGAATATCCATGGCAAGAGATTCAGTAGTATCTGCCAAATTGACGCCGGCTTAACCTCACCTGAAAATTGAACACGCTTTTCCCGGAGCACCTCGACCAAATTATTATCAAAGTAGGGAATCAACGTTCGAAAGGAACTGTTACTTTTTAATAAACCGACTATCTCGCTCTGATCAAGGATGCGAACAGATTGCACCTGCCCTTCCTGCAAATACCCAAGAAATTGTGAGTACGGAATCTCATTTGTTACCTGTCTGCTTGTCGTAAAAAACATAAGCCCGACCATTGCCAGAACAACAATAAGAACAACAAATGCAAACCTATTGTTTTGGAAATTAAATCCGTTATCTGGTGGACGTTTCTTTTGCTTATCTGAATTAGAATTCTCTTCCTGATTCACTATCATCTCCTTGCTTTATGTATGTACACAATCTAATTGAATATGCAAAACTGCATCTTCCTTCCCCGTCCCGGACCGATAATATACCCTGCCGCTTGGCGATAATACCGCGGCAACTCCCTCTGCATCTTCAATCAATGGTAGAATGTTTTGAAACTGACCACTCATGTCTGAAACGGGGCTGGATCTATCTCCAATCAGTATTCTGTCTCCCCGCGCTGGTGAACGAAGAACAATCGCATCCCCCCCAACAATCGGCACCTTACACGTAAGATCACCACAAGGAAAGTGTACACCATAACCAGTACATTGTATAGATAATTGAATATTATGGCAAGTAAGATAAAAAAAATAACCAGAAATAATGATATCTTTTCTTCTTGTACAGAGCAAATAATTGTTATAGAGATCTATGTTGAATTCTTCTGTGCGGAGAAGATTCTTCCCTCCGCTGTCCACAGCCCCCTTATAGTGGCTATGACTGCTCTGCTTGTTGTAATTCTCCAATAGAGGGAGGAAGGTTCTGCGTGATATCTGTCTGGCCGCTGTCCGTGAATAATTTGATACTGCTACTTGCTCCTGCTCTGCTGCTAATTCAGATAATGAAGTGGATGATTTTTGCACAAGGCGAACGGTATAAAGAACAGGAGGCGTTGACATTAGGACTTCACATGCTTGGCGAAGTCTGTGTATTCGCATGGTCTTCGATAATGCATCGAAGGCCAGTCGATCGATTTCTACCCCCCTTGTTGTTTTTTTGCAGAGTCCTGGGAGAGCATCCATTTCAGCAATGATATCGCTGGCCTCTTCGCTACTCCGGAGGATGCTGCTTTTATATCCCGGAAAACGTTTTGCAATAGATGGAATAAGACTATGGCGCAGATAGTTTCGTAGATAGCGCTCATGCTTGTTTGTGCTATCCTCCTGCCAATTCAGAGACTGTGCTCGGGCATACTGGAGAATCTCTGCACGCATAATATTCAGGAGGGGACGATGGAGGATCATGTCGCCGAAGGTGCTAATTGGCTGCATGGCAGCCATTGATCGCAGGGAGCCACTGCGGAAGAGCTGGAGTAAAACAGTTTCTACCTGATCGTCGAGATGATGCGCTAAAAAAATATGCCGGAGCCCGGTCTTTTGCGATATTACACGAAAACAGTTGTAGCGTCTCTCCCGTGCCAGATCCTCCAGACTGCGGCCGCTTTCCTTGGCATCCTCCTTGAGACGGGAGAGATGTAATACATGGAGGGGAAGATCCAGAGATTCACAGTACTGTTGCACAAAGAGGCATTCCTCTTGCTGTTCCTCTGCTGGGCGGATGCCATGTGCGACATAGATTGCTTCTAGGCGGAGGTCTAATAATTTGCATTCATGCTGCAACAGAAATAATAAGACCGTGCTGTCGAGCCCACCTGAGTATGCAAGGAGGACGCCATCGCTGAGTGCTTCTAATGAGGAGGCAATGGCTGTATGAAGTTTATTTTTTTCTTCCATTCAATGTGTTCATAATAGTTTGCAGACTCTCTCTTCCACATTGCTCTAAATGTTCTGCTGCACGTTCAAAGGCAGCCCCATATTGTGTATCTGCCTCATCCGACCAGGGGGCAAGTACATAGGAAGCCAGATCTCTGCTTTTATCTTTACCAACGCCAACATACAAACAATGATATTCAGTAGGCGGCAGGACAGTGTTAATTGAACGCAGTCCATTATGGCTAGTCTTACCTGTTCCACGCTTCAAACGCAGGGATGCCTGCGGGAGGTCGACATTGTCAAGAACAACGATGACATTACCGGCACGTGCACCGGTTTTTCGCATCAAAGCAGGGAGCACCGATCCCGATCTATTTACATAGCAGAGTGGTTTGCAGAGATAGAATCTATGTCCATCCAGACGGAAGGAGCTCAGGAGATGCTGCGAAAAAACGGGTTTTTGAAACGAAACTGCCTGCCTCTCTGCTAACTCATCGAGAACATGGAAACCAACATTATGAGGCGTGCGCTCATACTGTCTGCCGGGGTTTCCGAGACCAACAATGAGCCAGCAAAGGCGGTTATTCATAACAAAAATTATTCATTGTCAGTAGCATCGTCTTCTGATGCTTCTTCCCCATCCCCTGCATCCGCTGTGAGTCTGGCAGTACTGATGAGAATAACAATGTTTTCTGGATCATCTACTGCTTTTACTCCTTCGGGCAATGCAATATCACTGATGTGGAGGGCCGCACCTACGTTCAATGGGGTGACGTCAACAACTATTTGTTCAGGCAAATCTTTTGGAAGACATTCCACTACTAATTCATGGAGATGGTGCTCAAGGACACCACCTTCGCGAACCCCATTTGCAATTCCCGACAAAGATACTGGAACATGGGTACGCAATACTTGGTCTTTCTTGATTTCCAGAAAATCAATGTGTAGCAACTCATTACTCAGAACAGCGCGTTGATAGTCCTTTATAAGGACTTCGCGTACGTCATTCTCGCTGACAGTCAGATTGATCAAAATATTTTCTGAAATATGTGCAAATTTTTTCCGCATTGCCTGTGCCGCTATAGACACAGTCAATGGTTCTCTCTGCCCATATACTATTGCGGGAACATATCCTTCTGCGCGTAAACGCCGTGCCTCTCCCGAACCCTTCACTTCTCGTTTTATTGCTTCTAACGAAACTCGTTGCATTTTATCCTCCATAATCTGGGGTGGCAGGATTCGAACCTGCGAATCCCGGGACCAAAACCCGGTGACTTAGTCCACTTGTCCACACCCCATTATGCATTATCCTAGCAAATTAATAATTAATCGTCAATCGTTGATAGACGTTCTTTTCCATAGACATACTCAGATTCAAACCATAGGCGTTCCAGCTGGTAGAATTCTCGTTTTTCTTCACTCATAATATGTATAATAATATCATCGCAATCAACAACTATCCATCCACTGTTCTCATCAAAATGCCTGCGATGGTTTAGTGCCGTGATATTGTTCTCAGTAAGGAAGGCGATAAGAGTATTCATTAGTACCTTGGCATGAATCGGATTTCTACTGCTTGTGATTACTGCATAATCAG
The DNA here is from genome assembly GCA_964291355.2 of Spirochaetia bacterium. Lineage (GTDB taxonomy): Bacteria > Spirochaetota > Spirochaetia > WTKD01 > WTKD01. The sequence goes on along the minus strand of OZ220222.1, from coordinate 612,656 downwards.
CTATACTGCATTGCTCTGAAACATGTAAGACTACGGTATCTCCACCATACTCATGTTCTATACAGTCTACTAGTTTTTGCAGTAAGGGGGTTATTTTATTTTCTGACATAGCTGCCGTCAAAATCATTGCCAAGGATCACCGTTGCTTCGGAGCCCTGGAGACTGGTATTTGGAGAATGAGTTATATTTGTTGTTTGGATAATTTCTCCTATCCGTTGTGCCGTATACATATTCTCATTATGACTGATGATGAGTGTTCTTTCAATGTCATTGCGCTCAGCGTTTCCTATGCTGATTATATCAAAGCCATAACTTTCTAGCAAGGGCTGTGTTCGACTTGCTAGTCCATTTCTTGTAGTTCCATTCAACAATATGACCTGCATGAATAATTGTTCCGGATTGTCGGTAAGCTGTTGAAGTGATTGTTCCAATCTCGCAATGCTTCTCCGCAACCATTGTCCCTCAAAATAGGGAAAGAGCAGAAGCACTTCCTCGTTTCCTAGGGCTACCCTACGGACTATTCCCTGAACATGTCGCTTGAGCATGCGCTTGCCATCAAAGGAAGCCAGATGCTGTACAAAACTACGGATTGCATGTTTTTCAAGATTACTGGAAAGAGTGGCAAAGAATAATTTTTCAACTGTTCTATGGAGCAGTCGTTGATTTTGCTCTGCGATGTCTTGCATTGTTTCTGCTATGAGATAATTATAAATCTCGATCTGTTCCTCTTCTTTCGCCTGCATCACTATTTCACGCAGATAACGGGGAAAGGTGTCGCCGTTCAAAAGGAAGAAATGTATGTCCTGTGTCGTTGCATCACTCATGGTCATATTCACGCCACCTAGCAGATCCAGCAGCTCTCCAAATTGCCCGGATGTAATCAGCAGATAGTGTTGTATGTCTGTTCCAGTACTGTCACTGAGTAGCTGCATAAATCTGTCCATATTTGTGGGATCAAAGAACTGACTGATGGGCACATTTTTTCCACCGGTTTGGAGCTGTACACTCAAATTCAGGGGCACATACAGACTCATCGCCTGACCGGTTTCTGGTTGAAAAAATAACAGCAAGGAGGCAATGAGTTCGTCATCATCATGTATGCCGATCAGCAGACGAATATTCTCGCCACGTTCGAGCACATCGTTGATGGCATCACTGCGTAGCTGAAAAAAGAGATAGCTGGATACAATGATTGTTAGCAGGATTGCTAGCCCCAGTATTCCCCAGAGTATGGTTGATTCTCGTTTATTCATTGAACGTCTACGTGCCATCTGTATATAAAGCCCTTTCCTGAATATAATCATACACCTTTTTTGGAAGAAATTCCCGGTAGGATAGCCCATGAGCTATGCGCCGACGAATATCATGGGAGCTAATGTCCAGTACTGCATTGTCAATGGGCGTATAGCGACAGGGCATGCTAATGCTCCTCGTATTCCTGCATGCTATGACTATTGAAATGCGCTTACAAAGCTCCTTATAGTCCTTCCATTGTTCAAAGCTCTCTGCTAGCTCATCGCCCATGAGCATGCCGGCATTGACGTCCAGAATATTCTGTTCCTGTAAGCTCCGCACGGTGTCGATGGTAAACACATCTCCCTGCGATGCTATTTCGATTGTCGAAATTTCAAAGTCCGCGTATGGCTCAATGGCCAGCTCTACCATCCGCAAGCGATCATTACTCCCAGCATATGGTTGATGTTTCAGGGGGTTCTGGCTGGTCGGTATAAAGATGAGACCTTGCAGATCTAGTTTCTTGCATGCCTCTGTTGCTATGTATACATGACCATTATGAATGGGGTCAAAACTTCCCCCAAAGATCAGTGTAGAAAACTGTTTCATTCTTCTGCCACCTCAGCGCTGCCCGTGATATGTTAGCAGTGCTGTCTCAAGATCCAAGACTCTCCACATCACTGAATATTGCATTTCGAAGTTCCTCCACACCTTGCTCCATGGTATCTGTACAGCAGGTGAAGAAATATTTTTTTTTGACATCATCATTTTGTCCCGCAAAGAAGGCAGCGATCCTCTCCTGCTCTTCTGCATTGAGAATATCTTTCTTCGTCAACACAAAATAGCTAAAGGGGGGCTGGTAGTCAGCCATGTTTTCTTCCACCTGTTTCTGTTGGTTCCACAGCTGATTCAAAAGATAATCCTGCTCTGCACTCTGCTCCGTGAACTGTTCTAAATTCAGCTCTGAAGCATCTAGCAGATACAATACTATACTGGCCCGCCAGAGATGTCTCAGAAAATGCGGTGATGCATGCTTCGCTTCTGGACTAGCATGCTCTTTGTGCTTGGTAGGGAGCAATGCGGGAATTTCCAGACATTGTAAGTGGTTAAAATTATTTCTCATTGTTGCCCGGGCTGGCACACGCGTTGTGTAGGGATAGGGAGCAACGGGAATGGTGGAATGGCTCAATGCAGTAAGGAGTGCTGATTTACCATAGTTTGCTTCTCCGACAAGAGCTACATCCACCGGCAAACGAACTTCCAAACGAAGGACTAAGCTAGCTCCATCCTCTCCTTCCTGAGAAAAGCGCGGACTACGAATGCGTGAAGATTTGAAATTAGCATTGCCTCTTCCTCCCCTTCCGCCCTTCAGTCTATGGACTTCTTTGTTCGCTTCCATGCAATCCACCAGCTGCTGACCAGTTTCGCCATGAAATATTATGGTTCCCAGTGGAACATCAATTTGCAGGTCCTTGCCATCAGCACCATGCTTATTATTGCTTCCTCCACTGCTCCCGGCCTTTGCAAGATGTTCCTGCTTATCCTTTAGATGAGCGAGATCAACCCTGCGTGGATCCACATTGATGACAACATCGCCACCTCGACCTCCATCTCCGCCATCGGCTACACCACGGACCTTGACCTTTTCAAAGGAGACTTTGCCTGTCCCACCCTTGCCCGAGCTAATCGAAATATCCAGTTGATCCAGAAAGCGTTCCACTTTGATTATGGGCTTAGATACTGATGTTGATAATTTTCTTTCCGTTTCTCTGCGTAAAAGAAACCGTTCCACCCTGTTTTGCAAAGAGGGTGTCATCCCGTCCAATGCCAACAAAGCTGCCGGGATAGAATTTTGTTCCGCGTTGCCGTACCAATATCTCGCCTGGCTTTACTATTTGCCCTGCATAACGCTTTACGCCTAGGCGTTGCGCCTGAGAATCGCGACCATTTTTGGAACTTCCTCCACCTTTTTTATGAGCCATTTGACTCCTCCTCTATCATAATTTTTACATCATCAGGATAGTATGCTTCAATGATGCGGAGTGATTGCAATAAGAGCTGACTCGCTCCTACAAGCCATTCCGTATCAGTGGGGAGCCGCAGTCGCAGTGAAAATTCTCCACTTTGCTCCGCAGTCCCAGCTACTACCATGTTCTTCTGCATAACTATTTCTGCAAAGGACCTGAGTATGAGCGAAACCGTCATACAGGAGGCACTCTCTGCACCCTTTGACAAGCTCAGGGCATGCCCCTCTGCCTGCACAGCCAAGACACAGTCTTTGCACAAACGAAGCTGTAGCTGAATCACAGCCTACGATGTTCCTGCTATCTCTGTAATGCGTAGAACAGTTTGTGCTGTACGATGACCAACAGTACGATGATAATCTTTACGTCTCTTGTAGGTCTTTACCATTATTTTTTTGCCTTTTTCATGCCGTAACACGGTTGCCTTTACTGCAACTGGCAAATAGGGAGTCCCGAACTGAGGACTTGTACCATCATGTACAAAGAGTACACTGGTAAATTCAACTGCACTGTTCTCATCCATTGAAATGCGGTCTACTGTAATTTCATTTCCCGCTTCTACTTTATATTGCTTACTCAAAATGTCTACTATTGCGTACATAACCGTATCATTATATGGCTTATAGAATACTTAGTCAATAGCTATCGCTTATTTTTGCGAAACATAGTGATCAACGGCTACTGCTGCTTCTCGACCCTCTTTGATTGCCCATACGACAAGCGATTGCCCCCTACGGGCATCTCCTGCCGCATATATTCCCGGGACTGATGTTTCAAAGCGTCCATATTCGGCCAAAATTGTTCCTTGTTTACTGCTTTCCAGTCCGAAATCTTCTAGTATCCCGCGCTCAGGTCCAAGAAAACCCAGCGATATGAAAACGAGATCGGCTGGCCATTCTCGTTCTGTGCCGGGTATTTCTTTCATCTCCGGGCGTCCATCTGCTGGTTTTGACCATGCAACCTGTATTGTTTTAATTGCCTCTAATTTACCATTCCCGAGGAATTCCTTGGTGAGGATGCTGTATTCGCGGGGGTCATCGCCAAAACGTGTCTGTGCCTCTGCATGTCCATAGTCCAGCTTGTAGGTTTTGGCAAAGCTTGGCCAGGGCATGGATGCATCTCGTCCTATGGATGGCTTTGGCAATAGCTCGAAATTGCGTAAGCTCTTACACCCATGCCGCATGGATGTGCCGAGACAGTCGTTGCCTGTATCGCCTCCGCCAATAACAATTACGTCCTTGCCTCGTGCATCAATGTAGGGAATGTTATCTGCACTCCCATTCAGGATCCTCTTTGTGTTTGGCACGAGAAAGTCCATGGCATAATGTACACCATCAAGAGAACGTCCGGATACGGGTAGATCCCGCGGAATGGTGGAGCCGGTTGCAATCAAAATGGCATCATATTCGGACTGTAGCTGTTTTGTGCTGATATCCTTGCCAACACAGCTGTTAAGCCGAAACTCTATGCCCTCTTCTCGCATAATCGTATTCCTTCGTTCTACCAGCTCTTTGTCGAGCTTCATATTTGGTATGCCGTACATGAGTAGACCTCCAACGCGGTCAGAACGCTCGAAGACGGTAACATGGTGGCCGATCTTGTTCAGCTGGTCTGCAGCAGCAAGTCCCGCAGGGCCACTCCCGATAATGGCTATGCGCTTTCCCGTCCTCTGTTCTGGGGGGCGGGGAATCATATATCCATTGTCATAGGCCCAGTCGATGATGGAACATTCGTTGTCCTTTATCGTAACTGCTGGTTCATTGATGGCGAGGACACAGGCCTGTTCACAGGGAGCAGGACAGACACGGCCCGTGTATTCAGGAAAATTATTCGTTTGCAACAGTCTTTCCGCTGCCTCTTTCCATGAATTATTGTAGATGAGATCATTCCATTCTGGTATGAGGTTGTCTACCGGACATCCATAATCTGACTGACAAAAGGGCACCCCACAATCCATGCATCGTGCACCCTGTTCTCTGCGCTCTTTCAGATCGAGTTCAGTTCTGAATTCCTTAAAATGCTCTGTGCGTTTTCCTGGATCATCGAAATGGACATTCTTACGCGAATATTCAAAAAAACCTGTCTCCTTACCCATGTACTAACTCCTTCTTGCCTGATTCCTCTTGCATCTCAATAATGCGTCGATACACTGGAGAGATTATCTTTACAAACTCACCAGATTTCTCGTCCCATCCTTCTAATAACTGTTCTGCTACGGGAGATTCCGTATATTCATGATGCTGGCCCAACATGGCTTGAATGCACTGCTTGTCGCCTTCATTGATGGCGCATATTTCTACGCTCTCATGGTTCACGAGTTTCTCTAGATCGCCCTGTGGATACCAGAGATAGACTATGCCACCGCTCATGCCTGCTGCAAAATTACGCCCAATGGGACCAATGATAACTGCACGCCCTCCCGTCATATACTCACAGCCATGATCTCCGAGCCCTTCGACAACAACATGGGCACCACTGTTCCGAACACAGAAGCGCTCGGCTGCCTGTCCGCGAATGAAAGCACGTCCCATTGTTGCTCCATAAAATGATACATTGCCAATGATGATATTATCTTCGGCCTCAAACAATGAAAGCTTCGGTGGGCGAACAACTAGGGTCCCACCCGACAGTCCCTTGCCCGGATAGTCATTTGCATCTCCATAGAGGGTAAGCTCGACACCCTTAATGAGCCAGGCACCGAAGCTCTGCCCTGCGGAGCCCTCAAGAGCTACGCGAATGCTGTTTTCGTCTAAGCCCTGCAGTCCAAATTTTTTGTAGAGCTCGTGGCTGAACATGGTACCTACTGCCCGGTCTCTGTTGCGTACTGTTCCCTGTAATTCCAGTAATGGTTTCGTAGTGCTCTTCGTAGCATGAGCATGCTGCCCCGGTCCGTTAAAGAGCTCAGCTGCACCTGCGATAAGGCGTCGATCCAGAATATCATCTATGCCATGATCCTGGGGAATACAACAATATACCTGCGTTGTATCGTTTTTGAATTGTGGGGGCTGGAGGATCTTTTCTAGGGAGAGATTCTTACTCTTCGCAGGGAGTTTCTCTTGGTCAAAACGAAGATGCTGCACCTTGCCAACCATCTCTGTAAAGCTACGATATCCGAGCTCTGCCATAATTTCCCGCACTTCCTGGGCAACGAAGGTCATAAAATGTTCTACGTATTCTGGCTTGCCATCAAATTTCTTTCTGAGGGTCTCATCCTGAGTTGCTATGCCGACGGGGCAGGTGTTTTTCTCGCATTTTCTCATCATTATACATCCAAGAACGATGAGTGGGGCTGTGGCAAAGCCACATTCTTCTGCTCCAAGCAAAGCAGCTATAACAACATCCCGTCCGGTTTTTATTTGTCCGTCCGTTTGGAGAACTACCCGTGAGCGTAGGTCATTCATGACGAGTATTTGGTGGGTTTCTGATATACCGAGCTCCCAGGGCAGTCCGGCATGTTTTATGCCGGTGAGTGGAGATGCACCAGTTCCACCCTCATAGCCAGATATAAGAATATGGTCAGCATGGGCCTTTGCAACTCCTGCTGCAATTGTCCCTACTCCAACCTCCGCTACCAGTTTTACACTGATGCGTGCAGAGGGGTTGGCATTTTTTAAGTCAAAAATGAGCTGTGCAAGATCTTCGATTGAATAAATATCATGATGCGGAGGCGGACTTATCAGCTCCACTCCGGGAGTCGAATAGCGGATTTTTGCAATAGAATCAAAGACCTTTCGACCTGGCAATTCTCCTCCTTCGCCGGGTTTTGCTCCCTGTGCCATTTTTATCTGTATTTCATCTGCATTACTGAGGTATTCTATGGTTACGCCAAAGCGCCCCGATGCCACTTGTTTTATTGCTGAGCGCCGGCTGTCTCCGTTTTCTACAAGGGCATATCGTGCTTTGTCTTCTCCGCCCTCCCCAGTGTTAGACTTGCCTCCAAGGCGGTTCATTGCCACTGCTAGGGTTTCATGTGCCTCCTTGCTCAGTGAACCAAAGCTCATGGCACCGGTAACAAAGCGTTTTACAATTTGATCCACCCCCTCCACTTCTTCAATGGGGATGGGGTTTTTATTTGTAAATTCCATGGAACCGCGCAGGGTAGAACGGGAAACGAGGTTGTTATTGATGTGTTCGGAGAATTTTTTAAAGGTCTTATAGTCATTGTTCCGTGCTGCCTGACGAACCAGTGCTATGCTAGTGGGATCCCACATATGCGTTTCCTGCCCTGTTCTCCATTGATATTCGCCAAGATTTATCTTTGTCTTCTGGGCAGTTTTCTGCTTTGGAAAGGCGTAACTGTGCCAGCGTCGCATTTCCTCTGCCAATTCCTGATACCCTATACCACCTACCCGACTGGCTGTGCCAGTAAATGAGCGATCTACAACCTCTTCGGACAGACCGACAATCTCAAAAATCTGTGCAGATTTATAACTCTCTAGGGTGGAAATGCCCATCTTGCCAAAGACCTTGCGTAATCCATAGGCCAGTGCATTTCGATATCGTTCTTCGATGGCATTCTGATCTAGGGCTTCGCTGAGCTTCCCATCACGGGAGAGCTGTCCCATAATTTCATAGGCAAGGTAGGGATTTACCGCATCAGCCCCATAGCCAAACAGACAACAGTAGTGATGCACCTCCCGACTCTCCCCCGTTTCTACAACAATGCCTATTTCCGTACGGCGTGCTTCGCGAACCAGATGATGATGCACGGTTGCTGTTGCAAGCAATGCACCAATAGACAGCCGCTCCTTGGAGACATTTCTATCGGAGAGGAGTAACAATGAATATCCCTCATCAATGGCACTCCTGCTTTCATTGCATAGTCGTTCCAGTTCGCCCTCAAGGTGATTTGTTCCTAGGGGATAGCTTATGTCTATGCGTTTTGTACGCCATCCGCGGTGGTCCATCTCTGCAATTTTGGCACAATCCTTGTTCAGCAGAATGGGATGTTCAAGCAATAGTCTATGGCAATGCTGTGATGATGTTGTTAACAGGTTTTTTTGCGGTCCAATATAGGATCGGATGCTCATGAAATGGCGCTCACGAATGGAATCAATGGGCGGGTTGGTAACCTGTGCAAATAATTGGTGAAAATAATCAAAGTGAAGCCGCGGTATATTAGAGAGCACCGCAAGGGGGGCATCATTGCCCATGGAACCAAGCGGCTCCTTTCCAGTTTCGCAAATTGGTTTGAGTATCACGCGAATGTGCTCATCAGTACAGCCAAAGGCAAGAGAGATATCTTCCAGATTTTCAACTGCTGGATGCGCCTCTGCTTCTGGCAAATCATCGAGGGTGATGGCCTGCTCTTTGAGCCATCTGTCGTATGGATGTTGGCTTGCTATTTCGTCTTTGAGTGCTTCGCCATCTATAATTTCTTTTTTGTTGAAGTCGATCAGGAACAATCGCCCTGCCTGGAGCCGTCCCTTTGTTTTGATGCGTTCCGTATCTATGGGAAGCACGCCGACTTCGCTCGACATAATTACCTGGTCGTCGGTGGTAAGGTAATAGCGAACGGGACGTAATCCATTCCGATCGAGGATGGCAGCAAATTCATCGCCGTTACACATAAACATGGAGGCGGGACCATCCCAGGGTTCCATAAGGCAGCTGTTATATTCATACCAAGCACGGCGTGTGGCAGACATTGTTGTATGGTGCTGCCATGCCTCGGGAATCATCAGTAGTACAGATTCCGAAAGGGAGCGGCCCGTAAGATGGAGAAACTCCAGTGCGTTGTCAAAATTCCCTGAATCTGCTGAATCTGGTTCAATAATCGGAAAGAGATCCTGCAACTGATTGCCGAAGGCGTCACTTTGCAATACACCTTCCCGAGCACACATGTAGTTGATATTGCCCCGGATGGTATTAATTTCGCCATTATGGCAGAGAAAGCGAAAGGGATGAGCACGATCCCAGCTAGGAAAGGTGTTCGTAGAAAAGCGCGAGTGCACCATGGCAACATATGCCTGATAATCGGGATTTCGCAGATCATCATAATAGGCAAATAATTGATCGTTGGTAAGCATGCCTTTATACACAATGGTTTTAGACGAAAGACTGCAGATGTAAAAGTGTTCATCGCTGTCTGTTTCCTGAGCCCGAATGAGATGGGTGGCATATTTACGGATAAGAAATAGCCGCCGTTCAAAACTCTGCTGCTCCTCCCCTGATGGGGCTGCAATACAGAGATGTTCCATATGGGGCTCACAATCACGGGCAGTTTGCCCAATCATGCTATTATCGATCGGCAGCTCTCTCCAGAACAGAAATTGTGCTTGGTAGCGCTCGACAACTGATTCAATCCTTGCCTTATACTGCGCACGTTTTTCTGCATCCTGTGGCAGGAATACTAGCCCTATCGCATACTGGCCACTCTCAGGGAGGGTACAGTTATGATCCCTTTGGGCTATCTTTCGAAAAAAATCATCTGGCAGGTTGGTAAGTACACCTGCTCCGTCGCCTGTATTGTTTTCGCTACCGAGGGCGCCACGATGTGCTAAGCCAACGAGGATGGTTTCGGCATCCCCGAGGAGCCCATGACTGGATCTACGCTGTACATCGGCAATTAATCCTACACCACAACTATCATGTTCGTAGTTTGGGATGTATAATCCTTGTGCTATTGGTCTTCGTTTCATTCTACTTCTCCATAAAAACAATGCATTCACACAGCTACATTGGACTTACTATCTTACAGCATAATCCAGTGGAATACAAGTATTACATCTTCTCTATGCTTGGAATTACTAATAAATATAAACCATGTCGGATAATTTGTCCAACTGACATTACCAGTCCCAAACGGGCAGCTGCTATTTTTTTATCTTTTTCTGTTACGATGGCCTGTTCGTGATAGTAGCGCGAAAATATCTGTGCCGCAGTAAAAAGAGCCTGTGCTACGATTGATGAATCGTACTGTTCTGCTGCTGATTCCACTGCTTGTGGATAATCGGCTATGCAACGTAGGAGCTCCCATTCACTGTTGCTATCGAGCCCCTCAGCATCAAATGACGGCTGAATGGCCATTTCTTCCGCCTTGCGCTGCATGCTACTAATGCGGGTAAGGGTGTATTGGAGGTAGGGGCCTGTATTGCCGGTAAATGCAAGAGATTGTTCTGGATTAAAATTAATATCAGTACCAGGATTTGGCGAAAGGAGATAATAATGGAGGGCAGCAAGGGCAATGGATTCAGCTGTTTTTTTCTCCTCTGGGCTCTCCTGCTGATTACTCTCTCGATTATTCTCAGCATCATTCGATTCCTTCTGACGCTTTGTTTGGATCTGCTCTCCTGCCATCTCACATAGCTGATCGAGCAGATTATCCGCATCTACCACCACGCCTTCGCGCGATTTCATCTTTCCTTCGGGGAGGTAGACCATTCCGTAGGATCGATGATAGAGCTGATCTGCCCATTCATATCCCATTCGTTTCATAATATGGAAAAGAACTTGAAAATGATATATTTGCTCATTGGCAACGACGTAGATGTGCCGATCGAAGGGGAAGCGCCGATAACGCTGAAGCACGGTGCCAATATCTTGGGTAACATAGAGCGAGGTGCCATCACTGCGCAGGAGGGTTTTCTGATCGAGACCAATATCCGAAAGATCAATCCAGATTGAAGCATCATCCTTACGAAAAAATATATCCTGCTCTAAGCCCTTGTATATGGCGTCACGACCCTCCGTATATGTTTCACTCTCAAAATCGTAGCTATCAAAATGTATCTGACAGCGCGCATAACTCTCTTTGATGCCATTCATTACCCAGTCCCGCATTTGCTGCCAGAGACTGCGGACCTCCTCATTGCCCGCCTCCCAATGTTGAAGCATCTCCTGTGCCTGTGCTAATGCACCATCATCCTGCTTGACCCAGTTCTCAAAGCGAACGTAGTATTGTCCAACAAAGTGGTCAGGTTTCATCTGCTCTGTCTCCGGTGTTTTTCCCTCTGCAAATTTTTGATAGGCAAGCATTGCCTTGCAGATATGGACTCCCCGATCGTTAATGAGATTGACCGATTGCACCTCAGCCGAACAAGCAATGAGAATGCGTCTTAGACTTTCGCCAATGACATCATTTCGAAGATGTCCGAGATGGAGGGGTTTGTTGGTATTCGGACTGGAATATTCAATGAGGATGCGCTGTCCCTGGAGCAATTGGTTCTGTCCATAGTTGCTGCCTTTGTCTTGTACTGCATGGAGGATCTCTGCTGAAAATCGTTTTCTCTTGAGATGACAGTTTAGGTAGGGTCCCACAGCGTCGACTGTATCAAGTAGATCATAATTTTGCCATCTCTCTGCCAGTTCCTGGGCAATCACTGCTGGACTTTTTCGCAGGACTTTCGCAAAGGGAAAGAGTGGAACTGCGACATCTCCCATTTCTATTTTGGGAGGACGTTCAAAAACGAGCTTGCTCCGCCATTCGCTACTCTCAATAGACAGCGAGTCCATGTATTGAGACAACTCGTCCGTAATAATATCGTAGATAGATGACAAAAAATGTACCATTGTCTTTTTATAGTAGCACATATTGCAAAATTTGAACATAAATTTATTTGCATCTGTTGTACATTATTTTCAATGAATGCTTGAACACAGTACAATAAATTTTGAATACATATCATGACAGAAGCGTCCCTGCTAGCATGGACGAACAGATGGCTACATCACATAGCTTATAGAAAGCCGAACAAGATTGACCAAGAAGTGATAATTCAGTATCATTGCTTAGGATGTTTACACAGTATCATAATGAAAAACAGTTGCGCTCCTATATGCAAATCCTTGCCGCAACAAACCAACTGGAACAATGGGCATACGGGCTATCAGCAGAAGACTTTCTCAAAGAAAGTGACCTGCTCCGAAGCAAACTTGTTCATAAGCCCGTAGACATTCTCCCCGCAGCATGTGCACTAACCCGTGAGGCAGCACGACGTTGTCTGGGGGAGCGTCTCTATGACGTCCAGATATTGGCTGCCCTAGCCCTCTATTTTGGCAATATCATGGAAATGAAAACGGGAGAGGGCAAAACCATTTCATCAGTCGCAGCAATCTACGTACACGCCCTCACGGGACGAGGCGTACATGTTGTAACAGTTAATGATTATCTTGCAAAACGTGATGCCGAATGGATGTCCCCTGTTTTTGCATATCTGGGAATTTCTGTTGGCTACATACAGGGAAATATGGAAACAGCCCTGCGCAAGGTGGCCTATGCAAAGGATGTTACCTACGGAACCAACAATGAATTTGGCTTTGATTATCTTCGTGACAATATGTGCTATTCCATTGAAGATAAGACACAGCGTGAACATAATTACTGTGTTATCGACGAGATCGATTCCATCCTCATTGATGAGGCTCGTACCCCCTTAATTATCTCTGGTCCTGCAGAGGACAATACGGCAAAGTATCAGTTTGCCCATGCATCTGTACAGCATCTCAAAGCTGCAGTGAATGTCGAAGACACTCCCGAAGGGAGTGAGCCAGATGGCGATTATGTTCTTACAGAAAAAAACAAACGAGTAAGTTTTACGAGTCAGGGGATTAAAAATCTGGAAACAAAGCTGAATCAGATAAAGGCAATTAGCGGATCAATTTTTGACGAGCAATTTTTTGAGTACATCCACCATGCAACACAGGCACTGCGGGCTCAGAAATTTTTCCGCAAAGACACCGAATATGTCGTAAGAGATAAGAAGATAGAAATTGTAGATGAATTTACTGGGCGTATATTACATGGAAGACGCTATTCAGAGGGCTTGCATCAAGCCATTGAAGCGAAGGAAGGCATCCGCATTGCCCGGCGTAATCGCACCCTTGCTACTATTACCCTACAGAATTATTTTCGCATGTACAATCTCATTGCAGGCATGACGGGTACTGCAGCAACAGAGGCGAAGGAATTTGCAAAGATATACAACCTCAATGTTGTCACAATACCCACCAACCGCCCCATCGCACGAAATGATGAGCAGGACCGCATATATGGAACAAAACAAGCTAAATATGAGGCAATCTGTCAGGAGGTCGAGTCGGTACATGCAAAGGGGCAACCCATCCTTATTGGAACCGTTTCTATAGAAAATTCGGAAGAATTATCGAAATCACTCAAGCGGAGGGGGATACGCCATAATATTCTCAATGCGAAACATCACGAATCTGAGGCTCAGATCATCTCAGAGGCAGGTGCCGCAGGGGCTGTAACCATAGCTACGAACATGGCAGGACGGGGAACCGACATAAAACTGGGCGGCAACAATGAAGAGAAACAAGCACAGAGCAGTGAAAATTCCTATGAGATGGTACAGGGCTCTGGTGGTCTCTGTGTTATTGGAACTGAACGCCACGAGGCACGGAGAATTGATAACCAGTTGCGCGGTCGCTCTGGAAGACAGGGAGACCCGGGTCGCTCGGTCTTTTTCCTTTCTCTGGATGATGAATTGATGCGTTTATTTGGTTCACGCACTGAGAGTATCAAACAGATGATGAACCGGGGGCTGGAGCCGGGGCAATCTCTGAACCATCCGCTCATAACAAAAAGTATAGAACGTGCACAACGTAGGGTGGAAGACCGAAACTTTGAAACACGTAAGCATTTGCTGGAATTTGATGATGTGCTCAATAAACAACGAGGCATAATCTACCAACAGCGTGTTCAAATTATGGCTGAAACGGATTTGCATGCTCGCATCAGTAAAATATTAGAGGATGTTGTCAACGAACTTGCCAGCCCCCTCCACAATGACAAGGATACAATGCCCCAGGTCCTTGAAACAATTAAGCAACAATTTTTATACACCGCAAGCATCCCTACTCCTGCTACAGGGCAAGCTTCTGAGATTATCGCTGCAATTATTGAACATTTTGAGAAAGAACTCCGTGTTCGTCGAGAGCAATTTGGAAATGAAATATGGAATAGCATATTACGCATGGAATATCTACGTAATATTGATAAGATGTGGTTGGCACATCTTGAACAGCTGGATGAATTACAGGAAGCTGTGTATCTTAGGAGTTATGCGCAGAAAAACCCCCTCCTTGAATATAAATTAGAGGGCTTCCGCTTGTTTGATTCACTCATTGATGCTATTCGCACTGCCACTTTGCAACGCATCCTGCGTATTGAGATTAAAGAAAATATGCAAAACGGGCGGATGCTCGCCACCGGGACTGCTATGCAGCAACGTTTCAACAACATGCAAGCCCAGCAACAAAACAGAGAACAGCCAGCTGCCCTTGTTCGTCAGCAGAAAAAAGTCGGCAGAAATGACCCCTGCCCCTGCGGAAGTAAGAAAAAATACAAGCATTGCTGCGGTCGCTAGTAGTTAGCAGTTGCGGGCGCGCTGAGAAGGGTCGAGATTCTGAAATAGTGCTCGTTGGAATTCTTAGCGATCAATATAATCTTAGCGATCAATGTAACCGAGTGGATTCACAAATTTCCCGTGGCGCATGATGGAAAAATGCAGATGTGGACCTGTGCTCTTCCCATTATTCCCCATTGTTGCAATCTGCTGACCCGATCGTACATAGTCTCCACTCTTTACCAGTATTTTATCAACATGGGCATAGAGTGTCTGAAATTCACGGTCATGTCTGATAATGAGGAATTTACCATAGGATTTTGGTCTCCAGCCCACAAAGGAGATCTCTCCTTCGCGTACTGCAAATATATTCGTTCCAGTCTTATTGGCAATATCTATGCCATTATGATGCTGCAATAGTCCGGTAAAAGGATCCTTTCTGAGTCCAAATCCCGAAGAGAGTCTGCCAGTTGTTGGAGAGTGAAAATACTCTCCGATAGCAAGTTTGAGCTCCCGATTGGACATAGACACATTAGGCAAAAAGAGCTGTTGTCCCACCTGAATATTATTATCTATGAGATTATTGGCATCTAGTATTGAATTTACCGTAATTCCGTACTGTAGAGCTATCTGCTCAAGAGTTTCTCCGACTCCTACGCTTGTAAGTAATCCATTACGATCGGGTATTTCTAGTACCTCGCCAATGCGGAGACGGCGGACATTATCGATATTATTAAAACTGAGTATTGTACCCATCCGCAAATGAAAATTCTCTGCGAGATCCGATATGGTGTCCCCGGGGCTCACCTGGTATTCCATAATTTTCAGCGGAAGATAGTGTTTATCTACTGTTGTGTTTTGTGGGACTACTGTTGTTAACAATGGCGTCATTGAACGCGGCATCTCTATCTTTCTATTTCCTATAAAAAACAGATCAATATTAAACCCAAAGGTCAGCACAAGAATAAAAAGAAGCAGGCCAATGCTCGCAGTTAGGAGTGGGAGGTCTCCGCGCGGCAAACATTTTTTTAGGCCTGCTATTTGATCTACTAGTACTCTCAGCCACATTTTATTATACACTCTTTCTCTTTTAGCTACAATAGGATAGATTGCAAAAGAACGATTTAGTTGTAATGTGAGTGTCGGATAATCTCTGCGTTTTCTTATCTTCTGTTTCGCTACAAATGGCTGCATTGTTATAACATATATCGACAAAAAATTGTAATTTAATTATACTTTAATTACAAATGTAGTCCATTAATTACTACGTTGTACATCATAATGATACAAAAACAAAAGAGATTAGTAATAGTTTTTTCTATTGAAATACTTCTGACAGCAATAATTCTGATTCAGTACTCAAATATCATGCTCTTTAGCGCTGCAGATAACAATAATGTTAGCGGGAAACAGTGGAACGAACGTGGTAGCATACTGGACAGGAATGCATCTATCATTGCCATTCAGGCACAGCGAGACACCCTTCTCGGATGGAAACCAGAAATCAAGGATATCGATAATAATGCTGACTTTCTCGCAAAATTGCTTCATATTGATCGTCAAGATATTATTAAACGCATTACGAATAGTCAGGGAAATATTATTATTAAACGGACCATTTCGCCTGAGGCAAGCAAAACGATTGCTGAGTTGAAAAAGGAGGGGGAACTCGTTGGTTTCTATTTACAGCCAGATAAAAGACGTATCTACCCCGAAAATGAGGTTGCTTCGCATGTAGTGGGATATGTTGGTTTGGATAATGTTGGCCTCAATGGCATTGAATATACCTTTAATAAGGAATTAAGCAGTGCTCCTGAACTCCCCTTTGGCAATCATGTATATATTAGCATTGATATTAATGTGCAACGAAGTATGGAAGAGATAGCGCAGGAAGCTCTCGAAAGAGAAGATGCGCGCTATGTTGCATTAATCGTTATGGATGCACGGACAGGAGAAATACTTGCCTTTGTGAATCATCCCGGCTTTGACCCCAACCAATTTACCCAATATAGCGATGAGGAAAGAAAAAACCGTCTTATCGCAGATGTGTACGAACCTGGGAGTGTTTTTAAGATTTTTTCAATAGCATCACTGCTTGAAATGGGCTATATCAATGGCAATACTGTTTTTGATGCAAGCAAGCCCTATGTATCACCAGGTGGAGATTTTACCATTCGGGACATCGGTAATTATGGATTGGTTGACATTGAAGATATCATAAAATTTTCAAGTAATGTTGGCACGGCCTATGCTGCTGAGCAGGTAGTGCGAGAGGACTTCTACTACAAACTAAAACAATTTGGATTTGGAAATAAAACTGGCATAGAATTAAATGGCGAGGAGGTGGGAATCCTTAAACAGAGTCATCAATGGTCAGGAAGGAGCAGACAAACCATTGCCATCGGGCAGGAGATTGGAATTACGGCACTCCAGATTGTTACAGCAGCAACAGCCTTCGCTAATGATGGAATGATCTTAAAACCAACCATCATTCGGAAAATTGTTTCCCCCCGTGGAGAGCTATTATATCGCTCTGAACGTACAGTCCTCCGTTCGGCTATATCGTCCGAAACAAGTAAGCAGATGCTGAGAATGATGCATTCCAGTACAGAAGATGACGGAACGGCAAGGCGTTTGCAAATTGATGGCATTGCTATTTCTGCCAAAACAGGCACTGCAGAGGTATATGATAATAAGAAGCGTGCATATTCACAAGAGCGCTTTATTGCCTCTACCCTAGCCATTGTTCCTACTAAAAATCCGGAGCTTATAGTATATGTTGCCATCCATGAACCACGGGCTGGAGAAATATACGGAGGAAGGATTGCTGCACCTGTCGTTAAGGATGCCTTGCAGCGTCTTATTGCAGAGAGAGTACTCCGACATCCCGATAGCCAGACAATATTGCAGGAAAACAATATTACAATTCAGAATCCCCGCATCCCCAGCATAGGAGAATCATTGCCAGATTTTTCTGGATTGCCAAAGCGAAGTTTGCTGTATCTCTTCAAACAAAATAATATTCAGGTACAGATCATTGGAAATGGTTGGGTTGTTCGGCAATCTCCGGCAGCTGGAAGCCCAGTTACACCGGACATGGAGCTCGTGCTGGAACTGGAATGAACTATTTTTCACACAACATTGATACAGTCCGTAGCCATTTTCCCCACTATTATGCTCGTATGCATGATGCTCCTAGGGATTGCCTTCGTGTCCTTACGTGTAAGAATGGCGACATGAGTGCAGAATACCAGGGGCAACTACTACATAGCCAACGTGATCCTCGTCGGGAGGCAGAACGCATTGCAAAGCGGGTATCGGAGGAAACTCCCCCTGACTGCGATGCCCTTATATGTCTTGGATTCGGACTTGGTTATCATATTGAGGCACTACTCCAACAGAATACAACACTACCCATCATTGTAATTGAACCACGGCATGATATTCTTGCTAGCTCGCTTTGCATCAGGGATTATCAGAATCTGTTGAAAGGTAAAAATTTCCATCTGCTCAGCTGTAAGGAACAGGAATTAATTCCTTTTTTTGAATCCCTGCAGCTACAGTTTCCGCAATTCCACTTTGTACAATCATTTTCTCAGCTCTATGATGCAGAACTTGTCCAAAAATTTCACAGTGCTGTTGATCGCTACCGACTCCGCAATGAGTTAAACCGCAACACCCTTGCCAGATTCGGACAGCGTTGGACTAGGAATATTATTAATAATCTTCATCTTGTTCATAAGAGCAGCGGTATAGAAGCGCTCTTTTCCCTGTTTTCAGGCAGCCCCTGTCTCGTCTGTGCTGCTGGTCCCAGTCTGGATGAGGATGTAGAACTCCTCCGGGCATGCCACCAACGCATGCCTCTGCTGGCGGTAGACACTGCCTTTACTCTGCTTGAACAGAAGGGCATCCACGCTGACTTCCTGCTCGTTATGGAGCCACAATATTTGAATAGCAGGCATTTGGATCAGGGATGCCCGGACAATACTATTCTGGTATCAGATACTGCCAGCTATCCGCGTGTCTTTCGACTATGTAATAATGCTACTCTGATATTCACCGCATCATTCTTTCCCCTTGGTCAGTATTTTGATCCGCCGAATCGGGAAAAAATCGGTGCAGGAGGTTCGGTGGCTTCATCTGCCTGGGATCTGGCACGATTGCTCGGATCTCAGGAAATTTATCTTGCCGGGCTAGATCTCTCCTTTCCAGGATACAGGACCCATGCACGTGGTGCAGCTGCCGAAAGAATATTGAGCAAGAGAGAAACGCGCTTGAACAGACTGGAGGGACAGTATGTACAATATTTATATTCTGGGATGCCCCTCCTAACAAGATCAATGGCAGGTGATAAGATACTGAGCGATCATCGCATGCGCCTCTATCGTTGGTGGTTTGAAGCACAGTTCCGTAGCTACCCCGGCATAAAAAACTACCTACTTTCTCCGAACAGCGGTGAATTAGAAGGCAGTCTACAGGCAGAGCGCGATGCCATATATCAGCTTCCAATCCGGCGCAGTGAAATTAACAAAAAAATTGAGACGTTTGTAGCTAGACAGAGGGAAGAATCGCAGCTTCATTCGCTGGCTCACTCAGAAATAGAAAAGAAACGTGAGCACTTGCTCCTCTTACTGGAGGAGATCCTTCTGCTGTCCGAAGAGGGAGTGCGTCTGAGTAAGATCCTGATTGAACAGCCACCTAGGGATGTCAAAAATATTCTTGTAAAATTGGACGACTTAGAACAGAGAATATCTCAGCTCAGTACGAAGGAAATATTGGGCTTCCTTATGCAGCAAAGTATCCACGACATCCTTAAAAATAAGGAGAAATCTGATGCATATAAAAACACACTCCTCCTCCATCAAGCACTCCTGCAGTCTGCAAATAAGCAGATTGCATTTCTCAGGAAAAAAATGTAAATGTTTTTCTGAATATCCCGATACGTCTATTAGATAGGTATTGTATCTATTGACTTCAACGGCATGCAAGAGACGTCCAGGCATGCCGTTTTTATATAATTATAGTAAATATTTGGGCGATACAGGATTCGAACCTGTGGCCTCATGCACGTCAAGCATGCGCTCTAACCAACTGAGCTAACCGCCCATGAGCAGGTGCCGTACTCGCTTCAGTACTTTTTCCCTATTCAACGGTTTAACTATATACCCTTTTGCCCCTGCATGTAAAGCCCTAAAAACTAGTTCTTCCATACCTGCAGCAGTAATCATCACAACAGTAGCATGGACATCAAAGCTTATAATCTCTTTCAATGCCTCAAATCCATCCATCACAGGCATAGTAATATCCATACATACCAGATGAACGTCTGGAAAATACAGTTTATATTGCTGTAGGGCTTCCTTGCCATTCAGTGCAGTACTAATTACACTCCATCCCTGCGATCTGAATATTTGAGACAGTTGTTTGTGTACGAACAATGAATCATCAACAACAAGAATATTATACATAAAAACTTTCCATTTACTGTTCCCCTTCAATAGCCAAGTTAATCTCTATCCGCCCCATCGGGAGCTCCATTGGAACAATGAGGGTTGGCACATTCAAGGGATTGATAGTTGTTTCACGATTAATGAACATCTTTGGTGGGGTAAGTTCAAAGGAAAAACCAAAGTCATGCAATTTTGTAATCGCCTGTCCGGTAATCATGTTCGCAAGCTCAGTAATACTGGCACGTCCGAGCTGATCCAATAGAACTATGGCTTCCATATCAAGATTTTGTAGCATGGTCGAAGCAACGAGAATCGCTGTCTCCTCGCTCATATCCAATAATACCCGTCCTGCAATATCACCGGATAAATCAATAAAAGCTGCAACTCCCAGCTGGGGTAGTAGATAGGTTTGCATGTAGGAATGCTTGCGGCGGACCTGCACCCTCAAAACTTCCTGAAACAAAGAATAGGCTGATTCTACAAATGGATTTAGATATTCAACCCTCATATCCCTGCCTCGTATACCTGCTTTGATGTGGAATCTTGGTTTGAGTACTGAAAGCTCTTCTGGACATGCCTCATTGTACATCATTATAGGATATTTTAGTATCATCGGTAAACTCATCATATTTTCCTTAGAACATGGTTAGTTCATTAGACCTTCACTTTCCAAGAAGTGTTGGTCAATCATCTTATTGGCATCAAGAAAGTAGAATTCTTTCTTCAGATGCATAAATCTCTGACTGATGTAGGACAGAGATGGCTCTTCTACAGGTGTCATATCCTCTGTATTCTTTTCTATAATTTCATCTATCTCATCAACCTGTAGCCCCATAACATGTTTCTTACTAAAAATAAGAATCCCACGCTGCAATATGTCTGTATAGTGAGATTGAGAGAAAAACTGCCTCATATCAATGACTGGGATAATAGTACCATTCCAGTTGCAAATTCCTGTAATATTTGAATCTGGCAATGGAATATGTGTTATCTGAGGAAATGTGCAGATCTGCAGAACATTCCAAACAGAAAGAGCAAAATACTTTCCACTGACCCGAAATAAAATAATATGCCCATCCATGTAAGCTTTTTTTTCATTTAGTATATGCATGTCTAGCTCCTTTCGCTCCATTTCTAATGTTATGCATCTTCCACCCCCTACGCACAAGACGCGAAGGCTGCAAAATCAATATCATGCTGCTATCTGGCATTATGCTACATCCCAATATGTAGTCCGGGAGCTGTACCAGCGGCATTCTTTTTACCATAACCTCATGATAGGACATGATATCTTCAACGGATAAGCCAAACAGTTGTCCTTCTGATTCACTGATGAGCATGTATCGCGGGGAATCTTTTTTCTCACTGTTCTGCATGGCTATGTCTCCAAGATTAAAGACAGGCAGTTGCTTTTTACTTTCCATGCTATGTTTCTTGTCAATGATTTTTATCTCGCTAATGCTGAAGCTGGGAATAGCAAATTTTTCTTTCTTGGACTGTACAATAACACAATGAAACATAGATAGATTCACGGGAATAAGCATGGTAATGCTGGTTCGCTGACCTGTCTCTGAGTGTATCAATACACGACCCTGCAAATTTTCTACTGCGTATTTTACCACATTCAAACCAAGCCCCATTCCTGAAATATGACTCGGCGTGTAGGTAGTAGAAAAGCCCGGACGAAAGAGTAAATGTAGAAGGGCCTGCTCACTGACGTTCTCGCCATCTTCTATATATCCCTGTTCCAGTGCACGCTTTCTTACGTGTTCTGGATCTATCCCCGAACCGTCATCAGTACATTCAATTCGTATCATATGTCCTTGATTTTTCGCAGAAATATGCACTGTTCCCTGCTTTTTCTTTCCTACTTTTAGCCGCTCTTCAGCATCTTCAATACCATGATCCAGACTATTTCTAATGCAGTGTACCAGTGGATCAAGGAGCTCTCCAATAAGAGAACGATCGATCCGAACATCTTCACCTTCAATCTTGAGTAGCACATCCTTCTTCAGCTCTTTACAATAGCGCTTTACAATATCTTCAAGACGCAGAAATAATTGGTTTATCGGAACCATCTGACTATCAGTTACTACATGTTTGAATTTGTTTATTGTATCGTCCAATGCATGCATCCGAGATTCCACAAGTGAAATTGCATTAAACATCTGTCCGTGTAGCTGCATAATAAGAGAAAGAAAACCATCTTCAACATCACGAATAAGCGTCTGAACAGTAAAAAGACGATCTACAGACATGAATTTACTCAAATAATTAATCATTGTTGTCCGAAAAACGGTGGTTTGCTGTTGCATTTCTCCACGAAGATGGTAGAAAGAAGAGAGGAAGGTTGCTAATTCTGGTAGATTGTCATCGACTATACCCCGGTAACTGGCACATATTTCTATGATACTATTGTACATCATCTCAAGCTGGTACTGTTCTATTTTTGTACTATTTTCATCTATAGCACGTGCTGTATCGCTTGGGGCGGGAGCTTTGCCCTGTAGATTTTTTGCTGTAAATTTATCTATTTCAATGTCAGTAACGACATGTGGAATTTGCAGTGATGACCGAAGTTGTGCTACTTCCCCATCATACAGAATATAAAAAACAAAATGAAATATTTTGTCCTCTTTGCTAGCTACTGCTAGATTTGGCTCAGTATAGAGTATGTTTGCTTTGCTAGTAATGATGTTTTGTAATTGCAGTGCCTCAAGAATTGGAAACTCTGTATCCTTGTTGAGTTGGATTTTGAGCTCGTATTTATGCTTTTCAAATACGCTCAGATGATCCTCCAGCTGTGAATTCTTTAAGTTCGCCCTGAATGAGTGGATAAGATTCTCAGTTATCTTATCTGGAAGCTTTCCTGAATACATCATCAATTCTATAATGTCTCGGAACTTCTGTATGTCTGAGCGAAACTGAGATGAATAATGCATGTTCTCTCGATAGGGTAACATGCTCTGTTCAAGCTCATGAATAAAGCTAGATAATTGAGTGAGACCTGCTGATGCAGCATTGCCCTTTATAGTGTGTAAAACACGATTGAGTTTTTCAGTACTATGCCCTGTTTCAAATTCATCAATTCCTAGGTCGAAGTCAGCCAGATAATTTCTGACCTCTTCCAGAAACATTTGATAATATGATCTCTCTTCTTCATGCGCTTGAGCGCTCATATTGATATTATAATATATATTAGATATTATGTATAGTATTCAATTTATTACTTCACAATAAAAGCCCCCTAATTCGGGGGCTTCTAACAATTACATTACCTTGACTGAATTATAGACTAGAAACTGTCTTCATCATCTTCGACTATGTGTTTTTTCAAACTTTCTATGTATTCAAGAACACCGCGCTTGCCTACCCGTTCCAGCATCGCACGACTTTTGACATCACGGCGAGTACGAATAATACCCCATACTGCCTCATCATCAATGGCTCGGTCTGCCTCAACGTAGGCACGATCGAAGGTTACCTGCACAGCTTTGAAATATGTAACAAAGTCACCTCCAATGTCTCCACCATCGCGATATATTCTGAATCCTTCAAAGCGAATGTGCGGAAGCTCTTCTGGATAGAGGGGAAGTACACGCAAATTTCTGTTTCGAACATCCTCTATGTAGTTTGGATTTTCCCATGTAAGGTCACGCCAGCCATCATATTCTAAATCACCGAGAAAGCCCTCATACTGGTTATCATCCTGATCCCTCCAGACTATGGAAATACGATGTGGGTAATTCAAACCATAAACAGAAGTGGTAATCGTTCGAACGACACCTGTGTTCTGCACCACACCGAAACTATCAAATTTCCGACCCCCTGCTATTTCCTCAGGAGGAACCGTCAACGAACCATCTGCCTGCAGTTCATCTCTGTCTGCAAAGGAGGGTATCTTAAATGGTGGATTGATTTCTACCCATGCATTATGTGGTACATTTGGAAAATGTACTCGAGCTCCCAATACTAACTGATCCGGAAATGATATGGCATCAGGGCTGACATAGGCCTCACGGGTGTAACTGAGCGCCTCTGATAAGCGCGAACGTGCTGAAGAGTTCAGCGTTACGCGCCAGCGCGGTATTGCAAGTGATGTTCGCATGTTGAGTCTTTGCTCTGCTGTATAAGCTGCCGAGCGAACTATAAACCCATAATCTAGCAAGGTACGTTCATTATGTACCGGATCGTCAGCAGGATAATCCGCCCCCAGCAGGGAGAAATCAAGCATTAGGGCTTCATCAGCGACTGCATTCCCCACTACTAACATTGTAAACACAAATAATATAAATAATATACGACTTTTTCCGTCCATTGAATACTCCTTATTCATCTTGGTAACTTTCTCAAAACTATTATCGGCTATTAAACCTCATAAAATCAAGTGGCACCCTCTAAAATCTTCTGGAAAGAAGCAATTTCTTCCCCGTCTATCATAACAATCACTCTATGAACAAATGGGAAATTTCTCTGGATATTATGTACGAATATCTCAAATGTCCTCTTGAGTGAAGCTCCTAACACATCATGCAGAGTGAATAGTGATGCATCGAAATCTATGTACAAGGTATTCTTACGCATCATCACAGTCCGCAATTCTGTTTCCCGAGGAAAAAGCAAATCATAGTCGATGTCAATGGGACCGAGTATGAGCTCCTCAATAAAATCCTTTACTAATGCTTCGCGATCATTATTTTTCGGTATATGGTGCAACTCAGCCATCAGTTCATCGCCTACAGGAAAATATAGCAAATGTGTAACCATCAAATCCGTTCGCATAATATAAATAATTAAAGAAACGATAAAGCACAGAGTAAGAAAAATAATAGACAAAATCGAATAGCGATGTTTAAAAAACAGCTTAGTTATCATTACGTTCAATTGCTGAAATAAAATCTTTGATGCCATTTGCTAGTGCCTGCGAGGTCTGCTGTAAATAAGCACGATTATTTAATAATTTTACCTCATATGAATTGGTGATAAAGCCAACCTCAACTAAGACCGCTGGCATGTTGGCATTATGAACAACATACCATGATTCCTGCCGAATCCCTCGATTGAGTGATTGCATGCCAATCTGGAAATCCAGATTCTTTAAAATACTCTGAGCCAACAGCGCACTTTCTATGGTGAGCTCCTCATCCCTCATGCTGTGTAAAATAGTTTGCACATCCGGATCCTCTGAAATCGTATTGGTTACAACATTTTTTCGTTCTACATGCGGTGGCAGGTACCATACTTCAAAGCCCCGTGCCTCTCTGTTTAATGAGGCATTGACATGTAAGGATACAAAAAGAATAGATTCATGCTGACCAAGAGAAATGGAATTTGCCATTTCCGTCCGTTGTTCCAATGAAACATATGTGTCGTCATCCCGCGAAATAATAATTTCCATCTCCGGATATCTTTCTTCAAGAAGTCTTTTCAACGTCAGTCCAATATTCAGCACAATATCCTTCTCAAAGATATTGTATTTTACGCCATCACGGACAAACTGTCCTACTGCCCCGGGATCCTTGCCACCATGGCCTGGATCAATAAAGATGGCTGATACTGTGGTAAATTTTCCCGGGGACCTCTGGATGGCTACCTCGGGAAAAAATTCTTCCAGTATTTTCTTCGTATTTTCGGGAAGAAATAATCGATGGTCTCGGTAAGAGATGGCTTCGATCTGCCGGACCGAAGAAAAATTCAGGAGTGCATAGGGACTGTCCACAGAGAAACTAAATGAATTTCCATTCAACCACATTATCCCAGTTTGGAGATAACTATCCCACTGCAAAACCACCGAGCGATCAGCAAGAAAATCGACGAGGGGTTCATCAGCATGCAGAGAAAAAACAATAAAAACTAATATCAGTGCAAAAAACTTTGCCAACGTTGCAGCACTTCCTTTCTTGAATGAGCTTGATGTAAGGTATCATAACAATAACAGATTGCCTGTAAGCCACCTCGTTCAACTGCTAACCAGAAGAGCGAGCCCAGTGCAATATATCTTCGTGGCACCAGTCGAATGTATTTTTTCTTACAGGCATATTCAATGATCTCTCGTAAATTATTGCCCTGCCAATCCCGCGCATCTTCTTGCTTAAGCTCTGGCAAGTTCCAGACCGGCATGGGTGCCATTTTCTTTTTGTACAAACGCGGATCATAGGGTTGTAAGCCAGCTATCTGCCGTTGATTCGTAGCATGAAGTATAGAGGGTCCGAGCTGGGGATCCTCTGAAGCACCAAAGAGAAAAAATTCAGTATCTGCATTGCTCGGACTAAGATGTATCATTACCCGTGATAAGATGCATTTTGATCTCTCTTCTAGTTCCTGGGCATTCTTACCTTGGATGATGATGCTCCCTATCTTCTCCACATTGTTATGAGGCACTGTCACTGTTTCCCCTCCCCGTGGATAGAGAAACATATTACAAATGCCCCGTTCCATCCAAGCATCATTACAGCCGCTGAGATGTGAAAATACACCAGGGATGGATATAATACCCCGCTCGACTATGTAACCAGAACGCTTCGGAAGCATTCGGGGTATCATAATGGGCATATTCGCAGCAATTCTCATGGCGTGCTCAACTGGCTCAACTCCGGAGAATCGCGGATAGGTCCAACCCGACATAAATCCACCCGAGAGACGGGATGCAATTTCTCCAATTACGGCCTGTCCATCACGTACAAAAACATCACCCTTGAGCACTCCATCTTCTATGTTCATAATTTGTGCAGCACGCTTCATTACCTGTATGGCCGCATCTACGTCCTTGCTATCTGCCTGTGTTGGAAAGCTATGTCCCAATTCTACCCGATAGGGGCTGAGCGAAATGTGCCTGTCGGCAATGCCGCAGATGTAGAAAGAACCTTTTTGCAATAAGACATCTATGCTCAGTTCCTGGCCCTCAATAAATTCTTCAATGATGAGCTCCTTCGAATATTGGGCTGCATTGTCTAGGGCATCCAATACTGCGTCCTCATCGTGGATTAACTGAACACCTCGTGCCCCCATATTGTCCGCTGGCTTTATAACGACAGGAAGGGAGTGCGTTGTAACAAAGTGCATTGCCCGGTTCAGTATCTCTTCTTTTTCCGTTTCCTGCCATGAAAGTTGCTCAAATGCTGGTACTGTCAGCCCATTCTCCTGTAAACGTTTCCGCATGAGTACTTTGTTCGTGCAAGCCATGGCTGATTCTACCGGTATGCCCGGAAGGGACAATTTTTTCGCAACCTCTGCAACTGGAACAGAGAAATCGGTTCCAAGTGTAAAGATGGCATCAAGGGGTTCATCTTCATGTATGGATTCGGCAAAACTAAGAATTGCCTCTGTATCCCGCAAATCAATGTTATGAAAGGCATTAGATTCCCAGCGAGCTAGGGCTTCTGGATTGCCATCAAGAACAATTGAATGCCAGCCAAGTTTCCATGCATGGCGAACAGCAGGTAGCTGTTGTAAGCCACCACCGAGGATCATTATACGCTTCACATTCTCCCTCCTTTGCCATCTTCAATGCGGCGGAAATATACTTCAAAGGTGTCTCCCAGTGATGCGCGACGGCTTATCCATGATAAGAGGGGCTTACCAAGATGAGATAATGCTCCCGGAAATCGTTCCGTATGATGACCCGTGCTTCGCGCATAGCATGGCCGGAATCCTGCAAGACAAAAAATAGATGAGATTGGCGAATGACTGAAAATGCCGTAATGATCGACAGGACTGTTCTCTAAAAACATACGAAGATTCGTCCTGGCACTAATTCCTGAACCATTGGGGAGTGCAAGTGCAAGAATGCCACCTGGCATGAGGATGGATCGAACAGAGCGTAATATTCCTAACACATCTACGCAATGCTCCAAAACATAATACATACTTACTACTCCAAAGGTTCTGCTATTGCACGCACCAACAAGGTCTCCTTTTTGAATATCATAATGCCGTGCTGGGAAACCCAAGCTACTAGTTACATAATCTACTGCTTCCGAAGAAATGTCAAGTCCTTCTACATGAAAACCACTTTCTGCTGCTTCTTGCAGAAAGAATCCATAGGCACAGCCGATGTCAAGCAGAGTCCGCGCAGGTGGCTTTAGTTTCGCAATTCGTTCTATCCGTTTTCTTGCAAGCGCTCTAATCTGTTCGCCATCCTCAAGATAGGTTTTCCCATACTGCTGCTTATACTCCTGAAAGAAATAGTCTCTGGAATAGGTAATTTTATTCGAGGAAAAATGTTCCATGTATCTAATGTTCCAATGTAGTGAATGGAAATATGAACGGTCGGGAAGGCGCATAATGACTCTGTCCTGAAATCCCCTGCGCATAGACGTCCCCTGATGATGTTCAATGCATTGCTGGAGATGGGCAGGGAGATTTCTGCGGACCTTGGGGCGAGCAGCGCTACAGAGCTTCTTTAGGATGTCGGGAGAGCTCAGTTCTCTTATTATTGCTGTAGCAAGCTTCTCCGACCTCTGCTTCCACGCTGCCGCTATGTATGGGAGGGAGGACTGTTCTGCAAGAAAATCATGATAGCGACTAGGATTGAGGAGCAAAACAGGGCAGCGATTCCACAGTGCCTCGTATGCAAAGCGACCGAAATGCGTTATAACAAGATCATAGGAACCAAGATCCCTACGTAGATCCCTGCCTGATTGCAGTATTTGTTCTATATCAATATTTCCTGATGATTCCGCGTTCAGCACTTTGCTCAATATCCCTACACGAGAATCAACATGCTGAACACCATCCCTACGGAGTGCATCTGTAATGCTCTCTGCCCTAGCTCCATTATCGCTGCCTCCAAAGATAATCAGGATCGAGCGTATTTCCTCTGGCCACTGCCTTTCGGCTTCTTCGCCTTCAAGAAAACCGTAATCACAGAGGTTTGCCTCTGAACAGGCATTCGGCAGGGTATCAATAATATAACCAAGATAGTCTCGAGCACTGCCACCCAGGTCGATTCCAATACTCAGAGATGTTGAAAAACGATCCAGTTGCTTACGCTGTAATCTACGACAATCAAAGATAATGCTGTCGTAGGAAAATGACTGCCCCTCGTCGACAATGAAAATGGGATTTTCCACTATTTCTCTGCAATGAAGCAGTGGATTCCTTCCGGACTGCCCTCCCGATTGAAATAAAAGAATATCTCCGCCCATGGCCGATTGCAAGCTTATGGAACGTAGCAAATGTCCACTCCCACTCTCTATGTCTGCAACAAAAAGAAGCTTTTTAGCCATCATCCTTCCTACGGATTAATTCCAACAGCTCATCAATTTCCAAAATTGCATCCTTTTTATACGGACTGCGGCTCGCTATGAGCGAAAGCATGTATCTGTAGTCATCTTCGGTATCGAGGGTTACACGAGCACCGGGCATGCGATATTGCTTTGGAGCAGCTATGCGATGTATCTTAAATTCTTCTGGATTATGATAGAGGTAGGGGCAGACATGTTCTCTGTCATAGGGTTCTACTGTGTTTACCTCTGCTTGGAAGAGGGAGGCAGCGCGTACTACTTCAACAGCTGCCCCAAGGGGGAGATAATTATAGGCACTGTAGTCCGCCCCATGCTTCTGATGAATCTTCCATATTTTCTCTGCCAACCGGGGCGATACAAAGGGATTGTCTCCGGTTGCACGAATAACAGTATCCACAGAGAAAGTGCGGGCAGCTGAAACAAAGCGGTCTAAAACATCCTCCGAATTCCCAGCAAATAACTGGAAAGAATATCTTCCTGCTAGAGCTTCAAGGACAGATCGACTTGCTTCATCACAGAGCAGAGCATGGACATCGCAGGGAATAGCTCCTAGGGCCTGCATAGCATATTCAATAACTGTTTTGTTGGCCAGTGGCAGGAGGATTTTTTCGGGCAATCGATGCGAACCCAGCCGTGCCTGCAAAAATACTGCAGTTCTCATTCATCATCCCATGTCTGAATAAATTTTGTAGCATCACAAATTATTTTCTGCTGCTCTACTGTCAACCAAGCTCTTAAACTACGCCTTATTCGCAGAAGCGTAATCAATGAAAGCCTCCTGCCTAGACATAATTTTATGCAGCTTAGAAATGGTATATATACCCCTCCCCTTCCAAAGCTGATGGCTAGATTTTTTAGAAAGAAGCGTGCATATCCTACTCCCTCATTTCGATCTTCCACCATTTGTGGAGAGCGACAATTTAGCTGCCAACGTGTGTCTACGACAATACGTTTTCCAAATAAGCCCGCACGGAATCCAAAGTCCACTAATTGCCAATAGGGTTCACGAATATTGAGATCATAGCCACCGCAATCAAGAAAGCTACTGCGATGATACAGCCCAACAAAATCTGTAGGATATAGTGTTCTTCGCACGGCAGATTGTACCGTAGTACTGACAATGTTCAATTCATTCCGATATTGAGTTGGAATATGTACACCCGGTATGGGATCAGCAGCATGATTAAGTAACTGCGGCACAATACAGATGGAATCACTATCTTGAATATACCGAAGCAGGTTTATTGAAGGAAGTGTGTGTATAAATGTATTCCAGATAATCATTACATATTCACTTGATGCTTCCGTCATCGCAAGGTTCACCATCTCGCCAAGACTAATATTATTCTGAAGCACAAGCACGCGAAGATTTGGAAAAACCTGGCAGAGCCCTTCAATTTCATAATGATTGCTCCCAACTTCAACCGATATTATGGAATCAAAGCCAAGCTCGTTGAGCTGGCGTATTACCTGGGCACGCTCATAGCGACCGCCGCGATTTAGGATAACACAACTGAGATCTTCCGCCGTATTTAGTGTTTCCTGACCAAACACTGCATATGGGGGGCGATAATTATCACGCATTAAAGACATAGTATTCGTCGCAGTTCTTGCAGAGTTCGGGGTAGCTTTGGGAAATATGTTGGTGATAATATTGTTCTCCCGCCTGCCATACTGTTTCTAAGCCCTCAGTAAAAACATTTCCGAGAACGTAGCCCCGATCCAAGTCTTGGTCACAGAGGGGAGCTGTTCCATCGAGTAATATGCTGATTTCACGTTCGCTATGCCAACAGGGAAAACGCTTGAGTGGACTGAGATCCACTGTTTTGCGATCATCCAATCGACCACAGAAATGATTGTATTTTTTGATAATGATCTTGTCGGTATGTTCCTTCCAATAATGATAAAATTCCTCGCAGAGATGCTCCTTTCCTGCAAGTCGAGTTGCTTCCACGTATACCATTAAACCTGCATCCATTAGCCGATGGGCAAAGCTACGTGCCTCGCTAAAATATTCACTGCGTAGTTCCTTGTAGGCAGCTTCATTTGCTGCATCAAGAGATACAATAACACTGCTTCTGGGTCCCAGCTCCGAACAGAGCCAACCGGTATGTTCTTTACTCCATCCAACGCCACTGGTTTCAATGTATAGCTCAATGTCAAGGTCCTGTGCAGAACGGATGCAATCAGTAATTGACGGATGTTCGGCAAGCTCTCCGGCATAGCCGAGGGAAAGGATGGCATTTGGAGAGAATGCCTTGAGATTGGCAATAAACTGACAGTATTTTTCATAGTCCATCACATGCTCTGCTGACTGGTTCGCGAAGGGTTCGTACTGTGCCCATGAACGGGAATAATTTGTTAGTTGCAGACGAACGTAGCTTGGCAATACCCGTAGCAACTCGCGTCTTTCTTGGAGAACGTCCAGTATCCTTTCTGTATCTGTATGTGTAGCTGCCGATGATTCTGGAGTAGCTGATGCCTGTATTGCCTCTGCAATATTACGACAGATAAGGAAATTCCTCCGAGTATCTGTGCACAGCTCTATACGTAGCAGTCGATAATCAACAGTAGACATTTCTGTTTCAATATCAAATGCGTTTATATCCCGTTCAATAATGCGAAACAAACTACCTCGGTCGAGGGCTTCGTCTTTTTTTTCGAGGAGCTGTCTGAGAATTGGAATAATACTGGTGTGGAGTATTTCGGGGGTCATCCCGATGGGATAGCCATCAGCAAAGGTGTATTCACAGATATTATCCTGATGAATAGCGAGTAATTGTCGGGTAAGGGCAGCACTGAGAAAGGGCTGATCAAACCATGTGTAAATGATGTTACGATCATCAGCACAATAGTCATGCAGAACTCGCATAAGCTCCGCCGTACTACTGAGGGACTGAGAATCATAGATCCATCCATCATACTGTGGGAGAGATTCATGAGACGCAAGCACCAAGACACGATCTGCGGATACATCCATGGCATAGCGATAAAGGCGACTGAAACAATCTTCCCCATCAGCTAATAGAGTACTGCTGTATTCTGATATTCCCTGTGCGTTGAATACTAGAGTAGTGCTCATACTGACTTGAGAATAACAGAACAATGATATAATATCAATAATACTATGCCTGATAATGTCATGACTGTTTCAGAATTGAGCAAGCACATAAAAACCAACTTGGAACAGAGCTTTCCACGTTTTGCAGTACATGGCGAAACAAGTAATTTCCATCGCTCACATGCGGGCCATTGGTACTGGACATTGAAAGATGAAGAATCTCTCATTTCTGTTGTGATGTTTCAGTCACATGCCCGAAATGCCGCCTTCTGTCCTGAAAATGGTATGTCCATCCTTGTTCGCGGCTCCATATCGGTGTACATGCCACGTGGGAGCTATCAGATTGTGTGCACTTCAGTTTCTTACACAGGCGATGGTGAGATATTACTAAAATTAGAGGGACTGAAAAAGAAACTGGCAAATGAGGGCTTGTTCGATCAATCAACAAAAAAGCCCCTCCCCCTCTTGCCAAAGAAGGTAGCAATTATAACCTCTCCACACGGGGCTGCTGTTCAGGATGTGCTGCGTATTGTACAGGAGCATGCTATGAATATGCATCTCAGCATTGCACCAGCATTGGTACAGGGCGAGCAGGCCGCTGAAACAATTATTGCGCAACTTTATGCTATACATCGACATAGTGCAGCGGAGCTTATTATCATCTGTCGTGGTGGAGGTTCGCTGGAGGACTTATTGCCCTTCTCCGATGAGAGACTGGTTCGGGCCATTGCTGCATCCACTATTCCCATTATTTCTGCTATTGGGCATGAGACGGATACGAGTCTTTCTGACTATGCTGCGGATTATCAGGCAGCAACTCCTACGGCTGCCGCCCAGATCCTCTGTGCCCAAAGATCCAAGCTTCTCCATTCCTTACAGCAATGCAAGACCATTCTGCATCAGATGCCTGATATCCTCCTCCAATATCAAAATCGTTTGAATGCATCCAAAATTGAAAATCTGTCCCATCTGTTTCGATCAAAAACCACTCCCCTGCATCTCAAGCTCGATGAGCTCTACGACAGCATGCAGTCGCATATTACCAGCTCCCTGGCTTCTGTTGATAAGCGTCTAGCCCTCTGCGGTGAACTATTGCTGGCAAGCGACCCTATGATGACACTCAAGAGGGGCTATGCTATACTACAGACTGTTCAAGGTGAACACATCGATTCACATGCAGCCATGCATACTGGTCAAAAGATACATATACAGATGCATGACGGACAGGCATCAGGAGAAATTAATGAAACAAAAAAGTTTTGAAGAAAGATTAGCAAATCTGGAGCAGATCTGTGATCTGCTTCGTTCACCCGACACAAAATTGGATGACGCAAAAATGCATTTTGAAGAAGGGATTAAACTGTTTAAGTCCCTAGAAAAAGAGCTTGCCAGCATTGAATCCAAGGTTGAATTCCTGCTAAAACAATCGACCGAGGAAGAGTCCCCAGCGAGGGATATATTGTCAGAGTATTCCGGTCTTCTGTTTCAAGAAGCGAATATGAAGCAGGATGAATAATACCCTGCACTTCCGATACCTTTGATACAAGCATCGATGATGCATGGTATTACTGTTCGGGTAACTTTACTCTTCGGGCAACTCAGAAAATTGCATGCGATCTCCTATACGTACGCCATGCTGGCTGAACAAACCTTGAACTACTTCCAGTGCATAGCGTGCGGGATAACGAGATACCAGGGGATCGGTGGAATGAGGAATCATATCATATATTTCTATTATGATGCCCTCTTCGTTCATAAATGCAATGCTCAGCGGGATGGATGTGTTTTTCATCCAGAATACCCGCTGTCTCGCAGTATCTGAAAATACAAAGAGCATCCCCTGATTTGCAGGTAGCTCCGTACGATACATAAGACCGCGTTCTCGTTCACTGGGTTCATCGGCAATTTCCACCTGCAATCGTAGATCATTGATCTGAACATCGCGCAACTGCTGACTAACACAGGATGTTGTGAGTATTATAAGGAAAAAATAACTAAAACTCTTTAAGAAAATTCTCACGTTTCTTTGCATGCAAGGGTTCCTCTACATTGGGGGTTGTTATAAACAATTCCGACATCATATATTTTATTGTCAGCGGTTTTTCTAGTAATAACATCGTCTGTACATCCTTCCAAAAAGCACGGGACGGATTTAATTCTTCCGGCCTGCCATAACGCTGTGTTAAGGTACTGTATACAGTATAATAATCAAACTGCTCTTGGTCAAGATATAAAAATAGTGCAATAAGCTCCTCATCCTGATTAAACTGAAAAAGTGCCCGTTCAATAAAATCCCGTCCTTCAACGGTAATAACCGGAATGTTTGTATAGGGACGAAAACTAACATCCTCCGGCCTATAGATAAAATATGAGCTTTCTCGCAATAGATCTTGCACCTCAGACAGACTTGTGGCAATGGTAATGTTCTCAAAGCCCGTCGGCAGAAAGCTCACTTCGCTATCAACTGGCTGGGCTGGGGGTATTTCGTCTGGAATAAGGGCGTCCTCTATGCCCAGTTCGAGTCTTTGTGAAAAGAGGTGGGAGAAACAGAGGAAGAGAATGCTAAGCAGGAAAACGGTTTTCATTAGAGGAGACTCTTGTACCAAAGTGTTAATCCCACTGTGGACAGTAGAAGGATTACAATTATTGCAACTACAACTGGCATTCCCAAGCCAGTTTTTTTTCCGCCTGTTCCTTGACCATTCGTTATTTGTATGTATCCACATTGCGGACATCCGCCCAAAAATTCTTTTGCACTAGCTGAATAGTTGCAGGATGGGCATCGAACCCCAGAGAAAATCGCTCCACAGTATGGACAGGCATCAGCACTAATATTTACTGCATTATTACAATGTTCACAGAAAAAATGTGTATCATTACTCATAACATATCTCACCTAACGCAGGATATCGCCCCAAGCGAAATCTGCAAGAAAAAATTCCTCGTACACCCTATCGTTTATATATACGCTTGAGCTAAAGAGTGCCCAATAATTATCCCCTGTTTGGAGTGCTATAGGAAATTCGCGTATGCTCATCGTCACCTGTAATCTATTGCCATCATTCGCATACTCCCCGATTACTTTTTTCGATCCACCGGGCTGCCAGAGCCATGCCGTACCAGTTTGCTCGCCCTGGACAGGGATTTCTATGGTATATCTTTCGCGTTGCTCATCCTTCCCCGCAAAAAGATAGAGAAAATAATCTGTTTCCGAACCAAATTCTTCCACACTGTGTAAATAGAGATACATAGTATTCTGGGTTCGATAAAATTTTAGCGTTGTGGGAAGAGTCCCTTGGGATCTCCAAGTCTCAGTCTGGTAGAGCATAACTTGCTGCCGTGCTGTATCTCCGTTATCCTGTATGTACACAGCGAGGGGCTGAAAAAGATTGTCGAATACCCGATAATCAGGAACATTCTCCCAATCCAAGAAATCCAGCTCTATTGAAGGTCCCTTGCTTGTTCCCGACTGTTGCGGGCGTGCAGTCTTTGGTAGTAGCACAACAAAGTCCTGCCTTGAGATAACTTCTGCTATATCAATATAATAGCCCTGATGAACTGACAGAGGAAAGGTAAGTAGGAGAGTTCCAGCTGATGCATAATTTTCAAGAAGTCCCACTAGGGTATAATCCACTGCAAAGGTATGTATATCTGTTGCGGTGTTTGCGGGAATACTTTTGGGTGCCATTCCAATCTGCGATAAAACATTCTGCACATCCTGCACACTGGCTATAGCACGACTCTCATTTTGCGTAAGAGTGTATTTTAGCAGATAATCTGTAGTATTCTGAATGGTAATGACCTGTGCATGAAGAAATCCTACAGAGAAAAAGGCAAAAATAACGCACAGCTTGTTCATACTTATTCAACGCACTCCAGTACAGTTTGTTATCGACACAGACGGGATACAACTATAACTATTTATTGAACATCTTCAGCTGTATATAGAAAAGATAGAGGGGGAGCTGGAGCTGTTTTACCTGAAACCATTCCCGAGAAAGAAAGGACAGGAGACGTGCTGGTGTTTTTTTGAATGTCCGAAATTGGCGATGAGAGAAATACATATCAAGAAGATATAACATGTCGTCAGCTAATTGTTGAATAGCAGTAAATTTCTGTTCTTCCTCCTGCTTTGTAAGCAGAAAGAGGATCTTTTCTTTGTTTTCTTCTTCAATAATCTGTTCGTACTCATCTATGATTTCCTGCACTTGTTCCAGGAGTGGATTCGGTAAAAATGCTATGGAATCAAATATATGTAGAATGAATAGTCTACGGCTTTCTAGGTCCGTAGATCGAAACATTCGTCTCGTAACCCAGATAAAAACCACTACTCCAGCACAGAGGGCTAGGAGAAGTTCATCAATAAGGGGAATCGGATCCCGAATGCCTATTGATAGAAAAACAAAGCATAGCAAAAATGCAACAGATGCAGATAAGAATGAACGAATAAATGAACGTTCTTCATTCCAAGCTTTTAGATGTCGCTCCAGTTTTTTCTCTAGCTCATCACGAAAAAAAGGGAGTATTTTATGATTCAATTCATTCCCATAATGCCCATGAATAACCTGTTTTGGCCTAAGACTAAGACAATAATCCCGGTCGTGGAAGGGATGGAGAAAAATTGGCTTGCCGTTGACTCGGACAGAATAGACCGAAGTCCCTAGCTCATCACTCATGACTTTATAGTATCATATCTGGAAGAAAAACACCAGTTAGATGCTTTAATATATTAAAGATATGTGAGAATGTTATTCTTCAATGGAATCAATTACTCTATCAATATGAGAATCCAGCTGTTTGCGGAGCTGTAATAGTGTTGATCTAAATGAGTTGGTCATGTAGCGCTGTGTTGGCTCGCCGGTTCGTTTAATGTCTTCGCTAAATAATTCTTCGGGAAGAATTCCCAAGGCATCAATTAATTTCTGCAATGTTCGTGCAGAGGGAAATTTTCTACAAATTTCAATTTCTCCAATAAAACTCGTAGATATGTTACATCTTTCGGCGAGTTCCATCTGAGTCAGTCCCATGCGGGTACGATGTTTCTTGAGATTCGCTGCTAGAAGAAATTGTAATTTGAGAACGTTCGCCATACATTTATTTTTATTGTATAAGTACATCCATGCAATTAGCACGGAGCGGAAAAACAAGGCAGCTTACAGCTATATTGTGCAGATATCTTCTTTCTAGATGCCACTGCGTAGCCGTGGCTTGCACATCCCATGATATTCTATTACATTTATGCCATGCGTGTAAAATATTATGGACGAGAGCTCAAGGTCGAATCGCCTTCCCTCTTCCTCAAGGGCGGTGAGCGGGCTATACTTCTTATACACGGCTTTACTGGAATACCAGAGCGACTTTCCTTCCTTGCTCATGCCTTTCATGAGCAAGGATACACCGTCTCGGTTCCTCGCCTACCCGGGCATGGAACAAATGGGATCGATTTTTCCCGTACTAATTCTCGCGATTGGATACGAAGATGTTTTGATAGTTGTCTTGAACTCCGTGAGCAGCACGAAGATGTGGTAATTGGCGGACTGTCCATGGGAGGACTTCTTGCTATTATTATGGCTGAACATTTCAACAATCAACAGCTCCTCCTCTATGCTCCGGCATTGACGACGCATTTTAGTGTCAAAATATTCCTAGCCCATTGTATTGCTCCCTTTGTCAAACGCATTCCCTCTAGCACTACGGCACAGGATGAGGACATTCCTTCCCTTCAGTCTGACTACAGGAATTATGACTGGCCACGTCAAATAGTTGCATTCGAAAAAATAAGAAGGCTCGCCCTGCGGGCATTACCGGGCCTACAGTGTCGAATTCTTTCTTTCTTTGCAGAACATGATACAATGATTCCCTTTCGGGCTCACAGCATCTTGCATAATCAGGCAAAAAACTGCCAAATTGATGATGTAATCTTTAATAATAGCCAGCATGTTCTTACTTCCGGCGCGGACAAGGAAGAGGTGGCTGCACAGAGTATTCGATGGCTGGAACAAGACCATAGGATGTGACTGTACTTTTTTTGCAATAAGCTGTAATATGCTTACATAATGTTTAGATTTCTCATAAAGAAATGGTTCTATGATTGCTGGGATAATATGTTGCGCATTGTATTGTACAATGTTGCTTTTACGGCATTGATCCTCATCTTGCTATTTCTCTTCCGTAGTCTTTTTCCAGAGAATCCGACAAGTATCTTGATACTGGTATACTGGATAGTAATTGGCTTGCTCTTTGCCATTGTGGCACTTATTATTGCCATCTTGTCATCTCAGATGCTTACCATCCTCAAAACAAATCCTCAGGTGCAGACCATGCTCGCAGAGGGCCGTCAATATTACAGATCAGCAACCTTGCTTGGCTTTGCACAGTGGCTCCACATTACCCTGCTGTTAATTGCTGTTCCTTTCTATAGTGACATTAATATGTTCATTGCTTCTGTCGCAATTGGCGTATTGTTCTGGGTCAGTCTTGCTTGGCAAATGATTATACAATTTTTCTTCCCCATTACCATGCAATTATCAAATTCCCCCATACAGGCAATCAAGAAGGCTGCCATCATGTTTTTTGATAACACTATCTTTTCCGTTGGAGTATTCTGTGGTGGGATTGTTATTATCCTCATCTCAGTTGTTACCATGTTCATGTTTCCTGGCATAACGGGGCTATTACTTTGGCAGCAAGAGACGATATACCTCCGACTGAAGAAATATGATTATCTGGAACAAAATGACAATAAGAATATCCCCTGGCATGAGATTCTTACAGAAGAGCGGGAACGATTGGGACATCGTACACTTCGCAATTTCATTTTTCCTTGGAAAAATTGATTTATTTTTTTACAATATCCAATACTGATTGATGCTCCTTCCGGCCAATGTATTTTGCCAGATAGAGCCATGGTGTATCAGTTAGGGCCACTATTGCCTTAAATACAAAGGTCGAAATTAATATGCCCGTAAATTCATTGAGCGGAAAGACTGCCCAAAAAGTTATGGTCGTAAAAATAATACTGTCAATGAGCTGGCTGATCAATGTGCTCATATTGTTTCTGAGCCAGAGAAAGCGTGTCTGTGGCAACAGGCGTTTCCAGAACATAAAGGCCCAGATATCATGAAATTGGGAGATAACATACGCAACTACGCTTGCTATGGCTACCCGTGGGAAGAGTCGAAATAATTGTACCAGTGCGGAATGTGAAAAATCGTTACTGGCTGGTTCAAAGATAATTGCTAGGTTCATAAACAATGTAATGAGTATGATGGAGAGCAAGCCAAAAATAACGGCTTGTTGTGAAACCTTTTTACCATGATTCTCGCAGAGAATATCGCTAGCCAGAAATGTACTCGCATACAAAATATTGCCTAGGGTCGTGCTCAAGCCAAAAATTTGAACCACTTTCAAAACCTGAATATTAGCAGTCATACAAGCAAAAACCGTCCAACAATACAGTCCAAGGACACCGAAATAACGATATATCACAATGACAAGCAAAAAAGTAATAAAGAGCATCGAAATCCAGAGTATCTCGTTCTGGTATAGCAAAAGATATTTCAACATTGTGTACCAGTATAGCACCTTCTATACGATCATGTCCAAGCGATTAGAAGAAAGAAATGTCACTGGAGTTGTCCATCATTCTCAGTTTAATGTAATCAATATTGAGATCAAGACGCTTACAAAGTTCTGCAAACTGCTCCTTCGATAGATAATTTCGTTCAGTAAAGAGGTAGAGCAACATCCGCTCAGCGAGATATGGCAACTGGAAAACTGCCTCATAGGTAGCACTTTCCTGACATTGCTTCCGAATGGCGTGGCCAAACTCTGAGCTCTTAATATTGTTTTTAACTGCGTGTAGCTCATTAAAAAGATCCGCAGTATCTCCTGAACTGCCCCGCAGACCAAGCGGATTCAATACAAGGTAGGTGTATTCCTTTGCCGGCAAATGGTGGTGCTTCGTGCAACGAGCAGAATAATCAGGTTCAACATCATTATGCTTGAGATAATCACCACCAATAATGATGAGGGGATCGAAGAAGGGTGCGGGGCATTCCTGCTCATCAATGGTATAATGGCGGTATGTATGGTGTGCATTGTCCATACACTGAGGATGCTCACAGTAGGCGGACAGGAGAAAAAGATCCGTAGCATGCTCTAGCAGAAGAGTGGCAGTTGGATTAAATACCTGCCTCCGAAAATTCAGAGCAAGGGTTGGGAGAATAAAAATAAGTCCGCGCTCAGAGGCCTGGTAGATAACATAGGCAAGCCGTTCATCATAGAATGAGGCCTCATCAATTATCCATGTGCCAATCTCCGGGTTTCTTTCCATATGCTCTTCCAGTTCAAAGGAATCATGGGCAATAAACAGCATATCGGCAAGATGTACCTGCCCACCTCGGAATGACACCTCATCATGCCCATCTACCTGAAAACGCTTTTGCTTGTCCAGCTTTAGACGGACAAAGGCAACCTTTAGACGGTCAGCCTGCCCAGAATGTGTTTTCTCAATAATATTTCTTGATTTTTGATGTAAAACCTGTGCGTCTCTGAAAATTCGTAAAGAGTATTCTGTTTTGCCACTTCCCATTGGGCCGATAATCATAAAACGCCGACTAGGGATGGAAAAATCAAAATGATGTGGCATCATATGAAGATCCGCGTGCGGAACACCAAGGACGTGCATTATTTGCTGTTGATGGAGATGTGCATTTTCTTGTATCACATCCTAGAATATTATACTTGACAAGAAAATGACAAGTAATTGATTGATTTTATTTGTTTTTTATATTAATATTCTTACGAAGTCGGCGAAATGGCACGATACTAATAGATATGCAGGCAGAAATTATAAAAGTATTATTTGCATATGTACAGCAGCAAAGAAATCTCAACATCACCTTATCCAATCTCATTGTAATTACGCAAAATTATGCAAAAAAATTACACATCAAACAACCCGAGCTTACCCCGCTGATAGAGAACACAAGCGAAATCTTAACGAAGGAGCTTGAAATCATGGAGCAGGAGGGCATGCTCACCTTACGGAGGAGCCGCGATACTGATAATATTTTTGTCATTACCTATACGGGATACTATAGAGTTGCACTGCGGAACTGGTACCAAAAAATGCTTGAAGATCCCAGTCTTCCATTTCCCAGCGTATCATTTCTTAACATTGAAATACCGGAAAATCTCATCACACACTTAAATATTGCTACCGACCTGCAAAAACTACTGCGCGAGGGAACCGTATCTGATAATTCATTGATAAATCTGTCCTTCGACATCGAGGTCGCTGACATCCTTGTTACGAACAACATCATCCACAGTTATTTAGAAGACGTTTCCTTTATGAAACTCCACGAGTTCCTGAAGCGAGAGCAGAACAGCATCAATATCAGTGCAGAAACAGAAAATGACCTGCCAACTAAGTCTATTGCTGCAGAGACACTCAGGAACTTCGCACATAACCCGAAGGAAGAGCAGGTTCGTTTTCAATCTCCAAGTAACGCATACTACCACTTCTGGCTCAGTATGTACACGATAATAAATAAACAACTTTCGCATGCACGCGGACAGCATACCATCATTGAAGGCCAACTCCAAGCAAATAAATTATTGCATTCCTTCATATCATATTATTACGAAATGCGTCGCGACGACCAAAGATTAAAGGCTGTATTTCATAAATTAAACGAAACACTCTATGCACATCCCTATGTTTACAGTACTACGGACCTTGCCAACATTGCACTTGAAGGTGACACAGGACAGTCCGTTACCATAGAGAATATTGCCGATTATTTGCAGGACATGTCTCAACCAAAACCTGGCTCCCAAACACCGCACATTGTTCGCTTTAAAACTATGAATGGACAGGAACATATCATAGCTACCAACAATGTCCTCGTCTATTTTTACGAGGTTTTATCGACGACTCAGAAAGAGATCAAAGAAATATTCTCAAACATGATTCTGAATGAATTCAATCAAAATAAAACCCTCAGTCTATTAAAGCCAAATACTGATTACAACAACGCCATTGAACAAATTCTCATGTCAGAATATCCCATACTATATGCACTGTTAAACTACCGAATAATTGAATTGTCCATGCAAAATACGAAGGATTATGAGTATTTGGGAACGGCTGAGGAATTGATAGATACAAAAAAGGAAGTCCTCAGATCCTATGCTGAGATAATGCAAATATCACAGCCAAAGCTCAAAAAAGAGTCATTGTATTTTCTCCCTGTGTGGTCATTCATTCCGGTTATCAATGTATTTTTTAATCTCTTTTACCATTTTTTTAGACTGTACAAACAGAGAGCATACGCTAGAAAAGAAGGCGAAGGGGAAATTATTGATAGCAAACCGGTAACTGCACAACGAATAGCATCCTCTCATACACAGGAAGACAAGAATATCAATATTTTGAAAAATAGGTTAACACAATACGGCAATCAACCGGTAGCTGATACCCTAGAAAGTCTCATCCAACGATGGAACCAGCTCATTGACAAAAACACTCGTGCTAACCTTACAGAAGATGTTAATGCACTCTGTAGGGATGCCCTGAAACATATCGGTCGTATAGGGAAAAACTCTGATCTACCGAGTGAGGAACGGATCCAAACTCTGGCTGAGCGACTTGCAGAGAATCCGCAGCTCAAGAACATTCGAGACACGAAGGCATTACAAAAATATATGCAGCTCTATATGACGAATGTTATACTGAACACATTGCAAAGAAGCCCTTAGAGAAGCTCAGAAAGACTCATCATTCCAATAAAACTTATCTGCTCAACACAGTAGTGGAATAATTCCATACACATTACTGCATCTTCGAGGGCACGATGAGACACAGGCATGTTTACGCCGATGCTCTCTGCAAGCTGATCCAGTTTGTAGCTTCGTGCATTTGGCATAACACGACGAGCAAGAGCAACCGTATCAATAGTAATATTATCTATCATTGCTAGTTCTGCACGTTGCACGGCAACATTCAAGAAGGACAAATCAAATGCAATGTTATGCGCAATTAACACTGATGAAGATATAAATTTGAGAAAATCCGGGAGCACATCTGATATGGGTGGTGCATCGGTAAGCATATCTGGAGTAATAGAATGTATTTTTATTATTTCTGATGACATGCCGACTGTGGGATGTACCAATTGCTGAAAGCGACCAACTTCCCCGCTGGTCGTAAAGCGAATTGCACCCATTTCAATGATCTGCGCTATATTTGGATTCAAGCCCGTTGTCTCAAAATCGAATGCCACAAATTCTATTTCATCTATCGAAGTGTTTTTATCTATCATTGTATTAATCCTAGTTCTATTCTATTGAATCTTTGACATATTTTTCCAGCTCCCTGCGCAATGCAATGACCTGCTTCCTAATTTCTTCTCGACTTTGCTGACTATCATCTTCGCGTGAAGCAGAGATATATACCTTTAATTTTGGCTCTGTTCCAGATGGTCGAATCGCAAGCCAGTTGCCGTCATTAAACTCATATCTCAGCACATCAGAAAAGGGAAGACCCGGACCTGCCAGTTTTTTGTTCTCTGATGGCAGAATGTATACATCATGTTGCACATCCAATATGCGCTGCACATGAAATCCTGCCAAACGCTCCGCCGGCACCTTCCTGAGACCCTCCATAAGCCCTCGCATCTGTTGCATGCCTTTTTCGCCAGCAAAATAAAAGGAAAAAGTTTCTTCTTCAAAATAACCATGCTTCCGATAGAGCTCTTCTAAACGTTCCAAAATGCTCTGCCCCTTACTACGATAGAAAAGTGCCATTTCTACCGTAAGGAGGGCTGCTGCAAAGGCATCCTTATCCCAAACATGGCATCCTATGAGGTAGCCATAGCTTTCTTCTGTTCCCATAATAAAATCGCTGAGATTCCCCGAGTGGTCTAGCTCTCGCATGACATCTGCAATATTC
Source organism: Spirochaetia bacterium (assembly GCA_964291355.2). Classification (GTDB taxonomy): domain Bacteria; phylum Spirochaetota; class Spirochaetia; order WTKD01; family WTKD01. The sequence continues at coordinate 568,378 of OZ220222.1, read as the reverse complement.
TTAAAACCCGTTAATGTTTGCCGACAACTAACAGAGAGATCTCGCAATACCCGTTGCTGCATATCAGTGGTGACAATGGTATTAGCAAAAACCGCATTGTTCGGAAGCTTTGATTGCTCTGCAAGACGATGAAATATGTAATCTACCAATAAGACGCCATGCTGATTTCCGCTGAGGAGACGATAGCCCCCAGCTTCGCTAATGGCAAGCCCAAGGCGATCGGAATCTGGATCGGTCGCAAGAACAAGGTCCGCACCTTGCTTTGAGGCGTATTCCAATACCATCTTCATTGCTGTTGCCTCTTCGGGATTTGGAGAGCTTACCGTTGGGAATTCCCCGTCCGGCTCCTTCTGTTCAGGAACAATGCAAAGCTCCACATTGCTATCCGCAAAGAGTTTTTCCATGATGACACTACCAGTGCCATGCAATGCTGTATAGGCCAGACGAATGTTTTCTTGTTCAAAGAGCTCAGGACAGATGGACACAGAACGAGACGCAGCAATAAATGCATCGTCTGTCTCATCATCGAGATATTCTACCTTCCCCTGTTGGAGCACTGTGCTAAAGTCCGGGGCGGTCATTGCTTCTGTTATGCTGTTTATCTCGTCTAATATTCCCTGATCGTGGGGCGGAATGATCTGCGAGCCATCATTCCAATATACCTTGTAGCCATTATAGTTCGGCGGATTGTGGCTTGCAGTAATCATAATGCCACAGTTTGCAGAGAGTCTCCGTATGGCAAATGCAAGCTCGGGCGTGGGTCGTAGACTTGGAAAGAAGTAGACGTGAATACCATGGGCGGCAAATACCGCCGCTGCCTGCTCTGCAAAATCGCGCGAGAATCTTCGGGAATCGTAACTGATAACTGCACTGAGCCGTCCCTCCTGTGCCCGGCAGAGATAGCGCGCCAATCCCTCGCTTACCCTCCTGACAACAAAGAAATTCATGCGATTGTATCCGCCACCAATGATGCCCCGCAAACCACCTGTACCAAAACTCAGATGAGCATAAAAACGATCGAAGAGCTCTTCGACATTATCTTCGGCAAGTAAGCTTTCTACTTCCTGACGGAATTGTGCCTCATGCTCGTATCTGCAATATGCCACTGCCCGTTCTCGTATGTCTATATGGTTTTTTTGTTCCTGCATCATGATTCCCCTCTTATGCTAGTTATTTTGTCTTTCTCTCCGAAGAAGGCGAGGAGCTCCTCTGGCTTCTGTAATACTGCATCGGCCTTCTGAATCTCCTCCACATCGCCAAAGCCCCAACTGACCGCAACGGCCATCATGTTTGCATTCTTCGCGGTATTAATATCAACAGGTGAATCGCCCACGAAGATAATTTCGTCTGGATTCAACTGCATCCGCTCTGCAATGTCTATTGCCTGTGCTGGGTCTGGCTTTGCGAGAAAACGTTCATTCCAGCCATGTACAAAGGAGAAGGTATAATCGGGGAGACTTATTGCAATAATGCTACGAACCAATTCTTCTGCCTTGTTTGAGAGCACGGCAAGGGGTATCCCCCTCCCATTAAGTTCGCCCAGTAATTTCTCAATGCCGGGATATGGGACCGTACTAACAACAGGATTTTGCTGGTATGATTCAAATAAGGTCTTCCAGAGTGCATCCAGCTCTTCTTCATTCCCCAATGCTTTGACAAGTAGATCGCGCATCCCCCTGCCAATCCATGGACGATATTCCTCTGGGGTAAATGTTCTTTTCCCTATGCGGGACAGCACAGAATTGCACACTCGTGCAATATCATCTAGAGTATCTAAGAGTGTTCCATCAAGATCAAATATTACGCCCTTCATTCTTTGTCCTTTCCATATTTTATAATAGCAAAATAATAATGAATAGTACATCTAGCATAGGTTCACCTACTAGTTTTTGCCTGAAATATGATATACTACCAGCATGCAGGAGTCGAAAACAATTATTGGCACCACATTACATCAGGTATATCACTTGCGAAACATCGATGCCCATACCTATGTTCTTCGCTTTGAACGTAGTGGCATGCAGTTTGCTGCGGGACAGTATCTTACTGCGGGACTGCCTGACCATATTGATATGAGGGAATACTCCATATATTCTTCGCCATTGGAAGAGGATTATCTTGAAATTCTTGTGCGTGAAATTGAAGGTGGATTTATCTCCAAAAAACTACGTGGACTGCGAAGAGGGGATATGATACGCATCGGTGGTCCCTTCGGTTTCTTTCTGATTAGCCATGATTGGAGAGAACTTGATTATGTTTTTATCGCTACCGGAACTGGCATTGCCCCCTTCCACTGTTTTGCACGGACCTTCCCAGATATGAAATATCAATTAATACATGGGATACGCTCTGAAGATGAGCAGTATGATGTTGCAAGCTATGCCAAAGATCGCTATATTCATTGCGTCTCGCGAAATGCAGTAAGAGGATACTCCGGGCGGGTTACCAGATATGTCCAAGAGCATCAGTTCCCCGATAATGCTCTCTATTATCTCTGTGGAAATTGTGATATGATATACGAAGTGTATGATCTCCTGCGTCAGCGTTCTGTTCTTCCTGAACAGCTCCATGCTGAGGTGTATTTTTAGTATAGGAACGAAATAGTGAAATATTGCTTGCTGGCCTTAGGATGCCAGATGAATCAATCGGATAGTGAACGAATTAGCTCAATGTTAGAAGAAATGGGCTATGAACGTAGCCAAGATGAAGAATCCGCAGACATTCTGGGAGTCGTTGCCTGTTCTGTACGCCAACGCGTTATTGACAGGATATACTCTAAAATTCACGAGTGGAACACCTGGAAGAAGGAAAGAAATATTATTACCTTTGCCTCCGGTTGCATCCTCCCCGCAGATCACACACAATTTCTCGATCGCTTTGATTTTATCTTTCGCATCAACGAGCTGCCAAAATTGCCCGATATGTTACGCCAATACGGAGTGCCAAACCATCTCTCAGTGGCAGCAAGTGAGGACTGGAACAGTGATTTTTGGAAAATTACACCTCAATACTCATCTGCCATTGAGGCCTTTGTGCCTATTCAGAATGGTTGCGATAAATTCTGTACCTTCTGCGCTGTCCCATATACTCGTGGACGCGAAGTTTCCCGTTATTCGGGAGACATCCTTGCAGAAATTGATGCCCTCCTTGATAGGGGCTGTCGCAGCATAACCCTCCTCGGACAGAATGTAAATAGCTATGGACAGGATCGTAGAGATGAGTTGTCCTTTTCCGAGCTTCTGAGCGCCATAGGCGAGGCAGGAGAAAACCGGGGACAGGAATTCTGGCTCTATTTTACCTCTCCGCATCCCCGGGATATGACGCGTGACGTTATTGAAACCATTAGCAGATATTCCTGTCTCGCAGATAACATCCACCTCCCAATTCAATCAGGTGATGATAAGATTCTGATCCGTATGAATAGAAATTACCCAGTATCACAATATCGCAAAGTGGTTCACGATGTCTGGGAATTATTGCCAAAGGCGACCCTGTTTACCGATATTATTGTCGGTTTTACCGGAGAAACAGAAAAGCAGTTCGAGCGGACTGCCGATATTATGCGTGAATTCCGTTACAATATGGCATATATTGCTCAATATTCCCCCCGACCGGGAGCTGCAAGCTACCGGTGGAAGGACGATGTGAGCCCGCAAATAAAACAGGAGCGTTTCCAAAGTCTTACGAGCATCCTCCGAGAGACATCCGAAGAACATAATAAACAGTATCTAGGAAAAACAATACGTACCCTCGTTACTGGCACTGCAAAGAGACAGAGTGCCCATCTGCAGGGAAAAACAGAGGGACGGATAGCAATACAGTTTCCCTCAGAGGATCATGCACTCATCGGACAGTTTGTTGATCTTGAAGTAACAGAAACTAAGATCTTTTCCCTAGCTGGGAAATTACTACCATCTCAACATGCAGCGGGAGACGTGGCACAGAATGATGCAGAACAGAGAGCATCAAAAATCCGGTCCGAGCTTGCTACCTCAGGAGCAAAACGATGAGCTCCCGTAGCGTCGCACTCCATACCCTCGGCTGCAGGTTAAACCAATGCGAAACAGAGGCACTTGCCTCCGACCTCCGGCGGAGAAAGTACAGCATTGTTGACTTTGATGATAATGCCGATGTATACATTCTGAATACCTGCACGGTAACCGCACAGGCAGACCGGAAAAGTAGAAATTTAATGAACCGCGCACGAGGCCATGAGAAATCCCTAGTTATTGTTACGGGATGCTATGTGGATCATCATAAGGCAAAATTACAATCAGAAGCACTCATATATTTTATTGAAAACAATAAAAAATCTTCCATCCCTGATTTGGTGGATGCACATTTTCACGGTGAGGTGCTGCATCCGGACAGTCTTGATACTCACCTGTTTTCCTATATTCCAGGGGAGCGCATCCTTCGAACACGCAGTCTCGTAAAGATCCAGGATGGCTGCGATAATTACTGTAGCTTCTGCATCATACCTTTCGTACGCGGTCGGGCACAGAGTCGACCTCTTGCAGATGTCTTGGAAGATGTTCGACAATCAGTAGCATCAGGAAGCAAGGAAATTATCCTTACCGGTGTCAATATGAGCCGTTACGATGATGAAGGACGCGATTTTACCACCCTCCTTCAGTCCATTTTGAATCTTGATGGTAATTTCCGTCTCCGCATATCATCCTTGGAACCAGAGCGTCTCGATGATCGTTTTACTGAATTACTGGAACATCCAAAATTTTGTCCACATCTTCATCTCTGCCTGCAGAGCGGTAGCGAAAAGATCTTGCTCAAAATGAGACGTATGTATACTGTGCAACAGTTCCGTGATGTCGTTGAAACGATACGAAAACGCGATGAGCATTTTAACATTAGCACCGACATAATCGCTGGCTTTCCCGGAGAAACAGACAAAGATTTTGCCGAAAGCTGTAACATTGCTCGTGAGCTCTGCTTTAGCCACATCCATACCTTTCCCTACTCTCCTAGGACTATGACCCGGGCACTTCGCATGGACGACCAACTCCCTCCCCCTGTTATTAAGGAGCGCTGCGAAATACTGCGAGACATTTCGACAACAAATACAAGACGATACCGCGAGCAGTTCATTGAAAAATACGAAGAGATACTTATTGAACAGGATAAGAGGACTCGGGGCGGAAGCTATGGTTTGGGAAGATATTACCTCCCCATTGAAGTTCCGGATACTGTAGAGATCAATAGTTTTCAAAGGGTAAAAATAATGCAGATGCCGGAGGGCGATGATCCAATACTCCAGGCAACAATAGCATGACAGTAATCCTCAGTACAGAACAAGATATTACCCAATATCTGAGACGGCTGTTTCAGTACAGCCGTAGGGCTGGGATTTTTCCCAGCTGGCACAACGAGAGCAGCATCCTTCTTGAATGCAAAGCAAGCCCTGTGACCATGGGCATGGCCCTAGGATCTGCAATGGGGCAATACCCCGTAGATTCAGCCCTGCTCTGCCATAGGGGCGATGGCACTGTTCCGAGCTTAGTGCATGCGGTAAAGAGATCAATAGAGGAGACGCGCCCGGCTGTCTATCCCGACATGATGGTTCCCACAACTTTGCCCGAATCAGAGATTGTCCATGCGACCATCTACGATCTCCTCAATGACTTAGCGGGGTTATTTGCTTGGCATCGTATATCTGTTGTGATGTTTCCGAAAACTCCTCTGAACCAAGAAAGGGGTGGAGAACTGAGAACATACATTGAAGATCTCTTGAGCTACCTCTCAGATAGCACAGACTACTCTCTCGCTCGCGGAGTGTTTGTGGAACAGCTATACAGACAAGCCCTTACTATGAGCCAGCTCCAGATATTAGAGAAGAAATTTAAGCATTACTATGTCTGTAACCTTGCCATGCCCCTTGTGCATGCTCTGCCACAGAAAGATTGCTTTGCTGCAATATCAGCCATACTCGATACAAATGAGAAGGACTAATATAATTCCGAGTAAGAATAACGCAGAGCCAGTTCAATTTTCGCATATATATGTTGAGGAGGCAGCACGATCCTATCCGGATACAGACTACATCCTCAGTCGCTTCGCCGATGCACGCCAGATTAGCCTTCCCCACTACAAGGATGTATTTAATCGCAAACAGCAGAGTTTTCGTGCGCAGAAGGAATCGGTAAAATTAATTCTTGCCGTGCAGCAGGGGAATTTCATCTACAAGGGAGATAGTCGTATACAGAGTTTTCAGGAATCAGGAGTGTATTATAATGCCCTGATACGAAACTGCCTGTACAACTGCGAGTACTGCTTTCTCCAGGGCATCCACAAAACGGCAAACATTGTTATCTTCGTAAATAATGATGATTTTATGGAAGCCGCCTATCAAAAAGCACGACAAAGCGATGGCATGTATCTGAGCATATCATATCTCAGCGACCTTCTGGCCTTCGAGGAAATGATCCCATTTAACAGACGATGGTTTCAGTTTGCACATGAAAACCCAAACATTGTTATTGAGAGCAGAACAAAGAGCGATAACTATCCTGCCATTCGAAATATCAAGCCGAGTACAAATATTATCCTTGTATGGTCACTTACGCCCACAGCCCTAGCACGCAAGCATGAGATTGGCTGTGCTTCATTCCAAAACAGACTGTTTCAGGTAGCTACGGCAATACAGGATGCTTGGAGAGTCCGCATTGCCTTCGATCCTATTATTGCACTTGAAGATTGGGAGATGGAATACCAGCACTGCATCGATACTGTCTTTGCACGAATTGATCCAACAAAACTTGAGGCAGTGAGCATTGGACTATTCCGCATGTATCCTGGTTTCCTGAAATATATGAAAAATGATCGGCCGGAGTCGACACTGCTCCATTATAATTTTACAGAAACACAGAAATCGCTACGTTACGAAGATGCAATCGCTACACATATTCGTTCAAAAATAGCCGGCATGGTCAGAGAATATCTGCCGGACTCAAAAATATTCTTTGCAAGAGATTAAAGATTAAAGTTCTGAACTTGCACGAAGCAAGCGGTCACAGACAGCATGATTACTATCATCTGGTATAAAACAAAATATATACAGACAGTTTTTTTCTTCCATCTGGGCAAAGCTTTTGTACAATATTTGTGCATAGTGATCCACATCTCTGACTACGTACAGTACCGTATTGCGAATATCACGAAACAAGGAAAGCATTTGTTTATTGATGATGAGTCCAGCCCGTTCCTGATCGCGGAGTAACTTTTCGCGAACCCGATAGGGATCAGAAAAAAGGTACACCGGGATCCTCGGTCGATAATGTGCATAGCCCGTGCCCGGTGCATTCTGGAATTGTCCAGAGGGCAATCGACCATCTACAATACGTTCTCCCAGTTTTTTCTCCAGTGTCGGTATATCCAATGTGCCGGGGCGTAAAATACGCAGGAATTGACTGCTTGCATCGAGGATGGTTGATTCAATGCCAATACGACAATCTCCTCCATTGAGAACAGGAATATTATGCCACCGGACCACATTCTTTGCCATAGCATAGGTACTTGCACTCGGTTGCCCGGAACGATTGGCACTCGGAGCAGCAATAAGACAGCCGGATTTTCGAATAAGTTGCCTAGCGAGGGAATGGGAAGGAATGCGCAGTGCAACCGTATCTAAATCTGAGCAGGCCTCGCGACAGATAGTCTTATCGTCATGTGGCACAATAACTGTCAGCGGTCCGGAAGGGAAGATGCTAAATAAGCGTATCGCAATATCTGGAAGAGATGGAAAAAATGCCTGCAACATCTCAAGAGATGCCGCATGTACGATGAGTGGATTACGGAGTGGTCGCTTTTTTATAGAGAAGATACGAAGGCAGGCACTACTATTCCCAGCATCTGCACCAATGCCATATACCGTTTCTGTGGGAAAAACAACAAGCCCTCCGCTCCGTATCTCTTGCGCTGCTTTTCTGACTCCTTGGAACATAGTTAACAATCTACATAGAGTATGCCATCTTCCACCTTTACGGGAAAGACACGAATAGGCTGTGTCGCAGGAGGCCCCTTTACTTCCCCTGTTTGAATATCAAATCGAGAACCGTGTTTTGGACAGTAAACATGCCCATCGTATACAATTCCCTCGCTCAGTGGTGAATATTCATGAGAACAGGAGTTATCTGTGGCATAGATATTATCCCCGACCTTGAAAATAGCTATTTCTTTCCGCCTGTGACGGAAACAATAACTACGCTTCAGTTCTTCAACAAGTATCGCCTTACGCCACATCTCTCATTACCTTACGCCACATCGCTCATTGCCATTCGCTCATTCAGAACTCTATCCACCTTATCGACAAAATAGGGTGGATAATCAGCGAGAATTGGCTCAAAATGTGCACGAATGAGCATTTTATGGGCTTCTTCTGGTGAAAAACCACGGCTCTTGAGATAAAAGAGATGTTTTTCCGATAATTTTCCGGTTGTCGACCCATGACTGCAGCGAACATCATTTGTCCGTATCTGCAATGAGGGTATGGAATCGGCTCGGGCATCGTGAGAAAGAATAATGTTATTGTTCGTAAGATAGGCATCAGTTTTTCCTGCATTTTCAGCTACCTGAATGAGACCCTGGTATACCGTATGTGCCTCGTCCTGAATTGCTCCCTTGTACAGGGTTCTGCTGTAGGCATTTGCTGCACAATGACGCTGGAAGGTTCGCATAGAGATATGTTGATCCAGATGAGAAAAATAGAGCCCCTGTAATAAGACCTCTGCATCCTCGCCCATCAGGGATACATCGACACAGGAGGCAGTCAGCATGGTTCCCAGTGGAGCATAGCAGTGCTCAAACCACCCACCCTGCTCTACTCGAGCACTGACTTCGCTAAAGACAGTCGAATTCGTATTCATTGTGTTCATTGCCATAATACGGCAACGTGCTTTCTTTCCGAGGGAAACCGTGATGTGTTCGTTGTACAGTGTTTCTGCTTCGTCTGTAGAGCTGGTCTCAATAATAACCTTTACATCGCAGCCATCCTCTGCAATAACAAGGAGGTGGGGCACCGCAAGATTTGCATCTCCACCAGTATGCACATTGAGCAGGAAGGGCTCTTCAATCTGCAAGCCCTTCGGGATATGCAGAAGGTAGAGATCGCTCATGCTTGCATAATGCCAGATGGCAACCTTATGCGTGGCTTCATCAAGTCCCTGCTCCAACAATGCGAGTACATTTTGCTGCAGATCTGCTCCATCCCTTCCTAGTCTTGAAAAGGATGCCGCCTTATCCACATCATTGGGAGATTGCAAGCTGGCTCCGAATGCGGAGTGCTCCGAAGCTTGAAGAGCGAAGGAGCCATAATCAAGGTATGAAAGATTACTCCTCCTCCACACCTCATCTTCAGTTGATGGCCACTCCATGCTCTGCATCTTCTCCAGCGCTCTATGAGAGAGGGACTGGAGTTGCTCAGGCAGATCGCGAGCCGCAATGAATTCTGGTAACATGTCGAGAGAATGAAAACTATTACTCATGATGCTATCCTACCGACCCTTCCATTTCCAGCTCAATGAGTTTGTTCAACTCAAAGGCATATTCCATAGGCAGCTGCTTTACCAGTGGATCGAGAAAACCATTGACAATCATAGTTGAGGCCTCAATCTCGTTCAAGCCCCTGCTCATAAGATAGAAGACCTGCTCTTCGCTTATTTTACTAACTCGTGCTTCATGCTCTATGGATACATCGCTACTCTTTATATCCATGTAGGGATAGGTGTTGCTTATTGAATGCTCATCAATAAGGAGGGCATCACATACTACATTGGAACGAACATTACTCAGTCCCTCGCCTACCTTGATATGCCCGCGATAACTGCTGGTTCCGCCATCCTTGCTGATTGATTTTGATGTTATCATGGAACTGGTATTGCTGGCTTCATGAATAATCTTCCCGCCTGAATCCTGTTCCTGACCCTCCCCAGCAAAGGCAATGGAAAGAACCTCTCCATGTGCTCCTTCTTCCAGAAGATGTACTGCTGGATATTTCATGGTACGTTTGCTGCCAAGATTGCCATCTACCCATTCGACTGTTGCATTGCGATAGGCATGTGCACGTTTGGTTACCAGATTATACACATTGCTCGACCAATTCTGCACGGTGCTGTACCGAACACGAGCGCCCTCCAATGCTATAATTTCCACCACTGCACTGTGAACGGAATTTGTCGTAAAGGTGGGTGCTGTGCAGCCCTCGACATAGTGTACAAAACTCCCCTTGTCTGCAATGATCAAAGTGCGCTCGAATTGACCGAAATTTTTCAAGTTAATACGAAAATATGCCTGCAGTGGAAAATCAATTTCTACGCCCTCTGGAACATAGACGAAGCTACCGCCGCTCCATACAGCACTGTTGAGCGCTGCGAATTTGTTATCAGCATAGGGAATGATGGTGCCAAAATATTTCTGTACAAGCTCTGGATGTTCCCGCACGGCGGTTTCGGGGTCACAGAAGATAACGCCCTTTTCTGCCAGATCATTCCTGATATTGTGATAGACAACCTCAGAATCGTACTGAGCTCCGACGCCTGCAAGATAATTTTTTTCTGCTTCCGGAATGCCCAATCGATCGTAGGTTTCTTTAATGTTTGATGGCAGATCTTCCCAGCTCCTCTTCTGCTCATCCATGGGACGAGCGTAGTAGCAGATCGTAGAGAAATCAAGATCACTGAGATCGGCTCCCCAGCTGGGCATGGATTTTTCCTCAAAGGCGTGGAGGGAACGAAGTCGGAACTCCACCATCCAGTCGGGCTCTCCCTTCTGTGCAGAAATTGAACGCACAACCTCCTCACTTAAACCATATTCGGATTTATATATAGATTCATCAGGATATGAAAAGCCATATTGATACTCTTCTGTTCCAATCTGCTCCTCAGTTACCTTCTGATTATTTTCAGTTACTATCTGATTCATGCTTTTACCTCCGCTTCCTCTTTCAACCACTCATATCCCTCTGCCTCAAGCACTTGAACAAGGGAGGCATCGCCAGAACGAACAATACGACCCTGATACATTACATGCACATAGTCTGGCTTAAGATAATCCAAGATACGCTGATAATGGGTAATAATGAGTCCAGAAAAATCTTTACTGCGCATTTTATTTACACCTGCAGAAACTATTTTTAGGGCATCAATATCAAGCCCCGAATCGGTCTCATCCAAGATGGCAAAATATGGTTGCAGCATCAACATTTGTACAATTTCCATGCGTTTCTTCTCGCCACCGGAAAAACCCTCGTTCAGGTATCGATTTATAAAATCCTGAGAGGTCTTCATAAAATCTAAGGATGAACGGAGTTTCTTTACAAACTGTTTTTGCTCCTCCGGTTGATCTGCATAACGTATGTCACTTGCTCGCTTGAGAAAACGACCCACAGTAATGCCGGGTATTTCCACGGGATACTGGAAGGCAAGGAAGAGCCCGAGTCGTGCTCGTTCGTCTGTTGCGCACTCAAGAATATTTGTCCCGTCAAGCAATACCTCTCCCTCCTCTACTTCATAGGCAGGATCGCCAAGAAGGACATGCGAAAGGGTCGATTTCCCCGAACCATTGGGGCCCATCAATGCGTGAACAGTACCGGTTTCTAATGTCAAATCAACACCATTCAGTATTTTTTTATCTTGAATGGAGGCGTGTAAATTTTTTATTTCAAGTTTCATTCTACCACCTTATATTGGATAGCCGAGTTCAAGCCGTGCCTCTTCGCTCATAAATTCTATGCTCCAAGCAGGAGACCAGACAAGATTTAATTGTACATTGTCTGTACCATGCTCCTCTCGTAGGACTGTGCGGATATCATTTTCAATGACGTCCGCAAGCGGACAGCCTGGAGTTGTTAGGGTGTAATCTATTTCGATTCTATTTTCTACAGAATTATCTATACGATAGACCAATCCAACATCAACAATGCTGATCCCAATCTCTGGGTCAATTACTTTTTTTAACGATTCTAGAATAGCTCCTCGTTCCATCATGCCCACATTCTATTATAGCTATACTTTGTTGGTCAAGCGGTATGGAGGCCAGATGTATATGCAAAGGCCTCTATTCTTCGCTCCTTGCCCTTGAGCTCGAGATGTCCAACACTCCGCCATGTATGCCGCTGTGCTGAATCGTCGAGATGTTGATAGACGGCATCACTTATGAGAATCTCTGTTCCTACCTGCTTTGTGGCAGTTTCAATGCGCGAGGCGGTGTTGACGGTATCGCCGATAACGGTAAATTCCAATCGTTCTGGGGAACCAACTAGGCCGACAATTGCTGTGCCTCGATGGAGACCAATGCCAATATTCAATGTGGATGAAAATTCATTTTTGACAACCTCATGCATCTCTATTGCAGCTGCGACAGCATTTTCAGAAATATTTCCCTTACCCTCAACGCCAAATATCGCCATGAGCCCATCACCAAGAAATTTATCAATAATGCCCTGATGACGGAGAATAATTTCTACCATGCGTGTATGGAATGTATTGAGATTTTGGATAACATCACTAGGTTTGTTCTGCTCGGAATAGCTCGTAAAATTACGAATGTCAGCAAACATAACGAGGACCTCATCCTGAAATCCACCCAACTCCAATTTATCTCCTTCCATAATCCTCGTAACGATGCTGGGACTAACCATTTTGCCAAACATGCTCTTTATTTTTTGTTTTTCCTTTAATTCACTACTGATGCCATTTACATGATTAATTAAGAGCGAGAATTCATCGTGAGAAAAAACAGGAACACGCTCGTCATAGTCTCCCATAGCAATTTGATCCAGCTTCTTGACCAGGAGGTTGAAATACAGCGAAAGATTGTGCGAATAATTGATGATGAGTTTTATAACCAAACCGAGGAAGGTTCCGATAACAAAAAGTGTTTCCTTAAGCACCGAGGAAATGACCTCAGCTTCGGGAATGCTAGCCACATTTCGGGCGGTCCAGATAAAATTCTTATAGGTTACGAGGATGATGGCAACCCCTGCCATACTAATTGAAAGGGCTCCAAACAATAGGATCTTTCGACGCAGAGATACAAAGTTCGTTGTAATCTCTATCCCCTCATCCTGCTGTTTCAAATAGATGAGATGACGTTCTCGGGTGTTAATCATTTCAATGCAGAAAAAGACCCCGGGGAGGATGGTAGCAAAAAGCATTTTGAGTATTCCCTCTGCATGAAAATGCCAGCTCGTAATGCCCCAATAGGTACCAATGAGCCCCCATACTACATAGAACGAAATTTCAAAGAGGAAATATAATCCATTTGAACTAGAAAGAATGCGCTTATAGTTCAGCGAAAACACTAGACATCTTAGAAGGTACAAAAGAACAAAAGATAAACCCAGCACCGTGAATACTGGCATAAAGCTGATGCCATCAATAAAGGGGCAGGCACGCCCCCCGTAGATCGAGACTAGAAGTATTGCAATTACATAATAGTAAAAACCATCAAAGAAAACCGAAAATTTCTTTTTCTCTTTGATTTGAAAAAAATGCTGTTTCATTGTTATGTATCCTCCGCATGTACAGTATGCATCAAAATAACAAAATGTACAATCGATATCTAAGCTATTATCTTGCCTAACATATCAGGCATGTTGTAATGTATCATTGATGGAAGATACAAAGACAACTGAGCTGAAATCTAGTGCGTCACTAGTTGTTACAATAGTTCTTGCTCACCCGCGAAGGAACAGCTTTAATCATGTCCTTGCTCAGACAATAAAAGAGGTGACGATAGACGCCGGTGCAACTGCAGATATTCTGGACCTCTACCAAGATGGCTTTGACCCCGTACTGAGCATGAGTGAATTGCAGAGAAAAATGACAACCGATGACCTCTCCTTAGAATATGCAAGAAAACTCTCCAAATCTGCCCTCGTCATATTTCTCTATCCGCTATGGTGGGGGATGCCCCCTGCCATCCTTACTGGCTTCCTAAATAGAATACTCCTTCCCGGCTTTGCCTTTGAATTTCTCTTCTCCGATGGAGGATTCGCATCACAGAATGATGGACTCCGCCGACCCCTCCTGCAGGCAGACTTCCTCGTAATGTACAGTGCAAACGAGGAGCTACACAAGGATGAGATACTGGCAACAGAAAGCATCTGGACAAAGAGCATTGCCCATTACATGGGAATACAGAATTGTCAGGTCGGGTATATTGATCGATTGCGGAAACGGAGCCGCAGAGAACGGACTGCCTGGATTAAATCTGTCTCAGCCCAGGTTCAAGCCCACTTACTGCGGCTCGACGAGAGTCGCTGATACGCCCTATGTAGGCATAGCAGCTCCCTAGTTTGCACTCATCCAAATGTATACAGATAGTATCTTATATGATACAATTTATTGTAAGGGTGAATATAATGTATATTATAGCTGGATTATGTTTGATTGCCATTCTCCCATTGCCATATATTTATTATCAAGTCCTGCGTTTCATAGCATGCGGAGGTTTTGCATGGGCTGCGTATATGACATTTGAGAATGACATGCCTGTGATGCCTTGGATTTGTATTGTATTTGCAATTATATTTAACCCAATAATTCCGGTTCATTCCACAAAAACAATCTGGATAATTATTGATCTTTGTGCTGCTCTGTTTTTAATTTTTGTTCGAAGAAAATTACGATGATGGCTCTCACACTAAGGTTTCAAATCCAATTTTGACATATTACATTCTATATAAATAGTATTATAATACTAACAACATATATTTAATTGCCCGTGCTAACAGCACTGTATTGTGTGTAATTATAAGGAGAAGCAATGAGAGAAGATATCTTATATTACGTAACAGAAAACAATATGCAGTCAGAATATCACTATCACCAAATCAGGTAAGTGCAGTCATGGATCGAGACCAAGAGAAAATGATTAAAATTGTACAGGTATTGAACGAGGCTATTGTCCAGAAGGGCTAGCATACCCCTTCATCCTGCGTGTTCTCAATATGTATCGCTACAATCTCGTTAGCTGATACTATTCGTAGCAAGCACTGGTGGGATGCGCTTTGGCGAGACAATGCACAATAATTTGTTCCGGCTCTTTGCACCGCTTAGAATACTCACCGCTGTTTTTCGCACTCCACATTCCTGAGCCAGAAAGTTGATAAGAGCGGCATTTGCCCTTCCTTCGACAGGCGATGCATTGACTGCAATGCGCACTTGCTTGTTCTGTAATGAGAGAATGGCATTCTTCTTCGCATTTGTCTGCACCTTAACGGACAGGATGAGATTATCACCTTGTCTTTGCACTGCAAGATTAGGACGCATAGTCTTTGATTACAGCTTCCACAGAGGGGAGATAAGAGCTACCGAAAATGTTCAGATGGTTCAACAAATGATAGAGATTGTATAGATCGCGGCGTTCGGCATAACCGGGCTGGAGCGGGTAGACCTCTGCATAGGATGCATAGAAGGATGGTGAAAATCCGGAAAACAACTCCGTCATAGCCAGATCTGCCTCACGATTACCATAGTACACTGCGGGATCAATAAGCACTGCTTGTCCCGTACTGTCTACCATGTAGTTACCAGCCCAAAGGTCGCCATGGAGAAGGGAGGGCGGCTCATCAATCAGGAGATCATCAAGACGGGCAAGCAGCTTCTCAAAACTATGCTCGACCTCTGTATGTGGGAAGAAGCCCTGTTTTTTCGCCCATTGGAACTGATAATTGAGGCGTCTATCACGAAAAAATTCTATCCAGCTGGATGAAGGTTCGTTTTTCTGTTTGGCAGAACCAAGATAGTTGTCCTCGACAAAGCCGTAGTATTCTCCCCTATGTCTATGGAGTGCTGCAAGCTCTCTGCCAAACTGTTCAAAAAAATCCCTGCCCTTCCGACCTTCCTCTATATATTCACAGAGGAGAAATTGATAGCTCCCAGATTCTCCCTGTGCATAGACTCGGGGAACCCGGATTACAGCTGCCGCAGCAAGCTCTTCGAGACCACGGGCTTCGGACTGGAAAAGATTAAAAATTGATTGATTATTGCATTTAACAAAATACTGACTACCCTGTTGTGAAATGCGGTAGCATTGGTTTATACAGCCGCCACTACAGGGGGACTCAATCTTACACTCAGAGCCAATGACCTCCTGTAAAAAATTCTGTAATTCGGCAATCATGGCAGGGAAGGATTGGCTAGCTATCCCATTGTTTCAGGCAATCTTCAAGAAGGTTTTTACATGTACGGTTTACAATCCGATAGACATTCTCAAAGCCCTCATCACCACCGTAGTAGGGATCAGGGACATCGCCTTTTCCGTCTGGATCATAGTCTCGGAAGAGCACTACGCATGCATTCTGCATGGATTCACTCCGTTGCTGCATGGACCGCATATGATGAATATGACTAACATCCATGCCAAGTAAGAGGTCATATTCCTCAAAATCCTGGACCTTCAGATGCCGTACTGGATGGTCCAAAGTAAGATCATGCTCACGAGCTACTTGTCTCATACGCTGGTCGGCATTTTCGCCGACATGATAACTACTCACGCCCGAAGACTCAACATGGAACTTGTCGGCAACACCCTGCTTTTCAGCTAGGGAAACAAAAACACAATGTGCAAGCGGACTGCGACATATGTTACCGGTACATACAAACATTAATTTATATTTCTTCATTACTTTTGTTGAACAGTCAAAACAATATCAAACTCAGGTAGAGTAAGGAAAAAGACTTTGCCGTTGAAACGGACAAAAGCCCTTGTACCGGTGATCGGTTCCGGTTGTGAAGTTGATTGGTGATCTGATAATGCTGCTACTTCTCCTGTATATGGAACATTATATATTTTTTCGGTCATTTGGGGAATGGATGTAGGGAGGAATATCTCCTGCGGCTCCTGATTCATGCTCGTTAGCTGATGAAAGATATTTTTAAGGTCTATGGCAAAGATGGGATATTTCTGGCTTCCGTGGATGGTAAATACTGATGATGAAAAGCGCGATTTTTCAATAAAGCCAATGGGGCCCGCCTCCAAGATAGCCGCCTCCAAGATAGCAGTGGCATCCGCTGCTTCTGTTCCATCGCCTGCTTCCTCTGCTGGCTGGATATAGGGAACAAAGGAAAGCCGATATACATCATCCTGAGAAAAGGACATGAGCTCTACAGCGCCTACAAACTGACTCTGCATGTGAATATCAACAACAAAAGGGAGCTGGACATATTCAATGCAGAGTATCAACGCGGTAAAGAGGGCAACAAGCATTACAATACTTCCAAACAACGCAGGAGAAATTTCCAGATGCGCTCTACTGATGCAATGCGTACCCGCTCTGAAACTGAATGTGCACATTCTATATCAGGACCAAAACTCACCGCATCCAGTCCCGGAATCCGAGAGCAGAGCGCTCCACATTCAAGTCCGGCATGGATTACCCGAAGCTCGGGTTCAACATGAAACAGATCCTGAAATAAATCCTTTGTTTTCGCAAGTAAAGGGGAATCCGGCTGGGGAGTCCAAGAAGGATAGCGTTCACAGAGTTCATAGTCTGCAGCAGCAAGTTGCAGTACGGACGTTACCTGCCTACTAGCATAATCAAGACTATCTTCACGTAGCGAACGTTGACTACTAATAACACGAAGCCCTGCATCATCCAGAAATGCACCCGCTAGCATGCTTGAGCTCTCTACCAAATTGTCTACATCCTTGCTCATAGCAAGGACGCCCGATGGAAAGGATGTTAACAGGTTCAGGACACGCTGTGTATCAGCATACGAGAGGGCTGATTCGGGACATGCCACCTGCTCTAGGTTGTAGTGCATATCTGGTTCAACCCTAACATACTCCTGTTTGATGGAATCGGTGCATGTTCGAACATATTCGCTAAAAACAGTGGCAAGATGAGATGGGATCAGTAGATCTACAGTTGCATGTGATGGAATGACATTATGAATCATCGCACCACCATGTAAAGAAAGGAATCTGACTGGCTCTGTCCACAGTGCCAGAACACGCATAAGACATTGAATGGCATTTGCCCGATTAGTATGAATGTCAGTTCCAGAATGCCCCCCACGGAGACCCTCCAGCGACAGTCGGAATGCAGCGTGAACTCCAGTAAGCCGCTCGGGCAGAACAGCGAGTCTTCCCTTTGCCACCTGCCCTCCTGCACATCCGTAATACAATATTTGTTCTTCTTCTGAATCAAGATTCAGCAAACGTCGGGACTGCAAGAGCTTGCCATCGAAGGCACATGCACCAACCAATGCACTCTCCTCGTCTACAGTCAGAACTGCCTCAAGGGGGCCATGGGCTATTGTTTCATCATCAAGCAGGGCGTAGATCATGGCAAGACCAATGCCATTATCAGCTCCTAATGTCGTGCCCTGAGCCCAGAGCCAGTTGCCATCCGTCTCCAGCCGTATTGGATCCTTCGTAAAATTATGATCGCTCTCGGCTCCTGCAACACAAACCATATCTAGATGTGCCTGAATAGCAATGGGTTCTGCGTCCTTCCGTGTTGCAGCTTTGCGTATTACTATATTTCCTGCATCATCTTCTTGGCATGCCAGATCCTTTGTTTTTGCAAAATTCCTAAAAAAGGATCTAATCTGCTCCTCATGCTTTGAACAGCGTGGGATTGCACTAATTTTCGAAAAGGCCTGCCACACTGCCTGTGGCTCAATAATATCCATCCGCATCCTCACCATGATAGCAAATAAAGCTCATAATGGCAATGCTAGTGTCAGTATTTTCCTAGTCACTTCTAGTCCAAACAAAAATACTGTGCTATACTCTTACACAAGAGGTAGCTATGAAATTTAATTTTAACAGTACATCATTTGAAACAGAAGTAGTACAACTAGCTGATACTGAGGAACGGCTTGTTCCTGGTGGAAGACATCTCTTTGATCGATTGCCGCGTGCATTCCAGGGCATTCAACAAATTGGCGTCATTGGATGGGGTTCTCAGGGCCCCGCTCAGGCACAGAATCTCCGCGATTCCCTGTCTGGAAGCGATATACAGGTTGTAGTAGGATTGCGGGAAGATTCACCATCTCGTGCACAAGCCGAAGCAGCTGGTTTTCTTACTGCACAGGGTGGCTTAGGCAACATAGAAGACGTTACTCGCTCAAGCGATCTGCTCCTCTTGCTGATATCGGATGCAGCACAGGCCCGTCTGTATCGATCCTTTTTCTCCATGATGAAGCCTGGTTCAACGCTTGGACTATCCCATGGTTTTTTGCTGGGATATCTCAACAGCATACAGAAGCAATGGCCCGATAACATCAATGTTGTAGGGGTCTGTCCAAAAGGAATGGGACCCTCAGTTCGGAGACTCTATGAACAGGGAAAAGAAACAGATGGTGCCGGCATTAATACCAGTTTCGCAATTGAACAGGATTTGGAAGGGAACGCTACCGACATTGCTATCGGCTGGTCGGTTGCCCTCGGTGCTCCATTTAGCTTTATGACAAGTCTGGAGATGGAATATCGCTCGGACATTTTCGGAGAGCGCGGCATTCTCCTTGGCGCAGTGCATGGCATAGTCGAGTCCCTGTATCGCCATTACTGCAGTTCCGGCATGGATGCGGAGCAGGCATTTAGTGAGAGTGTCGAATCTATTACTGGTCCTATATCGCATACAATATCAGCAAAGGGCATTCTTTCTCTCTATAAGGAGCTCAGTAGCAATGACCAAAAGACCTTCGAGCAGGCCTACAATGCATGTTACGACCCCTGCATGGAAATTTTGCTTGAGATATATGATGAGGTTCACAGTTGTAACGAAATTCGTTCCGTTATAATGGCAGGAGAGCGTCTCAAAACATATCCGATGAACACGATAGACGATACAGCAATGTGGCAGGTAGGTGCAAAAGTTCGTGCAAAACGAAATGCAGGAGCGGAGACAGCCCTCAACCCCTGCACAGCTGGAGTGTACGTTGCCTGTATGATGGCACAGATGGATCTCCTCAAACAGAAGGGACATAGTTATTCGGAGATTGTGAACGAATCATTAATTGAGGCGGTGGACTCACTCAATCCCTACATGCATTTCAATGGCGTTAGTTACATGGTTGACAATTGCTCTACCACTGCCCGATTGGGTTCACGAAAGTGGGCACCACGATTTGACTATATACTCAGTCAATCTGGCATACCACGGATAGGAACAAGTGGACTACCTAATCATATTGATCAGCTTCTATCAAATCCGGTGCATGATGCAATTAGCACTCTTGCGAAATACAGACCCAGTGTCGACATAGCAGTAGTCTAAATGCAAAAACAATATAGAAAGCTCATCTGCGTACTTGCTACCCTATTTTTGCTCCTGCTCATTGATATCGGAATTAAGATACGGATCATATTCAAGACAAAGGAACTGGCAACGTGGGCAGATCGGGCATGTAAGAATTTTGCGACGAAGCTTGCTGCTGTTTTACAATGGGGACAGGTTGTTCAATGCACAATATTCCCTCCAAAAGTTGAATTTCCCGAAGGGAATTTTCTCCTTATCAGTAACCATCAAAGTATTATTGATATCCTACTGATAATTATAATAGGAGCAGAGCGCTCCTTGCGTTTTGTAGCGAAGGATGAGCTCAAACATGGTTTTATTGGTGTCTCTGCAATGTTGCGTCTGCAGGGACATATTTTTGTCCGTAGGGGAAATACAATCTCGGATACGACACATAATATACGTACAATTAAATCTACAATGAAAATTCTCCCAAACCATGTCGGCATTGCTCTTTTTCCTGAAGGGCATCGCTCGGAAGATGGAAATGTACATCCATACAAACTCGCAGGGATACAGCTTGTCCAAAGAGAAATCACCATGCCCATTGTATACGCGGGCATTGCAAGTAACAGCTCTACCATGGTGCGAACGCTACATAGCAGACTGTTTCATAGTGGAACAACATATCTACACGCCCAAGTACTCGGCATTCGTTACCCCAAAGAAGAACGCTGGAAACGCAAGGAGCTTGAACAGACAGTGCAAGAAATTGAGAATGAGAGCCGTCAATGGGTTGAAGAGCAAAAGCTGTTCTTCAAACATGAGCTTAGCTCATGAGGTCGATCAACATTCCGTTAATCTTCCCAACATCCCTGAGGAGTGAGAGGGCATCCTGCTGCCCCTGTCCTAGGGCATCTATCATATTACTCACTGCTGCATTGACCTGTTCAAGCAAGGCATAGCGTCTTCGAGTCTGTTTCTGAATTGATTCGACTACCCGAACCTGATATGCCTCAGGAACTGCTACTGCAAGAAAACGTTTAACCTGTTCCCGATATGCTAGGGCTGTCGAATAACTACGTTTCTCTATCAATTCGCGACCCGCAGCAAATATGGAATCGAAGAGGGTCTGTAATTCTGCAACATTTTCTACAGGAGCTGAAACTTCTTCCGGAATATTCTCAACTTCTGCTGTCCCATCCATTACATGAGAGAATGAGGTTTTTTTTATCTCTCCCTTAGGAGATCGTGATGACTTACGAGATGGGAATCCTGTGTGGTTGATAAAGGATGAGATGTCGCTATTTGGCTCGATCCGATCACTCATATTGAACTCTTGCTATAATGAACGTATTTGCTTGTCGGCAGGGACTCGGGAGCGATCGTCTGCGAAGGTGGTAAATACCTTTTGTCGCTGCATGGTTGCATTTGATGGTTCCACGCTCAGCGTCCCATCTAGAAGACATCCCTGCTCAACGACCAAATGTGGTGTACTAATGGTGCCAATAATGATGGAGGAAGACAGAAGAAAAACCTTGCCTGTTGCCCAAATATCACCGCGAAACAATCCGCCAATTACAACTGTTGTCGCCTCAATACTGCATTCGCTCCGGGCTGTTCTTCCGATAATCACCTTTCCATCATTACGGATGGTCCCGATAAAATCACCATCAATACGGAAGATGCCCGAGAGTACAATGTTTCCCCGAAACTGCGTACCCGACCCGACTATCGAATTTACTAGATCATCATGGAAGTTGGCTGTGCGCATCTTATCTATTACCAGTCCAACGTGCAAAGGAATTAGATATTTTTAGAAAGGCCGCAGGATCCACAACCTCGGTGCCGATCCATATCTGAAAATCAAGATGTGGACCTGTCGATATACCCGTGGTTCCAAGGGTGCCAATTCGCTGCCCCTGCTTTACTTCCTGCCCCTCAGATACAGCTATAGATTGAAGGTGGGAATAATGAGTTCGAAAGCCATAGCGATGTCTTATCCAGACATTCAGCCCGTAGCCCGGGTCGTATCCGAGATCGATAATTTTGCCGTCAGCGCTTGCAAGGATGGATGTGCCAAAGGGGCCAGATATATCAAAGCCCTTGTGTAGATACCATTGTCCTGTTACTGGGTGGATGTTTGGCCCAAACTCCATAGTTACTTTTCCAATGTTATTTACAATGGGCCATTTGTTTGGCAAGGAGGTGAGCAATTCACTCTGACTCATCAACATATTTCGAACCTGTTCAAGTGGCTGTACTGCAACGCGCAGCTGCTCTGCGATGGTTTTGAGAGATTGAAGCTGTTGCGGTTCGTCGCCGCTTGTTTGATAGATATTACTGAAAGAAAGAAGATCCCCCGATGAAAACAAGGTGCTCGGCATCTCTTCCTGCCCACGTTCAATTCCTGCTTCGTTCAATGTATCATCCAAGGTATCATTAAACAATTCTGATACCTTGATAAAATCAGACAGCTCGTCAAGTACAAGGTCGAGGTTTCCCTCTACTGCAGTGAGCTGCTCTCCCTTATTTCGTACTAACTCCTCTCTACCAACAAAGCTGGCAGTAGCAAAGAAGAATCCAAGCAATATAGCCAATAGGAGTAGTGCACAGAAAATGATAGCCAGGAAACGTACATGAAAACTAATTGGCTTCCCGTCATTGTGAGGGATTAACATGATGGTGAAATAACGCCGAGAGATCAAATGAAAAAATTGTACAAAGGCCTGCATAGTTGTCCGTAGCAGACTAATCAGTAGTTTGGCATGATCTTTCTTTGTACTTGACATCATCTTCTATCCATTATAAACTATCTATGAAAAGGGAGCAAGACGATATTAATAAAATTTTCACAATTTTATTGTCGGCACATCTTCCCATAAAAACAAAATACTGCCATAATACAAGGTATTTTAGCAAGAGATTGCGCCATAAGGTTACAATAAATATGAGAATTTTTGATACACATGCACATGTTGGCTTGATACACGAAGACACAATAGAACAGCTTCTAATCATCCAAGAATCCCGCCAGAACAATATTGCAGCAATTATTAATATATGCAACAATATTGATGCTTTTTTTACGCATTATGAGAATCTGAAGAATTCTCCTATTATGTATTTCGCAATTGGTGTATCTCCATCCGAAGTAATGCAACCAGGTAATGATTGGGAGATAAAAATACAACGCGGATGTCAACTTCCTCGGGTTGTCGCCATAGGAGAGGCAGGGCTCGATTATTATCGAAAATTTGGCAATAAGGATGCACAGGTTGAATTATTCATTCGTCAGCTTAAGATAGCTAATAAGCTTGAGCTCCCTATTATTGTACACAACCGTGATGCAGGTGCAGACGTCCTCTCTATTCTTAAAGATAATATACCCAGCCGGGGAGCGGTTTTGCATTGTTATTCTGAAAACTGGAGCCATGCTGAAAAGGCATTGGAATTGAATGTACGAATATCACTTGCCGGGAGTGTTACCTACCGCAAAGCAAAGCATCTCCATGAGGTTGCAAAACATATACCCTCTGACCGTCTGCTTATTGAAAGCGAGAGTCCCTTTATTGTACCCTCTGCCTTCCGCGGACAAAGAAACATGCCGAAAAACATTATTGAAACGATAAATGCCATTGCAGAAATACGAAATACGAGCCCGGAAGAGATTGCAGAAACAAGCTATATCAATGCCTGCAATTTTTTTAATGTGCCCGCTGAGTAGTTTTTTGCTGCCAATGCCGGTTTACCTCATAGAGTGCCAGTCCTGATGCGACTGAGGCATTGAGCGATTCCACCTTTCCAGAGCCAGGAACAGTAAGGATGAGGTCACAATTCCGCTTTGCGAGCTGGCTCATGCCATCACCTTCACTCCCAATAACAATAGCTGTTAGGTTCGGAAACTGCTCCTGCCACAGGGGCTTGCCATCGGCATCCGTACCGTAGAGCCAGAAGCCACAACGTTTCAAAAAACGCAGTGCCTGTGGAATATTTTTTACGGTAGCAAAGGGAACAGAAAATGCTGCACCTGCTGAACTTCGGAGCACCGCATCAGTAATCGTAAAGGACGAACGAACGCTCGCTGTAATTAATAAGCTCACATCAAAATGTGCTGCAGTACGAAATACAGCTCCAAAATTTTGAGGATCTAGGAGGTGGTCCAATACGAGTACGAGGGTGTTCTTTTTCCGATCGAGCTTGCTGTTTGCCCATTTTTTTAGATCTGTTGGAGAGGGAACAGTAGCAGTAAGCACTGCTCCGCGTGCACGCTCTGCCATACGCTGGATGACATCCCTCGATACATATGAGACTTCTACCTTATGGCGTTGTGCCATTGCAATGAGCTCTGCTGCACGACCCAAACGCGTATCAACATACAAACAGCGTCCATATCCATGTCGGCATGCTTCGGATATGGCGTGATGCGATGTCAATTTAATTGAATACATAACTACGAACGTTTTATCGGGGTAGGACGATTGTTCTCCGGTTCAAATTGAGACAATGAACGGTAAAGCTCGCGTTCCTGATTTGAGTTGACCTTGTCGGGTATGCTAACATGCAGGGTAACATACATATCTCCTTTCCGGCTTACCATCCCGCGATGGGGAACGCCCTCCCCTTTGATGCGCAAGATCTTGCCGTTCTGAGAACCCGCTGGTATTTTTACTTTCAAGCTCTTTTCATCAAGGGTTGTCACATAAATATCAGAGCCCAGCACCGCCTGGGAAATGGTAATAGGAATAGTACAGTGTAGGTCATTGTCTATTCGTTCAAAGTATGGATGTGGTATAACCTGTAATAAGATGTTGACATCACCTACACTGCCGTCCCTACCTTCGCTGCCAGCACCACGAATGGTAAGATAGTTACCATCATCTATACCAGCCGGAATGCTGATATGACGCTGTATGCGCTCATCTTCTCTTCCAACACCCCCGCAATCGCGACAGTGGTCCTTAATAACGCTACCACTGCCCCCACAGTGAGAACATACTGTTGCAATGGAAAATAAACCGGAGCTCCGCCGCACCTGTCCTGCACCTCCGCAGTTTGGACAGGTCATTTCACTGCTTCCCTGCTCATGCCCCCTGCCGCTACAGCTATCGCAGAGTCTCTTTCGCTTATATTCAAGCTCAACATCACCGCCTAGGATGAGGGTTTTGAAATCGATGGTCAGTACAAGTTCTACATCTTCTCCCTGCATACCACGTGCAGACCTGCTGCTACGCCGAGATGAGCCCCTCCCTCCAAAGAAATCGAACATACTGGAAAAGTTTCCAAATATATCGTCAAAATCATTGAAGACATTGCTAAAATCATGAGCGTTCTCACCCCCTTGTAGACCCGCAAAACCAAACTGATCGTAGGCCTGGCGTTTTTTTTGGATCCGAGAGCACCTCGTATGCCTCAGTTGCCTCCTTAAAACGAGATTCGGCTTCTGAATCATTCGGGTTTTTATCGGGATGATTTTTTATTGCAATCTTCCGGTACGCAGTTTTTATTGCATCTGCATTCGTAGTACGGTTGACGCCAAGTATTTCATAATAATCACGTTTTGCCACTACTTCACCACGCAGTGACTAATCTTTTTCGTCGACAACTTCATAATCTGCATCCTCTGCTTCTTGTGCTTGCTCTGATTGCCCTGCATCTGCTCCGTTTCCAGCTTGCTCTGCACTGCCTGCAGTAGCATCCGCTCCAGCGCTTGCACCAGCAGGGGCTCCGTCTTCTGTTGACTGGGAGTTCTTGTATGCTTCTTCTGCCAAAACATGGGCAGCATTCTTCAGTGCTTCTAGA
Source organism: Spirochaetia bacterium (assembly GCA_964291355.2). Lineage (GTDB taxonomy): Bacteria > Spirochaetota > Spirochaetia > WTKD01 > WTKD01. The sequence goes on along the minus strand of OZ220222.1, from coordinate 542,373 downwards.
TTTTTCTTAATAGCTTCAACATCTTTATCATCCATCACCGAACGGAGAGCGGCAATTGCCTTGGTAATTTTAGCATGGTCTTTTTTGTCAATTTTGTCTCCAAAATCTTTGAGCGAGCGTTCGGTTGCATAAATAAGAGAATCGGCTTCATTGCGTACGCTTACTACGTCTCGTAGATTCTTATCCTCATCAGCATGTTGCTCTGCCTCACGAAGCATGCGGTCAATTTCTGATTCTGACAAACCTGAGGAGCTCTCTATGCGGATTTTTTGTTCCTTGCCTGTTCCGAGGTCCTTCGCAGAAACATGTACTATGCCGTTTGCGTCAATGTCAAAGGTAACCTCTATCTGAGGCACCCCACGTGGTGCAGGCGGTATACCTACCAGATCAAAACGTCCGAGGGTTCTGTTCTGTTCTGCCATTTCGCGTTCTCCCTGGAGAACATGGATTGATACCACCGTCTGGCTATCACCTGCGGTAGAAAATATTTGACTTTTTCTCGTCGGGATGGTGGTGTTTCGCTCTATAAGACGGGTAAACACAGCACCAAGGGTTTCTATGCCCAGTGAGAGTGGAGTTACATCCAGAAGCAATATATCCTTTACATCACCTCCAAGTATGCCACCTTGAATTGCTGCACCAAGGGCAACAACCTCATCCGGATTAACTCCCCGATGTGGTTCAGTCTTGAATATTCCTTTGACGATGTCTTGGACTGCTGGAATACGGGTGGAACCTCCAACTAGGACAACCTGATCTATCTCTTCCGCTGCTAATCCTGCATCCTTCAGAGCATTGAGACATGGTGTCTTTGTTTTCTCTAGAAGATCGCTAATCATCTGCTCAAATTTTGCCCGGTTCAGGGTATATTGCAAATGCTTTGGACCACTGGCATCAGCCGTAATAAAGGGAAGATTAATCTCTGTGGAAGGTGCACTCGAAATTTCTTTTTTTGCCTTCTCAGCCGCTTCCTTAAGTCGCTGCAGGGCCATGCGATCCTGGGCGAGATCTATCCCACTATCACTCTTAAAGCTGGAAATAAGCCAGTCGATAATACGTTGATCGAAATTGTCACCACCAAGATGGGTATCACCATTCGTGGATTTAACTTCAAACACGCCGTCGCCAAGCTCAAGAATTGAAATATCAAAGGTACCGCCACCAAGGTCATATACGGCAATTTTTTCGTCCTTCTTGTCCTTCCCGAAGCCGTATGCAAGGGCAGCTGCAGTTGGTTCATTGACGATCCGTTTTACCTCTATGCCAGCGATGCGACCCGCATCCTTTGTTGCCTGACGCTGTGCATCATTGAAATATGCTGGAACAGTAATAACTGCTTCGGTTACACTTGTACCAAGATATTCCTCCGCTGTTTGCTTCATTTTCCGTAAGATCATTGCGGAAATCTCGGGAGGCGACATCCTGTCCTTATCCAAAATTACATGAACGCCATCCTGTTTTGATTTTTCAACTTCATAGGGCACCATGGTAACTTCTTCTCCTACCTCGGAGAATTTTCGCCCCATAAAGCGCTTGATTGAATATACTGTTTTTTCGGGATTCGTAATGATCTGGTTCTTTGCAGGTTGCCCAACGAGGCGTAACTCTTTTCCGTCTTTTTCTGAAAAAGCTACTACCGATGGAGTAGTTCGCTGTCCTTCGCTGTTCTGAATAACTACGGGATCATTGCCTTCCATCACCGCAACACAACTGTTTGTTGTTCCAAGATCTATACCAATAATTTTACTCATCCTCTCCTCCTACTTTTTGTTTGTCTTTACTCTTATTTTTTTGTTCCGCTGCTTCTTCTGCTCCATCTGACTGTACTGCTACATCAGGATCGCTATTTGCAGGCAGTGGTCGTGCAACCTTAACCTTTGCAGTCCGCATAATCCTATCGTGCAACATATAGCCATTTTGATAGACCTCTATGACAGTGGGTGCCGTAACATCTGCGGATTCTTCCATAGCAATAGCTTCGTGAATATTTGGATCAAAGGCATCTTTTAATGCATTATATTTCTGAAGTCCCCAACGCTGTTCCAAAGTTGAAACCAACTGACGTTCAATTAGTTCAATGCCAGATTTTAATGCTTCGGCTGAGCTCTCATGCATCATTTGTTGTAATGCACGCTCTAAATCATCTATAAAGGAAACAATAACAAGAAGAAGACCTTGATTTGCAAATCGAATTTCCTGTTCTTTGTCGCGCAACATGCGTTTTTTCATATTGTCGAAATCTGCATGAGTTCGTAATTGTTGTTCCTTTAGTTCATTATTTATCGCCGTAAGTTCTTCTATTTTTTTTTGAAGTTCGGTTATTGAAGTCCCTTCTGCAACAGTTGCTCCATTCAACACGGACTCACCCGGCTGCCCATCCTCCATAGAAACATCCATTTCCATTTGTTCATTATTTTGTCCTTCAGTTTGCATATACCCTCATAAAACTCACAAGTAGCATAAACAAGTCAATACAATGTGTCAATAGCTCGCACGCAAAGATATCTCAAGTATCAACTCCACCTCACCCTTACTGATGCTCGTCGCACGCGCGATTTCATCTACACTCCACCCCATCTTCGAAAGACGGAGGACAGTGCGCTGTGCATCTTTGGATGGAGCTCCCTTGTCCTTTGCTACGGTCTGTTTTAGATCACCTTGGATAACATGTTCTAGTTGCTTGAGCTGTTCTTCTATTTCCTTTCCTAAATTTTCATAACGTGTTTCTGAACGAGCAAGCCATTCGCGTGATTCCTGAACCTCTTTCAGGCGCTCCTCCAGATTGCCAAGATTGTCGCTCAGCGAATTATACACCGTCAACACATGCTCTGCAGCTTCCTTATCAGAACTGATGGCATGTATGGTCTTGCTCATATTCTCAACTGTTCCAGAAAATATGTCAAGGGTATCAGCAAGAGATTGAATACGTGAATCTAGCTCGCCAATGCGATCGAAATTGCTGTCGACATTTTTTATGGTAACGTCGATCAATGTGCGTTTCTTGTCGAGACGCTCTAGACGATCGCCTAGGTCCTTTTCCAGTATCTCAATATGCTGGAAGCGAGATTTTAATTCCTGCAATTCGTCGTCCCTTTGGGTAATATCCACAACCTTACGTTCCACCGATAGTGATATCTCTGAAAGATTGCGATACTTCGCTTCCATACCATCTAGGCGGCGTTTCTCTTCGGTAAGCTGCAACAACAAACGCCCGTTTTCCTTGCTCATTCCCTGAATCTTATTCATCTCATCATGCAGACTTCGCACTGCTGGTCGTGATTGTTCCAGATTCTCTAACTCTTCTTTGTAGTAATTCAAATTCTCCTGAAGCTCAGCACGCATGCCTTCGACACGCTTAAACAGCTTGGTCTGGTCAATGAATTCTCGCTGTCTTCTTTCTATCTTGCCTAAATTTTCTTCCAGCGAACGCATGTTCTGTTCCAATTTTGATATGAGTTTGTGTCGCTGAGAAAAGAATTGCTCACGTGCATCAGTAACGATGCCCCGGACCTCTTCGTGAAAGGAAATTTTATCCTCTTCTAATTGCTCAAACAATGTAGCCGACTGACTTTCAAAAAGACTTCGGGCATTCTGCACGCCCCCCTCTAGTTCATGTATCTTGCTACTAATGTTATTCCCTGCTATCTCAACCTCCTCACTCATACTCCTGAGTGTTGAGTCAACATCGTGGTTGTAGCTTCGTAATTTGTTTTGCATCTCTGTATTCTGCTGTAAAAATTGTGATTCAAAGTATTCGGAAGATTGTTCCCTGCTCTCCGTTACCTTCCTCTCGAGATCGCTCGCGAGCTGCCGGAAATTTCTGTCAGTTGTTTCCATGTTTGCAGCAAAATTTTCTTTGACGCCCTGCAATGATTGGTCGACATCCTGTATCTGACCTTCAAGCTGCGTACGGAGATTATGGAGCGCCTGAGCAATATTTTTATTTAGTGACTGCTCCTCTTCCTGTAGTTTTGCATACTGTTCCATTTCCAGAGTACGTATTTTTTCTGCAAACTCTGCACGGAAATTCTCTATTTCTAATTGCATGTCATTGCTCTTCTCGCTGAGATTGCCCAGAAAGTCTCGACTAAGCACTTCTATTTTGTCGCGGAGATCAATGTGAGCCCGACTCTTTACGCTATTTACCTCGCGTTCTATTTCAGCTAGGGCTGTGTATATTTCTTCATTTTTTACATCTATTGTGCGAAACAGCTCGTCGCGGCGATGGTCAATCTGTTTTGGTATGTCGTCAAATTGGTTCTGTAAGGATGCCGTAGTGCGATTGATAATTTCATGCATTTCCACATCCAGAAGATCTATGTCCTGTCGAATAATCTCCAGCTTTGTTAGGCGATATACCAGATCCTGTTCAAACTCGCTCATCCGTTTATCCAGAGCAGTAAAAACAGTTGTCTCCAGCGTATGATGTTCTTTCGTCAAACGATCGGGCATTGCAGAAATAAAACTTTGCATTTCACGTTCCAGCTCCTGCAATTTATTCTGGGATGCAATGAGCTCGGCTTGCACGTTTTCATGGAGGGGTTGGAGTGATGCATGAAGTGTTTCGCTTTCTCTATTAAAGTCTTCCTTCCACTGAGCGAGGGTTGCAGTAATATCATGGTCGGCACGCCCGACTGTCGCCACCTTGTCTTCATATTTTTTGATCTGATCATCAAAGAGCAAGCCCAGCTCCTCAAAAGCTTTCGACATGTCTGCCTGCTTTATGGAGATGGATTCGTTGAGAGCATGCATTTGTCCTTCCAATTGTTTTTCTAGCTGTTTGCCATTTTTTTCTACTTCGCGTGTTATCTGTTCAAATATACGCTCCTGCTCCTGATCGCTCTTTTTATACCACTGCTCTGAATAATTCTGTAATTTTTTGTTCATCTTTTCAGAGCGATTGCTGAATTCAGCAAAATACGTGCTCAGAATATCGCGTTGCTCCTGTACATGCACTGAATGTTGCTGGACGCTACTATCCAACTCCTGATCAAAATTCTGTTGCAGATGTGCTATCTTTTCTTCCAGAGACTGAAAGACATTGTTTTGTTCAAGGCTTATCCGTGCGAGAAGGCTTCGGGTTTGCTCCTCTATTTCTATGAAATCGCTGCGGATCGTTCGTATAGTCGTCTGTTCTTTGCTGAGCTGTTCTTCCAGATGGACTGAAAATCTCTCTTTGAAATCGTTTTCTATGTCTGCACATCTGCGTTCAAGCTCTATCAAGCTATCTTCCTGTAGCTGCAATACACTTTTTCGAAAATCGTCTATGCTAGCTTCAAAGTCCCGCACACGTTTTTCCGAGCTACTACAACGTTCCTCTACGGCATCTGCGCGGCTGTCAAAATCCGCTAGTAATTTCATTTCAAGCTCTTGCATCTGTTGGAGGTTGCTTTCCTGCAGATTGTTCATAACTGCATCTGCCTGATGCTGTGTCTGTTCAAGATTTTCGCGGAGACTAATAATCCGTTTGCCTACCTCATCAACATAGCTGGATTCTTCTTGAATGCCTGACATGTTTTCCTCTACATTCTCAGTCATTGCGGCAAGGTCACGTAATACATCATCATAGTGGTCGATGCGCTGTTTCAGATTGTCAATTCCCTGTAAACGTGCTTCCAGTGTGTCATGCAGGGTCTCCGCCTTCGTAACTATGGCTCGGCTGGTTTGTTGTTGCACATCGACTTCCACCCTGATATTTTTGAGCATTTCAATCTTTTCTTCTACCAGTGCGGTAATTTCATTTTCCAGCTTGTTCGCTGTCCGATTAAGTCTTGTTTGTACTCGTGTGCCGCTGTCCATCCGTCTATAGATAACCATCATGACGGCAACTATGATGAGTATGATAATATTGTTAATGACGAACTGCATGCAAGGCCTCCCATCCTTTACGATAAAAAGTTCAGTTTACATATTTATGCAAAACACAATGACTGTTCAAGCCATTGCAATAAAAAATTATAACATGAAAAATTAATTGTTGCATCTCTTTTTACAAAAAACTGCATCGGGTGGAAATATGCACTCATCATTCCTGCATTGTGTGACCCACGGATGTCGTAGTCGTAGTTGTCTCCGACATATAAAACCTTCTCAGGTGACACATGCAACATATCGCAGATGTCATGGAAGGGTTTCTTATGGGGCTTCAAATACCCGCTATCCTCAGTGCAAGAAATTGCATCCCAATAATCAGCAAGATGTAGATTTTCCAATTTGTTATGTAAGGGGAAGTCAGACAAGACAGCAGTTGCTATGCCCTGTGCGCGGAGCCACTGCAGCAATTCAGGAACTCCGTCATAATGGGGAATATCTACTAATGCCTGTGGGATACGTTCCAAGAGTAAACGATCAATGTACTGCTCTGCCTGTTCAATATTGATGCCGAGATAGGATGCAAGCATAGATGCTTGCTTGATCCGAAAATTATCTATGGGGCTAATATGTCTGATATGCGAACGAATCCGTGCAAAACCATGGAAAAATTTCTGGTGCTTCAGCATGTAGGGCAGAAGTCGAAGATGCATCCGCCACTTTGCATACAGGGTCCCATCCAGATCAAAAACCACAGCTTGTATCATGCAATCATTGTACAGCAATTTCGCGGACAAAGGCAAGCTCCATAGCGAAGTATCACAGAAATTGCACTAGAATTGCGGTGGCTGAAAGGTGGTGGCCGGAGCATGCACCAAATGAACGTAATCCTGTGCATAGCGCCTATGCAGTGAATCAAGACTGGTTTCAACATTGCGTTCAAAAACCCGAACCTGAAATGCGCCATTTTCATCAATGTAGGGAAGCAAAACAACAACATGGATGTGCTGACGCAACAACCTCTCCTGCCCCTTTTGGAAGGGTTGATTGATGCTGGCAAAATATATTTCTCCAGGATATTTCTGGACTCGCTCATACAATATTTTCCTGAGAGCAGAAACTGGATACCCGACATCTTCAATATAGTCTAAGACAGTTGAATCACGAAGATCGTAGGATTCGGGATCTTTCTTACTGCCATGCAGGGAAACTGCTATATTTCGCGTCCAGTCTAATCCAAAATATGGATCGCGATCATATTCATAGAAGACACCCCACTCACTGCCCCGTAAATCTGTATGCCTGCGTTTGAGCTCATTAATGGTCAAATATTTCCCATGTGCCGGGTGATAGAACCCATCCGCCACCCATTTAGCAAAGCCAGAACAATTAAAACCAAGCAGCCCGTTCTGCATGCGGAGGTTATCAATGAATACTAAGTTCCCATTTGCGTCCATGGCACCGTCCTCTGCATCCGGTAGATGGGGGAGATAATCTTTAATGAGCTCTGCTATGTTTTCTACGTTTCTATGAGGACTGCGCTCCCCTTCCTCGGGGCTACGGAAGAAAATCTCGTTCCAAGATATAAGTCTCTCCGTTGTATTTTGAATAAGATGAAAGGAATCGACCAGAAGAAGTGGAAAAGGTACGGGGAGCTGAATGTTCTGATATTGGAGCTGATTGTCAATGTAGATGTTCATCCTTGTCCCATAGTTCGTCGGCAATAAGCGCAGAAAATGCCCCGAATCCTGTGATAAAAATATTTTGAGCTGATCAACAGTGTTGTTCCGTAAAGACCTGCGAATAATGTAGCTCCCACGTGTGGCAATCTGAAAATGTCCATCATGTTCGGGCACGAAGAGAAGATAGACATAGCTATCTTGTTGCTCAATGGAAAAGCGCACCCGCGGAATACCAATGCCCTGTTCAATAATCTGTCCATTTCTTTGACTCAACTCAGTGTATGGAACGGTCAGGAGAGAACGCAATGCATAGCGGGCAATGCTGCTTTCCGGCAATTCATGTGCCACTAGAAGAGAGGCAGTACAGAATAACAAAAAGTATCGTAGCATATTCATCGTATCGGCACGTTATGGGAAGATTTGCAAATCTTTTATCACTTCTTCCAGTTTTTTGAGCCGAAGAAGCTGGCTACGCTGTGCTAGGGTGGCAGAAAGTAATAAATCCTTAATTTCCTCGCATTGCTGCTTAATTGCTCCGACATCTTCTGTACTTTCTGCAAGCAGGCGCTCATAGGCACCTTGGACGGTGTATTTCTTGTTTATGACGAGATGACGGACGCGAAAGAGTAGGCGAACATCTTCCAGTGAATATTGGCGAATATTATTTTTTCTATATTTCGGTGTTAGGAGTGGTATCTGTTGCTCCCAGTAACGAATTACATGGGCTTGAACAGCGAGTATTTCTACAACCTCACCTATCCGAAAATAACGCACTAGGTCATCCTCGTTTTTACTTCCACTTCCACCGGAACTGCAGTAAAGCCGAGCTCCTTGCGAATTCGATTAACGATATATCGCTGGTGTGATGCAAGAAGTTTCCGTTTCGCAAATAGCACAAAACGCACCGGATTTACAGAGATCTGTGTGGCATATTTTATTGCTGGAACATCCCTTCCCGACGCACTGAGATTGTGTTGCCAATCTGCAATACGTTTATTCAATATGGGGGTTGAAATGCGTTGTTGTAGCTGCTCAAAACAATGCATTGCCGTGTTCAGGAGCTGATTTACCCCCTCCCCGCTATGGCAGGAACAGGGAACGACGGGTGCATAGCGGAGCTGTGGAAACAAGAAGTGAATGTTAGATTGTATGTCGCGAAATACCGCGTGGGGAACGAGATCCCATTTGCTCAGTACCAAAATAATTGCCTTGCCACTCCTTACCGCAATATGTGCAATTTTTTTGTCCTGATCGCTCAAGCCCTCTGCTGCATCAATCAACAGAAAGATAACATCTGCCTTGTCTGCATTGTTGATGGTGCGTACGTTTGAATAATACTCAAGGGAATCATCTACCTTGCTTTTTCTCCTGAGCCCTGCTGTATCAATGATGCGCAACTGCTGTGAACGATAATAGAGAATCCCATCCACTGCGTCGCGGGTAGTACCGGCAATCTCGCTAACAAGACTCCGCTCGTAGCCCAAGAGCATGTTTGTCAGGGTCGACTTGCCGCTGTTTGGTTTGCCGAGGATGGCAATGCTACAGGCAACAGATGAACTGTCGCTTGTTTCTATCTCGCCCTCTTCTGCAGCTCTTTCGTCAAGGACAGAAATAATGCTCGCTCGTAAATCACTGATGCCCGAGCCATGGGCAGCCGATATCTCCACCCTGTCTCGAAAGCCCAGCTCTCGCTGCAGGAGGGGATCTCGTTGCTTTCTATCCGCCTTATTCAGAACAAGGATGGTCGTTTTCTGCTTTCTACAAAAAGCGAGTAGCTCCTGATCCTCTGGGGTATAGTCGCTGTAATCCAGAACGAGAAGGAGTACATCTGCCCTAAGAAGCATCTCCTTGCTTCTTTCACTCACCAGTGAGTCGAATTTATGATCGGCCGCACCTACCCCGCCAGTATCCAACAGACGAACCCGGTAATGCGCGAGACTCAGCTCGCCTTCGATGTAGTCACGGGTTACTCCTGCCTGTGAATCTGTTATAGATTGTCGTTTGCGAAGCAGTCGATTAAACAGGGTCGACTTACCCACATTTGGCCGTCCGGCAATTACAACTAAAGGCATCATTGATGGCTCCGTTGAGAATGAAAATTCTGCAATTTATTAATAATATCTTCCTTTTTCCTCATTGCAAGCACTTCGTCCGCAAGACGAACACAATCAATGACATTGAGAGTGGAGATCCTTTTTTTGAGCTCCACTATAGAGTTTGGATGCACACTAAAACTGCGCAAACCAAGCCCGAGTAACACAGCAGTTGCATCTATATTGCCTGCCATTTCACCACATAGTGTTACCGGACAGTGCGCTGCATTTGCAGCATCAATTACGTATTTTAGCATACGAATGACGGCTGGATCAAATTCATTGTAGAGATGGGAAACGTATTCGTTACCACGATCGACTGCCATAGTATATTGTACCAGATCATTGGTACCTATAGAGAAGAAATCGACCATCTCTGCCAATTCAGGTGCAATCATAACAGCAGAAGGCACCTCTATCATAACACCAAGTGGGATATTTTCTGCATACTTCACATCCTTCTTCCGAAATTCCTTACGCACCATGTCTAAGGCAATTTTCAACTCTTCTACCTCGCCTATGGTTGAAACCATGGGAAAGAGAATAGATAGGCGCCCGCGGGTCGATGCCCTCAGCAGGGCACGGAGCTGAGTAAAAAATATATTCCTATGTTGAAAAGAGAATCGAAGCGAACGAAGTCCAAGCAGTGGATTTTGCTCGTGTATGCCTGCAGAGAGTTTATCCCCACCAATGTCCAGAGTACGGATAACACATTCTTTCTCTCCCATAGCAAGCAGGGCACGACTGTAGGCCTGGTATTGCTCTTCTTCGCCCGAGAATCCATTGCGCCGCAGAAAGAGGAATTCCGAACAATAGAGACCGATCCCATCGGAATCATAATGCACGGCATTGTCAATCTCCTCTTCTATGCGAACATTTGCTAGTATCTGTAGGGAGGTTCCATCCTTGGTTTTTGGAGGTAGCTTGTAGAGTTTGTCCTCCACTTCCTTTCTCTCTGTATCTTCCAGTATTTTTGTGGCATAGAGCTCCTGTGTCTTTGCATCGGGTTCAATAAATAGGAGTCCTTCATTCCCATCAAGAATGAGCACTGTATCATTCTGACAATACTTACTGGCACCAGAAAGCCGGAGTACACAGGGGATTCCCATTGCAGTTGCAAGAATGGCAGTATGTGAGGTCAAACCTCCGGCGTCAAGTGCTAGTCCAAGTAGATAGCCCTTCGGCAATGAGAGTAGCTCGGTGGGAGTTAGATCGTAGCATACGAGGATGGATGGTTTATCAAGGGTAAAATCCTCATGCCCCGAAAAAACTGACATCAGGCGTCTCAGTACATCGTATAAATCGATTGCACGTTCGCTTAAATAATCATCGGAAATATCCGAAACCTTTTGGATGAGGGAGCCAATATAATCTTGTACAACCCATTCAACATTCCATAGATATTCACTGACTCTATCTTCAATAGATTGAACGAAGCTGGCATCATTGAGCATGAGATACTGACTTTCTAAAATAGAATCAACCTCCGTTGTGGAATTGTCCTGCTGCAAGGATTGGATCGAGGTACTTGCTACCTGTATCGCATGGCGTAGACGATTTATTTCTTCCTCTATTTGCTCCTCTTCAATGGCATATCGCGATGCAGTTGTATCTGTATGCGAGAGCCCTACATAGGCAGTTCCCTGTACTATTCCCTTCGAGACTGATTTTCCAATAATTTTTTTCATATTCAATACACTTTATAGTAATATGAATATAAATTACTGTCAAATTATTTACTGTTATACCGAACATAATAATATGAAGAAGCACGCTCATAAGAAACCAGTGTCGTTTGGAGTTTTATTCTGGATAGTTGTTATCCTGTTGCTAATTGTTATTTTTCTTGCAAATAAGACTACAATCGATACGGTATTGCAGGAGACAAAGTTTTTTGAAGTTATCAGGCCAGCATCAAGCTCGGAGCTATCTATTGAAGTAACCCAGATAGCACCATCAACCGGATTGGAAATTGAAGAGACAGGGGAAGAGATCCTCCCTAGCTCACCTCCTATAAGCACAGCGGAGGATATAGCAACAGAGGAGCTACTCCCGGAGCTCCTGCCAATCGATAGTGATACTGGCATACAGGAAATAATAGCCGATGCAGTGGAAGATGTCATAAAAGATGGTGCCACGGAAATTTTAAGGGATATGGCATCCGATCTTGCCCCAGAAGCAAAGAAAGAAGAGCCACAGCCCCGAAATAGAAGTGCCTCATTGTATTACATCTCCCTCAAGAATGATGGAACAATAGAAATGATCCCCGTCCAGCGTACCGTACGGTACATTAATAATCCGATGACGGAGACAATTCAGGCATTGTTACAGGGACCGACACAGCAGGAGGAGGGACAGGGCATACGAAGTTTGATACCACCCGGGACGGAATTACTTTCTGCTTGGATACGCGATGGCATTGCATATTTGAATTTTAACGATAGCTTCCTCTTTAATGCAGTCGGGGTTGAGGGAACCATAGCCCAGCTACAACAGGTAGTGTATTCAACAACAGAATTTAGTACGGTAGATAAGGTACAGATACTGATCGACGGGAAGAAAATAGATTATCTGAGCCAAGAAGGTGTGTATATCGGCGAGCCACTGGGTAGAAATGGATAGTCCTATACCACTGATTGAAGGGAGAGCCGTTCTATTTTTTTACAGGCACCATTCGTAGTATCAATGGTGAGCTTTACTCCATGCATGGTTGCTGGCTCGTTATCAATTACTGCACTTCCAGCAACCTGTTGCTGAAGAAAGCGCGCTACACCGTCATTTGCGTTAAAGCCAATAACACTGTTCTCAGGTCCACAGGCACCAACATCAGTAATGTATGCGGTATAGTCTGAGATAATGCGTTCGTCGGCAGTTTGAATGTGCGTATGGGTACCAAGCACTGCACTGACATCGCCCGCCATATAGTGAGCAAAGGCCTCTTTTTCTGTGCTTGATTCGCCGTGGAAGTCAACAATGTTTATGGTATTCTTCAGATCCTTCTGTATTTCTCTGACCCGACGAAAGGGGCAGTCGATGGGCTCCATATATTGCCTCCCCTGTACATTGATAACTGCAAACTCTACATCTCGAATGTGGAAGCGATACAGACCTGAGCCCGGAAGTGAACGTGGATAGTTACAGGGACGTAGGAGTCGCTGTTCTTGTTCAAGACAATCAAAAATATCCTTATTATGCCAGATGTGGTTGCCGGTGGTTATAACATGAACCCCGAGCTCTAGGAGCTGCACAACAATTTCTCGGTTAATGCCAAAGCCGTTGTCTGCGTTTTCACCATTGACAATGATAACATCCGCAGCATGGTTTTTTCGAAGACCGGGCAAGCTGGTAAGCACTGCCCGGCATCCTGGTTGCCCAATTATATCTCCAAGAAAAAATACTGTGAGGATATTTTTAGCGGGCATAGTCGATTATGCGAGTTTCTCGGATCATAGTAACCCGAATTCTCCCTGGATAACGGATTTTTTTCTCTATAGCATGTGCAATGGAACGGGCTAACTCTTTTGCCTTGTCGTCACTTACCTGTTCGTTGTTTACAATAACTCGTATTTCACGCCCCGCCTGAATGGCAAAGGCCTTTTCAATACCATCGAATTCGTTCGCTACATTTTCTAGGTTTTCCAATCGCTTAAAATAATTTTCTAGTGCTTCCTTTCGGGCACCTGGGCGTGCAGCAGACAGTGCATCCGCAACCTGCACTACGACAGATTCGGGAAAGAGACTGGGCACATCTCCATGGTGGGCTGCTATTGCATTGATGGTTTCCTCAGATTCTCCACAACGTTTTGCCAGTTCGACACCAAGCTCAACGTGGCTATTTTCCTGTTCAGTAACGATGCCCTTGCCTATATCATGGAAGATTGCACCCCGCATGGCAATCTCGCGATTACAGCCAATTTCTGCAGCAATCATGCCGGAAAGAATGGCCACTTCCTTTGAGTGGGTCAGGAGATTTTGCCCGTAGCTGGACCGGTAGATAAGCTTGCCCAGAACATCTATCATGTCGCCGTGGACATCTCGTATGCCGAGATCGAAGAGGGTCCGCTCACCATTCTCATAGGCCTGCTCATTTATTTTTTTCTTTATTTTTTCTACAATTTCTTCGATTTTTGTTGGATGAATGCGTCCGTCTGAGACAAGATATTCCAACACATCGTGGGCAACAGCACGACGAACGGGATCAAAACAAGACAATACAACGGCTTCTGAGCCCTCGTCTATAATAAAGTCTACTCCGGTAAGTGTTTCCAGAGACTTGATATTCCGCCCCTCCTTACCAATGATTCGCCCCTTCATCTGCTCACTCGGCAAATGCACCGTTGAGACGGTGGATTCTGCACTAATCTCTGATGCAATGCGTTGCATAACACTCAGCAGGATGCTCCGCGAGCGTTTTTCTGCCTGCTTGGTAGCATCTTCCTCAATCTTTGAAATGAGGACCTGTGCATCCCTCTGCACTGTTTCCTCAAGTGAGGACATAAGCTGCTTTCGCGCCTCGTCCTTGCTTAAATTAGCGATTCTCGCTAATTCCACCTGCAATTTTTCTGCGTCCTGGTTGAGATCTTTCTCCCATTTTTCTAGCCTTCTCTCACGGTTTTCATTACTTTGCTGCTTCTGAGCAATAAGTGCCTCATTACTTTGCTGCTTCTGAGCAATAAGTGCCTCACTCTTGTCAAGTTCCGATTTGTGCTGCTCCAATTTCTCTTCAATTTTTCTAATGACAGCCTGTCGTTCTCGCAAGTCTTGCTCTTGTATTGCACGGTTTTTCTCTATTTTCTCTCGTGCCGCAAGTAATAAATCTTTCTTATGTACTTCTGCATCTTTTTCAGCATCTTTTTTCAGTCGTTCGGCACGTTGCTCAGCAACAGACAATTGGAATTTGCCATATATTAATCGTACCACCCACCCTATAATAATGCCCGCGAGAGGAAGTGCGATAATCAATACTATCGACATAGTTCCTCCTAACATATGAGTATTATAAACTCATCTATAAGATAAATACAAGTGGAAATGAAAATTGTTACAAAAAAAATATGAAATTATCGGTATAAGAGTGCATAATAGATCATGATTCTGAATGATCAAAGAATTCATTGACAATGACAGAACATTCCACTACTATAGCGGTATAGTGAAACATCAGCGAACAAACAGTTACTATATTAGTTGCCCGGGTACGACCGCCCGCTTTTCTGATGATGACTGTCAGGAAGATTCGCCTCCCGTCCTAGAAAACCCTGACTGTCGTGAACCAACCCTGCTCCGTTCGGTGTACAAGCAAAAGAAATTTTTAGTTGATGAGACTGCCTCAGGCATACATAAAATGTCCGGCTGGCTTCCAATACAGAGACAGATAGACTCTCATGCCATTCCCGTTAGTTTTATTTCAAAAAAATTAGCCCGCCATCTTGGATTGAAGGATCTCCTCATCAGCTTTAGCGGCTATTGGCCTGAACGAAATTGTTATATGACGAGCTGTTCTTTCAAAGAATGTGAAGCAGAGGTCGTCTGTTCCCGTTTTCCGCCTGTTTTTTTCTCTCGCAGCAGCCATAGAGGGTCACGGGGAAGCTCCTTAGAGAACAGACAATTTCTGACCTTGGCATCTGCCGGAAACACAGCCCGGTCCTTTGTTTCCATCTGTTCCAAGATTGGCATGCCGGTAATTGTAGTTCTCCCCCAGCAGAATCTCAGTGCAATACGTATGCTAGGAGATGTCTCCCCCTGTGTTTCTGTTATTGCAATTGAAGATGGCGATTACTATGATGCCATACAGGTTGCCGAACATCTTTCCCAATCCGCAAGCTGTATACAAGAGGGTGGCACGAAAAACATTGCTCGGCGCGATGGCATGGCATTGACTACTTTGTCTGCGGTATATGAACGGGGTCGCATACCTGATCATTATTTTCAGGCAGTCGCGAGTGGTGGAGGTGCCATTGCGGCATGGGAAACAAACGAACGCCTCCGGGCAGATGGACGCTGGGGCAAAAACAAGATGCAGCTGCATCTCTCGCAGAACAGTCCCTTCCTCTTAATAACGCGATCTTGGCAACGAGGAAGTCGCGAGCTCCTTCCCCTAAGCGATGATGAGGGGCGGAGACAAAGCAGTGCTATCTATGCCAAGACACTTTCAAACAGGTTTCCTGCATATTCAATTCGCGGCGGGCTCTACGATGCCTTAAGTGATAGCGCGGGACAGTGTTATGCAGTGGAAAATGAGGAGGCCCGGAATGCCGCCCGCCTCTTTGAGGAGCTGGAAGGGATAGATATTGCACCTGCCGCAGCTGTTGCCTGTGCCAGTCTTATCCAGGCCTGCGAAGAGCAGCGCATCTCCCGCAATGACTGCATCCTCCTTAATATTACCGGAGGGGGGAACGCCCGCCTTGCCGCAGATCATGAGCTCCACGATGTTCCGGCTGATCTAACTATGACGCGCTCTGAGCTCCTGTCCCTGTCAGCCGATGAGCTATTACATACATTAATGCAAAAAAAGGAAGTAGTATAATGCAGGATATTTTTTCTAAATGCTATGGTGATGGTGGTTATTTCGCACCCCAACGTATGAGTGGCGATACATTTTTTTCGCGCCCACTTCTTTCGCCCCACCCATCCAATCGGATGATGTTCCAAGGCAAGGAATGTATTATGTGGTCGATAAATAATTACCTGGGTCTCGCAAATAATCAAGACCTACACGACGAAGCAATCGACAGTGTGCAAGAATTTGGACTAGCTGCCCCCATGGGTTCCCGCATGATGAGTGGAACAACGTCCTATCACCGACAGTTAGAGCAGCAGCTCGCAGATTTTTCGCAAAAGGAAGCTTCCTATCTTTTTAATTATGGTTATCTTGGCGTATTGGGTACCATGAGTGCCATTGCTGGTCCCAAAGATACCATAATCACCGACAAACTTGCCCATGCTTGTATTATTGATGGCGGAATCCTCAGTCGAGCACAGCTCCGTTTCTTTAAGCATAACCATATAGCCGATCTTGAGGCCATCCTGAAACAGGTGGCAAAAACAACTAGTGGGGGTGTCCTCGTGGCTATCGAAGGGGTCTACGGCATGACGGGGGATGTGGCTAATTTGAAGGATATTGCTGCACTAAAAAAACAATATAATTTCCGTCTCTTTGTCGATGATGCCCATGGTTTCGGTGTAATGGGTAGCGAGGGGCGGGGCACGGCAGATTTCCATCACTGTCAGGATGAGGTGGACATCTATTTTGCTACCTTTGCGAAGGCCTTTGCTGCTATTGGGGGCTTCTCTGCAAGTCAGAAGCCAATTATGGAATGGATAGAGTACAATGCTCGAACGCAGATATTTGCAAAGAGTCTCCCTATGGCCTACACGAAGACATTAGCCAGGACCCTTGAGCTCGTGCGCGGGGGCGATGCGGAGAGGGAAAAGATGTGGCATATCAGCAATGTCTTAAAGAGCGGACTCAGAGATTTGGGTTTTACTATCGGCCCTGGTGCATCACCCATATGTAGTGTGTTTATGCCTACCAAGGATGGAGATCAAAGCATAGGACGCCAGACCATTCAATATTTAAGGGAACGGGGAATTTTTGTTACAGCTGTCGTGTATCCTGTTATTCCTCCTGATTTATTGATGTTTCGCATGATTCCCACTGCTACTCATACTGAGGAGGATCTTGCTCGTACCCTCCAGGTCTTTTCTGATATGAAAGAGGAATTACAGCTGCAGATAGAGATGGATGAACAAGCCCGGCGGAAATTACGACAAATATTTGGAAATCAGATATAAGCATTGCTCTGCGCTGCTGGCATGCCACAGTTATACAGCAGGCGAGCCCAGTAGCTTCGTCTCGTAGTGATCTCGTAGTGAGCAGTGAGAAATATCAGGCATGCCGCTGCTGGTGCTTCAGCATCTTGAGCATCCAGTTTGGAAGTGCTGTCTGTTTCTTGCGTTTTTTGAGATCGATGTGCATGCGCTTACCGACTTGCATCCGATGTGTTTCTACAAATTCTATCGGAGAACCATCTGGGTCTTCAACATATGCGAAGCGTCCACTTGATGATTCCATAGAGAAGCTATCCTTGCTATCGATGCTTACCCGAAAGCCCATCATCCGTGCTTTTTCAATTAGTGCATCCATCCCTATGACATCAAAACAGAGATGCATAAAACCTGGATCCCCCCAGACCCGTCCCTCATAGATGGGCTTCGATTGCCGATCGAGTGCCACTACGAGTTCTACGTAATTGGTTCCAAAGAACCGGTGGAAGGGTCCCTTTTTACCGGTATATTTCAACATAACACGGTGATAGCGATCGCGTTGAGCCGGCAAGCCGACAAAATCGGGAAAGACGCCGGTCTCGTCATAGACAACTTGAAATCCAAGGAAATCACGATAGAATTGCAATGATTGCTCCATGTCGGATACGCCGATCATTACACCGGAGACCCCACCCAGCGTCTGCGATCTTACAAACCAGTCATTTGTCTGCACAATATCAAAGACATTTCCCGAAAAATCATAGAGATAGAAATGTGACGTGCCTGCGGGGTTGCTTACTGGTTCATGGAGGAGGTCATAATCACGAGAAAAGAGATTGTCGAAGACTGGCAGTAGGTTTGCACATTTGATGCAGGTAGAAAAGACCCCGTAGTCTCCCGGAACGAGTCCCTCATACACATCTAGGGGTCTTCTGCTAAGAAATTGCCATATTTCTAGCCCTCCCCCGCCATGGCGATTAAGAATGAGCATTGCCTCTCGATTATGTATCTCCCCCCCTGTGTAGGGGTGCATGAGCTCTGCGGGAGCTGTTTCGTGGAAAATCGGTATATTCATACCGAAGGTTTCTCGATACCAATCCCAAGACTGACGGACGTTGTTTGTACCAACGCCAACCTGTTGAATGCCACTTATAATAAAATTTGAAGTATCCATCGTTACCATTATAATATATTACCTAAATCTACTCCAGATCAAAATACATAAAAATAATGTAATAAGTACAATGTTTATCGCCCAGGCAGGCAGGGTAGTTATCGTGCATGAGCTGCTCTTGACATCATCATCCTGATTGCTGTAGACATTCAATAAGATAGCATCTATGTCCTCGGCGAGATGTCGTATACGGAGCTGTTTCCGATATTCAAAGAGGAGCTCAAAATAATACAGTGTCCGCATCAACAGAGCTCCAAAGCGACCACGGATTTGCAGATCGCGGCGAATAGTAAAGAGGGAGCCGAATACCATTCCGCAGAGCGTTGCTCCTTTTTCCAGTCCGAGTTCCAGTGCAATTTGCGTAATACTTATGCCGCCTATTTCAAAAATAACCCTGCCCACGGGGACGAGGAGGTGAAAAAACACGCTTGCAGTAATAAAGAGGATGAAATACGTTATGCGTATCCGTTTCCCCACCAGCCATGCTAGGATTCCAAAGATCAGGGCTAGGACTGCCCGGGTCTGCCATCCCTGAGACAGTAGGAAGATGCAGAGCAGGATGAGTCCGGTTATGCATTGGAAACGGGCAGAGAAATTTCGGAGAAAAAAATTATCTTGCCGACTGATATTCATCCCGTATACCTGCTATCCAACGTGAGTGACAAGCAAAATGTTCACTGATATATCCTAATATCCCCCCACTAATGCTTCCCAGCACAACAAAAGGAAGGAATATCATCCATGATGCTGATCCGAATATAAAAACGACAGAAAAAATCATTTGTACACAGTTGCTTATCAATGCACCAGCCATGCTAATGCCAACAAGACCGATGTAGCGCGATGGAATGCGAGACAGGAGGTACATGATCAATACGCTGGAAAAGGTCCCACAGAAAGAAAAAAGGAATACATAGGACGCGAGGGTGCCATGAACAATGGCCTGCCCCACTACCTTGAGGAGGGCCAGGAGCAGTATGTGTGGCAGTCGAACATGCCTCAGTACAAGAAGGAGGGGGATGTTGGCAATTCCAATGCGGAAGAATGGAAGAGGTTTCGGGATGAGATATTCAATAGAAGCAAGAAAGAGCGATAGTCCAGCTAGGAATGCAATTATGTTTAAGCGGGTTGTTAAGCGTTCCACCACGGTTAGTATATCACATTACTATCTTGTTTGGAATTCGTAAATGTGCTACGATGCAGAATGTCGTCACATCTCGATTATTTGTTTAGTTATGCAAACAAGACCATTGTTATAACAGGTGGCGCAGGGGTTATTGCAGGACATATTGCAGATAGTTTTCTTAAGGCGGGAGCTCGTCTGTCCTTATGGGGTCGGTCGATGGATGGCTTGGATGCTGCGGTACGGAAATTACATGAGCGCTGTCAAATTGAAGAGGGGCAGCTACATTGTCTGGAAGTTGATTGCCGGAATCAGAGCGAGTTGCAAGAAGCATACCAATTAGTCTGTAGCGACTATGATACGCCGCAGATCATGGTTAATGCAGTTGGTGGCAACTCAGATAAATGTAATTTTAACGATCAGGACCCTACTCGCTTTATGGAAACTATTGAGTTGAATCTCCTTGCTGGGATGCTTCTGCCCATCCAAGTATGTACAGGAGATTGGATTAAAAAAAGGATCGCTGGTTCAGTTTTATGCATTGCCTCTATGGCTTCCTACAAGGGGCTCTCGGGCGTATGGGGCTATAATGCAGCAAAGGCAGCTGTTATGAATTTGACTGCGGGAGCTGCTCGGGAATTTGCCCAATACAATATTCGGATTAATTCTATCTCTCCCGGCTTCTTCGTTGGCAAGCAAAACCATGACCTATTAATCCAGCAAGATGAACCTCTAATACTGACAGAGCGCGGAAAAGACATTCTAGAACGCACAGCTATGGGACGCTTTGGCGAGTCAGAGGACCTGGCTGGGGTGGTGCTGTTTCTCTGCAGCAATCAGGCCGCTGGCTTTATTACTGGCATAGACATTCCTGTAGATGGGGGCTTTCTAACTGATACGATATAACAATGCATCATTATGAAACGATTACTTATTGCCTGTGGGTACTTCTATTGCTACGTCAACATCTCACGGATATTGGAATTGAGGATGATATGGAACAGATTATTTCTTTGCTGGATACTTGTAACGATGGATGAAATATAGTAATATATGTAACATGAAAAGAATTACACTACGTATTACCTGTATTTTTATTGCTGTTTTGGTAACTGACCTTGTCGCTGCAGAGACAATTCATTCGTCACCAGAAGTTGCACAAGATAGCTTATTATCGGATGGATCATTTGCGTTCTCATCATCAGAACAAAATGAACATGCAGAAAACGATCATGAGATAGATGCAAGCGATACAGCCGATGCATTGAGCGATTCTGCAAAACAAGAACGTACGATTTGGTCGGGGCCGGATATGAGCTTTACAAAGAAAGACAGTGCGGACCCAACCATGGAAGCCAATCAGGACCGCATTACAGATACTATTTGGCTTACCCGAGGTAGCTCAGGAGAGCTATACAATGCCCATTCAGAACAGTCATCTCAGAAGGGAAGAAGCCCCAAGGATACCGAATGGGCCATCGGCACCGTAGATAAGATAGATTCCTTACAATTCAAAACACTGCGGGAGACGTCAAAACCGAAATCAATGGTCGGTAAGGACATGGTCCTCCATCTGAAGACCGAAGATATATATATCGGCATTCGATTTACTTCGTGGTCACCGGGACGGAAGGGCGGTTTTAGCTATGTTCGTTCAACGCGAGAATAAGTAGGACAGCTTAGCATCATGTGCTAGCTGTTTTATTGTTACATCTGTAGCAATACAGCCCTGCAACAAAAATACGTAATAATTACACAAAAACTATTGACAAAGAATAGGGCATTCATGCTACTATAAGGAATGACAAATCGTTTTGGCAATATTTTGTCATATGGTAAGCTTACAATGAATGTTCGATTAATTGATGTTGCAGAAGATGCTGGCGTTTCGATAACTACAGCTTCGCATGCCCTAGCAGGAAAGGGACGAGTATCCGAAGAGAGTCGGAATCGTGTTCTGAGGTCTGCTGAGAAGCTCAATTATCAGCCAAACATTCATGCAATCTCGCTGTCCTCTACCCGCATAACACATGTTGCAGTCATAGTACTTGAAGATTATGAAAAGGCCTTTGAGTGGTATTTTATTCGGAGAATCATCATTGGTATAGAATCTGTGCTGTCAAATAATGCACTCTATCCTATCATTATCCCGGTTAGCTTACAGGATGATCCGCAGAAGACTGTTGCGAAGATCATTTCCTCAGGATCGGGCATGGTTGCCTCCATACACTTTGGTTCTCAGGAGGTATTCCGTATGCTGACTGACCGGGGCTTGCCGGTAATTGCCGTAAACAACAGTGGCTTTTCAGACGGATATCCAACTATCAGCAGCGATGATTTCCGTGGTGCCTTCAATGGCACCATGCATATGTTCAAACGGGGATGTAAGACAGTGGGGTTTGTTGACTATGAAAAAACCGATATCCCCACCGTTCTCAACGATCGCTTTACCGGATATCGGCAGGCAGTCGAAGCAAATGGCAACAGTGTAAGAGAAACGCTAGTCCACCGGGTAGAATTGAATAATCACGAAGAGATCAGGAAAACAATGGGAGAGCTCTTTACGCATCATCCAAACCTTGATGGGCTCTTTATTCATGATGATTATCTTGCCGCCCAGATTATTCAGGCATTATACGATCTGGGCAAGAGGATCCCCGATGATGTATCGGTCCTTGCTCCGGGGGATATGTTGGATTATTCACTCCCCTTTGTACCGCAAATTACCACTATGCAGATAGATACCGATCAAATAGGGCGGATGGTAGCCCATGCTATTCTCGCTCAGATGAATGATGATGCTTCATTTCCGCTGGCTTTTCGCATTCCTCAGAGCTTGGTGGAACGGAAAACATGCAGGAAGGAAGATCATTGCAAAGATAATAAAGGAGGTGACGATGAGAGGTCACGTAATTAATTTTTTTGTTTTAATGTGCATGGTAATATGGAACATGGCTCAGCCCAATTCTGTATTTGCTGGTGGACAAGGAGAGAATGCTACTGCCGGTGAGGTCGTAGTAACTCTTGTACATGATAAAGGTGGTAATCCAAATTATCAACC
The DNA here is from genome assembly GCA_964291355.2 of Spirochaetia bacterium. Classification (GTDB taxonomy): domain Bacteria; phylum Spirochaetota; class Spirochaetia; order WTKD01; family WTKD01. The sequence continues at coordinate 519,662 of OZ220222.1, read as the reverse complement.
TTTTTTTGAGAAGCAGGCTGTCCGGATGACAGCCGATATCGGAATTCAGCTGGAGGCTTCCCCCTACCCGACTACTGATGTATATACAGCTGCAGTTCGCTCTTCCTTGCTTGGGAGTGATGCCCCAGAACTGTTTAGTTGGTGGTCAACATATCGCATAAAAGAGCTCGTCGATCAGGGGCTGATAGCAGATCTCACTGATATGTGGGATACACATGCCGATCAATATTCACCTGGTATTCGACAGGCCTATACCTTTGACGAGAAGGTCTATGGTTTTCCATACAGTCTCCAGTACTGGGCTGTTTTCTACAATAAAGAGGTCTTCGCTCAACATGATCTATCGCCTCCTTCTACCTGGGAGGAGTTCATCGAAATCTGTGATATCCTCGTGGCTCATGATGTAACACCACTACTGCAATCCGTACAGGGTCGATGGGTTACCTTTATTAACTTTGAGGAATTCATTATCGGGCAGGATCCTGACTTGTACGATCGATTGATGGTTGGAAAAGCACGATATACCGATCCGGCCGTTCGAGCTGCATTTGAGCTCTGGCGTAGTATGATACAGCGTGGGTATTACACTGCCCCATCAGTCGATGTATTTGCCGATGCACCACGCATGTTTAACGATGGAAAACTTGCAATGGCAGTTATGGGAACATGGTATTATACTGCCGTGCTTACTGCAAACGGTGTTCCAGAAGAGAATATCGGACTCTTTGTCCTACCTTCTCATAATCCTGCTGCTGGAAAAAATGTCATTTTCGAGACTGAGCCAGTTTTTGTTTCAGCACATAGTAAAAATGTGAGTGCGGCAAAGCAGGTAGCTGGCTGGTGGATGGATGCACCGAATGCATCATTCTTTGCAGAGATGCTCACTGCCTATCCCGCCAATAGTGCTGCAGAAGCAGATTTTCTCCCGACGGAAAAGGTGAATCTTTTTACTGATGTAACAACAGGGGGCTACCGTTTTCTGAATCGCTTCTGGGAGGCAACTCCCGTGCCTATTTCTGAGGCAGCGGTGGATAAGTTTGCAGAGTTTATTCTTGATCCCAGTAAATTGGACTCAATACTGGAAGATCTTGACGATCTGGCCAGTGATTACTGGGCAAAAAATAAGTAGATTAGAACAGATGATATCAGGCGGCACTCAGAGAAAATTTATGAAACAGTGGACATCCTATATATACATAGTGCCGTCTCTTGTCTTGGTTCTTGGATTGTTGATAATTCCTATGTTACAGAATCTGTACCATAGTTTCTTTAGCTGGAATGGCATAAGCACTCCTCAATTTATCGGCTTGGAAAATTATCTGCGCTTCTTTTCAGATTCTAATTTTATTACATCAGTTTTTAACACTCTTATTTGGGTGCTGTTTACCATTGTGGTGCCTGTCGGTGGAGGGCTCTTCCTTGCAGTTTTTCTCAAGGATTTGCCGGGTGAGAAAATTCTTAAATCAATATTCTACCTTCCCCTTACTATCAGTTTTGTTTCGACCGGTTCTCTCTGGACATTTATGTTTTCGCCCGAATTAGGTTTGATTAACAGTCTAATCCGCTTCTTCGGTGGCGAGGGGGCTATACACTGGCTGACAACAGTGCCACTGAACACCTTCTCCTTGCTTATCGCATGGTCATGGCAACAGATTGGCTTTTCACTTGTCATGTTTCTGATGGGTCTAACGGCTATTCCAAAAGAGCCCGTCGAGGCAGCCCGAATCGATGGTGCGGGCAATGTTCGAATTTTTATGCATATTACCATCCCCATGCTTCGGCCAATTACTACGGTTGTTGTTACCATGGCAATCATTAATTCGCTGAAGTCCTTTGATATTATTTATGTAGTTACTCGCGGCGGTCCCTATCGATCTTCAGAGACGCTCGCAGTAACAATGTTTCGGGAAACCTTTGTGCTGTTTAATATGGGATATGGATCTGCCATTGCGGTCTTGCTTTCGATTGTTGTAATATTGCTCTCCTACACATATATACGGCGAATGACAGGAAAGGATTCGCTGTATTATTAGGATGGGAGGATTTATGGATACACAGCTACTCAGTCGTAAAATAATTGGAAATGGGAGAAGGTTTCTTCTGGTCGCCTTGGCTTCTGTGTTTGCGGCGCTATGGCTTACCCCGATTCTTGCATTGTTCTTTGCTGCTACGAAATCTCCAGATGAATTTCTGCGCTCTGCTGCATATCTTCCATGGAAGGAATTCAAATTTTTCGAGAATTTGAAAACTGTGTTTCAACAGTACCGCCTGGGGAGGCATCTCCTATCCAGTTTTGCCTATGCGAGCATTGGTGGTATCATAACCATCATGTTTTCAACGGCATCTGCCTATAGCATTGTTCGTTTGAAACCCCGTGGTAGCTTTCTCCTGTTTATGATTATATATAGCGGAACCTTATTTCCCTTTCAGATGTATCTCATCCCGCTGTATAACTTTTATAATCAAGTGGGGCTCTACAACAGCTTTACTGGATTACTGCTTATTTATATTGCTATTACCATCCCCTTTGCCGTTTTTGTATTCCGGGGATTTTATCATACCATTCCCCATGAACATGAGGATTCTGCAAAAATTGATGGCTGCAACAGCTTTCAGGCCTTCCTTTTTGTATTTCTTCCTCAGTCGGGGGCTGCAACGGCTGTTGTGGCATTATTCCAAATGACGTGGATCTGGAACGATCTGCTCTTTGGCATGGTGCTTTCCCGATCTGAACATGTCCGACCATTGATGGTTGCATTGGCTTCTATGAGTGGCTATGGTGGTGGCACCATCCCCTATATTATGACGGCTGTTCTGATTGCTTCTATTCCGACTATTCTCTTGTATTTTGCTTTAATGCATTACTTTGTTGCTGGTCTGTCCCAACAGGCCGGGCTAAAATAAATGAGGAAATTATTATGAAGAAAGATCATCTACGAACTCCATTGAGTTATGAACCACCCCTACCAAAATGTGCAGAGGCGCGTTTTGTCGGAACAAACAATACTGATGTTCGCTATTCGCGTTACCCCTCTCATCCATTCGAGACGACAATACTGCATGGCTATACAGACATAGTCAATCATATTGCACAAAAAATGAACGAGAAGAATATTCATTGTATCGCAATCGATGGTCGTCCAGGAGTCGCATGGGATGTCCTTGCGCAGCAACTCCTCCCTGCATTACCAAGAGCTAGCTGTGTAGATTCAGCTATCTTTGCCTTGCCGTCCGAGCTCCTGGAACTGAAAATCCAGCCCTATATTGGTGGGGATGATCCCATATTTGGTAGTCGTTGCCCGCTCAATCTATGGGACCTCCTTGTCCATGAGAAGATTTTGGAATTTCATGCACAATTAGGGACGGCTCAATGGATTGTGATGGGTCCTGGGGCTGCCACTATATTGGGTGAGCATTGTGAATATCTTATCTATGTGGATCTTCCCCTATGCGAGGTTCAATTTCGCGGACGTGCTGGGCAAGCAACAAATCTTTTTCTGCCCACTCCCCTAGCAGCAAAGGAATCCTATAAACGTCAATATTTTGTAGACTGGCCCATATTGGAACGCGAGATGCAGCGAATTCTGCCGGAACTTCATCTCTTTATAGATGGGCAAAATAATGAGGCCCCAAATGCTGTTGAAGGAGATGGGCTACGACATACACTCGAGAAATTAGCCCGTCTGCCTCTGCGACCGCGCCCATGGTTTGAACCTGGGGTGTGGGGTGGAAAATGGATACAAGAACATTTGCCCGGTGTAAATACCAGCGCCCCAAATATTGCATGGAGCTTTGAATTAATTGCTCCGGAAAATGGCATACTGTTTCATGATGCTCAGCAGAATCTTATTGAATTTCCCTTTCCTGCATTGGTAAAATATCTTCCAAAATCAATAATTGGTCCACAGCATGCTGTATTCCACGATGAATTTCCCATTCGCTTTGACTTTCTCGACACCGTCCGGGGCGATAATCTTTCCATCCAATGCCATCCTCAGCCAGAGTATATCAGCAGGCATTTTGGCGAAAACTTTACCCAGATAGAGAGCTATTATATTCTGGATGCCGAGGATGATGCATTTGTCTATGTTGGACTGAAAAATAATGAAAACGTAGATAACTTTGAACGTGAGCTCCGACAGAGCGCAGAACAAAAAGAAGAGGTAGCTATTGAAGCATATGTAGCGAAATTCCCGTCCAAAAAACATGATCTCTTCCTTATTCCGCCCGGAGTGGTACATGGCGCTGGCAGTGGAAATCTTGTACTGGAAGTAAGTGCGACTCCCTATATTTTTACCTTTAAAATGTATGATTGGCTACGTTTGGATATGGATGGGAAGCCCCGTCCCTTAAATTTGGACCGGGCCTTCGAAAATATTTCCCTGAAATATTCGGATGATGATGCAAAGCAGGAACTACTGAGCAAACCCGAAATGCGTGAGCAGTGCGGGGAATATACTTTGGAATATTTACCCACAAGCGATGAGCATTTCTATGAAATGAAACGCTACACAGTGTCCGGTTCTCTCTGTCTACAGTCCGAAGAATCTGTCTTACTCTGTATGGTAGTAGAGGGTTCTGCTATTCAATGGAGCTGCGATGGGCAGAAAGGTGAATACTGCTTTGCTGAGACCTTTCTGATACCGGCAGCTTGTCCTGAGGTAGAAATTCGCCCGCTCTCAGGAAGATCGCTTATTCTCTGCGCAGGACTAAAACGGAATCTTGAACGCTGTCAGAATGCTGAAATTAGGAGCATTTCGTGACGGATTATATTATTTGTCTTGATGTTGGTGGAAGCAGCATTAAATCAGGCATCATTTTTACTGATAATCCGAAAGCAGGTCCAATTTGTCGTACAGAGCTCAAGGAGCATGCATCAGCAGAAGAGATTGCAAAAATATTAGCAGACATTATTACTTTGGAAGATAAGAAGATCCATGATGTTCCGGCTGGGCATCTTCGACGTGTCGGCATTGCATTTCCCGGTCCCTGTGACTACGAGCGGGGCATTCCCTATATTACGGGGCTGGCAAAATTTGAAGCCCTCTACAATGTAGCAATAAAGGACATGATATATTCATACCTTGACCCTTCCAAAGCATGGGAAATTCGCATGCGGAATGATGCCGAAGCTGCCGTCCTCGGTGAGGTCCTCCATGGTGCAGGACAGGATGTAGCTGCGGTATTGGGAATTACCCTCGGCACCGGTTGTGGCTCAAGATATATAGTCGACAAACTACCTACGATCGTGCCCACCCCCTATAATTCGGAGGGTTGGCTCTATTCATGGCCTGTTACTCACATTCTATCTCCAGAAGACCGTCATCTTGTTGCTACTGATGCATTGGCAGATGATGTATTCTCTATTCGCGGATTAATGTATATTGCCCAGGTGCTAGGAGCAGCAGGCGATACCCCCCTCGAACTCGCAGAAGCTGCCTTAGCTGGGAATGAGGAGGCGCAGATGGTGTATAGCTCCTTTGGACGTCTGATGGGAATATTTCTAAAGGATGTGTGCTCCTTCCTACAACCAGAATTGATCATTATTATGGGAAGAATATCATGGGCTCAGGATTTGTTTTTGTCCCAGGTACAAGATACTGTCTCCGTACCTATTCGTTGCGGGATGCTCAACGAGAGTGCAGCACATATTGGTCTTGTCGATCTTTTTCATGCCACTCTGTGATGATGCTTTGACAAGTAATGTGCCCAATACAATCCATTATCTATTGTCCACTATACATGTAATTGGTTTTTTGCTATTATGTGGACACACAGAGCAGGTATGCAAGCGCAAGAAAAAACTCTTACAGATTTTTTAGGTCAAAGACAACAATTTATCATTCCCATCTATCAAAGAACATACAGCTGGACATCAACGCAATGTAAAAAACTTTGGGAAGACATCCAAGAAGCTGCCAATAATGAAAATATCGCATATCACTTTATGGGGTCTATTGTAAGTATTAAAAAGACGCTCAATACCAGCGAGATTTCTCAACAAACAATTATTGATGGACAGCAAAGAATAAGCACTATTTTGCTGTTAATATCAGCACTTGTTCGTGCTATACCAGGCAAGGAACGTTCTGAAGAATTGCAGGAAAGCTATTTAATCAATAGACACGGAAAAGATGAGTTAAAATACAAGATGATACTTACCCAACAAGACAAGGAAACTCTGATAAATATTATCGAAGATAGACCCAATGCGAAATTAAGCTCAAACAGAATCCGTGAAAATTTTGAATTTTTTAAGGGGAAGATAACAAATTCAGAACCAGAAAAAATATATGCAGGTATTAGAAAATTGATGATTGTAGATATTGCTCTTGACGAAGAACGCGACAATCCACAGCTTATATTTGAAAGCTTAAACTCAACAGGGCTCGAACTATCGCAAGCGGATCTTATTCGAAACTATGTGTTAATGGGACTAAACCCTAAACAGCAAGAGGAATTGTATCATAACTACTGGAGAGCTATGGAACAAAACTTTGGCCAAACAGATTATAGATCCTACTTTGATCGTTTTATGCGTGACTATTTAACAATTAAAACTGGTACAATTCCTAACATAAAAAACGTATATGAAACTTTTAAGGAGTATTTCATTGCCCAAGGTGGTCTTAACAATGTGGATGATGTTATTGCCGATATACACAAATACTCAACATATTTTGTAAAAATAGCCCTCGGGAAAGAAGAACAGAAACAATTAAGCGACGCTCTTTCGGATCTGAATGATTTAAACATTGATGTTGCATATCCATTTTTATTACAAATTTATAATGATTTTGAAGAAAAACGCATCAATCTAGAATGCTGTGTAAATATTTTGAACTTGATTCAAAGCTATGTCTTTCGAAGATTTATCTGTGGCATTCCTACAAACAGTCTAAATAAAACATTTGCGACGCTGTATAAATCGATAGATACAGAAAGCTATTTTGATAGCTTAAAAGCATCCTTTATTCTAATGGCAAATTATAAACGTTTTCCTAGCGATACGGAGTTTATAAAAGAGCTGAAAGAAAAGGACTTGTACAATATAAAGAACAGAAATTTTTGGTTAAGAAGATTTGAAAACCATGAGCGAAAAGAACGGGTACAGGTAGACGACTATACTGTTGAACATATTATGCCTCAAAATTCTAATCTCTCAAGAGAATGGAAAGAGATGCTCGGTGAAAACTGGGAAGAGGTACATGAAAACTATTTGCATACCATTGGCAACTTAACGTTAACGGGATATAACTCAGAACTGAGTGATAAAGCTTTTGTTCAAAAAAAGGCTATAGAAGGGGGCTTTGACAACAGCCCATTAAGACTGAACAAGAGTTTGCAGCAGGTCTCTGTGTGGAATGAAGACAGCATCAAAGAAAGAACAGAAGAGCTAGCAAAAACTATGATGAATATATGGCCTTACCCCAGCGTATCAGAAGAAACACTAGAGAAGTATACACCTAAGCCAGAAAACACGTATACCATCGATAACTTCCCCTCCCTTACAAAACCCCCAATGAATGAGTTATTTAATACACTGAGAAAGAGAATAGTAAACATTGATGCTTCTGTAAGAGAGATGTTTAGCAAACATTATGTGTCCTACAAAGCTCCTACAAACTTTGTAGATCTGGTTCCTAAGAAAGACAAAATTCGCCTTTTTTTGAACATGGATTACGAAGAAATACATGATCCTAAAAATCTCTGCATAAACGTTACAGACAAAGGTCATTGGGGTACTGGGAATATAGAGATTAATTTAGATTCCTATAAACAACTAGATGATGTCTTTGCTCTGATTACACAATCTTTTGAGAAATGCATAGAAACTTAATTGGCAGTAATCCCAGCATCTCTGTAAGGAGAAAGGATGTATGTTACGACACAGAACTGTGTAATGTAATGCAAGCGGCGGCTACGTGGTATTATTCTACGAAGGCAGAATTCGGTACTATTTTCGGATTCTGTTGTGGCATGCCATTTGGAAAATCAGCTGGAAATCGCAGGGTTGGCCATACATTATCTTTTTCCATAACCCAGTTCCAATCTCCATCGTTAAAAATTAGGTCGTTAAAGGACGTGGCATCTTTCGATTCGGTGTTTTCTATAATTATTTTTGACGGTGCTGCCCCTGTGTATTCGCCTCCTGAAACATGATCGCCCGCACCGGTTTTTTTATTTTCAGACTGACTTTCTGTTTCGGTTTGGCCTACATAAATAATGTTTTTCGCTTGACCGCTATCTATTCCAACTCCTGGACTAATATCTTTTCGCTCACTGTCCTGAACCTTAACATATGCTAATGAATAACCAGTTATGACACCCAACAATGTATTGCTCCCTACCAATCCCCCAAGTTTGCTATTTCCAAATATATTGCCATTGGCATAACCCAAAATTGTACCTTCATTTCTTCCTACCATACCTCCGACTTCACTGATGCCAAATACGTTATTTGTTGCGAAGCCCCGTAATACTCCCAAATTTTTTCCTACAAGACCGCCCGCAGTATTTTTGCTACCCTTTACACTTCCTGTTGCAAAACCCATTGCACTCGAACCTAGTGCATTATGTCCTGTTAATCCACCTAATACACTGTTTCCTACTATTTGACTTGTTACATAGCCCTCAATTTTTCCCTTGTTATACCCTACTAATCCACCGACATAATCCTTGCCGGATATTTTTGCCGATGTATAACCAAAAACGTCATTTATATTGTATCCCACTAATCCGCCTACGCGACTGTTTGCAGTAATTACACCTGTTGTATACCCCCTAACAATGCCATCGGTATCATTGTATCCTACCAATCCACCTACAAAACCATTACCCTCCACCTTTCCTGTCGTAAAACCAGAAATTGTTCCAGTATTATATCCTGCTAATCCGCCAATATGATCCTTTGCTCCTTGTACCGTAGTGGAATTGCTACTTGATATTATGAAACCATCTTTACCGACTGCCCCTGCAATACCACCGTGATACCCACGAGGTGATTTACTATCAAAATTCTCTGATAACAATGTTCCTAAACCATTGATTCGTGCAGTTTCACTGCTATGCGTTACGGTTATATTTTTTATTTCACCTTTCTTGAGATATCCTACAAGACTTCCTACTACTGCATTACCAGATACAATTGGATTATCGATAAACAGATCCTGAACAACTGTTCCCGAAATATCTATAATGCTAAAAATACCAACAAAATCTAGCTCCGGGCGGTTAATATATAATCCAACTATTTTTTTTCTGTTTCCATATAGGACACCTGCAAAGGGTTCATCAGATGTTCCGATGGGAACAAATCCTTCCGTCGGAAAGTCATGTGTACCAGGTCGGGGAAAAATAATATCATTTGCAAGTATGTATTCGCCATTTGTTTCCATGTTTTGCAAATCCTCCCACGTTCTAATTAACTGCGATGAGGAGCCAAGGATGATTTTGCTCGTGCTGGTAAGACCTGCTGTATTCTCACTTACTACAAGGAAGGAATAGATTTTGTCTTTTGCAAGTCCTGAAACGGTATACGTTTGCTGATCTTCATTTGTCTGAACACCATCATAATTATCCGAAGATACGACCTCTCCTTCTTTCCAATATATTGCATAATGTCTTAATGACGCAGATGATCCGTCGTCATGTTTCCCCATATCTGCTGGTGGTTCCCATGAAAGACGCACGGAACTCACTCCAACAGAGAATGCTTGGAAATTTTTCGTCTGATTTGGTTCTCGAGAAAATTTTGCCGACGCTGCAGTATCTACTGATGAAACGTTCTCTTCACATCCAACAATCATAAGCACAAACGTTAGTATATAAATATATTTTGCCATTTCTTCACCCATGTAATTATATCATATAAAATATATAATATGTTATATATAATGATTAATACACAAAGAAATCACCCGCCAAACCTGCAGGTGGAACAGAACCGGAAAAAATAGGCACGGATGCATACACAGATACCACCCGTATAACAGACACAACGTACACAATTACTGGTTTGACCGGTGATACAGACTATGATGTACAAGTAGTTGTACAAACCAATGACTCCTCGGTAACTGCCGCAAGTGATGTGAAGAAGATAAAGACAGAAGATCTGAAGGCAGCACCTGGAGCACCGACTGCATCAGGCAACTTTTCGGTCAGTGTTATCAATAGTTAATAGCCCCTCAATGAGGGGCTATTTATTTGTATCTATATGCCGCTGATGCCACTCAGGAATCAATTTTATCTTCAAAATACATAATTTTGGTAAAAAAAAAAACGCATAAATTACTTGACAAAAACAAAAATCTGTATACATCTGTACAGATGTTCTTATGGTGATGTACACCACTTAGGGGGTAATTATGATAAAATGGTATGTTAGAAACGTACAGTATTGCACAGTAAGTGCATTGTTACTTGGAATGGTTGCAGCATTGACTTTTGCATGTTCCACAGCAGGTGCAGGCACAGGTGGAGGTGCGCTTGGAAGAACAGAAAAGGTAGCCATAGCTGTTGGACAGTTAGGGCGTACACCGGCACTTTCTGTTGCATGGCCTCGGGCAACAGGTTCTTTTGATAAATATGTTGTTCAGGTTACCTCTGGTAATGCAGTAGTATGGACAGGAACTGTTGAAAAAGGAAAAACTAAGGTTGAGGTGCCACTTCAAAATGGAGCATATAACGTCCGAGTTTTTCTCAGGACCAAGTCAGCTTCAGATGAGAAGCAAGAATATAGTTTCACCGCTGCTGCTACGATGGCAGGTGTGCAAGCAGAAAAACCGAGCGTTCCCAGAAATGTAGATATAACTTTTCCAGCAGGCGATGATGCAGTAAAAACAGTTCCAACGATAACATGGAAGGCACCTGTAGATTTCGGAAAAAAAGAAAATGGAGCCTCCGATTCTCTTTTTGGGACAGATGCTGGCAAGATTACTGACGCAGGTGGATACACCATTTACTGGGCAGAAACTAGGGATGTTAGTACCGCAAGCGTGTTACAAGCTGAACTTGCCCTGCCAGCAGCAGATGAAAAATATACAGCAGAAGAACTCAAGTATTCAATAGAAAACCTCCAAGCGGGGCGTACATATTATGCTATTGTAGCAGTCAAGAATACCAGTGGTTTAGTAGCAGTAAGCCCAAGGAAAGAAATTAAAGTGCCAGTTGCGGATGCGAGCAAGGCGCCGACAGCACCGGAGCCAGCAACTGATCTGGGATTAGACGATAATGTAGCAACACAACTACACAAGCTTACTCTCAAATGGACGGCACCTACTGGTTTTGGAACAACTGATGGAACAGCTGCGGCTACCATTAGTAAGTACATTGTGTATTATAAGAAAGGAAAGGCCCTATCGCCTAGCGAAATTGGTCCTCACAATGTACTATGGACAAGTGCCGGAACAGCAACAACGAAGGTTGTTACGCGCTTGGAGATTGATCAATCATACACCTTTATAGTAGAAACAAAAAACAGTGCAGGACAAACAAGCTATAGTGATTCATATACAAAGAAATCACCCGCCAAACCTGCAGGTGGAACAGAACCAGCAAAAATAGAAACAATAACCGGAACACCAAGTGCATATCAGATTGCACTTACTTGGCAGGCACCAGATCTCGGTACGACTGATGGTACAACAGCTTCCAAACTGATAGAATACCGGATTTATTGGAAGCAGGATAATGATTGGAAAGAAGGTGGTGCTTTTGGCGATCTTCCGAAGATACCGAATGCAACAACTAAGACAACGCAGTACACAGCAAGGGATCTGCATGCCGAGCAACAATATGTTTTTGTTATTGTTACCAAGACAGATGGTGGACAAACCGGCGAGAGTCAGAGTGATGCTCAAGCATTCAAAACAACAGTACCAGCTGCAGCAACAGCACCTAGTGCACCATCTGTAATTGCACTGATTGACTTGACAAAGAAAACCGACACAAGTGTGAAGGTTAGTATTGTCTGGGGAGAATCTATAACGGCAGGAACAACTAATGGAACGACAGCAGCTTCTATTACTGGATATACCATCTACTGGCAAGAGAATGTCAAAAAAATTGATGATATAACAAAGAGTACCGGTAAGTTACAAGTATCCCCCCCGCGTGAAGGGCAACCATGGGAAACTTCGGTAACCATTGCTAACCGGCCACTCAAGGGAGGAACAGAGTATGACTTTGTTGTAGTTGCGAAAAACAATGCCGGCAAAGAAACTACAAGCGCCTCAAAGACATTCATAACACCTGTTCTGGAGATAGCACAGACTGCACCAGTAATCAATACCGTAATAAACGGTAAATCTGAATCTCAAAATGGAGGAGCTAAAGCAACGCTGGAGATTTCATGGACGGAATCAACTGCCGGACGATCAGCATCTGGTGACATAAGAACCATTGCTGGCTATGTGGTAAAGTGGAAAAAATCAAGCGAGGCGGGTTATGCTACAACGGATCGAGCATCCCTAGGTGCAACAGCAAGGAACCATACAATTACTGGTTTGACCGGTAATACAAAGTATGATGTACAAGTAGTTGCACAAACCAATGAGACGGGTGTAACTGCCACAAATGAAAAGAAGAAGATAGAGACAGAGAATTTGTCGGCAGCAGCGAGTGTACCAGTAATCAGTGATGCCGTAACAAAAGATAAATCTGAATCTCAAGATGGAGGAGCTACAGCAAGGGTGGAGATTTCATGGACGCCAGCAACCCCCGGACGACTAGCATCTGGTAAAGCAGTAGACATTACTAACTATACGGTAAGGTGGAAAAAATTAAACGAGGCGAATTATGCTGCAACGGATCGAGCATCCCTAGGTAAAACAGCAAGGAGGCATGAAATTACTGGTTTGCCCGGTGATACATCGTATTATGTACAAGTAGTTGCAAACACCGATGAGAAGGGTGTAACTGCCGAAAGTGCTGAGAAGGCGATAACTACAATAAATTTGTACATAGCACCGACTCCATCGACGAGGCCAGTAGAGCTCTCATCTCAAAAAATATCTGATACTCGCACAAGGATGACAATAACGTGGTTTGAAGGAAAAGCCGGGCGAAAAGCAGATGGAACTGTGGGTGTGGCTAATGGTTATTTTGTCTACTGGGCAAAGGGCGATAGAGTTACTACGACGCCACCCAGCAATGCGGGTGGTATTCATACCGGTGACAAAAATGCTCGTACATACACCATTTCCGAAGATCTGAAGGGAGATCAGGAAATTTCTGTTATTGTGGTTACCAGAACCAGTAATAATGGAGACAGTGAAGCAAGTGCTAAAACAACTGAAAGGACAGTCAGCTTGCTCGTAGAACCGACTATTAGGGAGGCGCAGAAGATAAGATTCTCCCTCCAGAGACCGGGTGAAATAGCGGTAGTCGCCAGAGGCGTCGTCTTCTCAGCCGGGCGAGAAGCAAATGGAGATCCGGCTAGCATTACTCATTATTCTTACCGCTACACAAATGGGAGTACTACAGAGGATACTAGTCTGCCATTTGTGACTTCTTCGGGGATCATTCATAACTTTTCCTGTGGGGCATGTGGTGTTGCTCATGTTAGGGTGAGGGTACACTCCAGTAATGGGAGTACAGCTTCCGCAACCAAGGTTAAGAGTTAATAGTTAAAAGCCCCTCCATGAGGGGCTTTTTATTTGTATCTATAATGACGCTCATGCCATTCAGGAATCAATTTTATCTTCAAAATGCATAATTTTGATAAATACGTTGTTCAGGTTTTTCTCAAGACCAAGGCAGATTCAGATGAGAAGCAAGAATATAGTATCTCCACTGTTGCCACGGTAACAGGTGTGCGAGCAGAAAAACCGAGCGTTCCCAGAGATGTACAGATAACTTTTCCAACAGGCGATGATGCAGTAAAAACAGTTCCAACGATAACATGGGATGCACCCCCACACGCGTGGGGAATACGTGTTTGAACTCAAAGAATTGCAAGAAAGCTATTTAATCAATAGACATGGAAGATGAGTATCTACAACAGTAGAAATTATCATGTATAAGAGGAGCAATGTATGGAACAACAACGACGGAATGCATCGTTTCGCTTTTAGAGTTGATATACTGTGCATCACCCTACTCCATGATGGAGTTTTATGGCTGTTGTTCCGATCGCAGAATTTTTTCCATTGTTTTCCCTTTGGCAAGCTCGTCAATCAATTTATCCATGTAGCGCACTTCTCGGATTAACCAGTCTTCAATTTCTTCCACCCTGACGCCACAAACAACGCCCTTGATGTGCTTGCGTAAGGGGTTTAGCTTTGCTGAAGCAAATAAAGTTTCAAGGTCTGTTTGCGCTTCCAAATGATGCTCCAGTTCAGATTGGTCGTATCCCGTAAGCCAGTAAATAATTGTATGAACCTCTTCCCTCGTTCGTCCTTTTTTTTCTGCCTTTGTAACATAATGAGGGTAAATATTCGCAAATGGCATTGTGTAAAGTCTATGTGGTTTGGTTTCTGCCATATGTTGTCTCCTCGTTTTTAGGAATCTCTATAACAGCTTTTGTTCATGATTATAGTATATCCAAAACAGTATACATTACTATGCACTATTAGACAACTGCTACTTGCAGATGAAGCTCTTTTACAAAAACATCTCCACACGCGTGGGGAATACTCTGATTGCACACGGTCGGCACACCGACACAAAGAAATCACCCGCCAAACCTGCAGGTGGAACAGAACCGGAAAAAATAGGCACGGATGCATACACAGATACCACCCGTATAACAGACACAACGTACACAATTACTGGTTTGACCGGTGATACAGACTATGATGTACAAGTAGTTGTACAAACCAATGACTCCTCGGTAACTGCCGCAAGTGATGTGAAGAAGATAAAGACAGAAGATCTGAAGGCAGCACCTGGAGCACCGACTGCATCAGGCAACTTTTCGGTCAGTGTTATCAATAGTTAATAGCCCCTCAATGAGGGGCTTTTTATTTGTATCTATATGCCGCTGATGCCATTCAGGAATCAATTTTATCTTCAAAATACATAATTTTGGTAAAAAAAACGCATAAATTACTTGACAAAAACAAAAATCTGTATATACTATGTACAGATGTTCTTATGGTGATGTACACCGCTAGGAGGTAATTATGATAAAATGGTATGTTAGAAACGTACAGTATTGCACAGTAAGTGCATTGTTATTTGGAATGGTAGCAGTATTGACTTTTGCATGTTCCACAGCAGGTACAGGTACAGGCACGGATACGCCTGGAAGAACAGAAAAGGTAGCAATAGACGTTGCACAGTCAGCAGGTTCACCTGGACTTTCTGTTTCATGGCCTCAGGCAACAGGTTCTTTTGATAAATATGTTGTTCAGGTTGCGTCTGAAGACAGAGTAGTACGGACAGAAACGGTTGCAAAAGAGAAGACAGAAGTTGTTATACCACTTCCAAATGGAAAATACAATGTCCAGGTTTTTCTCAAGACCAAGGCAGATTCAGATGAGAAGCAAGAATATAGTATTTCCACTACTGCCACGGTAGCAGGTGTGCAAGCAAAAAACCCGAGCATTCCCAGTGATGTTCAGGTAACTTTTCCAGCAGGCGATGATGCAGTAAAAACAATTCCAACGATAACATGGAAGGCACCTGTAGATTTCGGAAAAAAAGAAGATGGAACAGACGATTCTCTTTTTGGGACAGATGGTGGTAAGATTACTGACGCAGGTGGATACACCATTTACTGGGCAGAAACTGGGGCTGTTAGTACCGTAAGCGTGTTACAAGCTGAACTTGCCCTGCCAGCAGCAGATGGAGCATATAAACCAGAAGAACTCAAGTATTCAATAACAAACCTCCAAGCGGGGCATACATATTATGCTATTGTAGCTGTCAAGAATACCGGTGGATTGGTAGCAGTAAGTGATCGGAAGGAAATTAAAGTGCCAGTTGCGGATGCGAACAAGGCGCCGACAGCACCGGAGCCAGCAACTGCTCTGGGATTAGACAATAGTGTAGCAACACAACTACGCCAGATTGCTCTCAAATGGACGGCACCTACTGGTTTTGGAACTACTGATGGAACAACTGCGGCTACCGTTAGTGAGTACATTGTGTATTATAAGAAATATTATAAGAAAGGAGATGCCCTATCGCCTGACGATGTTGGTAGGCCCAAAGTACTACTATGGGCAAGTGCAGGAACAGCAACAACGAAGGTTGTTACGAGCTTGGATATTAATCAATCATACACCTTTATGGTAGAAACAAAAAACAGTGCAGGACAAAAAAGCTATAGTGATTCATTTAGAACGACATCACCCGCAAAACCTGCAGCTGCAACAGAACCAGCAAAAATAGAAACAATAAGCGGAACACCAAGTGCACATCAGATTGCACTTACTTGGCAGGCACCAGATCTCGGTACGACTGATGGTACAACAGCTTCCAAACTGATAGAATACCGGATTTATTGGAAGCAGGATAATGATTGGAAAGAAGGTGAGCCCTTTGGCGATCTTCCGACGAAAGCGAATGCCACAACTCAGGTAACGCAGTTCACAGCAACCGCTTTGCAAGCCGACCAACAATATGTTTTTGTTATTGTTACCAAAACAAATGGTGGACAAACCGGCATGAGTCAGAGTGATGCTCAAGCATTCAAAACACCGCCAGCAGTTGCAGAAGCAACAGCACCAGCCGCACCGACTGAAGTGGAAGTGAATGATGGCATTACAAAGAAAGGCGATGCAAGTGTGAAGGTTACTGTTTCGTGGAAAGAATCTGCAAATGCAGGAACAACTAATGGAACGACAGCAGCTTCTATTACTGGATATACCATCTACTGGGCAGAGGGTGATACAGTTACTACTGCGTCGGCGAACAAACACGTTGCCGGTGCAACCGCAACTTCCTACACCATTACCGGTCTGAAGGGAGCACAGACATATGCTGTTATTGTAGTTGCGAAAAACAATGCCGGCAAGGAAGCTACAAGCGACCCAACGACAATCGAAACAAAGAGTCTGGAGACAGACCCGACTGCATCAATAGACAAGCTCACACCTGAAGCCAATCCAAGTGGTGCAACAACATCGATAACCGTAACGTGGTCTGGAAGTGCCGGGCGACTAGCAGATGGAACTCCGGCTGAGATTAGTGGATATACTGTCTACTGGGCAAAGGGTAGTACAGTTACTACTGCGTCGGCGAACAAAGACGATCCACCCGCATCTCCCTACACCATTACCGGTCTGAAGGGAGAACAGGAATATGCTGTTATTGTGGTTGCCAAAACCAATAATGGAAACAGTCCAGCAAGTGCTAAACAGACTGCAACTACAGGAAGCTTGGCAATAGCTCCGACTGCACCAGTAATCAACGATAAGGTAGAACTAGGTAAATCTACAGATGAAGCTACAGCAACGCTGAAGATTTCATGGACGGCATCAACCCCCGGACAACTAGCAGATGGAACTCCGGCTACGATTAGTGGTTATACTGTCTACTGGGCAAAGGGTAGTACAGTTACTACTGCGTCGGCGAACAAAGACGATCCACCCGCATCTCCCTACACCATTACCGGTCTGAAGGGAGAACAGGAATATGCTGTTATTGTGGTTGCCAAAACCAATAATGGAAACAGTCCAGCAAGTGCTAAACAGACTGCAACTACAGGAAGCTTGGCAATAGCTCCGACTGCACCAGTAATCAACGATAAGGTAGAACTAGGTAAATCTACAGATGAAGCTACAGCAACGCTGAAGATTTCATGGACGGCATCAACCCCCGGACAACTAGCAGATGGAACTCCGGCTACGATTAGTGGTTATACTGTCTACTGGGCAAAGGGTAGTACAGTTACTACTGCGTCGGCGAACAAAGACGATCCACCCGCATCTCCCTACACCATTACCGGTCTGAAGGGAGAACAGGAATATGCTGTTATTGTGGTTGCCAAAACCAATAATGGAAACAGTCCAGCAAGTGCTAAACAGACTGCAACTACAGGAAGCTTGGCAATAGCTCCGACTGCACCAGTAATCAACGATAAGGTAGAACTAGGTAAATCTACAGATGAAGCTACAGCAACGCTGAAGATTTCATGGACGGCATCAACCCCCGGACAACTAGCAGATGGAACTCCGGCTACGATTAGTGGTTATACTGTCTACTGGGCAAAGGGTAGTACAGTTACTACTGCGTCGGCGAACAAAGACGATCCACCCGCATCTCCCTACACCATTACCGGTCTGAAGGGAGAACAGGAATATGCTGTTATTGTGGTTGCCAAAACCAATAATGGAAACAGTCCAGCAAGTGCTAAACAGACTGCAACTACAGGAAGCTTGGCAATAGCTCCGACTGCACCAGTAATCAACGATAAGGTAGAACTAGGTAAATCTACAGATGAAGCTACAGCAACGCTGAAGATTTCATGGACGGCATCAACCCCCGGACAACTAGCAGATGGAACTCCGGCTACGATTAGTGGTTATACTGTCTACTGGGCAAAGGGTAGTACAGTTACTACTGCGTCGGCGAACAAAGACGATCCACCCGCATCTCCCTACACCATTACCGGTCTGAAGGGAGAACAGGAATATGCTGTTATTGTGGTTGCCAAAACCAATAATGGAAACAGTCCAGCAAGTGCTAAACAGACTGCAACTACAGGAAGCTTGGCAATAGCTCCGACTGCACCAGTAATCAACGATAAGGTAGAACTAGGTAAATCTACAGATGAAGCTACAGCAACGCTGAAGATTTCATGGACGGCATCAACCCCCGGACAACTAGCAGATGGAACTCCGGTTACGATTAGTGGTTATACCGTCTACTGGGCAAAGGGTAGTACAGTTACTACTGCGTCGGCGAACAAAGACGATCCACCCGCATCTCCCTACACCATTACCGGTCTGAAGGGAGAACAGGAATATACTGTTATTGTGGTTGCCAAAACCAATAATGGAAACAGTCCAGCAAGTGCTACAAAAACTGCAACTACAGGAAGCTTGAAAATAGCTCCGACTGCACCAACAGTAACGCTCACACCTGAAGCCAAACCAAGTGGTACACCAAAAGAGATAAAAACGATAACAACATCGATAACCGTAACGTGGTCTGGAGCAAACGCCGGGCGACTAGCAGATGGAACTAAGGCTACGATTAGTGGTTATACTGTCTACTGGGCAGGGGCGGGACATGATTTCGACTGGACAGGGAAGACTTTGCTTAGTGATCCTTCACGGAAGGGCAACGAGAATTTTGATGCAAACAAAGCTTCCCACACCATTACCAATCTGGAGGGGGGATTAAAGCAATATTCCCAAACCATTACCGGTCTGAAGGGATTAAAGCAATATAGTGTTGTTGTGGTCACCAACACCGATACTAATGAAAGCAGTCCAGGTAGAACTACACAACCTGCAATTACAACTACAAGTACTTTGCACATCCCCCCGGAGTATCCAAATACCTTGACACGGACAGGATTTGGATCGGGAGAGATAATTGTAGGGTGGTCTGATGGAGAGGCCGGGCGACTAGCAGATGGAACTAAGGCTACGATTATTGGTTATACTGTCTACTGGAGGGCGGGTAAAACAGTTGATACTTCGTCGAACTCGCATCCAGTCGACACTCCCAGCACAGGTGGAGGCCACACTATTAGGAATCTGCCGTCAGGGGAGTATGCTATTAAGGTAGGTATCCGCACCAATAATGGATTTAGTATACGGGAATTTCACCCTTCCAGAGGGGTAGCACGCTAGTTAAAGTTATCAATAGTTAATAGCCCCTCAATGAGGGGCTATTTATTTGTATCTATAATGACGGTTATGCCATTTAAGAATCAATTTTATCTTCAAAGTACATAATTTTGATAAATACGTTGTTCAGGTTTTTCTCAAGACCAAGGCAGATTCAGATGAGAAGCAAGAATATAGTATCTCCACTGTTGCCACGGTAACAGGTGTGCGAGCAAAAAAACCGAGCATTCCCAGAGATGTACAGGTAACTTTTCCAACAGGCGATGATGCAGTAAAAACAATTCCAACGATAACATGGGATGCACCCACACACGCGTGGGGGAATACAATGAGAAGTGTGCATCTTCGATGAATGTTTCCTCTTGGAAGTCTGCCTCCTGGGCAAAGATAGAATGGCTAAAATCCACTGCTCTGTCAAATTGCAGCTGTTTGCAATCTAGTTCCAGCAAAAAAATACAGCATCTACAACTTCCATTCTTCATGCAGGAGGAGAGTTGCGCAGGAGTTTCAATAAGCCGGTATCTCTGGGACTGATCTACGTTTTCTTGCTACAACTCTATGTAGCGGGAATCCCCAGCTCCATGGATTTCGTAATACTCTTCTCTTTTTTGTGCATCTGCATCTAGCAGGGTAATTTTGATATGGGCTTCATTGGCTCGAGTGCATGTTTCTACCTGTTGTATTCTTTCACTTTCTCTTATTGCCATTCCCCATTATAGGATTATATCTATAAACAAGTATAGTAGCCATATAGAACATTCGGCTGAATGCTTAGGAGCCGGCATTCAATGTGGTGCTGATAGGACAGCTCCCGCGCTGCACACTGCCGTTACCCATGGCTATGTGCGGGGGAATCCTGTTCTGATATGCTAGAGTTTCCGCGAATATTTCCGAAAGGATTTGATTATCTCGTAGAGGAGGATGGGGTTGATGATGAAGGCGAGATAATGCACCAAACTCAGAGAGTCAAATCTCTCGTGGAGGAAATAAATAAATATAAACTGAACTAGTTCTTCTAGCAGTTTCCATTTGAACATACTCATTGCCACCTTAAAATTGGAAATGTGGAAAACATGCCCTCCCAAGTTGCCGACGAACACAAGAATAATATTTACTGCAAGCAAGCACAAAATAGCACGCCATGGGTTTGTTCCAAAATTACTGACCCATCTTTCAAAGCTCACAATTACCAGATCCTGAACACGATGCTCAGTTGTAGCGGTCTTGTTACCCTTCAGGTCTTCATAATATTTATACATTTCATATTTGTGAAACTTTGAAGCAGTTCTTTGATCATGTTGTTCTGATGCAATATGCTTGAGTAACAGAGCGGTTTCTGTGTTTGCTATATTATTTTGTCCAATATTTGCCTGCACATAATCCATATATTCAATCTCTGCAGACATCAGATCTAAGATGAACTTCGTGTCTGCTTGTTCCCCAGCATTTATTTTATGGAATCTGAGGTGATTAATTTTTGAAAACAGAAAGCAGGTATTTCCGCGAAAATGCGCCTCAGTGAAATCTAATTTTTTAGCAAAATTTGTCTCTGTAAAATCAGCCCGTTGTTCAAATTCTGCCTCCTTAAAGTCTGCTTGATCTTGAAACATTGAACTATTGAACTTTACATCTTCTTTAAATTTTGAGTTTGTAAAATTTGTATTATTAAAAAAATTTGCCAGTGGAAACCACACTTTGTTGAAAAAAATTGACTTTGTAAAATTTGCCTGCTCTGTAATTTCGATCTCTGAGAAATCTGTCTGTCCCTTAAAATATACTTCTTTGAAATTTGCGGATTTCTTAAATTCTGTTTCAGAAAAATCAATGTTCTTCTCAAAATGTGCTGCTTCGAAATTTGCATCCTTCGTAAAGCATGTCTCCTTAAAATTTACTTCTTTATTAAAGTATGCTCTTGTGAAATATGCATCTTGGGTAAAGGATGCCTTTTCGAAGTCTAGCTCCCCGACAAAGGAAGCCCCCTTAAAAATTATCTCTTTGCTAAAGCTAGTAGATCTACAATCCATCTTTTCTACAAATATGGAGCTTGAAAAATCAACTTCTTCTGAAATAGTTTTGTCAGCATAGTCTATGTCAATCAGGAAAATACATTTGCCACAGTGTCCATCTTCCATGCAGGCAGAGAGTTGCTCCTGAGTTTCAATGAGCCTGTACTCAGAGTAGTCTTCCGACGTACTGTCGTCATCATCGTCATTTTTCATGTATATAACGGAAAAAACTTCGCCTGAAGTGATCACATAGCTTTCTTCTTTGTTTGGATCTCGATAGGTGATATAAAGGGAGTCTGTCCCATTGCCTTTTATTTCTACATCGATTATTATTGCCATTCCCCATTATAGGATTATATCTATAAACAAGTATAGTAGCCATATAGAACATTTGACTGAATGCTTAAGGAGCAGGAATTCAATGTGCTGCTGATAGGATAGCTCCCGCGCCGCACACTGCCGTTTCCCATGGCTATGTGCGGGGGAATCCTGTTCTGATATGCTAGAGTTTCCGCGAATATTCCCAAAAGGATTTGATTATCTCGTAGAGGAGGATGGGGTTGATGATGAAAGCAGCATAGAAAACTGCACGTTCTAGCCATGTGCTAGGTGAGATTCCCTCGTAGAGGAAATAAATAAAAAGTTGAATAATTCTTTCAATACTTGTAGCCAAAAAACTGGGCTTGTGAAAGCACTGAATGCTCTAACATGACCACCAAACACATAGATTATTGCAAAAACAATGTTGCTGCCAAGGAGCCAGAGGATGGCACGCCATGGCTCAGTGCCAAAATTGTTTGTCCATCTTTCAAGGCGGAGTATTATTCTATCTTTATGCCTTCCCTCCTTCAAGTCCGCATAGTGTTTTTCCATCTCGCAGATATAAAATTGCAGGGCAGTTATCTGATCGTTTTGTTTGATTGCAATATTTTTTAATACAACAGCCGACTCCCGGTTTGCTATATTCTGCGGGCCAATGCTTACATTAGCGTAGTCCATGCTTTCTATCTGTGCAGATTTGAGGTTAATCTGACTTTCTTTCTTTCCAAAGAGCTTGGCTTTGTTGAATATCAGAATCCTAATCTGAGAGAATTCAAAATCCACTCTGTCCTTAAAGCATGCTTTTTCGAAATGTGCATCCCCAGAAAACACTGTATTCTGAAATACTGCATCCTGTGTGAATATTGCCTCTCGGAAGTCTGCCTATTCGGTGAATGTTGCCCTACGGAAGTGTGTATCTTTGTTGAATGTTCCCGAAACACCCCCACCAGCATCGACAACTTGCCGATCAAGGAAACACCCCCACACGCGTGGGGAATACTTTGTTCTTCACTCCCGGAATATCCAAATTATAGAAACACCCCCACACGCGTGGGGAATACTGGAGCAAAGACAGTGGGGCTTCAGGTGCTTTGGAAACACCCCCACACGCGTGGGGAATACTCGGTCGCCTGTGCTGGTCGGGAAGGGCTGGTAGAAACACCCCCACACGCGTGGGGAATACTCTTTTGTCCAGATGCAAGCGAGGAGGAAGCCGGAAACACCCCCACACGCGTGGGGAATACCGCTGCGGAATGCGGTCATGTCTTGCAAAACCAGAAACACCCCCACACGCGTGGGGAATACTCCGCCAAAACCCGAGCCCCCGTTCTTCTTCAAGAAACACCCCCACACGCGTGGGGAATACAGTTTGCAGCATCATAATATAATTCTGATTTAAGAAACACCCCCACACGCGTGGGGAATACAAAGTGTCGATCGACTTCATTTTTTTCTTGATAGAAACACCCCCACACGCGTGGGGAATACGCCTTAAGATACGCATCCGACTGCGTCATCCCGGAAACACCCCCACACGCGTGGGGAATACGATGAATGGAAAGATAGGGAGGATTGCGCAGGAGAAACACCCCCACACGCGTGGGGAATACTTGAACGTTCAATTTTTACTGCTGTCGACGAAAGAAACACCCCCACACGCGTGGGGAATACGTTATATGTAAATATTCACTGACAAATGCCGAAGAAACACCCCCACACGCGTGGGGAATACTCCTCCGTATAATTTTCTTCTTCATACAAAAAGGAAACACCCCCACACGCGTGGGGAATACTTTTCTCAAATACATTTTTCAAACATATTTGTAGAAACACCCCCACACGCGTGGGGAATACTTGAACGTTCAATTTTTACTGCTGTCGACGAAAGAAACACCCCCACACGCGTGGGGAATACCACCTCAAGGCGCGAACGCATTTCTTGCGTGTGGAAACACCCCCACACGCGTGGGGAATACAAGAAAAGCTAAGTACTTTGGAAGGTTACCCAAGAAACACCCCCACACGCGTGGGGAATACGTCTACTGCCCCATGATGACATGGGCATCACGAGAAACACCCCCACACGCGTGGGGAATACTCGGAACAACTGTTTTTGGCGTCGTGTCGTCTAGAAACACCCCCACACGCGTGGGGAATACAGCATAGTACCCTTCGTCCCTAATGTGATTGTGGAAACACCCCCACACGCGTGGGGAATACTGCATCCCTATTCGGACGACTACTTTGCAGTAAGAAACACCCCCACACGCGTGGGGAATACTCGTATGGTTAGTTCCGCCGTTCTTCCTGGATAGAAACACCCCCACACGCGTGGGGAATACCATTTGCGGCATTAACATCTGCCCCCTTTTCCAGAAACACCCCCACACGCGTGGGAATACTCAGGAAGCTTGTTCGTGATACAAAAACACAAAGAAACACCCCCACACGCGTGGGGAATACATCGCCCCCTGCGACATAAAGGCAGAGTGCATGGAAACACCCCCACACGCGTGGGGAATACTACATCACCTTGTGAGATTTCATCGAAAAACATGAAACACCCCCACACGCGTGGGGAATACCGAAGGCAGAGACGGACGAGGGCAGAGCTGTTGGAAACACCCCCACACGCGTGGGGAATACAACTGATTCCGACGCCAACCCACCAGCTACAAGGAAACACCCCCACACGCGTGGGGAATACGTATCATAATTTCCACATCTATGTAAGTAATCAGAAACACCCCCACACGCGTGGGGAATACCTCCTATAATAAACATGCCTTAGCATAACATAGGAAACACCCCCACACGCGTGGGGAATACTTCCGCCAAGATCTTATCTTGTGCCCGGTTCCAGAAACACCCCCACACGCGTGGGGAATACTGGCGGAAATCGCTGATACTAAAGATACACATAGAAACACCCCCACACGCGTGGGGAATACTTACTGCCTCAGGGATTTCTTTTCTACGTTCAAGAAACACCCCCACACGCGTGGGGAATACCACTGGGGATGCTTTTGCGGATGTAGTGGGTGAGAAACACCCCCCACACGCGTGGGGAATACCAGCGTACTCGCAATGCAGTAGCCCTGTGCAGAGAAACACCCCCACACGCGTGGGGAATACTCTATCCTTCCCTCTAGCTCGTCAATCTTCTTGGAAACACCCCCCACACGCGTGGGGAATACTCCAGATCCGTTCTTGCCATAAAGGGCAAAACAGGAAACACCCCCACACGCGTGGGGAATACCTGGATGACATGCACTATGAGATAGGGCAAGCAGAAACACCCCCACACGCGTGGGGAATACATGACATGGACATTTATTATCTCTCGTGGTGCAGAAACACCCCCACACGCGTGGGGAATACGCGATACAGAGCTCGACAAAGAATCAGAAGTAAGAAACACCCCCACACGCGTGGGGAATACCATACCGCCCTTTAGGATTATGAACTGCCTTAAGAAACACCCCCACACGCGTGGGGAATACCATCAGATGCAATGATTCCATCTGCCACTTCAAGAAACACCCCCACACGCGTGGGGAATACCCTCTCCAGGCTCATGCTCGTCCCAGATAGCTGGAAACACCCCCACACGCGTGGGGAATACACCTTTGGCGTCTTCTGCTTTGCTAGCCACTCGGAAACACCCCCCACACGCGTGGGGAATACGATGAGGTAGAGGTGTTTGGCTTGAGTGATCCAGAAACACCCCCACACGCGTGGGGAATACATCGGTAGGTGATGCAAAAGAAGGATTTATACAGAAACACCCCCACACGCGTGGGGAATACACTGCATCATAGAACTGTACGCTCCCGACGCTAGAAACACCCCCACACGCGTGGGGAATACATTTTTTTGTGACCAAATCGTAAATGGTGTGTAGAAACACCCCCACACGCGTGGGGAATACTTTGGGAAAGCTTTCGGTATCGTGCCTCCCTAAGAAACACCCCCACACGCGTGGGGAATACAGGTCCATAACACTAGCGCCTAGTGTACAATTGGAAACACCCCCACACGCGTGGGGAATACCTAGCGAAGAAGACAAAAACATGACTAAACGTAGAAACACCCCCACACGCGTGGGGAATACCTAGCGAAGAAGACAAAAACATGACTAAACGTAGAAACACCCCCACACGCGTGGGGAATACCTGAGTAGTCTAACGATATAAAAATATTTCTCAGAAACACCCCCACACGCGTGGGGAATACCGCCATAATCCCCTATGATTTTTTTGTACTTCAGAAACACCCCCACACGCGTGGGGAATACTCGCCCAGTATCTCCCGTGCCTCTGGGCGAGCAGAAACACCCCCACACGCGTGGGGAATACCGCAACGAAGCATCGCAAGGCATCGCCTTTTGCGAAACACCCCCACACGCGTGGGGAATACTAATGATGATGAGGTTGCAAGTATAGGGGGGAGGAAACACCCCCACACGCGTGGGGAATACGGTGGCTGAGCTCTTTTTCTGTCAGTCTTTTCAGAAACACCCCCACACGCGTGGGGAATACTAATTGGTAACTGTAGGAGATAATCCGAAGGAAGAAACACCCCCACACGCGTGGGGAATACATATGTCACGAAAGAAGACAATAACACAAACGAGAAACACCCCCACACGCGTGGGGAATACTTTCATAGAGGGATATGTGGCCAAAGCGACGGGGAAACACCCCCACACGCGTGGGGAATACCTCCCATCGCTGCTGCAATGTAAGTCTTGCCAGGAAACACCCCCACACGCGTGGGGAATACTTAGTCGCTCGTCCCGTTCTTCACGTCTCGATAGAAACACCCCCACACGCGTGGGGAATACTCTACCGAGCATATTTTTATTATGTTTTGCCAAGAAACACCCCCACACGCGTGGGGAATACGGTTGCCAAACGAAAGGAGCTGAAGGAGTCTGAGAAACACCCCCACACGCGTGGGGAATACCAAAGTCATATCCAATCTCGCATGTTATCTGGAGAAACACCCCCACACGCGTGGGGAATACAGACAAAAAGCGTGTATGCGGGTGGCAAGGTAAGAAACACCCCCACACGCGTGGGGAATACTGAGGGGATGAGATGGCAAAAGTACGCATAGACAGAAACACCCCCACACGCGTGGGGAATACAGGTGCACAAGGGCTACAGGGCATCAAGGGTGAGAAACACCCCCACACGCGTGGGGAATACGAGATTTCATCGAAAAACATGGTCTGATGGTTAGAAACACCCCCACACGCGTGGGGAATACGGTTACACACGAATTTTGAATGTGTAACTGGAAGAAACACCCCCACACGCGTGGGGAATACCTCTGCTCGCATCTTCGGGTCACCCCGCAATAAGAAACACCCCCACACGCGTGGGGAATACCGATCGATGCACGCCCTGATGGATGATTTTCCAGAAACACCCCCACACGCGTGGGGAATACGATCGGATGGTCATTCAAGGGACTGGCGTGGTGGAAACACCCCCACACGCGTGGGGAATACCGTTCCGCCACACAAAGTGCAAGACCTGACGAAGAAACACCCCCACACGCGTGGGGAATACCTTTCTTGAAGCCATCTTGAACAATCTCCTCAAGAAACACCCCCACACGCGTGGGGAATACCCGGGGTGAACAAACACCCCGGCCGATAACTGAGAAACACCCCCACACGCGTGGGGAATACATTAAGGGGCTTGTCGACTCTGGCAAACAAGCAGAAACACCCCCACACGCGTGGGGAATACAAGGCGGAGGTTTCAACGCACAAGAGCTATATAGAAACACCCCCACACGCGTGGGGAATACAAATAGAAGTAGTAGACGAAGACGGGAAACCAAGAAACACCCCCACACGCGTGGGGAATACGCATTCCATCCTTTGGCGATAAGATGCGTTTTGGAAACACCCCCACACGCGTGGGGAATACCACCTACTCCAACATCAGCGAACAGGAATATAAGAAACACCCCCACACGCGTGGGGAATACCGTCCCTCCCCATAAAGTGCAAGACCTAACTAAGAAACACCCCCACACGCGTGGGGAATACAAACAGTCTTAACCTTTTTCAAGATGTGGAGAAGAAACACCCCCACACGCGTGGGGAATACGTTCTCGATAAGAAGAAACTGAAGAGCCAAGAAGAAACACCCCCACACGCGTGGGGAATACTGCCTCCGATCGATGGTGGTGACACGGCACATAGAAACACCCCCACACGCGTGGGGAATACAAAACCAAACCCAGAACCACCACCTATAAAATGGAAACACCCCCACACGCGTGGGGAATACAAACCAAAGCGAAGTGGCGAGGCGATTATGGAAGAAACACCCCCACACGCGTGGGGAATACAAACCACAATCGACCAGAGCCGAACGAATTCTAGAAACACCCCCACACGCGTGGGGAATACCGCATTAGTTCCCGCTGCTGTTCTGCAGTTACAGAAACACCCCCACACGCGTGGGGAATACAGTAGAGGTTTTGAGAAAATGGCTATAAATATCTAATTCTTCTTTTCGATAATTAATTGCAAGCCGGAAATGTCTGTTAACGGATGCTTGTAACTACCGTGACAATGAATCTTATATCCGGGAGCAGTCCTTGTCCTCTGAAAAATAATCAATCCTGAATTATGTGGACAATACCTAAATAAGTACCGTATAACATCATCGGCAACAGAATCTTTGATGCCCGAAACAAAAACATTCGGACGGGTCTCAATGAACCATAATTTCATTCGTCCACGAACTGCTGGCGGGATGTGATTTGCACATACGACAACCATACATCAACCTCGAAGTATTTTAATAATATCATCACCAACAACTTTCAACAAGTCGATTTCCTGTGCACGTTTACGAAATTCAGCCAATACAGCATATCTATCATAATTTGCTGCTAAGGCATCGGTCATACAGAAGGCAAGATCAATACAAAGGTAATCCTTGTATAGATCTGACATATCATATACAAATGGAAGAGGCGAACCTGAATGAATGAATCCAATACGTGGAGAAAACCCCATACTACATATTGCCGCAGTAAGTATTCCGTATAAGGCGGCATTTGATGCAGTAAGAATTTTATTCGTTACATCGCTCTTTTCAAAATCTCCAGGTTTGTATCGTCTTCCACTCCATGGAACGTTGTATTCTTCGCTTTTTTGTTGGTAGAGATTTCTCACTCGTATGCCTTCCATCCCCTTGAGCTCATTTAAGGTTCTTTTATGTATGTCAATATTTGGAAAACGAAGGGAGAATAAACGTTTGGCAACCTCTAAACGCGACTTCGGGTAAGATGCCAGTTCCATCTGTTCTCTGAGATTCCGGGAATTTGCAGTTGGCGTTTGTCCCAATGCGTAGAATAACAAACTATCCTCCCCAACCCATGCCACCATACAATTTGAGGCAGCCATAACTTTGACTGCCTCATGTGTTACACTTGTTCCTGGACCAAGTAAGATAGCATTGATAGTGGCACATGGTATCCGAATAACATCACCATCTGAATTTATCCATTTCACACTGCTATCATCAATCTCAAGTCTGCCACGTTCTAGATATAAAAAAGGATAGCGGTCCTTTACCT
Organism: Spirochaetia bacterium; assembly: GCA_964291355.2. Taxonomy (GTDB): domain Bacteria; phylum Spirochaetota; class Spirochaetia; order WTKD01; family WTKD01. Next base: position 489,973 of record OZ220222.1, on the reverse strand, counting down.
GCGGAAGATTTTCCCGCGTTACCTTAATAATTAGTCTTTCATTCATTGCTTTCGAGATATAGTAACGTATCTATGGCGATATTGCTTTGTCTGACCGAAACTAACTGGCACATCATGCAAAAGTACATGTTCACCATCCTCACATCTTCCATTACGCACAGCAAATTGCCACACTAATTCTCTCCGGGATTTTTCATTATCAGGAATATCCTTATTTTTTTCCTCAAGCAATGAACAAATCCTAGCCCATGCCTCGTTCTCTGAATGATACTGTCCATGAAAAATAAAATCAGTGGGAACGCAGCTCTTTCTCCCCAAATATAGATCGTAGACTGGACATTGCAATGCCTCCGATATGCGATCCGACAGTGTATTGGGCACTTCGAGAATAACAGCAAAGCGTGCTCCTTGGAGATAATATCTATGGGTAAGTTTTGCTCCACCACCAACCGCTTTTTTACCGTCACTTGTTTTTGGGATCATCCGTGATTCCCAGGCATCTTTATTATTGTATCCACTACCAACCATATGAAAGTCTCTGAGCATCGTATGTTTCTCCTCTGGTGCAAAGGAATGGACAACTAAATCAAGATCAGCAAATTGTGCAAGTAGCGCCTCCTGACTCCCAGATTCTCCCATGGCACAGAGAACAATTCCCAATATACCACTCTTTGTCGGAAAGGAAAGACTATCTCTTCTATCAAAGAGGGAATCAAACCCCCACGATTGTAGGGGCGATTCCAACCATAGTAAAATATGGGATGTCATGATCCATCTCCCGGTAATGCTTTCTGCATGTCAGTAATGAGCTGATCAATAGGAAAACCTGCATCCTCGCCAAAGTCGAATTGAGCCAATTTACCATAGAGAGATCCTGAAATAGCTTCTTTCTTTTCAAGGTAGTCACAGAGCTCCTTTTTGCTAGATTCGGAAAACCCCCCATTATCAACCTTCTTTACCGGCGTCTCAAAGGGAACTTGAATCCTTTGTCCCTTACGAATACATATCCTGGCAAACTCCCATGGTGATGCCGCCGACATTGTCGTTTGACGAGCAATGGGAACGGCAAGATACAGGGCCTTCGTAAAAGATTCCACCATTTCTTCTATCTGTTGACCGTTCGTATTTTCCCACAACTGACCAAGATTGAGACTAATGTAACGATAGTAGGTCGCAGCATTAAATTCCAAACTCCCCATATGTGCAGATCCGGGATCTACCGCATAGTCGTCCAATGCTGTAAAAAAATCAATCTCATTGCCAACCCTATGCGTAGAAATTGCATGCGAAAATGATGCGGCAGCTTCAACATGCATACTAGGTGCATCTGCCACCATGCGACCAAATAAAGCAATATCCAGACCATCAACCTGAAACACTGGTTTTCCAAGTATGGCCTCAACCTCTTTCGCTGCTGCTTTCTGTACAGTTTGTGTAATTACTTCTTCGGGATTGAAGCCATGTTCTTTGAATTTTTCTGCAAGTTTCTTTGCCTCCGACGGACTCAGAAATATCAACACAGAGGTGTGGAGTTCTTTATCTTCCTTTTCCGTATCGCTCCCTTTAATAAAAGCCCCTTCGATCTTTTTTCCACACAGTTTTGCTTGTTCCTCAGTCGCTCCTTGAGCCCTACATGCCTCACAAATCATCTGTTTTATCAATCGCGTGCGCTTTCCCAACGACAATCCTGCTTCCTGCATACACGTTCTCACTGCTCGTTTCCACGATTGGCTACTCACGCGTGCCCGAACTGTTCCACCAACCATCGCGGTTTTTGGTGCTCCAACATCATCCCTGTTTAGACAGCTCACAGGAAATGACTGCAAAATATGATATTCAATTTTTATTCCTTTGTATGGATTATTCATTATAATTCTCCTTATATTTGTATAGGTACAATACGTAACAGACCGAAGCCAAAAGCCTTGCCTCGCCCCATTCCTTCTTCAAAACTCTTTGTGAATAATACTCGATCAGTAACCTTCCCCTTCCCTACAAATGTTGCCTCACCCTGTACAACCTTTTCTCCCTTTTTTTCAAACTGCTGTACTCCAATATTCTTTACCTGAAGACTATCTTGTATTACCACAAAACCTGCATGACTACATTTTTCATGAAACCATTCTAATAATTCGCTATGTGTTCGCATTGAAACTAGTTTTCGACTTGAATTGTCTCGTTTGGTCGGATTCAGACGCACCTCAAAGGCATAGTAATCGTAACCCAAAAAAGACTCTGGAATCTCCTTGCTTGCAACGCGTCCATGTTTCGGTGTCTGTGGTTCTCTTTTTGATACGATCAATATCTTTCTCCCAGAAAAATCACCACCTAAATCCGCATAGAGGAAATCCCGACTACTACCTGAAGACGGTGGAAATAATTCGTAGACCACACGATGCAATGAATATGCATCCTTTATCTCCAAATTATTGCAATCGCGTCGAGATAGAATATATTCACTTGCTATCACCCTCTTCCCTCCTTCGATAAAAACTGATCGCCCACTCCCTGCTAACCTTATCTCTGAAATAGAGAAGATCCCGAAGCAACTGAGCATAGGACAATTTGACACCCTTCGAATGAATCAATGGGAGTATTGAACGAAGCATCTTGCATGCTTCTTCATTTGATGTGCAGGCAAGCAACCTACGCAGTTTTCCCTTTGCAGCTTCATTTTCGCTCCCCTTGTCATATATTCCGGCGATCGCAGTTCCAATACGCAAATTTCCATCTATGCGTGGTTTTGCCCGTGCAATTCCCGCAGCAATAGTAGTATACGGAATACGTTCCCATGATTTATCAATATCACACCAGCGAACTAGATGTTCCCAGGACTGATATTCAGTCGCTGGATTATCTGCCCTGGTCAAGGCCGCACGAAATCCCGTATCATTCTGTATGCGTTCAATTACATGCTGTACAAATTTTACGCATTTATCATTTTTAGTGTCATGTTGAGACATAACTACCTCCTTTTATTTAATTTTATTTTCATTAATATACTTCCAATAGCTCGTTCGACATTTTGCCCATGCATCCAACTGCCTGGCAGTCTCCTTCGGGCTATGGACATCGTAGATACGTTCTGCATAGGATGCATAACGTTTCCTCAGTTCCTTCAAAGCATCTTCTTTATCATCATTGTCAGAAAAACACGTATCCATCATTTCTTGGGCAATGAGCTCGCTATCCTGCCAAAATTGCTCGCTGGCTTGGCTGGCTTGTTTTTTTCCGTCTGCCTGCAATGTTTTGTAATACATAAGAACAGAAGTATATACACGTTTCGCCACATGCTCGAGCCCCTCCATGACATTACAGAAGGTATTGAAATTAGAACCACCAAGTGAATATGGTTCAAACGTAAACTGCGATTCAACATAATCATCACTACCCGACACATATTGCTCGCCTGCATTACTACTCGTACACAATCCTCCAGACCAGACGGAAATATCAGATTCCCATCTAATTCCGCGTATTCTTTGTAGCGCAATACGCAGGAGCGGGCAATCGAAACCCTGTCCCTGCTCCGTATGCAGGAAGGACAGCAGAGCCGTCAATTCCCTCCATGGACGCTTTGAGGTCCTCGTCCAGATCGCTTTGCGCTTCTTCACATCCTTCCCAACTAACATTGTAACGCTCCCATCAATGCCGCCTTCCAAATGATTGGGATAGATAATCCCCTCTGCATAATAAATGCCCTCCTCAATAAAATATATGAACCTACTCAGAGGTATGAGGCGTCCGATATATGTTTCCTTCAATATTTCGGCTGTCGCATCATCTTCGCTTTTTGGCATCTTCTCCCACGGAGGCCTCCCCAAGCCATGGGCATAGACAGAGAATTCTCGCTTTACCTCCTCCGCCGTTACCACATTGAACCAGATACTTTGGAGGATGCTATCCCCTTGCAAGAAGGTATGGAGATATCCATAGCCCCCTAATAAGGCGCCCGTCTTTGCTGTTTTTCCCTTTGTATAAGAATCTGACAAAATAGCGGTAGAATCAGCTTTTTTCCCGCTAAATGCACAGCCAATTAACCACACAAGTAACAAGGCCTTTTCTGCATCATCCATGGCTTGTGCCTGGTGACTCTGCTTAAAAACCGTTGTATTGCCTGTTGGAATGTATGGCAGGGCAAGGGAATAGGGCTTTATCTCCTTCTTCCCAACATATTGAATATCTGGCATTTGTAAAAATGCCTCATCGCCGTATAGCCAGAATTTCTGATAATTGCTCTGCAGATAGTTCAGCGCATCTCTCGCCATTCCCTCCGTTCCCCACTCCAACCATTCAGATTCATTCCCTGGCGTCTTTGCCGCTTGCACTATAGCAAGAAGTAATTTGAACACTGCAATTTTCTGAATTGGATTGCCCAATAGAGTACGAAGACCCTCCTCCCGAAAAATGCCCGATAAACTGACCTGTTTTTCAGTATTCTGCCTATCGGATACTGGTATCCATGGCTCATCAATAAGATTAAATCTTTTTTCCACTGTATCCTCCTTAATGTTTTCGTTTTTCAAAACCCATGTTTTCTGTGTAGTATAAATCAGTCACGGTATTGTCACTGCTTCTCAGATTCTTATCCTCGCCCACAATAGCAACAGATATAGGACAGCTATCCGTATTGTTTCCCAGAAAAAAGAAATCCCTGAGCCAAGTCAGTTTGCCATGATACGGAGGGGCTTCATTTTTGGGAACCACCACCGTGTTATCATGTAAGGCAACTGCGAGCTTCCGCCATTTCTGTGGATCGCTGTATTTCATACCCGTTTCCCAGTGCCACGTACTTCCATCATGCAAAGAAATTTCTATTACATTGTCCACAGTTCGTGGATGTCCGGCAAATAACAGTAAATCAACCGTTTCAATCTCCGTATAACGAGTCGATGCACTGCTATCAGGATAGGTAAGACCACCCGTGGATATACTCGTTCTTGCAAATCTCGCCATTGTATTTATCCCCTCCTTCAATGTGCGCAATTCATCCTTCATACGCCCCGACTCTTCACGTTCGCAATACGTGGCATCAAGAATCTCTCGGACTTGTTTCGGCTGTCGTATTCTTGTATATCGACTCCAAACCTCAAGAGTTCTAAAAAGTACATATGATGCATACACCCATTTGCTCCTTCCAAAGGGTTCTTTCTCTCTGTGCGCAGTCTCCAGATCTGGTGCAAGAATGCACATTGACGGAGATGCCGTTTCAGCACGGAGTGCATCATTTTCCCTATGTCTCCAGAGTCTCCCCATCCTCTGTAAAAGCATGTCACTGGGACAGAGTCTACTAACTAGGAAATCAGCATCAATATCAAGCGATTGTTCCAATACTTGAGTGCCTACAAGGATGCGCCCCCGTTCTCGACGCTTCTCCCGACCATCCTTACCAAATAATGCAGTCCAATATCCCTCTCTCTCTCGTCTGTCTTTTTTAATAAAGCGTGAATGGATGAGCCCAGTATCAACATCCATGCTTTGAACATGTTTGGCAATCTGCCGATAGCTATGTTGTGCATCGCGCACAGTGTTTTCTATCCATAATACCTGTTCACCCGAACATGCACGCGTTACTGCTGCATGCAATGCATTGTTATCATCATGCTGCATAGTAAGTGAAATATCTCGCTCGTCTAGGAACGATGGAGCAATATACCGTATGCCCTCTGTAGCATCCTGCGAAACGAGTGTGACGCAAGGATATTCATGTACCGGATCCTCAGTTTCAGACTCTACTGATAGAATTTTTCCTCTTCTCTCTGACGTAAGAGTTGCACTGAGAATGAGTACCGTGCATTGCAATTCTTTTGTTGCCGAAACCAGCGCATCAAGTATGGTTCCCGTATAACTATCATACGAATGCACCTCATCCAGAATAACGACCTTTCCTGCCAAACCAAAGCTCCGAACAAAGCCATGTCGAACGTTCATAACTGCCATCAATGCCTGATCTATAGTGCCAACCGCAAAGGGTGCCAGTATGCGCCGCTTGTTACTCCGAAACCATTCGCCCCCTGGGCTACCAGCTTCTCCCATGACTGTTTTACGTAACCAAGCTGCCGCATGGAGAAGATGCGGAGAACGATGCGAGCTATCTTCCTGAAGAATATTCTGTAAGAACAGATTCATCCGCTCATAGACCTTGTCAGATGTTAATTGTGTCGGTAGGGCAAAATAGATGCCTGTCGCTTTTTGTTGCTCAAGCATTCGATAGGCAACATACAGTGCCGCCTCTGTTTTTCCAGATCCAGTAGGTGCCTCCAGAACATATACACCAGGACCCTCGATATTTTCGTAGAATTGCTTCTGGATATCTCTTGCTTCAAAAGGAAAGATGTCCGAAAATCGTAAAGATGAACGAACAGAAAACGGTATAAAACCAGCATCATCAACAGCTTTCTTAATATCCTGTTGAATGTCTTCCGATAGAGGTTCACTCAGGGAGGAACATGCCGCAGAGCCAATCCAGTCAGAAACAGAAGTTAAGCCAGATAGAACATCAATATGTCGTTCCGCTATGGATGACGGCAGAGACATAGAAAAATATTCGCATAATCGTTGCAGTAATGTTTGCCGTAATTGCTGCCATTCCTCGCCCCCTACAATTTCATCAGTAGCATGCAACAATTTAGTATGACTACTGCCATGATGGCGCCCGACTATGAGAGCGGCATCCTTCGATGTATCAGAAAGTGCTGCACTGCTAACATTTGCATGAAATCCACATTTTCTATCCAAATCTGGATCCTGAGATATCTGTCTATCTTGTTTCAGTGCTCGATATATTCTATCCTGAAACCCAGGGCTAATTTTTCCGATATCATGTAATGCTGCAATGAGCCCTGCCTCATCAATAAACAGAGCCCTCCGTAGCTGCTCTGGATAACGTCCAATAATCTCTTCAGCAACCCTGCCGACAATACGCGAATGTGTCTCTACCGTTTGCCCCGGTCCCGGCTGACATTCCTGCTCTGTTGTTTTTGCTAGGCACTCTGCTAAGGGGATTGTTGGATATATTACCGGCTTCCCCAATGTTCTCGGAATTCGCATTATAATTTACTCCATCTACACAATATCTACATCAAATATTGATGCAAAAAAATAATCTTAATGTTGCTTTACAACAAATAGAATATCCTTATCACTCTTTAGTATGTATTATATCATGCGATTACTCATAGAAGAACATTTTTATCTACAATATTCGAAAATATTCACAAAATTTGATTAAATTGTACTGTGTACTAGCCCCAACACCGCAACATGCAGTCTTTCCTTCCTATGCCCAAAAAGTCATAGCATCATAGCTCAAGAAATCATAGTAATCAGTGTAAAAGTATAGATTTTTTTTGAAAACATGTTAATATAATATATTATTCATGATATACTTGTAGGAATAATGGAACAAAATGCGAGTACGTCACACATTTTTTCCCGAAATAGCCGGGTTGAATTACCCATGGCAGTTAAAGGCATGGGCTGTTATCTTATTGATGACAATGGCAGAAAGTATCTTGATGCATCAAGCGGAGCTGCTGTCTCCTGCCTTGGTCATGACCATCCTGTAATCCGAAAAGCCATAAAAACACAACTAGATACATTGCCATATGCTCATAGTAGCTTTTTCACATCAGAACCGGCAGAAACGCTCGCCGATCTCTTGGTGCAGCACTCCCCCGACGGGCTGGAACGCGTACATTTTGTGTCCAGCGGATCCGAAGCAGTAGAGGCAGCCATAAAACTCGCCCGGCAGTATTATGTAGAGAAGGGCGAAAAAAACCGACAGAACATCATAACACGGAGGCAGAGCTATCATGGCAACACCCTCGGTGCACTCTCCGTGGGAACAAACAAATGGCGTAGAGAATTTTTTGAACCACACATATTTCCATGCACTCACATATCACCCTGCTATGAATATCGCTATCAGAATGCCGGTGAAACTGCTTTTGACTACGGACAGCGGGTTGCGAATGAACTAGAAGATGCCATCATTGCACTAGGTCCTGACACAGTCATGGCCTTTATTGCAGAGCCCATCGTTGGAGCAACAGCTGGTGCACTCACCGCAGCTCCGGGCTATTTCAAGCGCATTCGTGAAATTTGCGATAAATACCAAATCCTCCTCATACTGGATGAGGTGATGTGTGGCATGGGGCGCGCGGGAACATTCTTTGCCTGCGAACATGATAATATAACACCCGATATTGTATGTATTGCAAAGGGACTAGGAGCGGGCTACCTCCCTCTAGCTGCCATACTCTGTACGCTGAATATATATCAGAGTGTTAAACAAGGAAGTGGTAGCTTTCGGAGTGCACATACCTACAACCAACATCCCCTTGCCTGTGCAGTAGGTCAAGCAGTCGTACACAGCTTAATCCATAAAAAAATACTGCAACAAATATCGCCAAAGGGAAAACAACTACGGGAAAAATTACAAGAGACCATAGGCAACCATAGACATTGCGGAAATATACGCGGCCGTGGCTTGCTCTGGGGCATTGAATTAGTGCGAGACCGTATTACGAAAAATACATTTGAACCAACTGAAAAAATCCATTGGCAGATAAAACAAGCCGCCCAACAGGAAGGACTACTATGCTACACACAGGGCGGTACCATAGACGGCACACATGGCGACCACATTCTGATTGCACCGCCATATATTATTGATGAAGAGCAGATCGCTGAATTAGGAGAAAAATTAAAAAAAACATTCAAAACAGTATGGAGGTAGTTTGAGCATCGTTTCCCTTCCACAAATAATGGTAGCACCGAATGGCGCAAGACGAACAAAAGAAGAACATCCAGCTGTTCCCGTAACTATTCCGGAAATTGTAAAGGCAGCAAAGGAATGCTACGTAGCAGGTGCCGATGGCATTCATACCCATGTCCGCAATCAGGAGCAAAAACACACCCTCGATGTTGGACTATACCGCGAGCTCATCGCAGAGCTCAAAAGGGAGATCCCGGAAATGACTGTACAGATCAGCAGCGAATCACTGGGTAGCTATTCCCCACAACAACAACAGACCCTCGTACAGAGCATGATGCCCCAGTCAGTTTCTATTGCTCTACTGGAAATTATCTCAGGGGGTAATTTACAGAAAATCGGAAATTTCTTTCATTGGGCCGACGAAAATTGCATTGCCGTCCAACACATTTTGTATTCAGTCCACGAAGTGGAACTATTCTTCAAACTCATCACCCAAGGCATGTTCTACAGCAAATGTCCACAAATATTGTTTGTTCTGGGACGCCATACGAAGGGGCAGGAACAGAACAATGCCATCCTCGACAGTTTCATCAGCATACTTAAAAAGCAGGAACGACCTGTCGACTGGGCCCTCTGTGCATTTGGAGTTGAAGAAACACAACATCTCGTAGAAGCTCATAGACGTGGTGGAAAAATACGGGTCGGCTTTGAAAATTCTATCTGGAATGCAGACGGTTCAATAGCAAAAAACAACGCAGAACGGGTAACAGAAATACGGAAGGCGATCGCTATTGCTACTCCTGCAGATTAGCAAGATCCTTTTCCCTCTTACCTTCCACATAGAGCTGATCGCTAAACAAATGCGGCGCTGCCTCAAGATCTCCGGCATTCATCATAGCAGCAATGCGTTGAAGGGAGGATATAAGCAATGATTTCTCCCAATCTTTCAAACGTTTGAAACGATTGACAAACTCAATCTGTAACAAACTCGGTTTGCTGGCAAGAATTTCCAAGGTTTTTTCAGAGGCCTTTACATACACCTTTCGCTTGTCTATCTCGCCACGGCTTCGAGTAATATATCCCTGATGTTCAAGGCGGAGCAAAATATTGGTTACCGTTGCCTGACTGAGATTAATATTCTTTGCAATTTCAGATACGCTGAGCATATCTGAGGTTCCAATTTCTCGAAGAATTATCAACTGCGGACCTGTCATTCCGTATTTCTTCAGTAAATCCTTTGAATGCACATCCACCGCGCGAATAATTCTGCGGATACTTGCTAATAATTCATCGCTGTTATCAACCATAAAACCTTCCACTTTGAACCATTGTATCACGAGTTCGCGAAGAGGGCAAGATATTTTACATAGAATGCAATGTATTTATTTGAATAAATAATTATAGAGTTGAATGTTATATTGTCGCATTCATTTTATTTTAGGCGATATTTCACCTATATATTTGCATTTTTTAGTTTGTATTCTATATTTCTACTTGACACACTCAATAAAACAATATAGTATTGTATGTTAATAGCAAAACAAAGGAGACAGTATGCTAAAGAATTTATTTTATGTATGTATAGTAACATTGAGCTTGTTGTTTTTATTTTCCTGTGCGCAGGAAGCAGAATCAACAAAGATGATTATCCGTGAAGCCACGAATGTTCCGAACCTCATTACCCCTGGAGTATGGGATGGACAGGCATTTTCCCTTAATGCCTCAATATACGATTTCCTCGTAGAAATTGACTATGATAGCTGGGAACTTACTCCCGCACTTGCCACAGAGTGGAACAGTGAGAACGGAAAGACTTGGACTATTAAACTCCGAGAAGGAGTTACCTTCCACGACGGAACCGACTTTACTTCTGAGGATGTCAAATTTACCATTGAACGAACGCAGGACCCTGCAATTGGACATCTCCAAAAGAACGACTTTTCCATCGTTACAGGAATAGAGACACCGGATGACTATACCATCATCATCCAGCTCGCAGAGGTTCGTCCTACCTTCATGTATCTGCTAACAGCATACAATATGGCTATCCTGTCGTCAGAATACGACTATGCAAGCAAGGGCGAAAGTCATCCCATGGGAACGGGCCCCTTCTTTGTGCAAACTATGGTCCCAAAGGAATCAGCCCATCTCATAAAGAACGAGAGCTATTGGGCCGCAGGACTGCCAAAGGCCGATGAACTCCTCCTCTACTTTGTACCGGACGTAGATTCCAGCGTTGCCATGCTTATGGCAGATGATGTTGATGTAACACCATTCATCACCACCATCCATAAAAACCAGCTGGAAGAAAAGGGCTTCAAGGTTCTCACCCCCTATCAGGAGCATCGCTTTATCGCCCTATCCGCGGACAGACCACCCTTTGACGACAACCGCGTGAGACTGGCAGTAAAATACAGCATAGACCCGGAAATAATTGCAAAGGTAGCACACGGTCAGCTGGGTCATGATGTGTATTACAACGAAACGCCCGTCATGGACATCCACCCACAGTATTCAGAGCGTCCCCACCGCAAAAGAAATATCGAGAAAGCAAAAGAGCTCCTCGCCGAGGCAGGACACCCGGATGGTATTACCGTTGAACTGTACTATGGTTCCGACCATCCCTACGGACAGGAACTAGCACAGGCATTGAAGGAACTCACAGCACCCGCAGGCATTAACATTGAACTAAAGGGCTATCCACGAGATGTCTATCTAACACAGTACTGGATGAACGCACAAATGCTCCTTACCGGCTGGGGACCTCGTATCGATCCATCAATGTTGCTCATGCTTGCCTATCATTCAGAGGGACCTTGGAATGAATCTCATATCAATGATGCCGAGGTCGATGAACTTATTTCAAAAATCAATGCTGAGGTCGATCCAGGACTTCGAAAGCAATACTATAAGGAGTTACAGGAAATATTCTACGTAAGAGGAACCATCCTGAACATACAGGTGCCATACTATGTTGCAATGAAGGACAACGTACGAGATTACCGACAACCACCAACATTTATGACGCAGTACAAATATACATATATTGAATAACAGATGAGTATATTGCTTCGAAAGACATTACAGCGACTCGGTTACATGCTTGTTACCATGGTTCTTATGTCTTTACTGATATTTTTTCTTGTAGAAATTATGCCCGGGGATGTCGCAGAGATCATCCTTGGGCAGAGTGTTACCCCCGAAGCCCTAGCCCACTTGCGTGAATCGATGGGATTAAATGATCCCTTCCACCTCCGCTACCTACGCTGGTTCGGGGGACTCTTGCAAGGAGACCTTGGTGAATCCCTGTACATGCGGGGGATAACAATCCATAGCATATTTTGGCGGAGAGTCTTCCATTCGCTCATTCTTGCCGCGGCTGCACTTGTTTTCTACGTTCCCACATCAATCTTTTTCGGCATCATCGCAGGAGTTCGACAGGGACGGCCCTTGGATAGCATCATTTCTGTCTTTGGATTGGCAACAATGGCTCTGCCTGAATTTGTATCGGGCATTCTACTCATAACACTATTTTCTGTTACCCTAGACATACTTCCCATTACGAGCATCATACCCATTGGACAAAGTATCTGGAGCAACATGGACATCCTCATACTCCCTGCCCTTTCCATTACCTTTGTGATGTTCGGCTATGTATCCCGAATGCAACGCTCTTCAATGATACAAGTTATGTCATCGCCCTATATTCGAGCTGCAAAATTAAAGGGACTATCACGTAGCACTGTTATTTTTCGCCATGCACTCAAGAATGCATTGCTTCCAACAATTACCATCATAGGTATGAACATGGGGTGGCTCTTCGGTGGATTAATAGTCGTCGAGACCTTGTTTGGATATCCCGGACTTGGACTACTCATGTTTACTGCAATAAAAACCCGCGACATCCCTCTCATTGAGGCCTGTGTCCTGTTTATTACCTTTATTTTTGTAATCAGTACCTTTATTACCGACATGCTATATAGCTATATTAATCCACGCATTCGATTTTCGGAGAACACATGAACCAGCGAACACTCCGCGTATTCAAAAAATATCCCGCAGGTGCCATTGGCATAGCAGTACTATTGTTTTGGATTTTTGCAGCAATATTTGGACCCTCACTCCTCCCCTTTACCTATTCAGGGCTTGATACAGAAAATCTCATCGCTACCCCAGGCACTGCCAATCACATTTTAGGCACAGATACCCTCGGACGCGATATACTCGCTCGAATACTCATGGGCAGTCGTTCCATCCTTACCATAGCCCTGCTTACATCCCTCTTTTCCACTATGGCCGGTGTACTCGTTGGATTCACTGCTGGGTATTTTGGCGGCAAGCTCGATGCAATCTTCCTGCGCATCATGGACATTTTGATGGCAATACCGCCGCTCGTGCTCGCCATGGTTATCTTGGGCATATTGGGCAACTCTACCATAACCAGTCTTACCATCATGGTATCCATTGCATACATACCGGCAACAGCCCGGGTTGCACGAGGAGCTCTATTGAGCTGCAAAAGCAATTCCTATGTCGCAGCAGCACGAATAATGGGAGAATCAGATATATCCATCATGTTTATTGAGATACTTCCAAACACCATCGGACCCATCATCGTAGAAGCAACAGCACGATTTGCCTATTCTATCATGATGGTCGCATCACTCGGCTTCCTCGGTGTTGGATTACAACCACCTACACCAGATTGGGGGATGATGGTTATTGAAAACAAGAGCATTATGACTATTGCCCCGTGGACGGTACTCTATCCGTCAATAGCAATCGCATCTCTTGTTATATCCATCTCTCTTATTTCGGACTTTATTGCAAGGTTAATAGCAAATGAACCATAAACAAAACAGCATACTTTCTTTGGAAGATCTCTCAGTTACCTATAAAACGCATGACGGACCAATCATTGCCGTACAAAATGTCTCCATTGAACTCAAACAAAACGAAACCATCGGGATCATTGGCGAATCTGGATCCGGGAAAACTACCCTCGCCTATTCCATTATGGGATATCATGCGAAGAATGCCTCTTGTAGCGGACGAGTTGTCTACCGTGGAACAAATTTGCTGGAGATGAGCTCACGCGAACTACAGCAATGCCGTGGTAACAATATTGCCATGGTATATCAGAACCCCTATTCATCACTTAATCCATCACTGACCATAGGAAGGCAATTAAATGAGGTAAGTCTCTGCCATAGAAATGTCACAGCAGCAGAGGCAGAAGAAGATAGCATTGCCATGCTCATGGATCTGCATATTGGTGATGCAGCAGGAATAGTCAAACGCTATCCACATCAAATTAGCGGGGGCATGCAACAACGAATATGTATCGCAATGGCGCTACTCTGTCGTCCTGACATCCTGATAATGGATGAACCAACAACAGCCCTTGATGTTACCACAGAAGCGGTAATATTAGACCTCGTTGCTGCACTCGGCAAGCGCTATAATATCTCCCTGATATATATTTCGCATGATATTGGTATCGTAAACAAGGTTTCCGATAAACTGGTCGTTATGTATCGCGGAGAAATTGTTGAAACCGGGCCGAATAAAAAAATATTTGCCCGTCCCGAGCATCCCTATACCCGTGCCCTCATTAACTGCATGCCTCGTTCAGGAATAGTCAAGAATGAATATAAACTCAATACCATTCCCGGATATGTAAAGAAAAGACAGGCGGATCTAAGCCCCTGTCCTTTTGCTGACCGCTGTGAAAAAATTACCGCTGATTGTCAGGACAATTACGGCATGCATGAACGAGAGGATGAACATTTTTCCACCTGTAACCGTGCCTATGCCGGAGACGAAGTATATCTGGCTCCAAAAAAGGCATCACCAAACAATCAGAAAGGTCATGACCTGCTTCGCATTGAGGATCTCTACAAACAATATCGAAATAAGAATCGAAGAACCTATGCTCTGAACGGTCTCTCTGTTACCGTACAGAGTAATTCAGTGTTGGGAATTGTTGGTGAATCGGGCTGCGGCAAGAGTACCCTAGGATACAATATAGCAGGCCTTCTTACACCTACCTCGGGTCGAATTCTCTTTGACGATGTTGATATTGGTTTTACCTGGAAAAAGCGCAGTCGAGACATCCTGCGGGAGATACAGCTGATATTTCAAAACCCCGGACGCAGTCTCAACCCCTCATTTACTGTCGAACGTATAATCGGAAACCCCATGAAACGACTGCTTGGCATTCGCTCCCGGGCCGAACGCCGTGTAGAAATTACAAAAATCCTCCAGAAGGTAGATCTCAGTAAGGATTATTTATCACGAAAGGTAACACGACTCAGTGGGGGTGAGATGCAACGCATTGCCGTCGCACGGGCATTTGCCATTGCCCCAAACCTGATTATCTGTGATGAGCCGACATCTGCCCTTGATGTATCCGTTCAGGCATCGGTACTCAACCTCCTCAGCGATCTACAGTCCGAATCTGGCATTGCCTACATCTTTATTTCCCATGATCTCCATGTTATTGATTACATCAGTGATTACATTATGGTTATGTATTTAGGAAAAATCTGCGAATACGGTAGACGAGAGGAAGTAACATCTCCACCCTACCATCCGTACACTGAGGCATTACTGTCAGCAATACCCGAGGTGGATCCTTCATTAGAGAAAGAAACCATTCTGTTGGAAAGCAATCCGCCAAATCCAACAAAAAAAATAACCGGCTGCCCCTTTGCAGACCGTTGTCATAAAAAAATAGGCAGCATCTGCGATACGACAGCGCCACCTCGAGTTGACATAAGCCCTGACCATTTTCTACATTGCCACCTCCCAGTCGAAGAATTGCAAATGTCAAACCCACCATCCTAGATCCTCCCTACATGCATACAGTTTCTAGAACGGGACTTATTTTTATATCCCATCCACGGTTCTGGGTTCCGATACCCCACCGTGGCGATATGTGTTATAATATTGTTGACATGTCAAGTAAAAACTTCTACACTATTCGCAGTTAAGGAGGAATTCTTATGACAAAGGTAAAACTGCAGAGATGAGTATGTACAAACGTTAACTAACAAACGCATTATGGGAGTAACAAAGGAGCTTGAAAATGAAATATAAGAAAAACATACAGAGGCGATTGGATGAAATTAATTTGCGCCTCAACGCCGGTGAAGAAGTCGAAATTCCAGAAGACCTACGCTGTTTTTTTGACGAAACAAAATCAGAAATGTATGAGATACATGAAGCAGGTATGTGCGATGACCAATGACTTATGAAGCTTGGTAAAATTAATCCAGACGCTTTGAAAGGACACGATATGTTCAACTTCGATGTTCCTGACCCGGATACTTCGTTTAATAATGATGACATATGGAGTTTCGACTAATGTTAGAACAAGGTGCTGATCTTCTCGGTCTGCTGATTCAAATTTTTACCGACAAATTCACGATCAAAAAACAAAATAGAATCTTTTGAGATTTTACTATTCCAATCGCTATTTACCAGATATTTTTTTTCGCATCCATCAAAAACCAAACATGCTTCGGCTGGCTTGTATTCACCAAAATCTTTATTTTCAGAAACATTTTTCAAAAGATTTACAATTGAGCTTTTTCCGCTACCGTTTTCGCCGTAAAGTACATTTATCTTGTCATGAAAGGGTTCATTATTAAAAAAAGACTGCCAAGTAAAATCTTGGAATGACTTGTATTGCTTGATTTTTTTGATTGATTCTAATTTCATAATATTAAATCTCAGCAATAACTTTCTCAATTTTCTTTTCCATGATTTTAATCAGGTTTTTGTTGGCGGTGATAATTTCTTCTTCTTTTTCTGCTTCGGCAACAAGTTGTTTTTGGACTTCAAGCGGTGGGAGTGGGATTTTCAACTCTTTAATAATTGTTTGTGAGATATTAGGCTGTGCCCCACCACCGCTTAGTTTAACCATTCTATCTGTTTGTGTTTTTAAATACATATACAAAAACTTAGGCAAAAATTTATCACTTGGCAAAATTCCGCAAATTGCTTGATTCGTCGATGATTCAAATTTTAATAAACCAACTTTTCCAGCTGTTGCACCATACATTGCAACAAGAACGGTGTTTTCTGGAAACAATTTTGCTGAAGATTCTTTTAAACCTAATTTTGTTATTTTTTGCTTTGACTCATAAACAAGCCCTTGATTTACTTCTCCGCTTTTTAACCACGGAATTTTTCCATCTTTATAATACTCGCTTTTACTTTTTAACGGTGTTCCACCAGATATTGTTTCACAAACCTCCCCCAACTCCACACATTCAACATCCTCTAACTTTCTAAGCTCTTGACCAAAATATCGTCTCTCGCTCTCTAGGTTTTTGATAATTTCACGGGCGTGATTTATGGCGTTTTGCTTGACTTCAATCTGTGCCACGATTTCTTTTTGGACTTCAAGCGGTGGGAGTGGGATTTTGATTTGTTTAATATGCATTGGACCAACATTTTTTTGAGCAACACCAGTTGCTTTCTCTTTTAAAGTTTCTACAAAGCTTTTAGATCGTAAAATTTGATATAGAAAATTTCTATCTAACGAATTATTTTTTGTCTTAAATCTCACAACACTCGTATTCATTAATAGCGGTAGATCATCATGTGCTACAATAGCAACACGACCTATTGTGCCAGAAGTTGTAAATAAGATATCTCCTTCATCAACTTGAAAATGTTTCCACTTCCCATTTGCAGATTCTAACCTTACTTTTTTACAATTGTCTAAGTTAAGGTAGCCATCTTGAACACATCGTACATTTATAATCGGATATCCTTTATTGTCATATTCAAAAGATCTAATTCCAGGGCCTTCTTGAAATTCGACAATTTCCTGCATATCCACCATCGGCCATTTTTGATTTTTGTATTCCTCAACTTCTCTATACAGATCGGCGGTTAGGTTATAGTCGCCACTTTCGGCAATTTTTTCTTTCTTTGCCCAAAGTGCCAAGTTGCTTTTCTTTTTTTTATTGGTTTTCCATGCCGCCAAAATTTCCAACGCTTCGGGCAAATCGTTGTTCTCAATCACTCGCCTTTGTGCACCGAGATCATAACCAACATTTTCTATTTTTACAAACAACATTTCATCGGCTTGCTTGGCAACTTGATTGTCAAAAAGCAGAATAGAAGTTTTGACACCTGAGTAGGGCTGGAAAACTCCTGCCGGCAAACTCACCACTGCAAAAAGCCCGTCTTCAACAAGCTTTTTACGAAGTGCTTTGTAGGCTTTATCGCCTTTAAAAATAATCCCCTCGGGAACGATAATTCCCGCACACCCTTTGATACTCAAATGCTCCATGATATAGTCAATAAAAAGCACCTCGGAACGATTGGCTTTAATTGAAAATCTTTTATGCGGTTGAATACCACCTTTCGGCGTCATAAATGGCGGATTGGCAAGAATGACATCAAACTGTTCGTCCCAACGCTTTTCGCTGGTGAGTGAATCGTATTCGTGAATTTTTGGTTCGGGGAATCCGTGCAAATACATATTCACCAACGCCAACTTCACCATATCAGGTGCAATATCATAGCCCACCAAATTATTCATCAATTTTGATTTTTCGTCTGGTGAAAGGGTTTTTTCTTTGTGTGCTTGCAAAATATGTTTGTAAGCCGAGATTAAAAATCCAGCTGTTCCGCAAGCGGGATCGAGGATTGTTTCATTCTTTTTGGGGGCAACGACGGCAACAATGAAATCAATAATGTGGCGAGGTGTGCGAAATTGACCTAAATCGCCCTGGCTTCCGAGAATTGAAAGCAAGTATTCAAAAGCATTACCCAAGTTTTCGCTGTGTTCGTAATTAAATTCGTTGATTTCTTTGAGAAATAGCGAAAGCGTGCGAGGGTCGTTGTATGGCAAAAACGCCCCTTTAAAAATATCACGAAATAATTGTGGGATATGCGGATTTTTGGACATATTCGTAATTGCCTGAACATACAAATCAAGGCGTTCTTGTCCTGAAATTTTTTTATCCAACAATTTCGTCCATGAGTATTGAGCAAAATCATTTGTGAAAAAACTTACCTTTCCGCCAAGTTCTTCCGATCTCTTGTCCATATCATCCATAAACTTATAGATAAGCGCAGTCGTGATTTGCTCAACTTGTGTCTTTGGGTCTGGCACTTTACCAACAAGAATATTCTTTGCAGAGTCTAGTTGTCGTTTTGTAGTTTGATCAAGCATAGTATTTTTTCTCCTTATAATTACCTCATAAACTGATTAACGGGAACATAATCTTTGACATATTCAGGCACAGTTTCTTGCCAGCCGTTTAATTTCTCAAACTCCGCCATGGGGAAACCCGCATAAACATTTAGATCGGCAAAATGTTTGTTGTTGATAATGTTGCGGAAGTTTTCGTCTGTAACATACGCCTTCAGATAATTTTTGATATACGGAAGATATTTACTCTCAGGTTTGTAGATTGAAATAAACTTTTCGCATTCTTCTTCCAAAAGCTCATCTCTGTTTTTGAAGCTGTCAATAAAACCAAAAACCCTCTCCAAAAATTCGCGCCATGACAAACGACGGTCAAGATTTTCGCTTTTGCGAATTTTCTCGAGATTTAAGAAAAGCTCTGGCCGATCTTCATACTTTTCACGGACAATATGCACAGCTTTATCCCATTGTTCGTTTTTTACTGCTGTTTTAATTTCTTCATCGTCTTGTAATTTCTCGCGAGCTTTTTCAAAAAAACGGCGGTCAACTTTCATTCCCTCAATGCCAACTGGCTTTTCGGTGAGTGTTTTTACTTTGTCAGGGTCAAATATTTCTATTTCGTCAATATTAACGGGCGCGCCATCGCCCTCTCCGTTAGAACCTTTTACAATTGGGGGAAGTTTTAGAATTTCGTCGTAGTCAAACTTTTCTTCAAAATATTCACAATTTGCAAAGAAATCAAAGAGTTTAAAATTTTCTTTTTCGTATTGATATTTCTCTCCGGATTCGTCTGTATACTCAAAAATAAATTTTCGTGTTCCTCGCCCTTTAATCTGAATAAAATCCGTCGGCGAGAAAACTGGACGCATAAGAGAAAGGTTGAGAATGTCTTGGCAATCATAACCCGTTGTCATCATTCCGACAGTAACGCAGACTCTTGTTTTACTTGATTTATAGTTTTCTAAAAACTTTGTTCGTCCATTGAGATTATTATTGGCAAAATTGATTGTCATTTCTTGCGCGTTTGCAATGTGAGAAGTAACTTGTACGGCAAAATCAGAATTATATTTATCTGGCCAAAGTTTCGTTGCCATTTCGTTGAGTATTTGCGTAATTTTGGAAGCATGTTTTTGGCTAACGGCAAAAACAATACTTTTGCCAATTTCTCCGCTGATTGGGTCTTTAAGTGCATTTTCTATGAAAGCCTTACAAAAGATACGGTTTGTATTTTCGGAGAAAAATTTCTTTTCAAAATCACTTTGGAACAATATTTCTTCCGCTTCTTCACCGTCTTTGTTTTCTACTATAACGGCATAACCTTTTGTTGAAAGTAATTCAGCGGTAATATCAGTACGAGCGTCAGAAACAATTAGATTTATCAAAAATCCCTCTTTTACTCCGTCAAGCAAACTATACCTAAAAGTTGGGTCGCCATTTGGACAACCAAAAGTTATATAAGTATCTAAAAGCTGTCTGCGTTCCCATGCCCTCGGGTCTTTTGCGGACAATTTCTGAGGATCAGCATTTTTAAGATAATCTTTTGGAGTGGCGGTAAGTCCAAGTTTGTAGCCGATAAAATATTCAAAAACTGCTCGGGAATTTCCGCTAATTGCTCGGTGTGATTCGTCAGCAATTACTAAATCAAAATCAGTCGGTGAAAATATTTTTTTGTATTTATCTTGTGCCGACAAACTTTGCACAGTAGAAACAACAATCTCCGCTTTTTTCCAGTCATCGCGGTTTTGTTTGTAAATTACAGATTGAAAATCATTGCTCAAATACTGCCTAAAATTTTTCTGCGCTTGCTCTTCCAATTCTAAGCGATCAACCAAAAACAAAATTCTCTTTGCATTTCCTGTTCGTAAGAATAATTTTATAATCGCAGCGGAAATAAGTGTTTTTCCTGTTCCTGTTGCCATTTCAAAAAGAAAACGATCGTTTCCATTTTCAGCAGATTTTTGTAACGCATGAATTGATTTTAATTGATATGGGCGCAGAATCCGTAAATCCTCATCCCATAAATATTTTCTGCGCGTTTCTTCATTTTGATATTGCGGGTCGTCTTTGAAATTTGGATTTTTCGTAAGTGCGATATAGTCGTCATTGATTTCTTCATCGGCAAGTCGTTGATTGTCTGGCTTGAAATCAAGACGATGTGTCAATGATTCTTGTGTTGGAAACTCAATGATAATTTCAGGATCGCCCCGTTCCAAATCCCAAAAGTAATGAAGGTTTCCATTTGAAAGAATAATAAAGCGGGCGTTCTCATTTTTTGCGTATCTTCGTGCTTGCTCTTTGCCGTCAAGTGGATCTTTTTCTCCTTTTTTTGCTTCCAAAATCACAAGCGGAAACCCTTGATCGTCCAAAAGTAAAAAATCAACGAATCCATTTTTAGTTGTTTCAAAATCTTCGCCTAAAGAGTCCACATCTTTTTGGGTGATTTTTACATTTGGTTCTACTTGGATATTGGCTTGCCCTTTTTCTGTATCAAAAAATCTCCACCCTGATTCTTCAAGTAGTTTGTTGATTTTTAATCGTGCTTTTGCTTCTTTTGAATTTGCCATAATTATTTTTGAATTAAATCATCTACCTCAAGAAAACAATTCTTTTCATAGAACACAGCAATAAGCATTCACTCGTCTATAAAGAATTTTTTCTATATATTTTTTGGATACTGAGAAAGAATAATCATATTCTTATTATATCACAGGTTTACCTATTTTTTCAATTAGTTTGAACCCAAACATGCAAGATACGCTTATGTATACGATGTTTTTATTGGTGCATTATGTGATGTTTTTATTGGCGTGTAGCAGAATATTAATAAGATATTTTTACTCCATCGCTCATATCGATTCAAGGTGCTATCATGCAATGGATAGCACTCACACATTACACTTGTCTCAAGCTGTTTATGTGTGTGGAGATTTTTTAATTCACATTCTTCCATAATTTGTTCAAATCAATCGTTCCACTTTGCGGTCTCATATTTTCATCCAACAACTGAACTTTTACTGACAATGGAAATTGTGTCATCTGACCTGCAATAAAACAACACCCAACAGATAGATTTGAAATTGAATTAAAAGAAAGTTTATCGAGATAACTTACCGCTTTGTTAATTGCCCACAAGTCATTGTCATTCATAAGTTTATGGATAAAATAATTGTGAAGCTGAGAAATAATAGTCGGTGATATATCTGCTGGTCTTTGACTTGCTATTGTAAGAAAAACCCCAAACTTCCTGCCTTCTTTTATTATTTCCTCAAATATTTCAAGTCTATAATCTTTCCATGATTCTGACTCTCTAGTGGAATTTTCAGACAGAATATTATGTGCCTCATCTATGATGATATGTAATGAGCTGTTTCTATCATCACCCCACTTATTTTTTTGTTCATCGTAGTGTGTTTTACAAATGAGTAAGGGTATTATTTTTTTCATTTCCACATTTACATTTTTCAGATCAATAACCACAATGTCGGATTTTTCTGCTTGCGGTGAAGGATCTTTTATTTCAAAAACCTTGTGCAACATAGCAAAACGTTTTTTCAATCTTCCCATCAGGGGACTGATATGTTCTTGGTTTACATACCCATTTAGAATTTCAAAATAATATTGATCAAGTATTTTAAACTGTATTTTTTGTAAATCGGTTAACGGCTTCTCACATGAAATTTTAAAAAAGGCATTAATACCTTCACCAAAAAAGTCTTCAATATTTTTATCATTTATATAAACTCCACCTTTTATACGATAAAACGCTTTTGCTTTTCCGTTATAACCAAGTTCATCGATGTTGCGGTCTTTCCTTAATAACTTAAAACCAATAGCTTCAAAATCTTTAATGAATTTGTCTAGGAAGGGCTTATTGAAAGACACATCACCTTTCTTGAGGATGGTTTTCAACTGTTTCTTTATACTCTCAATCTCTTTTGTGTAATTTTCATTATCTGTCTCGAACCAATCCCTATCTATTGCTCTATGCAAAAATGGTCGTTGTGTTTTTTCAGTCGCATCAAGCAAAATAGATAAAAGTTCTAACTTTTCCATTTCAGTTTTCGATATCGGGTATTTTGACCCTGTATTATCGCTCGTTTTTAGTCTATGAATAATTTTCTCTTCTGTAAGAATCTCATCTGGGTTTTCTTTTGAATACTCACCGTTGAAATCTATAAAAAGGAATTTTGATCTCCCATTAAAAACTGCATTGTGACTTTTTTTTAGGTTGAACAATTCTGTATATATTTTTGCAAGAGTATTTGATTTTCCAGATCCCGTATTACCAAAAATGCCAACATGTCCAGCAAATAATCTATTAACAGAGATGCTTATGTCTTGTGTTTCTTCATCAATTAATGAACCCAGTGTAATAGAGAACTCTTCTTGATCCGATAGTTCGTGTAGAGTTTCAAATTCATTTCTTGAAAGCAGTCTACACTCACTGCCAATCAAGGGCATTTCTTTAAT
The DNA here is from genome assembly GCA_964291355.2 of Spirochaetia bacterium. GTDB lineage: Bacteria > Spirochaetota > Spirochaetia > WTKD01 > WTKD01. Next base: position 466,610 of record OZ220222.1, on the reverse strand, counting down.
ACCGTGTTGGAATTTTTTATCATTATCATAAAATCCAAAAACTGAAACATTCAAAAAACGGTCTATCCTTTGTTTTTCATTAGTGTATTCTTTCTTTGATTGATATTTGTCCTCTTCAAGGTATTCACCTTCAACCTTGCATATGATTTCTATAAACCCTTTGAGAATCTTTACATAATTTGAAAGTCCGACAGATACATTTTTTATCGTTCTTCCTTGAAAAAACAAATGGGGAAGATTTTTGTTTTTATTAACTTTGACAACGAGGTCTTTTCCCTTAACACTAAAAACATTTCCTATCGTAAAGACTGAATCTTCAATAATCCTGCCCTGTAAATTAAAATCATTGTTCATTATTTTTATCTTGTTTAGAAGTATCTTTGTTTGGAAAAATTTTAGAAAGATATGTAGTAGTTTTTTCAAAAGAAAAGTTCAATTTTTCACAGTTCGATTTTTCCGAGATCACATATAAGTTTGGGTTTTTCTTTTCTTCAAGCTCATCCTTTTCTTCGTCATATTGTGAGTATGAGAAATAGACAACAACCAGAGTAGGATTTGACTTCATTACTCCATACAAAAGGTTCTTGATATGTTTATCTTTCAAAGAAAACCCGACAATGATTAAAACAGTATTTTCTTTTTCCAATTCTAATGTAAATTTCCGCAACATTGCGGCATAATTTGTGTTGAGAACTGTTTCCAAATGTTTTTCTGCGTTTGGATTGATAACAGCAATCTTCTTGTATCCCTCCTTAAAATCTATAGGCGATTTATTCCCGAGGTCATCTGGAATATGAGATCCGTTTGAATAAACTATTTTTTCATCTTTTGTTTGCCAAGAAATCGATCCGTGGAGTTTAATGATATTGAAAAGTGGTATATCCGAAATATTATCAAATTGCAAACTCTTGTATCTTTGAATCTTGTTAAAGTTTGCAACATTAAATGTAGGATTTATTTGTCCTGAAAACCCGTCGTTGTACGGAATGCCCAATCTCTCACATGAATCTTCCATAAACATATCAAAGTTGGTAGTAAAAACATTCACCTGTTTATTAACGATGTGTAAAGAACGATTAGAAATTGTTTTTGCCCAGAATCCAAGAAATGAATCATAATTTTCTTTTGTTTTTTTTAGTTGTTCTGCCTCATCTTTATCAGATTCACGCGATTCATCAAGCACAGCTTTCGACTTCAGTATCAATTCATAATACTTCTTCTGCGCATCGTCTTTAGTTGTATCGTTGTTCATTTCATTCTCAATATTTCCGAGTGTCATTAAATACTCCCTCGAACATCCAGAGCCAATGAGCAGATTTAAGCCAATGAGCAGATTTATATGTCCACTTTGTATAATTTCCTTTAGTTCGTTGAGGGCAATTTCTTTCATAATATTTATTTTCCAGATTTTACCAGTTACCTGTTTTGCACAGCATCAGATAATCCTCCGCATTAGTTTTGCCATCCTCATGCCATGCTCCAATATGGTCGACCTCCATTTCTTCTAAGCGATATGTGTGATCAACCTTCCGAAAACTGTACAAGCTCCCTATTTATTGTTTTCTTATACTGTATCCCTCTTTCTTCAAAAGTTTTATAACTGAATCTTCTCCGAAAAAATGAAGCATGCCTGCAACAATAAAATATGTTTTACCGGTCTTCATATACTCTTTTACCATTTTCTCGACCCAGGCAGTATTTCGTTTAAGCAGGAATGCATCATAAAAGGATTTCTCTTCTGCCTTCAGTTTGCTGGCATAATCATTAAAATATGCCTCATCTTGTTTTTGATAAAAATCTGCTAGCAGTCTCTGGCCTTGATGAAGAACATTCCAGGAAGAGACTATGTTTTTCAGTTCTTTCATCTGATCCGCAATACTAGCTCTAAAGATTAGAGTCACGACACTTGCAGAGGTTTCAAGATACTGCTTCTCTTTACTACCGCTACGCTTTTGTATGTACGTTTCCGTTCCAAAATTAGGGCTTAGTCCCGCCTGTGCCGCAATGACATTCTGTAGCACCGTGTTAAGATATGCGGGTGCTATCTGTTCTATCCCTGGTACGCCAACCCGTTTATTTATCAAATCTTTCAATGTAGAACGCTCTTCAGGCGTAAATCCATGACTAGCTGCAAGTGTAATGATGGTAGTTGGAGGGGTCAGTTTGTTTGCTACAATGGCTTTCGCTATTTCTTGCACATTCTTGCTAGGATCTGATTCAAATACGACAATATCAGCCGAATCGAGCGCCTTCATTGTAGTGGCATCCATTGGGTAAAATGATTCCAAGCCCACATGCATGGAGCCCAGAAAATACAGGGTACTACTACTCTTAGCGTTCTCGTCCGCACCCAGTCTATACAGTATATAATCAACAGATTTCTCCGGCTCCGATATGAGTGTACAGGAAATCGTTAAAGATATAAAAACAATAGCAAGAGTAATGCACAAGAAGAAAACATACCGAAGGAATAAACTTCGATTATGCAAACCCAGCAAAGATATATGTGAAAATTGCTTCATAAAGACTCCAATGCAAGTATAGGAGAAATAGAATTAAATGTCAAGATTCGTTTTTGCAAACTCAAGACGCTGGGGGATAGTGGTGTAGAGAAACAATCAACTCTACTTCACCGACAGGGAGGGCAAGACGATTTGCAATGCTGGAAACAGAAAAACCGCTTTGATAGAGCTCTACAATTTGCTGTTTCCGTTCTTGAGTCCCCGCCAGTTCCGGTGTTTGGATGGGTGGTGCTGGATTGACGGGAAGAGCTTCTGTAGATTGATCAGTATGAGCCACCGTAAATTTCTCTGGCATCTGCGTTTCCGGCTTAGGCAATGTCGCATCGCGGGGAGCTTGCTGCATGATGGAGGCAGCGTAGGTATCGCGCATATCAGCATAGAGTTCCTCGCTCTTTATGCGCTTTGTCCGCTCGCGCTTTAGTAGACTAATGGTCTTGCGGGACTCTTCGAGGACAATGCGAATAGCTCGAATTTTATCATCAAGAAGGGTGATATTCTGATCACTTACCTGATTTACCTCAATAAGTAGACGTTCAATTTCCTGACGAATATTTTCCAGAACCTTATCTGAATGAATGTAACGTTTGAAACGACGGGTAAAGATATAAAAAAATACACCTAGGATAATAACATTGATGAGCAGTAGTAAGAAAAAATTCATCGAATTAAATCAATCCGGCTACCACAGAGCGGGTCATGGATATCTTCGCGCTGAGCATGCTTTTTCTTTTGTTGATGACGCTTCTCGCTCCTTTGCTCACCCTCTGTTGCTTCATCATCATTAATATGTAATATCTGATCGCTCGCGGTACTTGCGAACACCGCATGGTCATGCTCAACACTTTTTGCTGCCACATGCTGGCCAATAATTCCCTGTGCCTTGATAACTGCATCACGTTGATGAGCATGATCCTGGGCTGCTATGTCAAGGTGAGAAAATAATGTTTGCAAATCAATGGGATATACAGACATGGCAATTAAAAATCCGGCACCTCAATCTTCGGTTCAACATATTGCTTTACTTGGACCGCATCATCTGCTGAATAAAAAGATATATGGTTAAATTCGTGTCGCACATTTAGCATATGATTCCAAATAGTTATACGACAGCCAGGGTTTACCTTTCGCGCCACAGATATCAGTGGCATCTCCACCTTTTCTGTTTCAATCGCATGCTCAAGAGCTAATAATTCTTCATCGAGTTCCCGCATTTCATTGTCCAGCACACGCTTCTGTTGCAGCTGTTGCTGAATTTGTTCCGTGCGTTCGGCGGGAATCTCTGTTCCAGAAGTCTGCATTCGCTTATACATAGAAACAAGTGTTTGTAGATTAAGTGAAATCGCTTCTAATTCACGGGATTTCTGATTCTTCATCTGCTTGAGATCGCGTAGTCGCAATATCGTTTTTGGATCGAAACCCACTTCAAGAGTTGTGCGGCTACCTGAGCTAGAACCAATATTTTTGGCATCAATATAATTTCTTGCCATAATACTCCCAGCAATAATATTCGCTCGCTTGCCTCGACACAATACACTGTCTTGGCTACGTACCGTTGAATTTACGAGCCCATCGCTTACAGCTAATATTCCAGTGCACTCGACATAGGAATTTTCAATAAAGCGAGCGAGAATATTCTCCCCGCTAATTATCTCTGCCGAGCCTTTGCCTGCAATTCCACGATGAAGAATAATGCTACCACCAGCACGCAATACCGCTTTTCCTACTAGGCCAAATACACGAATATTTCCCCGTGCCTCTATAGTAAAGCCATCTTCAATATTCCCACGGACAATAACGGAACCCAAGAAATGAATATTACCAGTTTTGATGTTTATGTCGCCATTCACAACATAGATGGGGTCAACAGAAATAATCCCATCTCGATTGAGGCGTACTAAGCCATCACAGGAAGCATAGGCCTGATTTTCATCCGCGGAAAGATGTACATTGTTCCCTATCTTCAATGTAGTATCAAGTCCAACTGGGGGAGGAACATAGCCGCCGCGTACAGTTGTTCCTGCCTCTCCCTTGCTTGGGGCTGTTTTTTCTGCTATTAAGCTACCCGACTCAATATTGGGTAGTTCAAGTATTTCCTTATAGTCAAATAATTCATCCCCTTTGCTAGCGTTGCGCTTTTTCTCCTTGGCTTCTTTTTGTTCCTTCTGATAATGCATTACAATCTCTGCATCCTTACCGTTTATAGTTGCAATGCCCGCAGCTACCTGCACCACTATGTTATATCTTGGCTGATGATCAAAGCCTGATATAACATCATCCAGTAGACCAAAGGTAATTCCCTGCTCCTTCAGGACGGCACGGATTTGACGACTCGTAACGTCCATTCCATCCAGCGCTGGTCCCACAACAACAACCTCAGCACGCATCTCATCATCAGAAAGAATGCAATTCACCCTAGCGTCATTAAGAATATTGTGCTGATATTCTCCTACCTTGTAAAATTGCCCCGATGCTTTTTTTACTATTGATGCAATCTGTGTTTCATCAACAACAGAAGCTGTTCTGGAAATAATTCTCTGCATTACATCTGTTGTGGTAATAGCCCGTCCATTTTTCTCCGGTTTCGTTACGCGGAGCATTATTTCGTATTTGGACGTTAGTATCACTGTCACGACACCGTCATTTGATGCCTGCTCTTCTGCTGATACGTGCCGATATTCACCCGTATGCGTTCGTAGTAGCTCCTCAGATACCACACTGGCCCTGATAATAAAGGGGAGCTTTCCCGCTCCGAAAATTCCGCTATTTCCCTTTTGTACAAGTTCGTATTCAATATGCTCAATGGGAACATTCAATTCTGTCGCAGCAGATGCAAGGGCTTCGTCCAAGGTATTTCCGTAGGCATTCGCTACCAATTTTGCCTCTTCGTTTAGGATGAATTCGCGAATATGCTCTCTGAGCTGCTGAACAGTACTGCTCATAGAATACCTTTTTTAATATTTGCAAGTTTACCGCGCAATCGAATAATTGCCTTGGTATGTAACTGGGATATGCGAGATTCTGTTACACCAAGCACCGCACCAATCTCTTTGAGAGTAAGATCCTCATAATAATAGAGAATAAGAATCTTCTTCTCCTTTTCAGGCAACTCCTGAATAGCATGGACAATTGTTTTTTGTATATCGTCTTTCTCCACTATGATATCAGGATTCATACTCTGGGGAGATTCAATATTATCAATAATGGCAACCTTGTCCTGATAATTGCTACCAACATTCCATACATCATTCAATGAAAGCATGGAGGTAACGCTGATCTTCATCATGAGCTTTTCCAGAGCGCCGACAGTCAAGCCCATTTCCCTTGCTATTTCCTGATCTGTTGCCGGTCTCCCATGCATGGTTTCCAATCCAGCGACGATGCTCTCCACTTCACGTGCCTTCCGGCGTATAGAACGAGGAACCCAGTCAAGAAGCCGGAGCTCATCAAAAATTGCTCCACGAATACGAGTTATAGCATAGGTTTTGAATTTTACATGCTTGTCGGGATCGAATTTTTCTATTGCATCAAGCAAGCCAAAGACACCGTAGCCAATAAGGTCATCAAATTCAACACTTTGTGGCATTCCAACAGCAATCTTTCCTGCAACATACTTAATGAGTGGTGCATACTGTTTGACTATTTGTTCGCGAATGGCCGGATGTGCAGTTTTACGGTATTCCCGCCAAAGCTCATCCTCATTCTTATTTTGCTCTGTAGTATTCTCCATCAGCTTGCGTCGTCCTTATCACTCATTAAAACAGTCCGTATTGCCTGTGCCAGCACCTCCGGGCTCTCACTTTTTATGTTTTCTATTTCTTCATCACCCATTGGAGGATTGCTGCTACGCGTCATACTGATACTATCCCCACTGTCCTGCACGGAATCTACATCATCAATATCTTTGGCTATATCCAGTGCAACATCATCGGAGCTCTGGGATTCTGGCGATATAAAGGTCTCTCGTAAAATTTTTATCTCATCATCATCAGTCTGTGCATCTAGGGTATGGCTTTCATTTCCTCGGCTCTCAATGGACAGGAGCTCCGGCAAATAGCGCTTCATAAGGAAATAGCTACAACATGCAAAAAGAGCAGCCGCTCCTCCAACCATGAGCGCACGTATGAGAACCATTAAAAATGACACGGACGAAAATAATCCTATCAAAAAAGATAGAACAGATGCTGGGAGTGCCATGACTATTACGATAGAAAGTAGTTTTGATTGTGAATTATCCTTCATACACCACCAACATTATACTACGAAACTCCGGCATCTACTACTATTTTCTTGTCCTGTCCAAGCAATTTACGGAAAAAATGTTTAACCCCACCTTGTTCATGGTCTTCGAATCGGCCAAGTCGCTGTGCAATCTGATGAATGCAGAGCGATGCCTTACATTTCGGATATCCAACAACAAAGGGTTTCTGTTTGAGCACCGAGTAGGGGACCGCATTGTCATCATAAACATATCCGAGGTAGTTCATCTTTAAATTTAGAAAATTCGCTGTTATGGTCTGGAAGCGTTCTGCTACCCTCCTCGCTTCAGTAACTGTTTTTACTCTGTTTACAACTAATTGTAGATTTTGCTTCGCCATCTTTGCATCGGTTGCAATAATTTTTACTATCCCGTAGGCATCTGTAATTGCTGTAGGTTCAGGAGTGGTTACAATAATTGTCTCGCCTGCAGCTTCAATAAATGATATAACATTCTGAGAAACGCCTGCACTGAGATCGATGATAATAATATCGGCAAAAGAAAGGTGTATCAATTCATGAAAAATGTGTGCACGCTCTTCTTCCTGAAGGTTGGCAATCTTCGAAAAACCCGATGCACCTGCTACAATCCGCAGCCCATAATCCGTCTGGAGCAGTACATCCTCGAGCCGTTTCTGCTTACGAAGAAGATGGTATAAATTATATTCAGGCATAACACCAAGAACAACATTTATATTTGCGAGACCAAGGTCGGCATCCATCAATACCACATTCTTACCATGTGCGGCTAAGGACAGGGCTAAATTTGCAGAAATGTTTGTTTTGCCAACACCTCCCTTTCCACTCGCTACAGTGATAACTCGAGTATTGTTTTTTTGTGGTGGCTGCGTTGTAATCAAGCTTTGTGCTTTCATAAATTCACGCAAGCCATGTGCCTGGTCTCCCATAATTCCTCCTCTACTTCTTCATTTCTAGTATCGACATAATTTCTTCCCTCTGTAGAGAAAATCCTTCTAAACGAGCCAGAAATGAACGAATATTTGCCAATTCAATATCCTGAGGCACCTTCTGTCCAGTACAGGAAAAGCTACATGAATAATTATTGCTATGCATGACACTAATAAGATTCCCTACATGATGCGTTTCATCCAGCTTGGTCAGAATAACAGATTCAGGAGAAAAACAATTAAACTGACGCAGTATCTCCTCTATGTCAGATGTCTTGGTCGTTGCAGAAAGACAGAGAAGTACAGAGGAATCGCGTAAAACATCCTTCATAAATTCCTGCATATCAGCAATATTCGAAAAATCTAAGGGACTTCTGCCAACAGTATCAACAAAAATGATATCTGTGTTCTGTGCACGTTTAATTTCTGAAAGAAAGGCCTCCCGTGTTTCCACTGCAATGGTGGGAACATTCATTATCTCGCCATAGGTTACAATTTGCTCCCGAGCCCCAATTCGATAGCTATCCAGAGTAATAATTCGCACATTCTTTGGTTCCTTGTTGACGAGTCCATATAGGGCAGCAAGTTTTGCTATGGTCGTGGTCTTTCCAACTCCCGTAGGGCCAATCAAAATGATGAGCTGTAATTTTTTTGATATTTTAATATGTTTGATGGATATACTTTCGGCTATCCAAGTAAGAACAATTCGTTCTACCTCCTCCCTATCATCTAGTTCTGTGAGCGTACATTCATTACAGAGACGCTGAAAAATCGCCTCCCGATAATCAGAGGAAAATTCGTTTTTCTCAAGTATCTTATTAATATGTTGTAGGGTCTCATGTATTTCGTCACGATCTCTGATGGCTACATAGGTCGGTGGATAGTCCTCACTCTTTTTCTTGAGCTCCTTTATTTCCTCTAGAACATTTTCTAGAAGGTCCAAGGAACGTTCATCCTGTTGTGCAGCCACTGCAGTCTGTTGTGCTGTGCTATTGTTACGCGCAAGCTCAATATAACCTGTTAATTCAACACGCTGTCTAGCAAATAAGCCAAAAAAACCACCTGTCGTCAATTTCTTTGTGGATAATATTTGTGCTTGTTCGCCATATTTCATACGGATGGCATTTCTCACTGCCTGTTCGTCAGTGCCCTGTTCGACAAAAAAACTCATGTCCTTACCTCTTGTTCAATGGTATTTTCTACGCGCGAAATTGATTCTAGCTGTATTCCTGAAACAATTTCTGCAACTGATAAGACAACAAGTTGTGGTATTTCCCGTGCTGTCATCATTTTTATGAGGGGTCTCCCCTCCTCTGAAGACAGGAGAACCGGATGCATGCCCTGCTCCTGTGCTGTTTGTATTGATGCTTTGATCGCAGCAATGATGCTGCGATAGTCCTCCGGAGGCAGACCAACATTGCTCCCCGAGACAGTCTCAAAGCGTGATTCAATAATCCTCCGCTCCAGAAGGGGATCCATGGTTATCGCTCGTAATATTTTTTTATCATCAACATACTTCATGCAGATCTGCCGACCAAGAGCCTGCCGAACTTTTTCAATAAGATAGGCAACTGCCTTATTGATAGTTGCATAATCAGCCATGGTTTCCAGAATGGTAACGATGTTTCGTATGGATATTTGTTCGCGCAACAGTCCCTGTAATACCTTCTGTATCTCTCCTAGCGAGAAATGCTTCTGGACCTCTTCTACTACAGCAGAATAGGGATCCTTGAGAACTTCTAACATGGAGCGTACCTCCTGCCTGCCGAGGATGTCGGCAGCATGTACCTTAATAAGTTCGCTTAGGTGGGTCGCTATTACTGAGGTGGAATCAACTACCGTATATCCGGCAACCTCTGCCGTCCGCCTCTGCTCCTCTTGAATCCACATGGCTGGAAAGCCAAAGGTAGGATCCTTCGTTGTCTCTCCGGATATCTCCTGTCGAACAGTTCCGGGGTTAATCGCAAGATAACCCCCCACCCGAAGGGTTGATGTTCCTATTTCTGAACCACGAATTTTTATGCTGTACTGGGAAATATCCAGACTTTGATTATCCATAATTCTAATACGCGGAACAACAAGACCCAGCTCTAGGGCAGTCTGTCGCCTGATGTTTGTTACTCGATCAAGCAAATCTGCACCGCTACCTTCTTCTACCAGTGGAACGAGCCCCACTCCTATTTCCAGGGAGATGGGATCCAGAGGAGCAACCGTCGACGGTTCCTCATCTGAGCTCTTCTTCTCTGTTTTTGCTTCCTCTGTCTGTAGTTCACGACGAATTTTCTTCCCTAATCGAAAGGCAGTGTAGGCAGAAAGCCCCGCAAGGGGGAATAATACATACCAGGGAAATCCAGGAAGGATGCCCAACACCGCAAGAAAGATGGCTGCAATCCAGTAAATTCGGGATTCCCGAGTAAATTGTTGCCCAATATCCTCTCCAAAACTCCCATCCGAAATGGCACGGGTTACAATAAGACCCGCAGCCGTGGATATCAAGAGAGAGGGCAGCTGAGATACCAGTCCATCTCCAATAGTTAGGGAAACATAGGTGTCGAGGGCAATCGTTAAAGATTCCTGGTGTATTGTCATACCAACTATGATGCCACCGATGATATTTACCAATGTTATGAGGATGCCCACCTTGACGTTCCCCGATACAAATTTCGAGGCACCGTCCATTGCTCCGTAGAAATCCACCTCACGCTCTAATTCCATCTTCCGTTTCGCGAGCATCTCCTCGGTCAAACCACCTGCATGATACTCTGCCTCAATAGCCATCTGCTTCCCAGGCAATGAATCTAGGGTAAAGCGGGCTGCCACCTCCGCTACCCGTGTTGTACCCTTCGTAATAACAATAAACTGTACAGCTATAAGAATGGCAAAGATGATAAAGCCAATTACCAAACCCTCGGCGCCTTCGCCACTGACGACGAAGCTGCTGAAGGAGCGGATCATGCGCCCATCGAAAAAACTCCCCTTTGATAGAATGAGGCGGGTTGATGATACATTTAAGGCGAGCCCAAAAACTGTACTTAAGAGAAGGAGTGTCGGAAAGATGGAAAATTCAACCGCATTCTTCGTGTACAATACAATAAGAATCACTACCAGACTCAGAGTGATATTAAATGCCATGAGTGTATCAAGCAAAACAGTTGGAAGTGGAATAATGAGCATCATTATTACAAACACAACCGAAAATGCAACAATCATGTCGCTTTTTACAGAAAACAAATTCAAAAATCGAGCCATATTATCGCTCCTCCATCTTCATTCGATATACTTCCTGCAAGACTGTAGCCATTGCACGATAATACTCTGGAGGGATGATGTCCCCTACGTCAACATCTGCATATAATCCCCGGGCAAGGGCTTTGTTCTCAATGATGGGTACATTGTGCTCGCTTGCAATTTCGCGAATCTTTTTTGCACGCTCTTCCACTCCCTTTGCCGTAATCATGGGACTTTCCATACTTGCAGCGTCATATTGAACTGCAACGGCATAGTGGGTAGGGTTTGTTACCACAACATCTGCTTCCGGAACCTTCTGAGTAATGTTCTCGGAGAGGAGCTCCTGCATGCGTTTTCGAAGTCGCATACGAACCTGGGGGTCTCCTTCCTCAGTTTTTCGTTCCTCTTTAACCTCTTGACGCGTCATCATCAACTGCTCTTGATGCTGCCTGCGTTGAAAGAGATAATCAATTAAAGAAAAGACAAGTAATACTATGGTTGCCTCCATCATCAGAATAAAAACCATCCGTGCTGTTTCGTTGACACTGTAGAACAAGGGCATGTAGGCAAAGGTTGCAAATCGCTCAATATTAGCGGTGATATTCAAATAACAGAGAGCGGCGATGGCAAATATCTTGAGAAACATGGAAACCGAGCGATATAGACCCTCAGCAGAAAACATAACGCGACGTAAATACTGCCCGAAACGAGGTACTATCTTCGTAAAATCGGGAGTGAGTGGTTTGAGCGTAAAATTGAATCCCACCTGCACAATGTTCCCCAAGAGGGCAGCTACAAAGACCCCCAATAGCATGGGTGCAGTCAATTCAACAAAATAACGATAGGCCACAGAGACAAACAGCGACTGTTCAGTTACAAAATCAATCTCAGTTGCCGATCGGAGAAAGAAATTCAACATTTCGATCATTGAGGAAAACACAGAAACACCAAGCACAGCCAAAATAATAAGCGCAAACAGGAGTACAATGATGGAGGGCAGCTCGGCTGAGCGTGCAACCTTGCCTTCCTCCCGTGCTTCGCGGATCTTTCGCTCTGTTGCAGTTTCGGTACGCCCCTCATCTTCTGCAGCAAACCATTGCAGGTGCATGGATGAAAGCTGTTGGAGAAGGATTTGCTCATCGTAGTAAGGGCTCACGGTGCACCTCCACCTGTAAAGAGGGAGGCAAGCTGTTCAAAACTCCAGCCCAGGAATCGGTCGAAGGATGATAAAAGCAGAGTAATTGTTGCCATCATAACAAGAAAACCAACACCAATGGACAGAGGAAAGCCAAGTAGGAGGAGATTCATCTGTGGAGCTGCCTTTGCCAGTAGCCCCAAAGATATTGAAATTAAAAACAGTGTACTCACAATGGGAAAGGCAAGGACAAGCGCCTGCAAAAACAGACTGGCTAGCCCGGTAATGAGAAAATTCGTAAAATCACTTCCCCGACTTGCAAGGTCGCTAATGTTCAGACTATCTATGGAAGCAAGTATCCCATTAAAAAACAAACGCCGGAAGCCCCCAACAGAGAGAAAAACAAACATAGCAAAGAGATTGAGTAATTGACCAAGAACTGGTATTTCTATCTGCGCCAGGGGATCGAAGACCTGTGATGCACTGAAGCCCATGGGCATGGAAAAAAATTGCCCGGCAAGCTGGAATGCCATAAATATCAGGTTCAGAAAGAATCCCATAATAAGACCAAGAAGGGCCTCCCCACAGAGTAACAACACGAATTCTAGACCCGTTGCAGGTGCAATAAGGCCGTATTGTGCAACAAAGCGATTGCTCGATATAATGGCTACCGTAAGCCCCAGTACAATGCGAACAATACCCGGAATTGCATTGGAAGAAAGGAGCGGTGCAACCGTCATAAAGGCAAGAACACGCGCAAAGACAAGAAAAAATGGGACTGCATTCTGCGAGAGAGTCTCCATCAACATCTTGTTATTCTCCTGCTTATTTTTTTAACTATTCTCCTGCTTATGCCTCTCACCCTCATCCTGCTATCTCCGGAATATATGAAAATAATGTTTCGGTAAAGCCGATGAGATTCTGAGCCATCCATGGACCAAGAAAGAGCAGGGTTAAAAGAATCGCTGCAATCTTTGGCACAAAGGTCAGGGTTTGCTCCTGTATGGAGGTAGTTGCCTGAAAAATTGACACTATCAGGCCTATCAGCAATCCTACCCCTAAAAGCGGTCCGGCTATAAGGAGAATCTGGATAATCGCTGCCCGGGCAACCGTAATGGTCATTGCAACATCCACTATATGCCTCCAAAGCTCGCGATGAGCTGTCTAATAAGAAGATTCCACCCATCCACCAAGATAAATAATGCCAGCTTTATGGGAAGGGAGATAACAACAGGCGGAACCATTATCATCCCCATCGACATAAGGGTAGACGCTACTACCATGTCAATAATAATAAAGGGAATAAAAAGAAGTATTCCTATTTTGAATGCGACACTCAGCTCATGTAATATAAATGATGGGATAAGGACATAGGTTGGCACCTCCGAAAGATTCTGCGGCTTTGCCAGCCCTGCTATGCGCATAAAGAGCTCAATATTTGTGCCCTCCCCCCGCATCTGCCGATACATAAAAACCCGAATGGGGCTCTCAAAACGATTGTAGGCCTCGGTAAGACTAATTTCTCCCTCAGAAAAGGGTCTGTAGGCATCCGTGTAGATAGTGTTAATAACCGGCCACATGATGAACAGGGTCAGAAACAGTGCCACCCCCATGAGTACCTGCGATGGAGGAACCTGCTGCAGGGAGAGGGAGCGTTTTACAAAATCTAAGACTATGGAAATGCGCAGAAAGGATGTAAGCAAGACTATGATTGATGGAGCAAGCGTTAGTACTGCTAAAATCAATAATAACTGGAGCGAGAGTGCAACTTCCTGATTGTTTTCAGGGGCTCGAACTGCAAAATCAATAAAGGGTATCTGAAAGCCCTCTTCATTTTGTAAGAGGGGTGTGGAAAAATCTAATTCTGATTGAGAAAAAACAATGGGAGCAGAGAGAAAGACCATAAGAATGACCAGAGCGAATTTCATTTGAGACGCTCCAGTTTCTCAATATTTGCCCGAAGGAGGGACAGTGCCTCTGATGATGTTCCATCATCAGTAATATTCTTTTTTTTCCGTGGAAACAGAAAGTCCACAAAACGGCGTCCTGAACGACGCTCTTCGGGTGCTTGCAGACGTAATTCATCCAATGTTTCCTTGTCAGTAATTTCTGCTATCAGCGAGATATTTTGTTCGCTTGCTCCCAGAAAAAACACACGATCACTGACACGTACTAGATGAAGTCCTCTGTTTGCAAAGAGGTTTCGCGATGCTATGAGGTGAATGAGCTCTGAATCATTGTATTTACGTTGCGAACGGCGTATAAAGAATAGAAGTCCATAGATGGCAAGGGCAAAGAAGCCCAAGATGAGCAGGACCCGGAACAAATCTCCAGCCCCAAATACTCCCTCCGGAACTGCATTGAGATCGGATGCCTCCTCTTCTAATCCATTAAATAATAACTCGCTCTCTAGAACTCTTTGTTCAGTCTGTTCTTCTTCTGGAACAGGCTGAGATTCCTGCGCGGCAAGCGAAAATATACTTATTACTATAAATAAAGCTATGTACCTCAGTGCTCTCTCCTCCCACCTAAACACTGATAATGCACAGGCAGATTACACCTAAGGATATACTATAGTGTTTTTATGAAAAGTACAAGCTTTTAATGAGATTATTCGCGAATAATTTCTGTAACACGAACCCCGAAATTTTCGTCAATAATAACAACTTCCCCACGCGCAACAGTTTTGCCATTTACCAATATATCAATGGGTTCGCCAGCTACTTTGTCAAGCTCAATGATGGTTCCCTCCCCCATACTGAGGATATCCCGAACCATTCTCCGAGTTCTTCCAAGCTCAACCGTCATTTCCATACTGACATCCATAAGGAGTCCGAGATTGCCTTTGTCTTGTTCCAAACCCGTCTCATGTAACTGAGGAAATTGTACCGAACGAATGTTCGTCTGTTGCGGCGCTGTACCAAAGGACATGCCGGCACCTGCAGAAGTTGATCCACCTCCTAAGGCAGCAAGTGGACTCATATCATCCATAGCAAAGGAGGGCGACGATGGAGCTCCTGAGCTCCCTGCTGTTGAGCCGCTACCTCTGTAGAAATATTTTCCTATTCCTGCTGAAAAGACCTGGTATAATTTCCCCAGTACTTGGGAATCCAGCATCATGTCATACTGTGCATATATGAGACCCTGCGAAACAACGGGTATTGCATTGACACTGATTCTCTGCACCTCTACCGTCTCCAGAACTACTGTTCCAAAGCGCATCGAGAGTGCATTTGCAATGCTAGAGCCCATCTGTTCGAAGGTCTCCTGTAAGGCACGCAGGGAAGCTTCCCCTATTTCTACGTCTTCCATCCCCATAAGAAGAGCAAGCAGTTTCTGTGCATCTGGTATTGCCAAAATATAGGCGTGTTGCTCCTGAATTGTACTGGTTAGATTCGCCTTAATATACACAACCTCGTCCTGCAAGGGGAGTATGTCGGAAAATTGAACCTGTAAATTGCTCAGAGAAAAGGACTCTCCAATATTTGACCGCAAGACTGTCAACTGGTCGTTGAGCACAGACTTTAGCCATTCCTGTATCTTGGAAATTTGTTCTCCACTCCCTGTAACACTACCCTCATCCTGTATGGGGGCTGCCGCGGAGGTTATACCGCCTTGTAACAAGGCATCAATTTCATTCTGTGATAATGCACCTTCACTCATATCTGTTTTCTAGCTCCTCTGTATCGAACATTACTTCATCCCGTGCGTATGTTGGAGTAATATTTTCTATTGGTTTTATAATTTGTACCGCAACCTTATTACCGACAAAACCTGGTTTACATTCAAATTTTGTTTGGTCCCCTACTCGTAGCATAATCGGATTATCCATCTTTGTATGCTCCAATCGTACGACATCTCCGGTTTTCATGGAAATAATATCTCGAACATTCACCGTAGTTCTTCCAATTTCCGCTATGACATTCATACCAACACTGTGTATCCTGTCCCGAAGTACATCAAGATGTTCACTGGTTGTGCCACGGCGAACGGCTGAATACCAATATTGTGCCGACAACTTGGAAATAATCGGTTCAATCGTGATGTAGGGAATACAGATAATAAGCATGCCCTCTATCTCATTCACCTTTGCTTCCAAGGTTACCACAACAGACATTTCTGTTGGCGGCACTATCTGAGTAAATTGCGGGTTTGTCTCTATCTGTCCGAGCCGGGGGCGAACATCAACAACCTGTGTCCAGGCCTCGCGGATGTTTCCCAATAAACGGACAATGATTCCCTCCATAACGGCCTGTTCTATGTCCGTTAATTCACGAATAGTACTGACTGGTTCTCCCAGACCACCAAAAAGACGGTCAATAATTGAAAAAGTAATGGCAGAATCAATGCCAAGGATAATCGATCCTTTCAAGGGTTCCATACTAATTGATGCGAGGGTAGTCGGATTTGGCATGGAACGAATAAACTCCTCGTAGGTAAGCTGATCTACAGATGCGACATGAACCTGGGTAAGACTCCGAAGCTGCCCGCTTAATGATGTCGATGTAAGACGGGCAAATATTTCATGCATCATATAAAAAGTTCTGATGTGCTCTTTGGAAAATTTATCCGGCCTCTTAAAGTCGTAGAGCTTTATGCGCCGTGAATCCTGCTCAGCTACAATCCTTTCGGGCTCTACATCAGCTGAGGATATCGCCGAAAGTAATTGATCAATTTCATTTTGTGATAGTACTTCTGTCATACACCAGACCTTGAAGCAATTATAGTTTATTTTATTACTTATTGCAAGAAGGATTCAAAATAGAAACCTAGAAATCAAGAATTTGAAAGGTATCAAAGACTACCTCGCGAATCTTTTGTCTCATTATCCTGTTTACCTGTTCTCTTAATTCATTTTTTATCCTGATATAATTCTCTGCACCCTCCAGCTCTACCGCACTACGGGATGCAAAATAGATCCGTATCCGCTCTTTTATCTGAGGAGATCGTCTGATAAGCTCCTGCAAGACCGCATTACTCTCTACCGTATATCCAATAACTGGTGAGATGATAAATGTTTTCCGTGGTTCATCTATCGTTGAACCACGAATGTCTCCCAGCTGGGTGTACCAGTCCAGTTCATCTGGTATGTTATCCTGAAATACGACAACGTCGGGAAGATTGCTCGCTCCAAGTGCGTCATTTGAACGTAGGATCTGTAATGTCACAATGACAACTGAAACAATAAAAACGATTGCAGCCAGAATTATCACTGCCCATTTCAATATGTCAATAAATATTCCAGAAAAATTACCCCGGGCTTGCTTGGCTCCAGGTCCTGGAGACATCTCTTCCTGGTCATCTTCTATCTGTATATCAATATCTCTCTCTGCCATATTCTCTTACTCCCTCATTTATTAGTATTTTATAGATGCCCTTCGGTTAGCACAACAATATCAACCCGACGATTAAAAGCACGCCCTTCTGCCGTGGCGTTGTCAAACAATGGAACGGTATCTGCCAGCCCCATTACCTGAAACTGCTGCTCATTCACATTCAGGTCACTCAAATAACGCAAAACCGATAAGGAGCGTTCAGTCGATAATTCCCAATTCGATGCCCATGGTCCATTCGGATCGGTCGGCAAACTATCGGTATGCCCCTCTATGCGAAATGTATTGCTCGCAAGATCCTCCCGCGAAAAAAGTCGGGCCAGCTTATGGAGTATCTCACGGGCATTTTCCATCTGTAATTCTGCACTTGATACGTCAAAAAATACATCTGATGCCAAGCTGATAACCATACCACGCTCATCATGTGTAAGACGAACCTTCTTTGAGCGAAGCTCTGGTTCCAATACAGCAAAGGCCGCCCGAACAGCGTTGGAAAATCCACGCCCACGTTCCAGTGATGGCAATGATTCTATAGTATTGCCTAACTCAACTAATCGTCCTTCCGCCAAGGTATTCCCCCCCGGCTGATTTCCTAAACCCGGGAAACTGGCAAGAATAAGACGTAGGACATCCTCGTTTACCGCCGATGTAGATGCAAGAACGATAAAGAAGATCAAGAGTAGTGTAACCATGTCACTATACGTTAACATGTAGTCGGGGACGCCTTCTGAAGGATTCTTTTTTCTTTTTTTCTTTACCTGCATCAATCTAATCCATGTTCATATTATGTCGCAAGACATTTCGTTCGCTCGGTGGGAGGAAGGAGAGTAATTTTTCAAATACAATTCGAGGGTTGTCACCAGACTGTATGGCAAGTACACCTTCTATGATGATTTCCTTCGTAAGGGTTTCATTTTGATCCCGCTCAATGAGCTTGGTACGTATTGGTAACAAAAACAGGTTTGCAAAAATTGCACCATAGAGTGTCGTTATGAGGGCAGTTTGCATGCCCCTACCAATAGCAGAAATATCACCGCCGATATTCCCCAACATAGCAATCAAACCTAACAGTGTTCCTATTAGTCCAAAGGCAGGAGCAATTTTCGACCAATCATCAAAAAGCCGATGTCCAACCTCATGACGCGACTGCATCTCATTCAGATCTGAATAGAGGATGCTTTTTATAACCTCAGGATCTGTTCCATCAATTACTAATTGTATGCCCCGCCGCATAAAGAGCTCCACAATGCTTTCTATGTTATCTTCCAGTGCAAGTAATCCTTCCCGGCGTGCACGTTCTGCAAGATGAACCAAAACTGATATTACATCTGCGTTTGTTGATATTTCTTTATGCACTACATGCCGAAGATACTGCCGCACACGGAACATTCGCGCAATGGGGTTTGCAATAAGAAGTGCACAATATGAGCCAAAAAATACGACAAAGATCGATGCCAAACTGAAATAGGGAAGAAGTCCAACCCCACTCAGCAATATTCCGATCAAAATAACAATTATTCCAACTACTGCACCAACTATTGTTCCTAAATCCATCTATGTAACTCCATCCATGTACGAACCAATGCTTTTCCGATAGTGCAGGATGGCATTAATAACTACATGTAATTTCTCTTTGACTACCAAGCGTTTCCCAGATAACATGGTTAATGTTGTATCCGGTCTGCACTCAATGTACTCAATTTGATGCGGGTTAACATGAAATGTATTGCCATCCAGTTTCGTTAGCACTATCATTATACTGTATTAAACACTATTATCGCTTTAGTGTTAATATCTCCTGTAACATTTGGTCCGATGTCTGTATCGTTCTGCTGTTTGCCTGAAATCCTCTTTGCGTAACAATCATGTCAGTAAATTGCTCTGCGAGATCCACATTGCTCATTTCTAGTGTCCCGGCAATGATTTTTCCCCGACCTGCTGTTCCAACAACTCCAACATTCGCTATGCCACTATTTGTGGTGGAGCGATAATTGTTCTCGCCCTCTTTTTCCAATCCACCAGGATTGGTAAAGGTAGAGAGTGCTACTTGGCCAAGGGTTCGGACATTGCCATTTGAAAAAATTCCCGTGACGAGACCATTTTGGTCCACACGATAATCATCAAGATATCCCATTCCATAGCCATTCTGCTCAAATATCTTTGTCGAACTTGCAGCGTTGAATTGCGTCATGCTGTTGATAAATGAACCTACCTCTCCAAGATTGAGGTTAAAGGTCTGAAGTGCCGGCGCTGCTAGCCCGGTTGCTGGGTCGATTTCTGGATTTGCATCTGTAACTTCGAAGGCAATCTGGACTGCCAATGCTCCTGTATCCAATAAGCCACCCTCAGCATTACTTACGGAGAGGAGTGTGCCATTGTTATCAAAGGATACAATAAAGGTCGAGTCATCAAGACTCGCCACATCACCCACTGACACTGTCTGTGTGGTGGGGAGCTCCGCTGCTGGGTTTATTGTTGTAGTTGCCTCCCATTGATTCGGTATGCCGGCAATACGGGTAAACTCTATGTTCAGATTATGCGAGGCACCAAAGGAATCGTAGATGTCATATTCAACGGTCCATGTTCCATTGAGGGTCTCGGCAGTTGTTGCACCAGGTGGTACGATGGGCGTGTTGCGGTCGAGGTTACTCGCCAAAAACACTTCCGTCGTTTCCTGTGCGGGGTCCTTACTGCCGATGGGAATATGAAGGTCCTCAATAGCGGCTGAGCTGTTAATAATGGTTGTTCCATCCAGCTGTTCAGCAAGCCAGCCCTGTACGCGCATGCCATTTGCAGGATTTACAAACATGCCATCACGGTCGAGCCCGAAGGTTCCATCGCGCGTATAAAAATCTTCATCGCCCGCGCGAAGAACAAAGAAGCCATCACCTTCAATGGCAAGGTCGCTCTTTACACCGGTTGTCTGCAGAGCGCCCTGTGTGTGGATGGTGTCTATGCTTGCTACATTAACACCCAAGCCCACCTGCTGCGGATTAACTCCACCTATTCGCTCGTTTGGACGGCTTGCTCCCTTTATGTTCTGTGACAAGAGATCTTGAAAACTAACACGACCTTTTTTGAATCCTGTTGTATTTACATTGGAAATATTATTACCAATAACATCCATTCGCGTCTGATGGTTCTGTAGGCCGGACACACCAGCAAAAAGTGATCGCATCATACTTCTATTCCTCCTTGAATTTTACTTTTAATGACCATATACTGCCTGTACTTGATCGAGTTCATAATATCTACCCTGTACCATAACCTGTGTTGATGGATTACCCTGTACTCCATCAACAATTCCACTGATGATTGTTTCTCCATCAACAATTTCAACTTGACGTCCAAGCATGGTTAGGGCCTGACTCATGCCAAAAGAATTGGATAGAGAGGTGAATGAATCGCTCATCTCCGTCATTTGTTCCAGTGTGCTAAACTGTGCCATCTGAGCAATAAATTCCTTGTCCTCGACTGGTGCCGTAGGATCCTGATTCTGTAGCTGGGTAATGAGGATTTTCAAAAAATCATCCTTACCAAGATTGGTTCCCGTGTTTTTTGTCGAGCTGGGCAATGTTTTATTAAAATAATCGACTTCGGTCCGAATGTTTGCCTGTTCACTCGAACTCAACATATTAGCTATATCCATAATTCTACCTTCCTTGTATCATAATACTAAATTTACCTGCACACCGTCCTGCCAGGTATATTGCATTTCTGCAACTTCTGTTCCAATGCTGCTTCGCTCATAAGATTGCGCAACAAATTCTTCCATCTCTTCTTGGACATCATCACGAACAGAAACTTCCATGCCTTCCAGCTGAAATCCCTGTCCAATGAATGCATCCTCAAGAGAGGCCATGTTTTCTTCTACTACCGAGCGAACCACTTGATTATCGACAATTATTTTTCCAAGTACAGTGTTATTTTCGAGCTGCAGGCGCACCCGGAGCTCTCCAAACTCCTTTGGCTGTAGTAGCATGCGGATCTCTCCAGCATCCTGCCGTTCAAATATAATGGATGCCTGCTTAACAATCTGATTCGTCAGCTGTGTTCGTAATAATTGGGCAAACCGTGGTTTGAAAGCATCTCCATCAATTTTTTGTTGTGGAAGGTTCGAAACCGTAAACGCACGGCTAAAGGGGTTCCTCGTTGTTTCCTGGCCATCTTCCTTTATAATAAATAATGGCTTCTCCGATGGAGATTTTGTCTCAGCTACTGCTTCTGATTGTTTCCCACTTTGCAGTGACTGTGCTGCCTGCTGAATTTTTTGCTCCTTGGCGAGCTGCTTCTTATTCCGTTTGAGAAGCGGTTCTTCTTCCTTAACATTCTGCACTATCTGTTGCTCATGTGCTACTCCCTCGGTTTCCAATTTGAGCTGCGGGATATTTTGTTTCTGCTCTTTGACTGAAGACAAGGATTTTTCTGCATCTTCGCTTCCTTGCATCCTGTTCTGTTCCTGTGCTATCTGAGCTGTCTCTGTCGATATTATTCTCTCTGCTTCCAGTTCTTGTTCTTGGTCGCTGGCTAGAGTAATTAATTGCTCCTTACCATCTGACTTTTCTGTATTCTTCTGTTTCTGCTTTCTTGCCAGTTCTCGCAACTCAGTTTTTTTTGCCTTCTCTGTTGCCTCTGTTGTTTTTTTTCCATCCTCTGTGCTTGCTTTGACTTCCGCTGGCTGATTTTCGTGGGGGGATTCTGTCTGTGTTTCTTTCCCGCTCTCTGGCTTTGTATGCTCAGGTTTTGTTTCTTGCTCTGCTATTGCAGAGCCCCTCTCTGCCCTCCTCGGCACATCTTCTGTGGCATAGTTGCTGTCCTCTGTGGCATAGTTGCTATCCTCTATGGCATAGTTGCTGTCCTCTGTGGCGTAGTTGCTATCCTCTATGGCATAGTTGCTGTCCTCTATGGCGTAGTTGCTGTCCTCTATGGCATAGTTGCTGTCTTGATTGTAAGTACGGGCATCTGTCCTATCCACTTCGGATATATGAAAGCTATCACGAAAAATTTCGTCCATGACAGTTTGAAAACCACCTGGAACTACAGTGCTAACCGAGGGACTGTGTTCAAATGGCTGGGGAATTTGATTGTTTATTACTATGTTCATCACTCTCCGATCTTTAGGGTCATCTTTCTTTGTATTACTGCCGCGCGTTCTGCGGGTAGCAAGGATAACCAATAGGGCACCAGAGATTGCTCGCCAAGACGATTTGTAATGGCATCAGCTGCTGCTAGGACATCAATGAGTAATTGGTCATCATAGTTGACCAATATCTCCACTGCCTCAGCTGGAGGCATGTTCATTAAATCCTGAGCGTTTTTCTCAAGCACTCCACTTCTATTGTCGTACAGAGTTATTTTCTCATTTAGTGTTTTTTCACGATCTGCGAGATTTTCTTTTTGTAGGCGTAGTGCTTCTTCTTCTAATTTCAGCTGCGTCTCCCGCTCTTCTATCTCGTTGATCCTCTGTGCGAGCGCCTCTTCTCGTAGGCGTATCGCTTCCTGATCCAACTGGAGACGCACATTGTCTAGGACCACGGGTGCAGGAATATTGTTTGAAATATCCGAGCTAACTCCGAAGAATCCCAGTATGCTACTGCGCAGCACCCGTGAATCAATAATGTCCATGAAATCAAACCAAAATAAGGCCGCAAAGGCGATAAGAAATAGCAAGCCAATAAGTAATAATGCCTGTAAAATTCTACCCATTGTAGTTCCTCCTCCATACTCTGTTTGCTTGTTCCCCGATTTCGATCTGGTTTTGCCTGCTTCGATAGAGCTTGTGTGCTTCCTTTTCTCTCTTTTCTAGCTGCTCAAGCACTGTACTGTCTCTTTTTGCAAGAAGAAACTGGCTGCGTGCTTCTTCCAGTTTTTTGTGGCTACTTTCAAGCTCTTCTGTCAGCATATGATGTTGTTGCTCTAATTGATACTGGTAATGTCCCTGCTGCTGCCGGTGCTGGCAGTCTGTTTCATTCGAAATGTGTGCAATTCTATTCATGTGCTGATGATGCTCTGCTTCAGATATTCTTTGCTTTATTGCTTCATAATCTGCTGTGCAGCCAGCAAGCTCCTGTTCCTTCATTTTTTCGATGCTTTTTCTCAGTTTTAAGAGGCCTTGAAGCCGAAAGCTAAAGGACTTCATATCCCACCAGTGAAAAAAGTTTGTTTTTGGTGTCTTCTTCTGGAGAATGTTCCCCCACCCTCTGCTGCAAAAAGGCATTTATGTCGTCCATTCGTTCGCAGACAGCATCTAGGGTAGCATTACTGCCTTGTACATAGACGCCGGCTTGAATTATATCCTCAGACTCATCGTAGATTGCGAGCATTTTTCGTAGCGACCGTGCCGCTTCCTGTATCTCATCCGGGAGTATCTTATCCGAAAGTCGTGATACCGATGCCAACACATCAATGGCCGGATAATGGCTGCGGCGAGCAAGTTTTCGACTGAGAATAATATGACCATCAAGTATTCCACGCGTTGTATCAGATATGGGCTCCTCTAGGTCATCACCCTCTACCAGTAAGCTAAAGAAACCAGTAATTGAACCCTTCATTGTTCTGCCACAACGTTCAAGCAGACGGGGCAAAACAGCTTCGACCGAGGTAGGAAAGCCCCGAAATGCTGGCGCCTCTCCGCGTGCCAGACCAATCTCCCGTTGTGCTCTGGCGAAACGTGTAATGGAATCGAAGAGTAACATTACATCCTTGCCATGGTCTCTGAAATATTCAGATATGGCAAGAGCCACATAGGCAGCACGAATTCGAGCCAATGGCGGACTGTCTGAAGTTGCAACGATAACTATTGAACGTTTCAGACCTTCAGGTCCAAGATCATGATCAATAAATTCACGCACCTCCCTGCCTCGCTCGCCAATTAATGCTATGACATTCACCTCTGCCGCCGTATTTCGTGCTATCATTCCCAGCATTGTTGATTTACCAACCCCACTCCCAGAAAATATACCCATCCGCTGTCCCTTTCCCACTGCCAGCAGACTATCTATGGCACGTATGCCAACATGTATCTGTTCATTACTGTGCAAACGATCCATTGGATTGATGGGATCGGTAATTAAGGGGATGGTCTTCTGTATGGGAATGTTCGGTCCACCATCAATGGGTTGAGAAAAGGCATCTAATACCCTGCCCAGCATGGCTGGTCCCACGCCAAGACTGAGATTTTCATGACTGGTAATGACGGGCGAGCCAACCTCCAAACCATGTACATGTGAAAATAACATGAGCTGTACGGTATTGCCATGCAATGCTACAACCTCTGCAAGGGCACTGCTATCGTTCTGCAAACTATGCACACGGCAAACATCTCCGACGCCAACCGGGGGGCCGCTGCTTTCGATGAGCGAACCGCGAACTGCTTGAACATGGCCTATGTATTGTAAGACCTCGGTTTTTTCCACTACTTCTGTATACTTATCAAGTACAATCATTTCTCAGTCCCCTGCACAGGCATGAGCTGTCGAATATTGCGCTCAATGGCCTCCAACTGCGAAGAAATACGAGCATCTATCTCTCCGAAATCAGTCTCTACGACACAACCACCGGGATCGACAGTAGTGTCCTCAACAACCGTTACATTTTCAATATTCTCGGCAAGACTAGAAATGTCATTTACTCGCTTGCTGATTGTCTGGAGGTTAGTCAAATTAACGCGGATGGTAACATCACTCTTCTTGCGAAGTTTTCGCAGTGCATAGACTACATTGTTAATAACAACACTGCGCTGTTCAGATGAAAGCGCCTTTACTACCTTCCGGGAAATAGCCAAGATGAGGTTTAGGATCTGATTTTCCAGTTCATCCACCATGTTACTGCGTCTCTCCACTACCTTGTTCAAAATAACATGTAGTTGCTCAATGATACGCTGAGATTCCTCCTTGCCCACAGACATCCCCTCTTGAAATCCCTCTTCGAAGCCTTCCTTCTTCCTCAAATCCTTCATTTCCTCAAGTTCGCGGGAAATTTTTTCCTGCAAATCCCTCGCATCCTGCTCTGAACGTTCCTGCATTAATGTAATAGCATTTATGCTATCCTGTTGCAGTTTCTCGGTTTCTGTAATTTTATTGTCCAGCAACTCATTGGCACGTTTTTGGGCTTCCTCAACTATCTCTTCTGCCTTAGAATGTGCCTGAGCCAGAATCGTTTCTTTTTCGATATGCCATGAGTTCTTAAATTCTTGGGCATTGGCCCGTAATTCATCCGCAGTAGGACCTGAATATTTTTCTGCTTGTTTTCGGACTCGTTCTGCTTCCAGCTCTCTCGAAAGCTTGGGGGCTTGTATTACGATAGAGCCGGGAAGCTGCGCAATTTGTTCAGAATTTACAATCTTCTTTGACATTGTCTCCCCCTGATTTCCTATACAACCATCTCGTCTTCACCGGACCGTGAGACAACAATTTCTCCCTGTTCTTCTAGTTTCCGGATAGTTGAGACAATGTGCTGCTGACATTCCTCAACTTCTTTCATACGAACGGGTCCCATGTATTCCATTTCTTCTTTTAAGAGAGATGCGGCGCGTTTTGAAAGGTTTCGCATAATTTTGTCCTGAACATCCGTATCTACAGCTTTCAAGGCCTTTGCCAACTCTGTGCCATCAACCTCACGGAGAAGTTTCTGTATTGATCTATCGTCCAACAAGACAATATCCTCAAAGACAAACATTCTCTTCTTGATCTCTTCCGCAAGCTCCGGATCATCTTCCTCCAATGTTTCTACTATGCTCCGTTCAGTGCCGCGGTCAACAAGGTTGAGCACCTGTACAATATTGTCGATTCCTCCAGCCAAGGTATAGTTTTCCGACGACAGAGCTGCTAATTTTTTCTCAAGTACAATCTCAACCTCACGAAGTACATCGGGTGATGTGCGATCCATAGTGGCTATACGCTTTGCAACATCAGATTGTACATCAGGAGCTAGATTGCCAAGAATAACAGATGCCTTCTGTGGCTCAAGATAGGCCAATATAAGTGCAATGGTCTGTGGATGTTCCTGCTGAATAAAGTTAAAAAGATGGGTTGGATCTGTTCGGCGAATAAAGTCGAAGGGTCTGACCTGTATATTGGAAGTCAGTTTGCTGATAATATCACCTGCACGTTGTGTCCCCAGTGCCCGTTCAAGTAATTCGCGTGCATAATCAATGCCTCCCATCGTAATAAAATCACGGGCAGACATAAGTTCCTGAAATTCTTCGAGAACCCGATCGCGTTCATCGGAATCAATAACCTCTACCTGCGAAATATCGTAGGTAAGCATTTCTATCTCATTATCTTTGAGATGCTTAAAGACTTCAGTCGAAACTTCAGAACCAACGGTAATAAGGAATATCGCTGATTTTTGCCTTCCTGTTAATTCCCGTTTTTTCTGTCGTGAGCCCGAGCGTGTACTGCCTGATACATCACTTTTGTATTGTTCTGCCATACTATTCCTCCATTATCCATGTACGTAGCAACAGTGCAACATCTGCCGGACGTTCACGTGCAAGATCAATAATTTCATCGGTAAGACTGGATGGACGTTCAAATTCGTTGATCTCCTGTCTTAATGAGGCCTCACGCATTGCCTGATACTGGCGGGTAAGTTCCTCCTCTCGCATCCTTCGTTTGCGTTCAATTATATTGGTAATTACCCGCATCAATACAAAGGATAGAATCAATATGGAAACAGCAATGATTCCATAGAATACAAAGACACGTGTTTGCTGGGAACGCCGAAATTCATCATCCTCTGCTGCAAATTGTACTGTTCTGTCAAATTGCAGATGCTCGACCGTTACCGAATCTCCCCGTTCTGCATCATGCCCAATGGCATCTTGAACAAGCTGCCGTGCAATAAGGAGTTCGTCTGCACTCACAGGAAAATAGTTTCTCTGAATGCTCGCATTGGGATGTAATTGTACTTCGCCAACATTGTTATACACCCATTCCCAGGTCCCATCAATAGCAATGCTCGCGGTTATACGGTTTATCTCCAAATTTTTCTCTTCGTGAATTACGCGGGTATTCATTTCATTGTTGATGCGTGCTTCTACGTTCGACCAGTTCCCCACTATACCCTCAAGATCCTTGTATGCCGGGGGTGTCTGTCCCTCCATTCCTGGAGGTCCCTCAGGATTAAAGCCAGTTCCCTCGTACCTTTCGTCAACATTCTCTGTCGAACGGGGGATGGAAAGAACATATTCCCTCTCACTAAAGGGGGTACTGGGATTATCAGGAACCGTGACAATGGGAAACAATTCTGACGTATTTTCTGTACGCAAACCAAGCTTCATGTCTACATTGATGTTTATGAGCTGCACCCGATCAGCACTGTAGATCCCCTCCAGAGCTTCGCGGATGGCATTTGCATATTTCTTTTCTTCCTTTGTTTTAATATCAAGCTCACGTTTGGTAATTTCTAGGCGATCGAAGTCTTTCAGATTCTGGAAGTCATTCAGTATAAGCCCATTTTTGTCAGTTATCGTAAGGTTCTCAGCAATGAGCCCCTCTACAGCAAACATAATGAGTTTTTCAATACCTTCTATTTTTTTTCTGTTCTCACGTATATCTGAGTTGGGTTTTGGCGTAATAATAACGGACCCCGTTACAGGTTGCTGATCTTCAACAAAGAGCTGCGCTTCCGGCATAACAATAGTTACACTGGCAGCATCAATATCCTCTAGGGCAATTATATGCTCTTCCAGTTGCCGAGTAATACTCCGCCGCAGGTTGATGTTTCGCTCAAAATCAGTTTGAGTCCAGCGCTGAACATCAAAGAGCTCCCACGGATCTGTTTCGACCGGAATGAGATTTTCCTGCGCAAGCAATGCGCGCAATCGTCGGGCTGTTGGCAGATCATCAACAAGTAAGCGATTGTCTGCTGATATAATGTATGAGACATTTTCTTGGTCCAAACGTGCTGAAATGCGATCGAGCATCTCTACATCTGTGATTGGACGGGTAAATACCGCCACCGAAGTAGGCGATGTGCTAAATATAAATAAAAATACAGTACCCAGTATTACAACAGCAACCAATGAAACAAGGATGGCTTTTTGCCCACCCTTCCATGATTGCCATGAATCTTGGATACGATTTATCAAGTTTCTTAACCATTCCATGCTGTTCTCCTCCCATAGAACGTGCTTAGCGCGTGTTGATTATGGACATGTATGCCTGTATTACTCTATCAACCACATTCTTTGCAATGTTTAATGACATCTGTGCCTTGGATGCAGCGATGCTAATATCATGTGCATCAACACTGTCAGGATCGATAATTGCCTGAACACCAAGACGCTCAGGTTCCTGTTGATGCTGGTTGACTGTTTCCAGATACGCCAAAACACTATTCTGTACAGAAGCATTTTCAAGCTGCCTCCCTGTGTCTACATCAAAGGGAATGTTGATCTCTCCCGTTGAACCTGTTATCGATTCTGCAGCAATTTGCTTGTATGGGCTGAGCCCGGCAGCATGTGCATCAATTTCCTTTCGCGAACCAAAATGGTTCGGATTTGTCCGAGCAAGTACGAAGATATCACCACTTGCTAACTTCGGATCGAATATTTCCATAATTTTTCCTCCCAAATTTCATATTCTTATGCTTTTCCTATTTGCAAGGCCTGTTGAAACATGGTCTTGCTTCCGTTTATTACCGCAACATTGGCCTCGTAGGCACGGGATGCTGTAATAAGATCCACCATTTCAGTAACCACGCTTACATTGGGCATTTCGACATAGCCCGCCCGGGGACCAGATTTAACTGCATCTGGATGCGTTGGATCATAGACCAAACGCGGCTTGCTATCATGGTCCTTCTGTATTTCGACCACTCGCACACCATTCCCCACACCATGGTCAAGAGCACGCGGCAGAAAGGGGCTCTTCCAATATGGTTGGTCGACAACGGGTCTCATAAGCACCCTGCTGCGCCGGAAAGGGCCACCCTCCGTTGTCCTCGTGGTGGTTGCGTTTGCTATATTGTTTGATATAACATCCTGTACCATCCGCTGAGCTGTTAATGCTGTTGACGCAATGTTAATACTGTTAAACATTCCCATAATCTACCTCCCTATACCGAGCGTAATACCGAATTGACCCGGGTAAATTGATTTGTTACTGTATAGGCCATAATTTCGTAACGCAACTGATTGTGCAGTGAATTTGCTGCCTCTTCTTCAAGATCAACATTATTCCCGTTATTCTTTGCCGTTCTCGTAAAATCTAGTACACGCCTAGGTCGAACCTCACGATAATCCATCTGCCGATTAAAGGGGATGTGTTTCTCGTCTGTTACAGCAGTCTGAAATCGGGATGGTTTTTCCGTACTCAGTGCATATTTCAACATACTCTCAAAATTCACTACGCTACGCTTGTATTCCGGCGTTGTTGCATTCGCAAGATTATTCGCAATAACATTACGCCGATAATTTGCAACATCCATTGTCCTATGTAAAATATCAAGTGTTTTACCAAAACTATTACCTAAAAACATACCATCCTCATTCTCGACAGCTTATGAAAAAACATGAGCTTTTTCATAAGATATACCTACTTAAGTCATCGTTCTGTACAACATCCTGTAGCTTCTCCTGCACATACTGTGGCGTTATGGATATAACCTGCCCGCTGAGCTCATCAGCCGAAAAGGAGAGCTCCTCCAACAATAATTCCATAACGGTATGGAGACGGCGTGCTCCAATGTTCTCATGCTTCTGATTAACTTCTGCTGCTATTTTTGCTAATTCCTGAATTGCTTCGAGGGCAAATTCTAGTTTTACCCCTTCCACTGCCAATAATTCCTTGTATTGATGAATAAGAGCATTTTCAGGTTGTTGCAGGATGCGAAAGAAATCCTCTTCTTTTAATTCCTGCAGCTCCACACGCACGGGGAAGCGCCCTTGTAGCTCTGGTATGAGGTCACTCGGTTTATTGGCATGAAAGGCACCCGCAGCTATAAACAATATATGTGCGGTATCAACAACGCCGTGCTTTGTGCTAACCTGCGAACCCTCGATAATGGGGAGAATGTCCCGCTGAACACCTTCGCGGCTTACATCAACGCCACCACTGCGACCCTTCGCAATGACCTTATCGATCTCATCAATAAAAATGATTCCCATGTTTTCTACCCGATCCTTGGCAATTTCTGCAAGCTGTTCTGAATCGACAAGTTTTTCGGTTTCATCCTGAATAATGTGTTCCCGTGCTTGCCGAATGCTCATTTTTTTCTGCTGTTTTCCGCCGCCGAAAAGTTGCTGTAGACCGTCCCAGTTCAAATCCATCTCTTCTGTTCGTCCTGAAGAAAAAATCTCAACGGATGGGGTAAAGTTTTTCTGAACCTGGAGCTCAATGTTACGATCTTCAAGCTCGCCATCACGTAATTGCTTCCGCAAAAATTCACGACTGCTTGTATCCTTTTCCATCACGACCTGCTCATCATCCGGTTGAAGAGGCTGTTGCGGCAATAAAAGATCCAGAAGTGCATCCTCTGAACGTTGTATTGCCTCCTCCTTTACCTTCTCATACATTTCCTGTTTTACCATGCCTATCGCCACGGATAGGAGATCGCGAATCATCGATTCAACATCCCTGCCGACATAGCCGACTTCCGTGTATTTTGTTGCCTCTACCTTGAGAAAGGGGGCACCAGTTATCTTTGATAGGCGACGCGCTATTTCTGTCTTTCCCACACCAGTGGGGCCAATCATAATGATGTTCTTCGGCGAAATTTCTTCCTGCAACTCCTTATCGAGAAGCTGCCTGCGCACCCGATTCCGCAGAGCAATAGCAACTGCCTTCTTTGCTTTTTCCTGTCCGATTATATATCGATCGAGCTCATTAACCATCCTGCGGGGGCTCATATTATCTGCTACGGCTTTGAATGTCATCTACACTTCCTTTACTGTAATTGAATGATTTGTATATACACAGATATCTGCTGCTATTTCAAGCGATTTTTGGGCAATTTCTGAGGCCGAAAAATCTGAACCTTGCAGAAAGGCCCGGGCAGCTGCAGTTGCATAATTTCCTCCAGAGCCAATCGCCAAAACGCCCTCTTCCGGCTCGATGACGTCTCCAGTACCTGATACGAGAAAAATATGTGCTGAATTTGCTACAATAAGCAGGGCCTCTAGTCTCCTCAGCATTTTATCCATACGCCATGCCTTAGCCAGTTCCACTGCCGATCTCTCTATATCACCACTGAATTCCTTAACCCGTTCTTCAAAATGTTCAAATAGTGCAAAGGAATCGGCTGCACTCCCTGCAAAACCTACCAATATCGTGTCGTTATGAATGAGATGCAATTTTCGCGCTGTCCTTTTTACTATGCTTGTGTCCATAGTTACCTGGCCATCTGCAGCCATAGCTGTTTTTCCATCTCTCTGCACTGCAAGTACCGTTGTACTCCGAATCTGTGCTTTAGTCATTCTTCTGTTCCTTTTCTCCCTGTGGGTGTGATTTCATATATACCTCTTTTAATCTCTCAATGCCTACATGCGTATAAATTTCTGTGGTCGATAAATTGGAATGCCCCAATAACTCCTGTACAACTCGCAGATTTGCTCCATTATTGAGCATATGTGTTGCAAAGGAATGTCGGAAGCTATGCGGACTGAGTTTTGAGCCAATAGCTCGACTCTCTTTTGCAAGAATCCATGACAGACCTCGAACTCCTAGTCTCCTTCCTCGCTGATTCACAAAAAGTGCTTCTTCGCTCGACTTTCCCAGACGTTCTAAAAAGGCCTTACGCAGCGGCAGATATTGCTGCAATACCTGCTTTGCAGGTTCGTTAAGAAATACCTGTCTTGTTTTATTTCCCTTGCCTCGTATGTATATATCTCTTTTGGCATCCTGTATCTGTAGTTGTACAATCTCACTGACACGCATGCCGCTAGCATACAGGACTTCCATAATACATTGATTTCGCAAAGAAACAAAGTCCTCTCCGCTCCCTGCACGATTTTTCCCGTCAAGTAGCTCTGTCATTTCATGTGGAAACAGAACCTTGGGCAGACGTGCTGCTACAAAGAAATTTTTAATCCGCCTCATTGGGTTTGCGGATACAAAGCGATGTCGATAGGCAAAGCGAAAAAATCCTCTGAGTGATGATATTTTCCTGTTGATGGTCCGTGGCGAACATGGTTTATGTGCCAAAATACGGATATATTTCCGTATAATGTTTACATGGACATAATGTTCTATGTCTAATCCTTGCTCTTCGGTATTTATAAAATCCGTGATGTCACTGTTATATATTCTTACTGTGTGTTCTGACAAATTTCGGAGGTTCATGATATATTCAATGTACTGCTCAAGCACTTCAAATGCTTTCATTCCACTGCCCCCATACAACCCTCGGGCATAGAAAGCGGGAGTTCCTCAGAAATTTGGAAATTTCCAGAAAGATGCTCGCCTAGGTCATCTATGTTGGAGATAACTGGGGCACCATCTTCGATGAGTTTTTTCGTGCCCTCAGATTCCAGCCCCACATGATGGACCACAAGTGTTTTACCCTGCTCGAGAGCATAATCAGCTGTAATCAGTGCTCCTGAGCGCTGAGGCGCCTGCATAATAATGACGACATCAACCAAGGCGCTAATAATCCTATTGCGCGCGGGAAAATGATATTTCAGGGGTGGCACTGAGGGAGAATATTCACTTATCAATGCACCGCCATGCTCCAACATGGAATAGACGATGTGTTTATTAGATGCGGGATATATTCTATCTATCCCCGAACCTAGGACTGCAACTGTTACCCCCTGTGTGGAGATTACACCCCGATGGGCTATACCATCAATGCCACGGGCAAGTCCCGAATATACCGGAATGCCAGATTCTGAGGCCTCACGTGCCA
Organism: Spirochaetia bacterium; assembly: GCA_964291355.2. Taxonomy (GTDB): domain Bacteria; phylum Spirochaetota; class Spirochaetia; order WTKD01; family WTKD01. The sequence continues at coordinate 433,381 of OZ220222.1, read as the reverse complement.
AAGAAAAGGTTGCAGTCCGCCCCCCCTCTGTTGGCTTCCTCGTACCAACAATCGCCAGCATACTCTGTTCGGCAGGCAATGTTCCGCGAACAAAAAGTAGTATTGGGGGATCATATATAGTGCGTAGACGAGCCGGATACTGTTGATCATAGTAGGAGAGAAGCTCCACATTGTTTCTCTCTAGCCACCTCAGGTCTACCTCGACAAAGTGCATTATGTTGTGGGGATGCCAGTCGTTGGAGGGACGAAGTCGTCGCTGCACAATCGCTTCAAGATCACGGAAAGATAGCGAAAGAAGATCCTCCATCCCCGAACAGGCATGTAAGAGCCGATGTTTTTCCAGTACCTTGAGAAAGGGAATTCTATTGACGAAGAGTAGCATTTCCTTATTGAACATTGCTCAGCTCCTCTATATTTTTTTCTGCACGCTGCTGTTGCAGGGGGGTAAGAATGGGAGATTTAAGAAGCGCAGTATATTCACTGATGGCTTCAGTTACCCGTTCTTCTAAAACATGGATGTGGGCGAGGACAAACCGTGCCTTTATGTCATCGCTTCGTAGCTCCAGGAGCTGCTGAACAAAATCATAGCCCTTCTCAATATCTTGCAGTTCAAATACGTATAGAACGCTCAGTGCATAGAGGGTGTCGGGATAGCGGGGTTGCTGTTCATTTGATTGAAGATAATATCGCTCTGCAATATCCAAATACTGATCCCGAAGCTCGGGACTTTGTAATTTTGATAGATTCGCAGCACAAAGACCCGCTGTATAGAGAAGGCTGGAGTCTCCCGGGGCTATCTGCAGCGCCCGTTCCAGTGCTTCAAGTGCAGGAAGAAACATTCGACGCCCCATAAGTGATATTGCCAGATCCTTATGAAAATCCCTAATTTCAGAATAACTCTCTGTGATCAGATGAATAGCATCTTCCTTTGTTTTTAACATTCTCCAATCCTTCTCCTCATCTATCGCTTCCAATGCAAGATAGAGCTCCTCCTGCTCTGCACGAGAAATGTTTTCCTCATCTTGAAGAGCGCAGGAGTTCAGAAACAGCACTATGGCTATTAGGACGAGAAATTGTTTTCTACCGTAAGAAATTGATCTTGTCATACAGTATTACGTACCAGTTTTTGTCTCTTCTTCATTCAAAATTGCTACCGATGCTGATGCACCAATGCGATCTGCACCTGCGCGTACGCATTCCAGCGCAAAGGCGCGGCTACGTATGCCCCCCGATGCCTTTATACCAATATTATCACCTGCAACCTGACGCATGAGGGCAATGTCATCAACCTGAGCACCTGCAGTTGAAACCCCAGTGGAGGTTTTGAGCATGTCAGCTCCTGCTGCTTGGGTCAGTAAGGATGCAAGAACGAGTTCTTCGACAGTTAGCAAACAGGTTTCCAAAATAACCTTGAGTAACTGCCCTCCAGCGGCATCCCGGACCTTGCGAATATCGTCAAAAACAGCACGGTAATTTTTATCCTTCATGTCAGAAATAGAAAGAACCATGTCAATTTCCTCTGCTCCCTCTCCTACCACACGTTCTGTTTGCCGTTGTTTATCAATACTACTATCATATCCATAAGGAAAGGATACGACGGTACATACACGCACATCGCTACCCTTTAGTACAGAATGTGCCAGTTCCACCTTGTTTGGAGGAACGCAGACGGACATCATATCCCATTCTATCGCCTCCCGACAAAGCTGTAGTATCATAGCTCGTTCAATGTTATTTTTGAGCAATGTATGATCAAAATACCGGGATAATTTTTGCCCGGGCTTACTCAATGCTCCATCTTTCAACTGATGCCTGCTCGCAATTTCAATGTTGAGTTCGGTATAAATCCTTTCCTTGATAGTTTGTATGGCTTGGCTATCCATTTTTTTCTTCCTTTTGTCGTGGATGATATAGTGCATGTGCTTCCAGCAAATCATCCCTGTTTATGTGTGTATATATTTGCGTCGTACTTATGGTAGCGTGACCTAACAATTCCTGCACAACTCGCAAGTCTGCACCTCCCCGCAGGAGATGAGTCGCGAAAGAATGCCGGAGTGTGTGTACATGTGCATCTAAGCCAGCCCGTAGGGTGAGCTCATGAAAACGTTTCCACACTGCCTTTCGAGAAATAGGCATGCCCCGCCTGTTCAAAAAGACATTTGCGCTTTGGACACTTCTTACATGAGCTGAACGCACCTCATGAATATAACGCTGCAACCAGTGCATTGCATCTGGCACCACCGGCACGAACCGTTCCTTAGATTTTTTTCCAACAACATGAACGATCCTCTCCTTCTGGTGAATGTCAAATATTTTCAGCGAAATTGCTTCTGAAACGCGCAGTCCACAGGCATAGATAAGGCCAAATAATGCTCGGTCACGAATGCCAATGCCTGTCTCTGTATCAATGGAATTCAATAACTGTTCGACATCATCACTACTCAATACCTGGGGCAGATGAGATGCAAGACTCGGACGATCTATCCTATCCAGTGGATTGTCCGTGCGTAGCTCCTCCATAATAAGATAGTGAAAGAGCATGCCAAGACTCGAGAGCACGCGCGCAACAGTACGAGATTCAATGCCTTCGGCTTTTCGATGTGCAATATATTGGACAAGCTGGATCTCGTCTACATCAGCAAGACTGACGTTCATTGCATCAAAATAGAATTGAACTTTTTCTACTTCTGCAGCATAGCTTTCTACCGTCAGACTCGCAAGTCCCATTTCCACTACGAGAAAATTTCTAAAATTCTGCGTAAATGATTCTATTGCTGTCATAGGATGCCATTCTTCTTTAAGCGAACCACGGCTGGTGTCTCGCTATCGAACAAGCCATTGCCTCTGTCGTATACGCTATTATGGACCATGGACTGTTCTCCAGAAATATTTGCCCATTCATGGTAATTAACATACTCAGTATCACCGGCAGCTACCTCCTCCATTACAGAATCATCAGCTTCAGCATAGAAACCGGTAGCAATAACATTAACCTGCAATTTGTCATCCAAGCTAGGATCAACCGCATAGCCAGATATGATCTTTGCTGTCTTTGAAGCTGTCGCAGTAATAAAGCTTAAAACTTCGTTATATTCTGAAAGGGAAAAATCATTCCCACCGCAAATATTCAACAAGAGCCCCGTAGCACCATTAATGTGAACATTCTCTAACATGGGATTATGGATGGCCTGCTTTGCTGCGTCCATCACACGATTTTCACCACTTCCCATTCCAATGCCCATAAGTGCATCTCCCCGATTGCTCATAATAGTCTTGACATCGGCAAAATCTATATTAATAATGCCTTCCTTGGTTATGAGATCGGAAATGCCCTGCACGCCCTGTCGCAGCACATCGTCTGCTATGCGGAAGGCATCCAAAACAGCAGTTTGAGCACCGGCAACCTTGAGCAAACGCTCATTGGAAATGACAATAAGGGTATCAACCGCTGCCCGTAGTTTTTCAATTCCATCCTCAGCAAGACGCATTTTCCATTCACCTTCAAAGATAAATGGCTTGGTCAGAACGGCAACGCAAAGTATGCCTAGCTCCTTTGCAACTGATGCAACAACAGGCATGGCACCTGTTCCTGTTCCACCGCCCATTCCAGCAGTTAGAAAAACCATATCGGCACCTTCAAGTACCCTATGAATATTCTGTCTGTCCTCAAGTGCTGCCTGTTCTCCAACATCAGGTTTTCCACCTGCCCCCAATCCGCCAGTTATCTCTTGCCCAAGTGGCAAGCGCACTGGAGCAGAATTACTATGTAAGGCCTGCACATCCGTATTCATTACAATGAACTCAACGCTGGTAACTCCATCCTGTATCATGCGGTTTACCGCATTACTTCCACCACCACCAATGCCAATGACTTTGATGACGGTATGAGAACCATTGTTCTGTTCTTCTTCAATCATTCTTATTCCCATATATCCTCCCATAACGATATATTACTAAAAAAAATTTCTAAACCATTTCTTAACATTCTGTACAAATGGCCGTCCTTTTTCCTCTATTTCTATATTATTAGATACGTAACACTTATATAATAACAATCCAATACTTGTACTAAAAGATGGCACCTGATACACTCTATTCTTTCCCCCATAATTTGATGGGATCCCAATTCGAGTGGGCATATTAAAAACATCATGTGCCAATTCTGCAATACCGGGGAGCTGCGTTGCCCCACCTGATAGCACAACGCCTCCACCTATAACAGATAATAATCTTTTCTTCTTTAGAGTATGCGACAGCGTTAGCATAATTTCCATCATACGTGCCTGTATTATCTCGCATAGGGCATGCTGCTCATAGCGGACGGGTTTCTTGTTAGCACTCTGCAAGACAATGATCGGCTCCGCATTATCTTGGAGCAGAGAGGAATGAGCAAGGCCAAATTCGTGTTTTATTTCCTCGGCTTCGTCCAGCGGTGTATTCAGCATTTTCGCAATATCAGATGAAACTGTAGCACCACCCACTGCTAACACAGTACAAAACAAGGGTGTGCCATCAAGAAAAATGACTGCCTCTGTTGTTTCGTGGCCAATATTCAGAAAGAGCACTCCCTGTGAACGCTCATCGTCTGATAACACCGCAAGCGAGGCAGCATAGCCGGAAAAAACAACGTCTTCCACATGGAAGCCAGCCCTGTTGACACATTGCACAAGCTGCTGCCCTGCAACAACTGATGCAGTAAGCACGTGAATCTCAGCATCTAAGCGCGAGCCAATGGCATGGAGTGCTGTGTTTAATCGCTCCCGATTGTCAACCATGTAATATCTGGAAATAACATGTATTATTTGCTTATCGACAGGGAGGGTAATAGCACGTGCTGTCTTAATGACCCGCTGAACATCGCTCTCGCTTACCTCCCGATTCTGCCCCTCAACGGACACGACACCACGACTATTAAAGCCCTCTACATGCTTTCCACCTATGTTGACAATAAAGGAATCAATTTTTCGTTCGGCAATTTCTTCTGCCCGAGATACTGCAGCCTGCATTCTCTCTACGGCTGCTTCAATATTTATTACGACACCCTGGCGAACTCCTGCAGATTTTATCGTGCTACATGCAAGAATGTGCAAACGATTGTCAGAGCCAAGCTCACCCACTGCTACAACAATCCATGCACTCCCAATATCAAGGGATGCTATAATTTCATTGTATGACATATTCATCCTCTTTTGATTTTAGAACAATATTTCCAGAGCGCAGATCGAGTTCGGCAATATCTGCCAGCCCTTTGTTTTTCGACCAAGTATCCAATACAAAAAAAGCGTAGGTACAAGCAGCGGTATTAATACGAGATGACAGCCGAATAGGAATATGATATGAGGAAGGATATAAGAGCATCTCTATGCTACCATCACTGTGCGTAAAAAATTCCAGTTCTGAAATTACTGAAAAAAGATCGGGCGAGGTATCTTTTAATTCAGCAAGCTGTCCCAGCACATTCTGAATCCTCTCTGGCAATCGATGACCAGGGCGAATGGACCCATCCAGTTCTATACCAGAAAATACTGGGACCTCAATAATGGAGGAGTTGCTCCCCAAAGAAAAAATAACCCCTTCGGCATCAAAAAACGCAGGAACAGTCCGCCCACCCACTGTTGTCAAGATACTGCCAATAGCTTCGCGCGTAACGAGGCGAATGCTCAATGATGCAGGAAAGCTCTTTCTTACCTCTGCATCGGCAATCATTGGCAATGCTTCCAAACGGGTTTCGACCTCTTCGGTATCAATAGTATATAGCAATCTATCCTCATGTAGACCCGCATGTACAAGCATCATTTCCTTATCGATGGGTAGCGAAGTCGTAATGACAACATGTCTGAGCTGTAATGAGGGATAGATAACGCCATGCCAAGCAACCTCAAATAGAACGAGACAGAGGGCTATGCAGATAAATACTACAAGTACAATCTTCATAGTGCTACCGCCGTATTCATGTGCTGTCGATGCAGAAGCTGATAGATAATGGCAACAATCGAAAAGCTTACCAGAAGCGATGAGCCACCTGCCGAAAAGAAGGGCAAATTGATGCCAGTAGTGGGCAAGAGCCCTATAACAACTGACATATTCAACAGAAACTGCAAAAATATCATGCTGGTAAGGCCAAAACTACAGAGAATGACAAAATTATCCTGAGATGTGTAGGCAAGGGAGTAGCCCGAAAATGCCAAGAGGACGAAGAGAATGATTACGAGAATAATGCCAAAGTAGCCCAGCTCTTCCCCAAGTATGGTCAGAATAAAGTCAGAATGCACCTCAGGTAGGATGCCAAATTTATTGCTACCCTGACCTATGCCTGTGCCCCATAGCCCGCCCTCACTGAGAGCAGAGCGCGATACAACAACCTGATACCCTACCCCCTGCGGATCATATTCCGGGCGGAAATATGCGAGAAGACGTTCCACCCGGTGCTGCCTCGTAAACAGGAAGATTATTCCAACCGGCACCATGACAAAGGTAAGCAATAAAAAATAACGCAGCGGCACACCACCTATAAACAAAAGAAGGAGGGATACCAGAAACAAAAACCCTGCCGTTGAGAAATCATTTTGCAGATAAACAATCAGTATAACAAGGAGGATGACAAGCACGAGGGGGATGATGGTATTCAAGAGATCTTGGACCCCTTCTTCCTTCTTCGCCAGAATATGTGCAAGATAGAGCACTAAGGTTATCTTAACCAATTCTGAGGGTTGGAAGGACATTGAACCTATAATAATCCAGCGCTGCGCACTATGGATACGCGAAGAAAATCCCGGAATAAGAGGAATGCAGAGCAGGACCAAACTGATAAAAAACAAAGCCGGGATATATTTCCTCATATTTATAACAGAAACGCGCGAAACAAGCCCCGCAATAAAAACAGCCAGTAGCAACCAAATACTTTGCCTATGAAAGAAAAACATCGGATTGCCAAAATGTGCAGCCGCGTAATGATAGGATGCGGAAAAAAGCGTGAAAATGCCGAAAACACTAAGGACAATAACCACAGATAATAATATGATGTCAGTTCTAATCGTATCTTTCATATCAACGAATTTTCAGAGTGGATAATCCAAGAATGGCAAACAAACCACCTAGGATCCACAATCGATGCACCACCTTCGTCTCCGCCCAGCCCATCAATTCAAAATGATGGTGCAGGGGAGCCATTTTTAACACCCGTTTTTTCCGTATCTTCCAAGAGAGAACCTGTACGATAACTGACAGGACCTCCATAACAAAAACTCCTCCACAGATGATAAGAAGAAATTCTGTTTTTATCATCATTGCAATAAGACCAATCAATCCACCCATTGCCAGACTCCCGGTATCTCCCATCATTATCTCAGCCGGATGGGCATTAAACCAGAGAAATCCCACACAGGCACCCGCAAGTGCGAGGGCAATAATGGTTACCTCACTTGCTGTCTCAATATAGGGTATACTGAGGTATTCAGCATAGTCAAAGCGACCCCCTACATAGGCCAGTATGGCAAAGGAAATTGCCAGCATAAGCACCAGCCCCGTTGCAAGCCCATCGAGCCCGTCGGTCAAATTAACAGCATTCGACATTGCAACAAGGAGGAATACACCGAAGGGTATATACAATATCCCCAAATCTAGATGCACATCTTTGAGAAAGGGAAAATAAATAATGCTAACAGGAGTCTCTGTTTCTACCTTGAAATAGATAAGCAAGACTAGTAGGAGACTTACCGATATCTGTCCAATTAATTTTACCCGGGCGCTTATGCCTGCCTTGTTTTTTACCTTAAGAATGTCATCACATAATCCCACCAATCCAAAACCGACAATTGCCAAGAGGGATAACCAAGAATATAGATTGCGAATATCCATCCACAGGAAGGTTGAAATCAGCAGAGATAATAGAATAAGTATACCGCCCATGGTTGGAATACCAGATTTAGCATCATGAGTTGGAGGCATATCCTCCCGCACACTTTTTCCACTAGTATGTTTTCGAAGAAAACTAATAATACTGGGGCCAAAGCAAAAACAGAGCAGCATAGCAGTAATCGCAGCGTAGGCAGAGCGAAAGGTAATATAGCGAAATATATTCAAGGCGGAGAAATCAGATACGAAGGGCAGAAATATTTCACGCAACATAGCTACCCCCTTCCTCTTGCAAAAGCTCCTGCAGGCGTTCAAGCTGGTAGTATCTACTCCCCTTGATAAGGATGCAATCATGTTTTCGGACTACGCTCCGCACTGCAGATAGGAGCTCATCCCAAACATCAAAAAATTGATGCCCTTCCTTCTGCAGAGTAATTGTAGAAAATTCCTCCCCATAAAGAAAAAGATGTTCCACTTCCTCTTTACAGAGAAGTTCGTATAATTCCTGATGTAATTTTAATGAATACTCACCAAGCTCCTTAATGCCACCCAATATAGCAATGCAACGTGTAGCATGGAGACTCTCTGCAACATTTTTGAGTAGTTGGACAGAGGCGTACAGAGATTCAGGATTAGAATTATACCAGTCCCCAATAATGGTGAGCGCTCCGTAAGAAATTTTTCCCCGTCCCGATATCATCTCCATGGATTCCATGCCTGATTGAATATGGACTTCGGGTATGGATAGCTTTCTGGCCACAGCAAGTGCTGCCAGTGCATTTCGTGCATTATGCTCTCCAAGCAGCGGGAGATGAAATTCTTTATCTGCAAAGTGAATATAACTCCCATCCAGTCCACGGGAATCGATGGACTCCAATTCATCGGCTGAACCGTAGGGAAGGACTTCTCCATCCAGACCTGCTGACAATTCTGAGAAGGCCTCATCAAAGGCAGGAAGGACGGCAAGAGAAGAATGTCGAAATAATTTCTTTTTTTCCTGTATAATATCGCCCTGTGTACCGATACTACCGATATGGGCATGACCTATGTTTGTGAGCAGAGAAATATTAGGAAGCAAAATTTCTTCAATAACATCCATTTCGCCAACACGATCGATGCCTGCCTCAAAGACAGCATATTGATAATCGGGCCGCAATTCTGTCATTGCCAATGCAACGCCGAGGTCTGAATTATAGTTTCCCGGAGAAACATAGCAATGTGTATGTTCTTCCAGCATTTTTCCCAGCAGGTGCTTTGTTGTTGTCTTTCCATTGCTCCCCGTTACAGCAATTAGACAAACATTGTCGCAACGTTTTCGGTTCCACATTGCTATCTTCTGCAGAGCTTGCATGGGACTATCTACTACAATAACTGCACAATTATGTTGTTCAGGAATATTCCGAATCTTCTGATGTACTGATTGCCGAGCAACAAGAACAGCAACAGAATTCGCGGCTGCCTGTTCTGCAAAGGCATGTCCATCAGTTTTACTGCCCGGAAGGGCTATAAATAAGGAAGGTCGGGAGCGCGAATCAATTCCAATGGTATCAATATAGGCAGCATCCGACAGGGAAGCTGGCATAATAACCTCAGCATCCTCCAGTATGGATAGCAATTCTGACAATCGACAAAAATGGCTACTCATGCTGCCCATCCTCTGTGTTTCGGTTAAAACGTTCAACATATATTATCTGATTGGGAGCTATCAGGGTGTAGTTTAGCTGGTTTCGCAATGTATCGTACTGAAGTGCCGAGCGCTGTTGAATAATGTTTGATATTACTTCCTTATTTGTGGCAAAGATATTCTGCTGTTCTCGTTCAAGCTCCCTAATATCTCGATCCAGCTGATAATGCCGATAACTCTGCAGCACTGTAGCAACAAAGAGAGAAAGGGCAATAAAAACACTACAGCATAAAAACATGAACCGATTCATAGTTGCTTCTCCAAAACACGAAGTCGTGCACTTCTTGATATTGATTCCTCTGCTTCCTCTTCGCTTGCAAATATGGGTTTTCTGGTAATCTCGATCGCCTTTGCCTTCTGCAATATTTCTCCGTCTTTCAAACCGCGCATCTCTGACATCGTCATAGCTTCTGGTTTTTTAGACAAATTCCTAAATGTTCGTTTTACGATTCTATCTTCAAGCGAATGGAAGGAAATAATTGCCATACGCCCCTCTCTGCGAAGGGCATCAAAGGCATACGGGATAACCCCTTGCAAACGATCGAGCTCGGCATTTACCGCAATGCGTAGTGCCTGAAAGACCCGCGTTGCAGGATGTGGAAAACGAAATTTACGCTTCTGTGGATACTGACTGCGTACGATGGACGCAATTTCCTTACAAGACAGGGTAGCATGATGATGACGCGCACGAATAATTGCCCGTGCTATTTTTCCAGCAAAGCGTTCTTCGCCGTACTCACGAAAAATCCTCGTTAGCTCCTCTTCGTTTTCTCTATATAGAATGGCATCTGCACTCACCCCGCCCTTCCTGTTTAATCGCATATCAGGACTGGCTTCGCTATCAAAGCTAAAACCCCATTCATGTTGATGATAATGCCACTGCGAAACACCAAGGTCGAAAAAAATAACATCTGCCTGCTTCTCAAGAGGATAGATCCGAAAAAAATCGTCAAACCACATATTATAGAGTGTTACCCGGTCCATATATTGCTCTAGTTCCTTCCCTGCGATATCTAACATAGAATCATCGGCATCAATGCCCACAAAGGAGACCGTAGGAAAGCGTTCCAGAATAAGTTTCGCATGTCCGCCAGCTCCCAGCGTTGCATCTATGCATAATGCATGTTCAGTAGAGAGGGCTGGGGCTATGTGATGTAATATTTCTTTCCGAAGCACGGGTCTATGTTTTTCCATAATTAATTGAGCAGTATATCTCCTCCAAGATGCTCAGCCGCCTCTTGAAATTCTTCCTCACTGTTTTTTAGGTATGCTTCATATTCTTCAACATCCCAAAGTTCCATATAGCGCTTTAATCCATGTAGAATGCAATCTTTTTTTAACTGGGCTGTATCCTGTAGACTCTGTGGAATAAGACAACGCCCCATTTTATCAATATCAACATGATGTGCGGGAGCAATAATACGACGCTGCAACAATCGTCCCTTTCTTGAGAAGGGCGAAATGCCATCACCAATTTTGTGCAAAAGATTATCCCAGTCATTGGGCATAAAGATCCAGAGACATGTATCTATTCCTGCAGTGATAATTAATGATTGCCCACCTAGAGCAAGTCTCAATCGTGATGGGATAATAATTCGATTTTTTTCATCCAACGTTAGCTGATATTGACCGGTTAGCATTACCACAAATTCCTACTCCCTACCACACTCTACCACATGATAACTATTTGCACACTTTTTTACAACTGTTTTACTGAAAAAATCTAAATATTTTTTTTTATTATTGATGAAATAATCAGGATAGAAAAATTACAAGACATTCATCTAATTTATAATTAAGGGTGAGGGGAAGAATTCTGATATACGCGCATGTTTTTTCTTCCCATCGTAGGTCCAGAAAAAGATCTCATGCTTCAGATCAGGGCGCTGCAGGGGCAGTCGGAGGGTAAAGGGAAGAGATGAGAGAATGGCAAAACCGTCAGGAGTAAGATCAGTTTCAAATTGATGTTCAAAGGATATTACTGAATCAATGCTATAGCGGATACGGTAGGGGGAATCGGCTATTTCATTGTCTGTTTTGATATAGATGTAGGATTCATCTTTTTCTACATAGATCTGATCAATAGATAGTTGCCGTGCATCCTCAATATCAGGCAGGAGAATCCGCGGGTTAATCCAAGAATTTTGCTCCCTATCAAAAATGCCAAATTGCAGGAATTGTTCATAAGAATAACCACTTCCATCCAGTACAGCAAGCGGTTGCCACCCTGCATAGCGGGTGGCCACAGTTTGTTCTATCTCCACCCCAGCATAGAAACTGAGGAAGGAATCGCTGTGCTCTAAGAGTATGTATCCACCCAGCGGTGAGGGCATGGAAGAAAAATCATTGGAGTCCTGCACGTAGAGTAGCTCCCCCTCAATCATAGGAATTACCTGGGATGCGTATCCGCTCAGTGTTACCTGGGGATGCGCTGGACTAAAATTCCCGTGGAGGAGTGACTCTGCAAGTGGCCATTGTAACTCTGCCTCAAGAAATGTCGGCAAACATACCAAGAAAATATATATGAACCTCATCTTCCACTCACATTACAGCTATGCATCGAATAATGCAATGCTAATAAGTGCATCTCCATTTGCCAGATACAATATACCACCCTCTGCATAAAAGAAATCGCAGTTTTCGGGCAATTCGACCGAAAACAGCTGCTGCTGCTGTGCAGACCATGCGTCAAGAAAGCGCCTCCCCTGCCCATCTTCCTCCAGAGAAAAAATAAGCCCCTCATCAGTAGCAAGGTGTATAACAGCCCGTTTGCTAACTATTTCGTATACCTGACCGCGTGTGTCCATACTCATTATGCCCTTACCTGTAGAAAAAAAGATCTCATTCCCCATAAAAAATGCAGGCACAGTCTTATGCAGGGAAGCATTCAAAACATGACTAGCCCGCGGATTCAGAAGCAGTTTCTCACCCTCAGACGAGAATTCTATATCATACAGGATGGCAGACTGTTCCACCCCACCACGAATCAGAAAAAGATTAGTCCCCGATATTGCCAGTGCGTACACTGGATATCCGTTTGGCTCCAGTAAGACTGTGGCATCTGATGTTATCACAGCACCAAAAAGGGTCGCAAATATGCTCTTATTCTGAATATTACTCGGAATAACAGCAGTAATGGGCGAGGAGCTATGTTGCTCCCAGAGGGGGGAGCCATCTGTCTTCCACTCTGAGATAAGCCGCGCATTCTCTCCCAGCAGATATAGATTGTTCTGAATAAAAAATGGATAGCCACTCGCTGGAATAATTCCCTCTTGCCTACCATCTTTGCGATAAATAACAGAAAGGAGCGACACCTTGTTGTAGGGTATGTAGTACTGCTTATTCCATGCAATTCCATAGCCCTGCTGTTGATAATGGTATAGCATACCATTATCTGCGAAAAAACCATAGTGATTATTACTCACGAAGGGAATGGCATCCTGCACGTCGACAGCATCGCTGTGGACCTTTGGACTAAGCTCTGTTTCCCAGCGTCTTTCGTATAGATATTCCTGATCAGTCCCACGCGGGAAAATTAGTATATGTAACAGTATGACCACAAGGAAGATGCAACTGTACCAAAATCGATGAAATTGCATGATATTACATATCTTTAGTGAGCTTTGATTTCCAGATATTTACCTCGCGCTGCAAAGATTGCTCTTCTTCAACCATACCACCGAGGCGATAAAAGGACTGTAAGGCATTCAGTGTATCAATGGCCCTTCGGAAATCTATAATCTCCCTACTTGTAGTCTCATATTTCTTCCGAAGTGCCATCGAAACCTTACGAAAAACCTTCTGAATCAAATGAGAATGTTGAATTCGTTCTCGATAGTATTTTTCTCCCGGAGAAAATCCAGCACTCAGTTTTACAACATCAAGTAGATTACGTGCAATAATGGCATAACGAGCATCGAAATCAATAAAATACCAGCGCATTTTAGCACTGTCAGCAACGTTTGCCTTGAGTACATTGATGGTAAATCCTATCCTGAGTGCAATCCGATATCGTTCATTATCTTCGAAGCACGATAACATCTGCTGCATATCCTTTAAGTCAGTAAAGGGCGGATTCAATTCATTACCAAGAATATCTTCGTAGTATAGAAGACACTGATAACATATGTGCCGGGCTTCGTGAAGAGCCCGTGCATTTCGAGTGGCAAGAAAGCGCTGCGACAAATGATTATCTGCAAGTAAAAGAAAGATAGACTTTAGTTGAATATCAGCCAAGTGAAAGGTTTTTGCAATATAGTGTGGAGAGTTCTTGCTACGGTCAAGCAATAACTCGTCACTCTGCTTCTTGTAGTCATTAAGAATTTCTGTATAGGGTTTTAGTAAGCGCTCGTAGACCTGTTGTTGTTTATTATCCATCCAGTACTGCCTGCTCTAATAAAAATTTTGCGTGCTCCTGAGAAAGCTCTGCCTTTACATCACCAGCTAGCATGCGAGCGATTTCGTCTATGCGCGCATCACGCTCCAGTGTTTCTACGCGAATATAGGTTTCATTATCATCTACATATTTTTCTATGCGCAAATGCAAATCAGCACAGGCAGCAATGGAGGCAAGATGCGTAATACAAATAACCTGGCGATACAGAGAAAGATGTTTGAGATGCTGAGCAAGCTGTTTGCCTACCCCGCCACCAATACCACTATCAATCTCATCAAAAATGAGGGTCGGTATGTCATCTGATGCAGCGAATGCCGACTTGATAGCAAGCATAACACGGGAAAGTTCGCCCCCCGATGCAACATGTCGAAGCGATTGGGGTGCCTGTCCGGGATTGGCTGATAGTTCAAACTGCACCGTATTACTACCGCGTGAACCACAGGTGGTTTGTCCTGCATTGTTTTTTCTCATATCAACCTTGATAAAAAACCGAACATCAGGCATGCCCAAATTTTTGAGAATTAGGGCAATGGAATTTTCAAGTTCAGTTGCTGCCTTCCGACGACTTTGAGATATTGTAGTACTCCATGCAAGTAATTTTTCTTCTCTTTGCTCAATGTCCATTGCCATCATCTCAATACCTTTTGCCTGATCTTCAATCTCAGACAGCTCTCGAGTTGTGTTTGCGAGATATTCCAACACCGCCTGTATTGTAGCACCATACTTCCTCTCCAATTCGTTTATCAGCTGTAAGCGGTTAGAGCAAGTCTTCATTTCCTCAGGACTAAACAGGAGTTTGCTCCCATAGCTCTGCCACTCTCTCCTAATATCTTCACATTCAAAAAAAATATTGTTTATTCTTGTTGATAACTCAGCTACAGTGTCATCAATTTTCGACATTATGTCAAGTGTTTTCATAGAATTATTGAGACGATTCAATATACTGGTCTGAGCAGAGATAAGATGTTCCTCAATACTCCGATAGCCATCCTCCAGCTGCTCAGAGCCAGACAAAAAGCGGAGACGCTCCTCAATCTCCTCTTCTTCCCCTACGCGGAGCTGTGCAGCTTCAATCTCGCTACAGGCATATCGCTTTAACTCAAGCTCACGCTCATAGTCGCCCGACGTCATGGTGGCATGCTGTTTCCGCAAGGAGCTCAGCTCGATAAATTCACTCTCAAATCTATTCACCTCTTCTTGGATACCTGCATAGCGGTCAAGAATATGCATCTGTTGTGCGGGGATAAAGAGCGACTGGTGCTCGTGCTGGCTATGCATATCGATAAGAAGGGCTGCCAGTTGCTCAAGCTCCAGCAGGGTAGCAGGTGCAGACTGGATATGCACAACACTTCTGCCATTTCGTTTAATACTGCGGCGCACAAGGATGCGATTGTCCTCGGGGATAATATCACGCTCTCCAAGCCATTCAAATAGGGCCTTGCTCGATTCCTGCTCCGGCAGTACAAAGCGACCCGCAACCATTGCCTCATCACTATCCTTGCGGATCATTGATGTTACCGCCTTTGCACCAAAAAGCAGACGCATGGCACCGGCCAGGAGTGATTTGCCAGCCCCTGTTTCTCCGGTCATAACAACAAACTTATTTGCAAAATTGATGTTTATATTTTCTACTAAGGCATAATTATGGACGGTTAATTCTTCTAGCACATCATCCTCCCGACCAATTCAACTTGCTACGCAAGACATCGTAAAAGGTTCGTTTATCTGAACGAATAATGTAGGCATGTTCGGAAGAACGACGTACGGTTATAACATCACCTTCGTTTAATTGTCCAAACACCTGCCCGTCAACATTCAAAACCAGACTAGTACGTTGTTTTTGCTCGATAACAATTTTTATTTCCTCGTTTGGCGGCAGGACGAGGGGACGATGCGAAAGGGTAAAGGGACAGATCGGATTCAGGATGATGGCATCCATCTCGGGGTGGAGTATGGGGCCTCCCGCTGCAACCGAGTAGGCAGTCGAACCAGTAGGCGTCGCTACAATAACACCATCGGCTCGGTATTTACTCAGTAAATCATCTGCGACAGAGAGTGAGAGACGAATTAATTTTGAAATCTCTGAGCTACAAATAACTACATCATTCATAACACGTACGCGGGAATGCATTTCCCCGGTTTCGGATTCATGTTTTACTGATAGGAGCAATCGTGGAAAGGCCTTGATACTTCCCTTTTGAAAGGCCTGCAGTGCATCTTCCCATTCGTCGCTAAGTATTTCGGTTATAAAACCAAAGGTTCCAAGGTTGATGGGAAGGATGGGGATTTTTCTGCCAGAAAGAATTCGCACAGCAAAGAGCACCGTCCCATCGCCACCTAGGGTTATGACCAAATCATAATTTCTTTCCTTGCTGGACTCATCGGGAAGTTCATCGCTATATTCCTGGTATGCAAAATGATCGCAATGCACCCCCTGTTTCATGAGCCGTTCAGAAACACTCCCACATAAACGCACTGCAGCATCGTTGTTGCTATGAAAAACTATTAATACAGAACTTATCGGAAATGAAACGCTGCTCACACTATTATCCATCAGATATTCATTAAAAACAGTATAATACAATTACGGGATGCTTGCAATAATTGCACTAATACGTGTTACATCATCATCTGTAAGGTTTGCTTCAAAGGGGAAGTGAATTAATTGATTTATATATTGTTGTGCATGTGGGGTCTGGACCTTCTCTACTGTTGCAATGCAATGCCGGAATACCTGTTGTGCTTCGACACGATGCTTCTTTGCATATACGACGCCCTCCGATACGGAGCCTTTTATCAGGAGGGGATAGCGATGAAATACAGCCCCTTTCTGTGGCATGGCCAAGGGCGAACAGACAGACTTGGCTGCCGCAGCATCAAATAGTGGGAGCAGCTGTTTTTTTCGAAGTATGCGCTGGTCTAAACGACTGAGCTGTGTTAATCCCAGCGATGCATTGAGCGCTGGCAACATATGCTGCGACGAACATTGCACCCGCTGCTTCAGACGCTTTTCGCGAAATAATATTACGGCACCGCCACCGGTGGTTATCATATCCTCAACCTCAGTGGACAGAAGTACCACATCACCAACACTGCCAGCCCGTACATCAAGACGGGAAGAGGCAAGTCCCCGGGACAGGTCCTCTATCAGTGGTATCTTCAGTGATGCAAAGCCATGGAGATCTGCCACCAGCCCCAGTCCCGTATCAATTATCAGTGCATCCAATTTTGCTGCCAGATAATCATATTCACTGGGCGATGGCAAGAGCGGGACCGTCTTATCGACATCAATAAGAACAATTTCCATATTCTGCTCTTGCAGTATCTGATGATACAGAGCAGGGGCTAGGGGCGAGATGCCAATACGACTCCCTTCGGCTAATTGTAAGGCCTGTAGGGCAAAGCTTATTGCGCTGGCAAAGCTACGTAATGCAAGTCCATGTCGCATGTTACAGTATTCTGCTATATCATGTGCGAAGGTAGTTGCTATGCCTTCCTTGCCAAGCGCATCGTCCAATAAACATCGAAGAACTGAATCTACATCAGCCCTATGGATGTCGGGATAGTTAAGAAGAATAAGATTATTCACCAGTGTTTCCGGAACTCCCTATTTGGGCCTGACTAGACTCGAACTAGTGACCCCTTCCTTATCAGAGAAGTGCTCTAACCAACTGAGCTACAGGCCCGAAGATACTACTATGGTAGCCCACAATTTGTTCCGTGTCAAGCACAGGACTTAATCAACGAGTGCTAAAGCGACATTTACTATTTTTTCTACTGTCTCGCCGTTTATAATCTTACCAGCTGCTTCTACTGACAAAGAACCAATGAGTGCTGGTTTCTGGGCTATAGTTGCCGCCATAGCACCATCTTTGACTGCTTGAACTGCATCATCAGTGGCATCGAAGCCAACAACAATAACATCTGACATACCAGCTGCTTCCAAAGCTCGAACGGCACCAAGCGCCATTTCATCATTATGAGCAAAGACGGCTTCAACATTTTGATTTGCTTGTAAAATATTTTCCATAACACTCAGGCCTTCAGCACGATTAAAATTGGCTGTCTGCCGTGCGACAATGTTTACCTTGCTACTCACTGCTTGATTAAATCCCTTTCCTCTATCTCGGGTAGCGGAGGCACCGGGAACTCCTTCTAGCTCAACGACTATAGCATCATTTCCCGCTACAGATAGGAGATATTCCCCTGCTAGCACACCACCTGCAACATTGTCAGATGCTACATGAGAGGTTACCATACCACCACTCGCACTTCTATCCACAGTAATAACAGGGATTCCTGCTTCGTTCGCCGCTGTGATAACCGAAACTACGGCATCGGAATCTGTTGGATTAATGAGTATAACATCAACCCCGCTTCGTATGAGATCTTCCACTGCGTTCAGCTGTTTGCTTGCATCATCCTGTGCGTCCAATACAATAAGCTCTAAGCCCAATTCTCGCGCCTTTTCTTCTGCCCCCTCTACAAGGGTTACAAAAAATGGATTATTCAAGGTAGAAATAGAAAACCCCACAGTTGCCCCATCGCTTGCTTCACTTTGAGCAGTTGCAAATAGAGTTCCGACACTCACTACGATACAAAAAAGAAAAAATATAATTTTTTTCATAGACACTCCTTAATTAACGTTTTTTAAAGTCTAACAGTACTGCAGCCAGTATGACAAGCCCCTTTACGACTTGTTGATAAAACGATGAGACTCCAACAAGGTTGAGTCCATTATTCAAAACCCCAATAATAAGAATGCCCAGCAAAGTACCAGCAATCCGCCCTCTGCCACCCGATAATCGCGTTCCGCCAATAACAACAGCCGCAATGGCATCCAATTCAAACCCAACTCCTAATACGGGCTGGGCCGAATTCAATCGAGAAATAAGGATCAATCCCGCTATTGATGAGAAAACACCAGATAGGGCATACACGAGAATTTGCATGAAGTTATTTTTTATTCCTGCAAGATAACTTGCCCGAGCATTTCCGCCCAGTGCATAGACATGTTTTCCAGCAACAGTTTTCTGTAAGAGAAACCACAGGAGAATAAAACCAAAAAACAAGATAAAAATTGGAACAGGAATACCAAGAAAATAGCCATTTCCCAACACCATAAATAATTTTCCCGTATTTGCAATGCTCACAGGTCTCCCCTGAGTAACAACCAATGTCAAACCCCGAAATATAGTCATAGTACTGAGGGTTGCAATAAAGGGTTGTATTCTCCCGTAGGCAATAACAACGCCATTCGCCGCCCCAACAAGCCCTCCAACACAGAGCGCAAGAAAGAAGACCAACAATGGTGGTAATTGTGCTTGCAAAAGCAAGGCAGCTATCGCAGAGCTAAAGGCAAGAATGGCACCCACACTGAGATCAATGCCGGCAGTTAGGATAACGAGTGTCATACCAAAGGCAATGAGCCCATTGATGGATATCTGACGAAAGATATTGAGAATATTACCCATTGTCAGAAAGTTCGGAATGAATATACCCATGCATATCAGAAAAAAAACAAAAACAATGATGGAGCTATATTGTCTAACAACTCTCCTGTGCAATTCCTTATACATAATTTTTATCACCTGCCAACATCATGTTCCTTCGTTTTCATATTAACCGATAGATGCATAATATACTCTCGCGTTGCTTTTTTCTGAGATACAATATCGATGAGTGAGCCCTCATACATTACTGCAATACGATCCGCAATACCCAATATTTCTGTCAAGTCAGATGAAACAATAATAATAGCAACCCCCCTATCTCTGATGTGGCGTATTATTTGATATATGTCCCGCTTTGCACCCACATCAACCCCACGAGTAGGTTCATCGAGAATAAGAAGTTTTGGATAACCATGGATACATCGTGCAAATAGCGATTTCTGTTGATTACCACCGCTCAATGTTACAATCTGTTGTCTCCAGCTCATAATTTTTATGGAAAGCTGTTGTATCAGTGCATTGACAACTGCTGCTTCTCGCGCAGGCATTCGCAAGCCCCAATGCGACACCTTCTTATAATTCGCCATGAGTATATTACTTGCTACATCAAGAGCATCAAAAACACCCTCGCCCTTCCTATCCTCAGAAAGAAACCCAATCCCCTGTCTAATGGATGATGATGGAGAACGATGTCGATATGGCTTACCCTGAAACAGAATACTGCCATCTGCCGGCATTGATCCAAAAATTGCATGCATAACATCAGTCCGACCTGCACCAATAAGTCCAAAGAAACCCAGTATCTCCCCTTCTTGAAGAGCAAAGCTGATGGCACGAAATGTTTCTGCACTGATATTTTGCACCTCCAATATGGGAATGCTCGGGGCGGAACTGATCTGTAATTTTTTAGAAGATAATTTTGATGCATTCATTGTTGTGTCGTTCGCTCCAAACTGATCGTCAAAAGAACGTCCAATCATCATGGTTACAATTTCGTCCCAACTCGTATCATCTTTTTGTTTTGTTCCGATATGTTTTCCATCGCGAAGGACAGTAATAGCATCACATATTTGGAAAAGCTCATGCAAACGATGAGATATGTAGATAAAGGATACCTGCGATTCTTCTTTGATACGCCGCATAATATCAAACAAATGAGCAACCTCTTGGTCTGTCAATGACGCACTGGGCTCATCAAGAATAATTAAGCGCCGATTATGATGTAAAAAAAATTTCGCAATTTCTATCATCTGTTGATGGCCAATAGATAAGCTCCCAGCTGTTTGGCAAAGGTCAATCTTGAGCCCCATCATATCAAATATGTTCTTTGCCTGTTTCTGCATCTTCCTTTCATTGAGCAAGCCATAACGATGAATTTCCTTTCCCAGAAAGAGATTCTCCACTACACTGAGTTCTGGCAGAATGTTGAGTTCTTGATGGATGTGTACAATCCCCTGTGCCACCGATTCAGAAGGATGATGAAATCGTTCTTTTTTTCCCTCCCATGTAATTTCCCCTGCATCACTTTGCAAGACACCCGAAATAATATTCATTAATGTTGATTTTCCTGCACCATTTTCCCCGACCAACCCATGGATTTCTCCTCGCTGAATGTCAAATGAAACGTCATCCAGTACGCAGGTGGAATAAAAATATTTCGTTACATGCTGTATTGATAGCTGTGCATTCAAAAGAAGACGCCCGAATGCAATATTATGTTTGAATAGGGGGTAATGTCACCAGTTCGAATAATGGCACGAGATGTTCTGGTATGTTCTTTGAATTCTGCATGGGGAAGATAACGCAGAGGAATATTTTTCAATAATGTCCGTATCTGTGCATGATGAATGACATTTTCCTGCAATTCACGAGCAAGTGTTGCTTGTTCCACAACCATATCCTGTAAAATCTCTGTGAGAACCTCAATCATGGTAGGACATCCTCTTCGGACTGAGAGATCGATTCTCGCAACATTCATGGGTATGGGTAGACCTGCATCACAGATCACTATGGTATCAGTATGCCCCATGGCACTGAGCACTGCAGATATATCACTGTTTAATATGCCATTCTTTTTCATTTCTTATCCGACCACATCAGGCCTGTGCTGCCAATCTCACTCATGACCTTCTAAAATTTCCAATAATACCGAGTACAAGTATTATTATATCATATAGCATTCATTCGTACAATATGCTATTCTAACAGAAACGGAAAGCAACAGGTAGTAACAATGTTTTATGTCATCGGAAGCATCAATATGGATATCATTGCAACAGTACCACATTTTCCAATGGCTGGCGAAACCATTATAGGCGATTCACATCGCTATTTTCCCGGAGGAAAGGGTGCCAATCAAGCAGTTGCCCTTGCCCGACTGGGAAATACAGTAACATTATTTGGTATGATGGGTAACGATCACTGGGCAGATATCTACGAGAACATACTCCAACAAGAAGGGGTACATTGGCATCCACAGAGGGTTGATGAGTCAACTGGACTTGCCTTTATTGAGGTAGACCATAGCGGGCAAAATAGGATTGTGGTACTGTCGGGTGCAAATAATTTCATGGATACGCAGTACATTGATATAGTTACAGATCTCATACAATCAACTCCCACCAGTAGCATCCAGCAGTCCCAAAAAAAGATAGTCCTACTCCAGCTTGAGATTCCCCGTGAAAGCGTTTGGCATGCCCTGAAACAATTATCAGCCGATCCCGACATCATTACGATATTGGACCCCGCCCCAGCACAGAATATTCCACAAGAAGTCTATCCGTACATTGATTATCTCATTCCCAATGAAACAGAGGCATCCATTTTATCACAAATGCCCGTACAGACCATTGACGATATAGAACAGTCAGCGCGATTGCTCCTTTCCCGAGGTGCAAAACATGTCATTATTAAGGCAGGAGAAGAAGGTGCTTTTACCATTTTGAACGGTGAATTTATGCAAATTGCACCAAACCCGAAAAAAGAATTAGTCGTGGTCGATACCACAGCTGCGGGAGATACCTTTCATGCTGCCTTTGCTCATGGAATATACAGTGGAATGCATATTATCCAGTCAATTCATTTTGCAAATAAGGCTGCGGGAATTTCTACAACTCAGGCAGGTGCACAAAGTGCCATGCCGAGACTCACAGAATTATCAGAATAACCTTCTATACTAAACTACGAAACAATCCAATGACACTAACAATAAGAAAATAAGATACAGTAATACAACATCCGCACAGGCCATCCTCAATAGAATGGTGGATGGCAAAGGAGGAATTAGGATCCTGTTGCAAAACGAACGAAAGAACTAACAGCAATAATAATAGTAATAATAACGAAAAGTAAAACAATAAGCGATGCTATTTTTAGAGATTTTGCTCCAGCTAGGACTTTCCCGTCATTGTCTTTGACACCCGAACCAAAGGATAAAGCAAGATAATCAGAAAACACCCCAGCGGAACCAAGCCCCGCAGAAAAAAAATAGACTAGCCCCATTCCCACCTTATTAATGTAAAACTTGTGTATGCCGAGCACACCAAAAAACACTAGCAAGAAGAAATAGACCCATGCGTTCTTATCAGATTGTTCATTTGTCATAAACACCTCTCCTTGTATGAACAAGAGAATGAGGGAGGATGGTGAGAAAACTTTCTCATAGAAAGGAGGTGATCCAGCCGCACTTTCCAGTACGGCTACCTTGTTACGACTTCACCCCCCTTACCAAGCATACCTTCGGCGCTGTCTTCCCCAAGGGGTTAGACGCACGACTTCGGGTATCCCCGACTCGGGTGGTGCGACGGGCGGTGTGTACAAGGCCCGAGAACGTATTCACCGCGCCATGCTGATGCGCGATTACTAGCGATTCCGACTTCATAGAGTCGAGTTTCAGACTCTAATCCGAACTGAGACCAGCTTTTTGTGATTTGCTCCCCCTCGCAGGTTTGCGTCACTTTGTACCGGCCATTGTAGCACGTGTGTAGCCCAGGACATAAGGGCCATGATGACTTGACCTCATCCCCACCTTCCTCCGGCTTATCACCGGCAGTCCCATCTGAGTTCCCACCATTACGTGCTGGCAACAGATGGCAAGGGTTGCGCTCGTTGCGGGACTTAACCCAACACTTCACAGCACGAGCTGTCGACAGCCATGCAGCACCTGTTCAGCGACTCCGAAGAGCAACATAATTTCTTATGTCTTCCACTGAATGTCAAGTCCTGGTAAGGTT
This sequence comes from Spirochaetia bacterium, assembly GCA_964291355.2. Classification (GTDB taxonomy): domain Bacteria; phylum Spirochaetota; class Spirochaetia; order WTKD01; family WTKD01. The sequence goes on along the minus strand of OZ220222.1, from coordinate 409,762 downwards.
TCTCGCGTAGCATCGAATTAAACCACATGCTCCACCGCTTGTGCGGGCCCCCGTCAATTCCTTTGAGTTTCACCCTTGCGAGTGTACTCCCCAGGCGGTGCACTTACCGCGTTAGCTCCGATTCCGAATAGTGTATATCCGATATCTAGTGCACATCGTTTACAGCGTAGACTACCAGGGTATCTAATCCTGTTCGCTCCCCACGCTTTCGCGCCTCAGTGTCAGTCTATGGCCAGAAGCTCGCCTTCGCCTCCGGTGTTCTCCTTGGGATCTACAGATTTCACCCCTCCACCAAGAATTCCAGCTTCCCCTCCTAGACTCCAGTATAACAGTTCCCGACGCATACCACAGTTAAGCTGTGGCCTTTTACATCGCGCTTATTATACCACCTACGCGCCCTTTACGCCCAATTATTCCGAACAACGCTTGCCCCTTACGTATTACCGCGGCTGCTGGCACGTAATTAGCCGGGGCTTATTCCTTGCTTAACGTCATCTAACGAGCATTTCCTCTCATTATTATTCCTCAGCAAGAAAAGTGCTTTACAATCTCTCGACATTCTTCGCACACGCGACGTCGCTCCGTCAGGCTTTCGCCCATTGCGGAAGATTCTCAGCTGCTGCCTCCCGTAGAAGTCTGGGCCGTTCTCAGTCCCAGTGTGACCGTTCACCCTCTCAGGCCGGTTCCCTATCGTCGCCTCGGTAGGCCATTACCCCACCAACTAGCTAATAGGACACAGGCTCCTCATTGGACGGCGCCATCGCGCCTTTCCTGAACTTACTCCCGTAAATCCAGCGTATTCGGTATTACCACATGTTTCCATGTGCTATCCCCATCCCAATGGCAGATTACCTATGTGTCACTCACCCGTTCGCCACTCTCAAGGCACTTGCGTGCCTATCTCGTTCGACTTGCATGCTTTAAACGCGTCGCCAGCGTTCGTTCTGAGCCAGGATCAAACTCTTTATACTTATCGACCATGACCTTTCGGCCATCGTCCATATATTTATATTTTTGCTTTTCGTCACCCTTTGCCTTCCCTCGAATTCTTACAAACTCTCAGTACGGCTTGGGTTCCGTTTTTGCCGTTGTCCGGCTCCCACACATCCTTCCCTCGTTCTTTCAAACATCTCTTGTTCTCCACCACTATAGCATGGCATATATTCTATGTCAACATTTATTTGTTTTTTTCTTTTTTTTTCTGTAGCTTTCAATCCTCGTGCTACGCTTATCTATCGGGCATTGTTATTATCTATCGGGAATTGTTATGCTTTTTTTAGTAGCCATGCTTGATATCCTTTTTGATGTTGTATCGTTGTTGATGCCGATGCGGTTGCCATAGTTGCAGTTATAGCTGTTGTTGTTCCTTGCTTGTAGCTTCAATCTTGTTAAAAAGCCCTGCATAGTTTAATGTTCATTAATTGTTAAACATTATTTTTACATATTGCTATTTAATTTAATTGACATAATAATTATTATTAATATACAATGAGATAGCTATTATGCAGATATTAGCAAAGGATAAATATATATGATGAAGCAATCAAAATTTTCTCGGTATGCCCTATGTTTTATGTTCGGAATTTTATTTCTTTCACAGTGTACTCTTCATTCACCCGAAGACAGTACCAATACATCAACCCAAACAATTACGAAGGTTTCTTTGAGGTCTAATTCTATAACTGTAAACGGAAAAGACATTACATCACTTTTGGAAAAAGAAAATGGTGGTAATTTGAACAAGGCGGATATTTCCTATGAAATATTCTATGTAGAAAGTTCGTCTACTACACCTCAATCAAAAGAGGACATTCTCAAAGGAAAAAAAATAGTACGCACTGGCGATGCATCTGATCTCACCCTCGACAAACTTAAGCCGGGAACAAGCTACCACATTATAGTTCGAGCTGTTCATAAGAATGGAACTAAGGTCGAAAGTAGCGCTACTGTGTTTACGACCGAAGGGAGCAATGCTACTGCTCCGGGGGCTGTCGATGCAAGCAGCATTACGGTTACTCCAAGCACTACTAGTTCTACCAGTATGAGTGTTAGCTGGACTGCTCCCGACCTGAGCAATGCTAAAAAAGCGGATGGTTCAGCCCTTAGCGCTGCTGATCTGTCCTACGAGGTTTATTATGTTGCAAATACTGCAACGACGGCTGCGACGGCAGCAACTGTACTGGCAGGAACAAAAATAGCAGTAGCTGCGGGTGCAACATCTGCTGATATATTAAGCTTAACGGCTGATACCCAATATCACTTGCTTGTGCGGGCGATAAATACCACTGATACTAGCAAGTACAGTGATAGTGCTGTTCGGCTGGGAAAAACAAGTGCAGCTGCAAGCGCTCCCGGGGCTGTCGATGCAAGCAGCATTACGGTTACTCCAAGCACTACTAGTACTACCAGTATGAGTGTTAGCTGGACTGCTCCAGATGTTACAAATGCAAAAAAAGCAGATGGTTCAGCCCTTACCGTAGCCGAGCTGTCCTATGAGGTCTATTATGTTGCAAATACTGCAACAACGGCTGCGACGGTAGCAACTGTACTGGCAGGAACAAAAATAGCAGTAGCTGCGGGTGCAACATCTGCTGATATATTAAGCTTAACGCCTGATACCCAATATCACTTGCTTGTGCGGGCGATAAATACCACTGATACTAGCAAGTACAGTGATAGTGCTGTTCGGCTGGGAAAAACAAGTGCAGCTGCAAGCGCTCCCGGGGCTGTCGATGCAAGCAGCATTACGGTTACTCCAAGCACTACTAGTTCTACCAGTATGAGTGTTAGCTGGAATGCTCCCGACCTGAGCAATGCTAAAAAAGCGGATGGTTCGGCCCTTAGTGCTGCTGATCTGTCCTACGAGGTCTATTATGTTGCAAATACTGCAACGACGGCTGCGACGGTAGCAACTGTACTGGCAGGAACAAAAATAGCAGTAGCTGCGGGTGCAACATCTGCTGATATATTAAGCTTAACGCCTGATACCCAATATCACTTGCTTGTGCGGGCGATAAATACCACTGATACTAGCAAGTACAGTGATAGTGCTGTTCTGCTGGGAAAAACGCTTCAAGAATTCACCCATTTTCTTATCGAGAGTACCAACATTCGCCCTTCGACAACAGCAGAACGGGACAAGGGTCTTTTCCACATGAGTAAGGCTATTCCAAAGCTTAACTGGTCGAAGCAACCATCTAATACAGGCAGTTTTATTGCCATAATGTACGACGAAGATGCCACGGGTTTTCAACATTGGATACAACATGTTGCAGGTGACCAAACTTCGGTAACTGCCACAAACACAAATTACATGCCACCGAATCCTCCAACGACACACACCTACCATATTGTAGTTTTTGCCATCCGCGAAACTACAGTACAAAACCCTCATGATCTGTATAGTAGTTTGCTCCAGTTTCATCTGGACGGCAAACATCGGTCGTCGGCAACGGAAACCTTGGTGGGCAATGTTAATGTATTGGGAGTGGGTAGTACAAGCGGCTGGCATTCACCTACTGCTGGTACTGCTCTGGGTGCTGTCGATGCAACTAGCATTAGATTTACTCCGAGTACTACCAGTATGCGTGTTAGCTGGAGAACTCCTGACTTGAGCAATGCAAAAAAGCCGGATGGTTCGGCCCTTAGCGCAGCTGAGCTGTCCTATGAGGTTTATTATGTTGCAAACACTGCAACAAGCGCTGCGACGGCAGCAACTGTACTGGCAGGAACAAAAATAGCAGTAGCTGCAGGTACAACATATGTTGATATATCAGCCCTAACGGCTGATACCCAATATCACCTGCTTGTACGGGCGATAAATACTACCGATACCACCAAGTACAGTGATAGTACTGTTGTGCTGGGAAAAACAATTGCAGCTGGTACGGCAACAGCTCCGGGTGCTGTCGATGTAAGCAAAATTAAACTTACCCCGAGTATTAGCAGTATAAATATTAGCTGGACTGCTCCTGACCTGAGCAATGCTAAAAAGGCAGATGGTTCGGCTCTTAGCGCTGCTGAGCTGTCCTATGAGGTCTATGTCACTACAATGACTATGCCTACCGCTATCTCTCAAGAGACTGTGTTACAGGGAACAAAAACCAGTGTACCGGCTGGCACTACATCTGTTGATATAGTAAATCTTAGTGCTCATACACAGTACTTTTTTCTTATTCGTACTATCAATGTTACGGATACAAAGAAATATAGTGATACCATCGTTGTAATGGCAAAAACTATATCTGCTGCTACTGCACCGGATGCGGTAAACAGCAATGATGTTACAATTACATATCCAAATAGTAGTACAATCAACATCAAATGGAAAACTCCGAATTTTATCAACGACAAGAAAGCAAATAATGACCCATTAACTGCTTCTGATATTTCATACGAAATCTATACAACCGAAAATATTGCTAGATCCGGAATATCTCAAGAAACCGTTCTCAGGGGAACAATGAAGAGCGTCGGAGCTGGAATTACAGAAGTAGATATATTAGGATTAAAAGCTGAAACACAGTATCATGTGCTCATCCGTTCCATCAATGCCACTGACACTACCAAGTATAGCGATAGTAATGTTATGGCTGCTAAAACAATTAAAAAAATAATTACAGCTAACGATTTTGCCATTTCCAGTACTGCATTCACCGATGGTGGGGTAATGCCCAATAAATACACATACACTCGTTTCCATACTGATTCCAAGAATGTAAACCCACCAATATCATGGGTAGGGAAAGACATTCCTGCTGGCACGGAAAGCTTTATTCTGTTTATGTACGATACCGATTCTGATGATTGGAGACATTGGTTAGTATATGACATTCCAAAAACGGTGCGTAGCATAGCAGAAGGTACAAATGCTACTACAATAGGTGCAAAAGCTATACCAGGAAGTAGATCGGCATTCTATGATGGTCCATCACCCCCGAATGGAACACATACCTATCGTATATTGCTCTTTGCTCTCGGCAATTCCACAGTGAGCCTTGATGAAGAAGACGAATCGTTTGATGCAATAGATACATCTGCTTCTTATCTCGGATTTGCACTGCAAGACTTCTATGAGGACGGAGAAGAAACCGGAACATTTTTGTACAATGAAGTAAGCTATAATGTAAAAGGATTGGCAACCATGACGGCTACAGTGTCAAAATAGTGGCGTGGCAGCGAGCGACTGCATGTGTTATAGCAGATATTGCCGATGAAACAGAAACAATACCGGCATCTATTGAACATGCAGTCCTATTGCCATAATTAATAAAAACCCAACATCCTCCAATGCACAAACTGTACTCACATAGATTCATATCCGAGTCCGACCTAGTCAGGTTTGAATTGGGGACTATATTGCAATCTTTCTATGAAAACGGTATAATAAGCGAGATGTTTTCATATAGCAGTCGGCCATAGTGTAAGAAGACTCACAATTGTAAAATTAAATGTAGAAATTACTTGACAAATGAGGCCCAGACTACTAATGTACGTCACAGAAGGAAGGAAAGAAAATGAAAAAGAATTTGTATAACATATTATTGTTTTCTGTACTGGCAATGTTTTTCTTTACATATTGCCATAGTGATTTTTTGCCTTATGCCACTGATGCAAAGGATGTAAAAATTGCCGCTGACCTAGGTTCTAATTCTATAACCATAGCTAGCAAGAGTTTAACCAAGATGCTGGAGAATCAGAATAGCGGCAAACTCAAAGAGGCGGATATTTCCTACGAAATATACTATGTAGAAAGTTCATCTACTACAGCTCTATCGAAAGAGGATATTCTCAAAGGGGAAAAAATAGTACGCACTGGCGATGCGTCTGATCTCACTCTCGACAAACTCAAGCCGGGAACAACGTATCACGTTATAGTTCGAGCTGTTCATAAGAATGGGAGTAAGGCCGAAAGTAGCGCTACTGTGTTTGCGACCAAAGGGAGCAGTGCAAGCGCTCCGGGTGCTGTCGATACAACTAGCATTACGGTTACTCCGAGTGCTAGCAGTTTGCGTGTTAGCTGGGATGCTCCAGATGTTACGAATGCAAAAAAGGCGGATGGTTCAGCCCTTACCGTAGCCGAGCTGTCCTATGAGGTCTATTATGTTGCAAATACTGCAACGACCGCTGCGACGGCAGCAACTGTACTAGCAGGAACAAAGATAGCAGTAGCTGCAGGTACAACATCTGCTGATATATTAGGCCTGACGGCTGATACCCAATATCACTTGCTTGTACGGGCGATAAATACCACTGATACTACAAAGCACAGTAATAGTACTGTTGTACTGGGAAAAACAACTGTAGCTGCAACCGCAACTGCAAGCGCTCCGGGTGCTGTCGATACAACTAGCATTACGGTTACTCCGAGTGCTAGCAGTTTGCGTGTTAGCTGGGATGCTCCAGATGTTACGAATGCAAAAAAGGCGGATGGTTCAGCCCTTACCGTAGCCGAGCTGTCCTATGAGGTCTATTATGTTGCAAATACTGCAACGACCGCTGCGACGGCAGCAACTGTACTAGCAGGAACAAAGATAGCAGTAGCTGCAGGTACAACATCTGCTGATATATTAGGCCTGACGGCTGATACCCAATATCACTTGCTTGTACGGGCGATAAATACCACTGATACTACAAAGCACAGTAATAGTACTGTTGTACTGGGAAAAACAACTGTAGCTGCAACCGCAACTGCAAGCGCTCCGGGTGCTGTCGATACAACTAGCATTACGGTTACTCCGAGTGCTAGCAGTTTGCGTGTTAGCTGGGATGCTCCAGATGTTACGAATGCAAAAAAGGCGGATGGTTCAGCCCTTACCGTAGCCGAGCTGTCCTATGAGGTCTATTATGTTGCAAATACTGCAACGACCGCTGCGACGGCAGCAACTGTACTAGCAGGAACAAAGATAGCAGTAGCTGCAGGTACAACATCTGCTGATATATTAGGCCTGACGGCTGATACCCAATATCACTTGCTTGTACGGGCGATAAATACCACTGATACTACAAAGCACAGTAATAGTACTGTTGTACTGGGAAAAACAACTGTAGCTGCAACCGCAACTGCAACCGCTCCGGGTGCTGTAGATACAACTAGCATTACGGTTACTCCGAGTGCTAGCAGTTTGCGTGTTAGCTGGGATGCTCCAGATGTTACGAATGCAAAAAAGGCGGATGGTTCAGCCCTTACCGTAGCCGAGCTGTCCTATGAGGTCTATTATGTTGCAAATACTGCAACGACCGCTGCGACGGCAGCAACTGTACTAGCAGGAACAAAGATAGCAGTAGCTGCAGGTACAACATCTGCTGATATATTAGGCCTGACGGCTGATACCCAATATCACTTGCTTGTACGCGCGATAAATACTACTGATACTACAAAGCACAGTGATAGTACTGTTGTACTGGGAAAAACAACTGTAGCTGCAACCGCAACTGCAAGCGCTCCGGGTGCTGTAGATACAACTAGCATTACGGTTACTCCGAGTGCTAGCAGTTTGCGTGTTAGCTGGGATGCTCCAGATGTTACGAATGCAAAAAAGGCGGATGGTTCAGCCCTTACCGTAGCCGAGCTGTCCTATGAGGTCTATTATGTTGCAAATACTGCAACGACCGCTGCGACGGCAGCAACTGTACTAGCAGGAACAAAGATAGCAGTAGCTGCAGGTACAACATCTGCTGATATATTAGGCCTGACGGCTGATACCCAATATCACTTGCTTGTACGGGCGATAAATACCACTGATACTACAAAGCACAGTAATAGTACTGTTGTACTGGGAAAAACAACTGTAGCTGCAACCGCAACTGCAAGCGCTCCGGGTGCTGTAGATACAACTAGCATTACGGTTACTCCGAGTGCTAGCAGTTTGCGTGTTAGCTGGGATGCTCCAGATGTTACGAATGCAAAAAAGGCGGATGGTTCAGCCCTTACCGTAGCCGAGCTGTCCTATGAGGTCTATTATGTTGCAAATACTGCAACGACCGCTGCGACGGCAGCAACTGTACTAGCAGGAACAAAGATAGCAGTAGCTGCAGGTACAACATCTGCTGATATATTAGGCCTGACGGCTGATACCCAATATCACTTGCTTGTACGGGCGATAAATACCACTGATACTACAAAGCACAGTAATAGTACTGTTGTACTGGGAAAAACAACTGTAGCTGCAACCGCAACTGCAAGCGCTCCGGGTGCTGTAGATACAACTAGCATTACGGTTACTCCGAGTGCTAGCAGTTTGCGTGTTAGCTGGGATGCTCCAGATGTTACGAATGCAAAAAAGGCGGATGGTTCAGCCCTTACCGTAGCCGAGCTGTCCTATGAGGTCTATTATGTTGCAAATACTGCAACGACCGCTGCGACGGCAGCAACTGTACTAGCAGGAACAAAGATAGCAGTAGCTGCAGGTACAACATCTGCTGATATATTAAGCTTAACGCCTGATACCCAATATCACTTGCTTGTGCGGGCGATAAATACCACTGATACTACAAAGCACGGCGATAGTGCTGTTGTACTGGGAAAAACAACTGTAGCTGCAACCGCAACTGCAACCGCTCCGGGTGCTGTCGATGCAAGCAGCATTACGGTTACTCCAAGCACTACTAGTACTACCAGTATGAGTGTTAGCTGGACTGCTCCAGATGTTACGAATGCAAAAAAAGCGGATGGTTCGGCCCTTAGCGCAGCTGATGTGTCCTATGAGGTTTACTATGTTGCAAATACTGCAACGACCGCTGCGACGGCAGCAACTGTACTAGCAGGAACAAAGATAGCAGTAGCTGCGGGTATAACATCTACCGATATATCAGGCCTAACGGCTAATACCCAATATCACTTGCTTGTACGGGCGATAAATACCACTGATACTAGCAAGTATAGCGATAGTACTGTTCTGCTGGGAAGAACACTTCAAGCATTCACACGTCTCACTGTCCAGAGTACCAATCTTCGATTTTCAACAGCAGCAGAACAGCGCGATGGGCATCTGTCTTCATACATGGATAGGACTACTCCATTCGTTTCTTGGTCGAATCAACCATCTAATACAGGCAGTTTTATTGCCATAATGTACGACCAAGATGCCACGGGTTTTCCGCATTGGATACAACATGTTGCAGGTACCCAAACTTCGGTAACTGCCAGAGACAGAGATTACATACCACCAGATCCTCCATCGCTACACCGCTACCATATTGTAGTTTTTGCCATCCGCGAAACTACAGTAACAGACCTTGGTAATCTGTATGGTACTTTGCTCCAATTTCATCTGGACGGCAGGCAGTGGTCGTCGACAACGGAAACCCTGGTGGGCGGTGCTAATGGTGTTAATGTATTGGGAACGGGTAGTATAAGTGGCTCGCATGCTCCTCCTGCTATTCCTTAAACGATAGTTAGCGCACATAGTAGCTAGATTATAGTTGGCAAGTGCTACATTGGTGTTGATAGTGGGTGATATATTAACACCAAGCCCTTGCCAACATATAAAATAAGGAATGAGCTAGTCCTATGAATATGAAATATACTATATTATAGTTTGAGCTATTCATAAGAATGGGAGTACGGATATGCGGTAAACAGCGATGATGTTACAATTACATATCCAATATGGTAGTACAATCAACATCAAATGGAAAACTCCAAATTTTATCAACGACAAGCAAGCAAATAATGACCCATTAGCTGCTTCTTTCATACGAAATCTATACACTGTAAATATTGCTAGATCCGGAATGTCTCAAGAAACCGTTCTCATGAGAACAATGAAGAGCGTCGGAGCTGGAATTACAGAAGTAGATATATAATGAAGTAAGCTATGATGTAAAAGGATTGGCAACCATGACGGCTACAGTGTCAAAATAGTGGAGTGGCAGCGAGCGACTGCATGTGTTATAGCAGATATTGCCGATGAAACAGAAACAATACCGGCATCTATTGAACATGCAGTTCTATTGCCGTGATTAATAAAAACCCAACATCCCCCAATGCACAAACTCCATCCACATAGATTCATATCCGAGTCTGACCTAGTCAGGTTTGAACTGGGCACTGCATTGCAATCTTTCTATGAAAACGGTATGATAAGCGAAAGATTTTCATATATATAGCCAAACATAGTGTAAGAAGACTCGCAATTATAAAATTAAATGTGGAAGTTAGTTGACAAATGATTATTAATAACTAATATATACGGAGAGAAGGAGAAAAAATGAAAAAGAATTTGTATAACATATTATTGTTTTCTGTACTGGCAATGTTTTTCTTTACATATTGCCATAGTGATTTTTTGCCTTATGCCACTGATGCAAAGGATGTAAAAATTTCCGCTGACCTAGGTTCTAATTCTATAACCATAGCCAGCAAGAGTTTAACCGAGATGCTGAAGAATCAGAATAACGGCAAACTCGACGAGGCGGATATTTCCTACGAAATATACTATGTAGAAAGTTCATCTACTACAGCTCTATCGAAAGAGGATATTCTCAAAGGGGAAAAAATAGTACGCACTGGCGATGCGTCTGATCTCACTCTCGACAAACTCAAGCCGGGAACAACGTATCACGTTATAGTTCGAGCTGTTCATAAGAATGGGAGTAAGGCAGAAAGTAGCACTACCGTGTTTGCGACCAAAGGGAGCAGTGCAAGCGCTCCGGCTGCTGTCGATGCAAGCAAGATTACGGTTACTCCGAGTGCTAGCAGTTTGCGTGTTAGCTGGACTGCTCCAGATGTTACAAATGCAAAAAAGAAAGATGGTTCAGCCCTTAGCGTAGCTGAGCTGTCCTATGAGGTTTACTATGTTGCAAATACTGCAACGACCGCTACCACACCAGCAACTGTACTGGCAGGAACAAAGATAGCAGTAGCTGCGGGTACAGTATCTGCCGATATATCAGCCCTAACGGCTGATACCCAATATCACTTGCTTGTACGGGCGATAAATACCACTGACACTACAAAGCATAGCGATAGTACTGTTGTACTGGGAAAAACAACTGTAGCTGCAACTGCAAGCGCTCCGGCTGCTGTCGATGCAAGCAAGATTACGGTTACTCCGAGTGCTAGCAGTTTGCGTGTTAGCTGGACTGCTCCAGATGTTACAAATGCAAAAAAGAAAGATGGTTCAGCCCTTAGCGTAGCTGAGCTGTCCTATGAGGTTTACTATGTTGCAAATACTGCAACGACCGCTACCACACCAGCAACTGTACTGGCAGGAACAAAGATAGCAGTAGCTGCGGGTACAGTATCTGCCGATATATCAGCCCTAACGGCTGATACCCAATATCACTTGCTTGTACGGGCGATAAATACCACTGACACTACAAAGCATAGCGATAGTGCTGTTGTACTGGGAAAAACAACTGTAGCTGCAACTGCAACCGCTCCGGCTGCTGTCGATGCAAGCAAGATTACGGTTACTCCGAGTGCTAGCAGTTTGCGTGTTAGCTGGACTGCTCCAGATGCTACAAATGCAAAAAAGAAAGATGGTTCAGCCCTTAGCGTAGCTGAGCTGTCCTATGAGGTTTACTATGTTGCAAATACTGCAACGACCGCTACCACACCAGCAACTGTACTGGCAGGAACAAAGATAGCAGTAGCTGCGGGTACAGTATCTGCCGATATATCAGCCCTAACGGCTGATACCCAATATCACTTGCTTGTACGGGCGATAAATACCACTGACACTACAAAGCACAGTGATAGTACTGTTGTACTGGGAAAAACAACTGTAGCTGCAACTGCAAGCGCTCCGGGTGCTGTCGATGCAAGCAAGATTACGGTTACTCCGAGTGCTAGCAGTTTGCGTGTTAGCTGGACTGCTCCAGATGTTACAAATGCAAAAAAGAAAGATGGTTCAGCCCTTAGCGTAGCCGAGCTGTCCTATGAGGTTTACTATGTTGCAAATACTGCAACGACCGCTACCACACCAGCAACTGTACTGGCAGGAACAAAGATAGCAGTAGCTGCGGGTACAGTATCTGCCGATATATCAGCCCTAACGGCTGATACCCAATATCACTTGCTTGTACGAGCGATAAATACCACTGATACTGCCAAGTATAGTGATAGTACTGTTGTACTGGGAAAAACAACTGTAGCTGCAACTGCAACCGCTCCGGCTGCTGTCGATGCAAGCAAGATTACGGTTACTCCGAGTGCTAGCAGTTTGCGTGTTAGCTGGACTGCTCCAGATGTTACAAATGCAAAAAAGAAAGATGGTTCAGCCCTTAGCGTAGCTGAGCTGTCCTATGAGGTTTACTATGTTGCAAATACTGCAACGACCGCTACCACACCAGCAACTGTACTGGCAGGAACAAAGATAGCAGTAGCTGCGGGTACAGTATCTGCCGATATATCAGCCCTAACGGCTGATACCCAATATCACTTGCTTGTACGAGCGATAAATACCACTGATACTGCCAAGTATAGTGATAGTACTGTTGTACTGGGAAAAACAACTGTAGCTGCAACTGCAACCGCTCCGGCTGCTGTCGATGCAAGCAAGATTACGGTTACTCCGAGTGCTAGCAGTTTGCGTGTTAGCTGGACTGCTCCAGATGTTACAAATGCAAAAAAGAAAGATGGTTCAGCCCTTAGCGTAGCTGAGCTGTCCTATGAGGTTTACTATGTTGCAAATACTGCAACGACCGCTACCACACCAGCAACTGTACTGGCAGGAACAAAGATAGCAGTAGCTGCGGGTACAGTATCTGCCGATATATCAGCCCTAACGGCTGATACCCAATATCACTTGCTTGTACGGGCGATAAATACCACTGACACTACAAAGCATAGCGATAGTGCTGTTGTACTGGGAAAAACAACTGTAGCTGCAACTGCAACCGCTCCGGCTGCTGTCGATGCAAGCAAGATTACGGTTACTCCGAGTGCTAGCAGTTTGCGTGTTAGCTGGACTGCTCCAGATGTTACAAATGCAAAAAAGAAAGATGGTTCAGCCCTTAGCGTAGCTGAGCTGTCCTATGAGGTTTACTATGTTGCAAATACTGCAACGACCGCTACCACACCAGCAACTGTACTGGCAGGAACAAAGATAGCAGTAGCTGCGGGTACAGTATCTGCCGATATATCAGCCCTAACGGCTGATACCCAATATCACTTGCTTGTACGAGCGATAAATACCACTGATACTGCCAAGTATAGTGATAGTACTGTTGTACTGGGAAAAACAACTGTAGCTGCAACTGCAACCGCTCCGGCTGCTGTCGATGCAAGCAAGATTACGGTTACTCCGAGTGCTAGCAGTTTGCGTGTTAGCTGGACTGCTCCAGATGTTACAAATGCAAAAAAGAAAGATGGTTCAGCCCTTAGCGTAGCTGAGCTGTCCTATGAGGTTTACTATGTTGCAAATACTGCAACGACCGCTACCACACCAGCAACTGTACTGGCAGGAACAAAGATAGCAGTAGCTGCGGGTACAGTATCTGCCGATATATCAGCCCTAACGGCTGATACCCAATATCACTTGCTTGTACGGGCGATAAATACCACTGACACTACAAAGCATAGCGATAGTGCTGTTGTACTGGGAAAAACAACTGTAGCTGCAACTGCCTCCTTTACCGTCACTAGTTCCAATATTGTCAGCGGCAGAATGGATTTATCTATTCCAACCGTTTCCTGGCAAAATCCACCGCCTGGTACAGGCAGTTTTATTGCCATGATGTACGATCACAGCATTGGGATGACGCATTGGCTCCAAGATGTTTCAGGAAACCAAGCTACAGTAGTAGCTAGGGGATCATACATTCCACCAGATCCTCCAGCGGGAAGAACACACTCCTATCATATTGTAGTTTTTGCTATCAGCCAAACTACCCCAGATATTAATGCTATGTGGGGTAGGTTGGGGAGCTTTTATCGTAGCAACAGACATCAGCAGGGGAGAATTACCGGAAGAGTGAGCGATTCATCCGATAGAAATACTGTTGATATATTGGACATAGCTAGTATAAGCGGCACATATACTAGTACTCGCTAGTAATACCGCACAAGACAGGTTTATTATGGCGGCTACTGGCTTGCTTGACAAAAACAGCCCCTCTTGCGAGGGGCTGTCTGTTATTCCGTGCTGGTATGTTCAGGATGGGCCATTTTTTCGAGCTGTCCATCTTCCACTCCCAATCTTCTCCCGTATAAATACATGCAGATACACCACTAGTATGCATGCCATATACTACTCACAGCTCAGTGCATATATAGTAATATATGCTCATATTTTCGAGAGATATTGATCAAATATCGTACTTGCCGAGCTCTGCTTCTTTTTCGGCTATCTGCTCATCCTGTTGCACAAGCTGTTCTAAGAGTATTTTGATGTCGGGAGTAGAACGCGTAATGCTTTGGCGCTCTGATAAGAAGAGATTGTACACTACTGAACCTAGCTGTGCCTCAGCGTTTTTTCTTTTTGAACGTAGATTCCGTATTTCCAACTTCAAAACGCTTACATCCTTTAGATCCTTTGTCTTTTTGCCTGCACCTGTTAGCAAGTGTTTTGATAACCTTACAGTCTGATCAAGATTTTTTTTAACACCGTTCCAGAAAGTCATAATGGAAATTATATCATAGTATTTTATATTTGTAAACAGTAATAATACAGTATTTTTGCCCACTCCATTGTGCCTCCATTGAGTACCAGCAAAACCGTCCCCACTGTGTGCTATTTTGCAGTTCTGGGCTAAGTCCTCGGCTATTCTGTAAAGATATGGACGTCAGGGTTTTGTATATGCGGATTCTGGTTGTCAGCACCGGGGAAGCCAGCGGGAATTCTGAGTATGGGCCATTTTTTCCTGCTGTCCATTTTCCACTGCCAGTCCTTTGGGCCGAAAATAAAACCAGGCACTGTAGCTGATGCGGATTTCTCAAAGCTTTGCTTGTTCTGTGAATAGAGCATGTTCGCTCTGTTCTCTTTGTTCCCTTCCACAATAGACTGGGCTTGGGCATAGCCAGTATTCCTTCCTCTAACATGGTCGCCGCTACCTGCCATTTCAGTTTCTCGAGTCTGTTCTGCTTCTGTACGACCAATATAAACTGTGCTCTTTCCAGCATTCCAGTACATGCCAATGCTGGGACTATAGAATTTCGGTGACGGATTCGTACCTATCGGAATAACATAGCCCAGGGCATAGCCACTCACACTACCGCCAGTATGTTCACCCACAAGTCCACCGACGTGATGATTTCCATATACCAGTCCTGTCGCATAACCAACTACGACCGCTCCTTCATTGGATCCTTGGGTATTGGATCCAACGAGTCCACCGATCCCTTTACTCGTCGATGACTGACCCTTTACATTTCCAGTTGCAAAACCATGCAGGACCCCACTGTTACCTCCCACCAGTCCCCCAACATTGTTCCTTCCTAGAACATCGCCACTTGCTGAACCACTTGCAATACTACCTGATGCGTTGAGTCCAATCAGTCCACCAACGTTATAACTTCCTTCCACACTGCCACTAGCCCCTCCACTAACGATGCCAAAGTTTATTCCCACGAGACCTCCAACCGTATGTTTCGATCCTGATACGCTGATAGCACTACTGCTAGATAGGAGCTGTCCTTCTGCCCATACTATGCCGGCTATCCCACCGACTGCTGGATTTCTACCTCTTGCTTGGATTACCACAACCCGATCCGCCTCACTCCCCCTTACGGTAATATTCTTAACTATTCCCTGCCTAAGCTGCCCAACTAATGTACCGGTGTACTCGACATTACCACCTATTGATGGATTTTCCAGTGTCAGATCCTTGACTGCTACAGTCTCCTTTGTTTCTGCTTCTATAGTTCCAAAGAGTCCCGCAGAGTCTCGATCTCCTGTCTCATCTATCATGATACCGAAAATCTTCTTGCCATTCCCATCAAAGGTTCCGGTAAAGGGTTTGATCGGAGTTCCAATAGGTTCTATAACCACATAACTTCCTTTTGGAACGAGCAGATCTCTAACTAGTCTGTAATTCCCATGGCGGGGGTAGTCCTTATCCTTTCCTATCTTGTCTAAATCCGACCAGTCACTAATGTCAATTAATTTACTGCCTGGCCCGAGGTCCTTGCCTGTTCCAGAGCTGTCTCCCAATACATCTGCAAAAACACATCCCGAGAATAGCAACATAAGCAAGATAACACAAGCTACTACATATGTTTTTTGAACCGTCATTTCTTCCTTCCAATGGTCACGGCGTAGGATACACCTACGCACACCCCCACTACGTATATAGTAATATCGGGACCCCTTGTCAAGGGCATTGTTTTTTTCTTGCAATCTAACATCTCAATATTTATTCTAAAACATTGCTATGATGCGGAGAATTCGATTACTGTAGGTAAAAATGATGTTGTTTGTTCCTCGTTCTCGATATCCATATCGGGAGGAATATTTGATGGAAGCTCATCCTCCAATGAGATGGAAAATTCTTCGAAAAGGGCATCCATGGCTTCTCCCACAAAAATGGCTGGGGCATCGCGTAGCGCGATAAGCTCATCTCTATTGTTAAATCCTAGTTCCAGAGCAGCTCGCAAACTCTTGAGCCCTTCGTCGGAATTTTCTTCTTCTAGGAGATAAATCCGTGAGACACTAAACTGTGCCTCTGCTTGTTCTTCGCTGCTGTGTATCTCCGATGTCGTAATCGCACTATATACCTCGCGCGCCTCGCTGTAGCGTTCAATCTGCTTGTACAACTCTGCTAACTCTATACTGCGCTCTGAGGGTGAGGGCTCCAGTTCATGGAAGATTAAAAGGTTTTTGAACCCCTCATCCTTCATGCCTTGTTCTATGAGTAATGTGGCATAGAAAAAATACACAGATGCACTACTCTGATCTAGTTCGGTCGCAAGCTCGAGCAATTCCATGCTTGTATCGACATCACCACGTTCATAGTGGATCTGGGCAGCATTATATAAATTACGTGAGCGGGGCACCTTCGTATTCAAATCTTCATACAGCGCCAAAGATTTATCAATATTTCCCAATCGATAGTAACTATAGGCGAGGAGCTCTTGTACACTGCTGTTTCCTTCGTCCTGTTCATACAATTCTAGAGTAAGTGCATGTGCCTCAGCATATAGTTCCTTTTTTAGTAGCAGACGGACAAGGTTAAAATGAACCTTGTTTGTCTGTTTGGAAAATGACCTCGCCTTCTGATAATAATCATAGGCATCATCATAGGCAGAGATGGCATACAAACGGTTTGCTATATTGTAATACTCATCTGCCATTTGTTTTCGGGTAAGAACAACGCAACCAGTGCTAATGAAAATTAGAAAAATAAAAATAAAACTATAAAACAGTCTGTTCAATGGTTCGCACCTGTGATCGATATAAATTGCATATTGTCGTTCCGTAGTCTGCTATGAGCTGGATGATATTACGCGGCATCATGATATCATCCTTGCCATTCAAGCGATCTCCAGCATCTCCTAAACCGGGGAGAATGAATGATTGTTCGTTTAACGCGGGGTCCATCCAAAGGATGTACTGTGCTATATTTTCTATGGCCCGAAGTGCCTGCAGTGCACCGTACAATGACGAGATAACATTGAGAAAGCGAACCGATCGAATGTTTATCTTCTGCTCCTCAAGATATCTGACAACTGTTACAAGACTCCCAGCCGTCGCATTCATGGGGTCTGCAAATATTAAATCCTTCCCCTGTAAAACATCTAAATCAAAAAACGATTGTTCAAGGTCCAGTACATACTGCATCCCACTGCCACCATCCTCATCACGACGAATGCGAAAGAGAGCAAAGGGGGTAAGATAGCGCATAGAAGAGTATTCCTGTATGGCCTTGGAAACAATCATCGAAGGAAGTAAGGCACCTCGCAACATGACACACATTACTGAATTTTCAATCTGTGGATCTATAAAGGGAATTTTATGTACCGCAAGATGGGGAAGAGGTTGAGCAACAGGAGTTTCCACCGTTAGATGATGTCTTTCGGAACCTTCCTCGCCTGAAAAAAATGTGAGGTTACACAATAACTCATAGGCCCGTTGCATGTAATATACAAATTCTTCACGCTGTGTAGTGGAATTTCTAAGCTTTGCAATCAGGAGGGATGCCTCGCCGTGTATTTGACGGGGAGTTTGGAAGGGATAGACGGTAATGTTCTTCTCCGCTGCAACAATGTCCTGCATATAATTTCCCATCTGGTGATAAATACGAATGAGCTGCTCGCT
Source organism: Spirochaetia bacterium (assembly GCA_964291355.2). Lineage (GTDB taxonomy): Bacteria > Spirochaetota > Spirochaetia > WTKD01 > WTKD01. The sequence goes on along the minus strand of OZ220222.1, from coordinate 391,562 downwards.
ATGTTGTTTGGATGGATCGCCCTGCATGTTCTGCATAATCTGCAGGGCCTCATTATACATAGATCGGGTGTCGGCAAGGATTTCTCTGTCCTTTGCTAATAAGTAACCCTCCAAATTCTTTGAACTGAGGATGTGAATGCGCTTATTTGTCATGCCGTATCGATGCCTGCCGATCTTTCGTGCACATATCTCCTAGGGGATTCGAACCCCTGTTGCCGGGCTGAAAACCCGGAGTCCTAACCACTAGACGAAGGAGACAGTTTGAGCCGCGCAGGGTTCGAACCTGCGACCCACGCCTTAAAAGGGCGTCGCTCTACCAACTGAGCTAGCGGCCCTCAATTGTGATAAGATAACATGTATCTGCATCACTGTCAAGTACTTTTTTTCTACTTTCCTATTATAGCATAAAATTCATGCTTATTCCACAGAGGATGATAGTAATTCTATTCTGACAGTACAAGCTCCAGCCGAGTAATCGATTTTAATAATTCTGTACTTGTGTTGCCAAGCACACGACTCTTTTTATATGCCGCTAGGGCTTGTTCCTGCCTTCCTATGAGCTCGCGGATTTCCCCCGTGCGTGCCCACCAGCTACTTTCGCTTGTATTCCGCTGCACAGCTGCACTCAGAGCAATTTCGGCCTTTCTATATTTTTCTAGGGCAAATAAACTCTCTCCGATCAAATAATACACGAAGGCAGTATTCTGGGCATTCGGCATGAGGGTAACATACTGTGTTAGGTAGGGCAAGGCCTCTGCATAGCTCCCTTGATAGTAGTATGCCTCCGCCACTATTTCAATGATCCGTGGATCATTTGGGGAAAATTGCAAGCCCCTCTTTCCATATTGAATGGCATTCTGATAGCGACCAAGTTTCAAATAACTCCAGCCAAGGACACTGTAGGCATTCATATTACGTTCGTTGACACGAATTTCCTCTAGAGTAATCGCAATGGACTCCTGATATCGCCCCTGACGGTACAAAACTAGGGCATCCTGTGCATGCAGTGCAGTAAGTAACGTAAGAAACAATAGAAGGAGCAATATTTTGTGCATACTAGTCCTCTATTCGATCCAATGTTTCTTTGGCTTGCATCATCGTGCAGCTTCCGTTGAACTGTGAGCCACTCTGGATAACAAGATCAGCTGTTTCAATCTCGCTGTTTAGTTTTGCCGATTTGAAGAGCTCAATGCGCTCCTCGGCCCTGATATTACCTTCCAGCGTGCCGTGTACCGAAACATGACTCGCCGTAACATTTGCATTTACTAATGCACCCTTGCTAATATATACCTCAGTCGTGGAATGAATAGTTCCCCGTACCTTCCCCTTGACAATGATTGGCGATTCCATATGAATATCACCCTCAAATATAACATCTTCACCAAGCACGGTATCTATATCGCTTTCTTTGATACTATATAGTTCATCTGACATTGCTATTCACCTTCCTTCCGTAATGTTGCCTTATATCCATCTATTAATTGTATAACAGAATTAAGAGATTTATGAAAGTCCTGCCGCATCTTTTTGCTATGCGGATTAAAAGAGTGTAAATCAAGAAATAATTGTAGCGTATCATTACATGTCTGCTGGATAACCTGTAATACCTGTTGATAGCCGTGGGAGGTGGTTGGATGGAGAGATTGAAATGGTTCGAGCACCCGCCCAATAAAATGAGTAATTCCCTGTGTGTATGCCATTTCAAAATCATGTCTATCGGGGTCCATGCTAATAACATGGATGCCCAGGTCTTGAAAATGTCGCTGCCACTCTGCATATAATGATTCTGGACAACGAACAGGGTGCAAAATGATGCTCCTGTTCATTACCTGCACCGAGTCGGGGCCAAATAGTGGGTGAGTGGCAAGAATATTGCAATGATCGGGCACTAGGCGCTTCATTACTTCTACTGGATGTAGTTTTACTGAACATGTGTCGCAGATTGTCTGCCCCTCACGAAATAGCGGGACTGATTGGCGGATAACCTCCTCAAAGGAAGATATCGGCACTGCAAAGAAAACGGTGTCTGCAGTAAATAACTCCTCCCTGCTACATAGGCGCACGTTCTCCGGCGGGCTTATGTCTTCTACTAGATCATAGCCAAGCACGGTATATGTATGCGAAAACATTGTTGCAAGTAAACTGCCAAATCGTCCTAGTCCATAGATTCCAATATTCATTATGTTTATCGTACAATAATTGAATTCCTTACACAAGCTGGACAATTCTCAACATTCATGAAATAATTGATTACAGAGGTAGATAATGCAGATTCTTATATGTGGCTACGGTGCTATGGGACATGAAATTCAGAAGGTACTGGAACAACGTGGACATGGAATAAGTGCAACAGTTGATCCATATCAGGATGCCGATGCAAAACACATCTCACCTTCCATGCTAGAGGACTGCGATGTAGTTATTGAATTTTCTCATGCTGATGCTGTAGCAGCTAATGCCGAGCTGTATGCAAAGCATGCCGCCTCTGCCGTGGTAGGCACAACTGGCTGGGACCCTGTTATACTAAAAAAAATAGCGGAAAGTAATGCCAGCTATTTGTATGGGTCAAATTTTTCTGTCGGTGCGCATATCTTTTTTGCACTTGCACAACGTGCAGCAGAATTGGTGGCTGGAATATCTGAATATGATGTTGCAGTATCCGAAATTCACCATCGCATGAAGAAAGATAGCCCTTCAGGAACTGCATTGACTGCAGCGGAGTACATTACCCAAGCCCTAGCGCGCAAGCAGGATATCCTTACGGACAGAGTGGACGGAAGGATATCTGAGGACAGCTTACATGTCAGTTCAATGCGTCTTGGTTCGGTGCCCGGCACCCATACTGTCTACATGGACAGTGCGGCTGACAGCATCGAGATAACACACCGGGCACGTAACCGTGGGGGGTTTGCACTCGGGGCTGTTCTTGCTGCCGAATGGGTGCAGGACAAAAAAGGTGTGTTTACTGTGGAAGATTTTATACAGGATATTATGAGAGGTTAATATGCGTGGAATATATACAGCGTTAATTACTCCATTTAATGATGATGGAAGTATTGATGAAAAAGCACTTCGAACGATAGTCGATATGCAGATTGAGGGCGGAGTCCAGGGGCTCGTGCCTATGGGAACCACGGGCGAGAGTCCGACTGTGGACCATCATGAAAATATTGAGGTCGTACGCATGGTTGTAGAACAGGCGAATGGACGGGTGCCAGTTATTGCTGGGACAGGTTCGAACTCAACCAAGGAAGCAGTTGATATGACAATGCAGGCAAAAAAAATCGGTGCCACCGCGACCCTGCAGGTTGCTCCATACTATAACAAACCCAGTCAGGAGGGTTTCTACCGCCATTTTACTACAGTAGCCGATGAGGGCGGGCTTCCAGTGGTCGTATACAATATTCCCGGCAGAAGCGGAAGAAATATTGAGGCCTCTACCCTCCACCGTCTTGCCGCACATCCACAGATAGTTGCAATTAAAGAGGCAAATGGTGATTTTGCCCACATCATGAAACTGATGCACCACTGTCCCGACGGGCTCGCAGTATTGAGCGGAAATGATGAGACATCCATCCTGCTTACACTATTGGGGGGTCAGGGTGTCGTATCAGTTGCCAGCAATGTTGCACCTAAAATGATGTGCAGTCTGATACAGGCCGCTCTGAAGGGTGATGTCAATCAGGCCCGGGAGGAACATTTTCGCATGCTCCCCCTCTTTGATGCATTGTTTGTTGAAACCAATCCCCTACCAGTAAAATATGCCATGCATGCATTGGGCTACTGCAAAGAGGTCTATCGACTGCCACTCTGCCCCCTGTCACAGCAGCTCAGAGAAAAGATAGATTCTGTACTGGCTGAACTGCAACCCTGCTAGTTAGGCATGCACTCTGCAATGGCGAGCCACTCTTCGGGCGAGATCTCTTCGGGACGAAGGGCGAGCTGATGTTCGGAACAGGCAGCTCCTATTGCTGCTGCCGTTTCGGGCTTCTGCTTCTGTAATAACATGAGTGAACGTCGCAAAATTTTCCTCCGATGCATAAAGCAAGCGAATAGTATTTCTGATAGTTGCTGGAGCAGCTGTTTTTCTATTCTTCCTGCCTCGCTTAGCTCGGTAAACTCGAGAATTGTTGCTGATACCCGTGGTTTCGGATAAAAGGACTGGGGTGCTATGTTCCTACGAGGTTGTAAGCGATAGCATAATTGCGTCAGTATGCTAATGGGTGCATAATCCTTCGTTCCCATCTTTGCTGTTAGTCGTTCTGCTATTTCCTGTTGAACAATGAATAACATGTAAGATGGTCTTGCTCTACTCTGGAGAATCCGTAGAAGGATGCGCGATGTAATGATAAAGGGTAGATTGCCGAGAACCGCTTGGGCAGGTCCGGAGCACTCATCATCCCAGAGATCAAGAACATCACCCTCATATAGGGTCAATCCATGCCCTAGAAATTCTGAAAAATGCACCCGTAGGTAGCGGTTACAACCCGGGTCTATTTCAAAAATGCATAGAGTTTTCTGGTTTTGCAGTAGCTCTTCGGTAATAACACCGAGTCCTGCACCTATTTCAGCAAGGCGTTCTATCTTCTGGGATCCGACAGATGCAAGAAAATCCCGGTAGTAGCCAACAAAGCTGTTAATGATGTTCCGATCTATTAAGAAATTCTGTCCCCATTGTTTCCGCGGACTGATGCCAATTTCCTGAAGTGCCCGAGAAAGTTTTGAAGCAGAATAGAAATTTCGTAACGCCACAGAAATATCATACAACATAGGGAGAAAATACGAAACAATGTAAGTGAGAGTGTCGAAGCCAGGGCTGGAAATTTTGAAAAATGACCTACCAAAAATCGGAGTACTATATAGAGGATGTATAATACAGGTGCAAAAATGGCCGAAAAGGGGGAAAGGATGAGGGCGATACATCCACCGATAAAAAATAATGCTATAACAAGAGATATTGGCATAGAAGATAGCAGCCCCACCGGATAGATAAGTCCAAAATGCATCAGACTCAGTGGCGCAGTCGCCAAAATAGCACCTACCGTTGCCGATAGGAGGGGGGCTATCCAAGGCGGAATAATGCTGTATATTTCGTCATGTACCCGCCCACCGATTATGATGATTCCTAATATGGCGAGAAAGGAAAACTGAAAGGATAATTCTGCCAGTATTGATGGCATTACAAGGGAAAAAACTACCCCGCTGAAAATTGTCACAGTAGCTGCAGGCAGTGGATAGTCCGATAATTTGCATGCTATTAATAATGCATACATAATGTATGCACGTAGCAGAGATGGTCGTGTACCAACTAGAGACAAATATAATGCACCAACAATCAGGCCGGCAAAGAGGGAGACTCGTTTCCCACAGGGTCTGATAATAAAACTGACGATGCCAATAAGAACTGCAAGATGCATGCCCGATAATGCGAGAACATGTATGGCACCAGCCCTGCGGAAGGCATCAACCAGAATCGGATCGAGATCATCACTTTCTCCTAGAAAGAGGGCGCGGAATAGTCCCGCGGCTTGTTCGGGAAATAGCTCTATTTTCTTCCTAATGGACCGAAGTAATTTGGCACGGATTCTCCAATATGGGGATGCAAAGCCGAGATTTTCTACTTCCACCTTCTGATAATAGCTACTCCTTCTGTTAATCTGTGAGCTGTAGATGCGCAGCTTGCTTCCCGCAGGATGGGCTTCTGCCAGCGGAAGACGCATATCCAATAGTCCACTCCCCCGGGCAGATGCCGCTGAACCATAGACATGCTCCAGACTTGCATGGTAGCGGCTATGACTCTGAGAAATTTTTGCATCCTGCAGAAGAATAATGTCGAAGTATTGCACAGTGTTCGCTACTATGCCATATTTCGGATCGGCATCTCTCTCCCGATGTCGCAGTGTTGCCTGTATGCCGATGAAGAGTCCGAGAATAATTGCTACTAATATCTTGTCTCGCTGTGAATTCCGCTTTGGAAGATGTCGGCACACAATCTGTAGTGACGAAATTATGCTAGCCATAATGTAGAAGAGTTGAAGGGACAAACCTGTATAGAAGGTGATGATTATTGATAGGAACAAAAAATAGATTGGCACATTTCAAATTACTTCTGTTAGTGGGATATTGCTTCAACATACTGGCAGATGCTGCTACTTGCAAGATAGTTACAATACTGCTACACTGTAATAGTTCCCACGAGGAACGACGGGAGAAAAATGAAACTTGGTCTGATTATATTGCTTGTGCTGTGCATGCAGCTACTTCTACCTGCTGTAGACACTGAAGAACTACTCGTTACTGCTGTTGCTGAGAACGACGTTGCTGTTGAGGACGACGTTGCTGTTGAGGACGACGCTGCTGTTGAGGACGACGCTGCTGTTGAGGACGATGTGGCTTCGGAAAACAAAATACCAGTACGGGATATAGAATTTCAAAGCTTGGATGGAACAGAGCTTACTTTATTTTCCCACATAAAGGGAGACAAGCCGATTATCCTCCATTTCTGGGCTACATGGTGCCCCCCCTGTATCAAGGAAATGCCCCATCTCTCCGCCTTTTATCAGGAACATAGGGATGCAGTAACATTGTTGGCTCTCAGTGTTGGAGAAAACCCAGAGACGGTAGATGAATTTATGGATGAAAACGAATATGACATGCCCGCCTTTGCTGACCCTGAAGCAGCATCTGCATTCCAATATAATATCAGGGCTATTCCTACCACCTACATTATTGATAAAAAGGGAAATATTAGAAACTATGTAATAGGAACGGTAGACTGGTCAGACCCAAATTCATCTCAACGTGTAATCTTGGATGCATTAATCGCAGAAAAACCTGCCTCCCCATGATAGATCTAAATATTCCTCTGGTATTTGTAGCTGGGGTATTGTCCTTTCTTTCGCCCTGCATACTGCCACTCGCGTCATCCCATGTTGCCTATATTTGCAGTAGTGGGATTCGCAGCCATAGACTAATACAGACAGCTTTTTTTATAGTGGGATTTACTGTTGTATTTACCACCCTGAGCACTATCTTTCTTATTCCTACCTTGTTGTTTCCGGGTTTCTCTGTTCTTGTGCGTTCAATTTCGGGCTTCTTCATTATTGTACTTGGACTGCATACTATGTTCGATTTTTTTAAAGTATTACATATTGAAAAGCGATTTCATCCATCTCCGGGAAGGGGCTCTGCTATTTCTTCCATACTCTTTGGTGCTGCCTTCGGCGCTGGTTGGACTCCCTGCGTAGGTCCCATCCTTACATCCATACTCCTGCTTGCCTCCTCTAGCAATAGCATTACAACTGGCATTTTATATTTAATACTGTTTTCGGCTGGGCTTGGTCTGCCCTTTCTGATTATCGCATATCTCTTGCCATCCGGTCGTCATAAGAATTTCCGCTTTAAGCATTTTAAGTTGATCAAAATACTGGCTGGCTTATTGATTTGTGTTCTCGGTCTCTTCGTATTGCTCGGCGAGCTTGATCAGCTGAATGCCCGATTATTTCGCATGGCCTCTGCTATAGAAAAATGGGTGGGGATGCATCCCGAACAGGCGCGCATTATCTTTTCTCTTGCATACGCTGCATTGGCTCTGGGAACGCTGGGCTTGCTGGGAATTGCTGCACTACGCCGCTACCCTGCGAAAATTGCAATATGCATCGCTGTTGCCCTGCTCTGGACCTCTCTTGGAGTACTGGAAGTAACAGGGCTTATACAGAGCTCAGAATATCTTGCTGCCTGGCTTCGTTTCGCTCCCTAGTTCTTTACCACGGATCTTATTGAGCTGCCAATCGTAGGGGAGATAGCCCCGTATTGCCTGAATATCCTTGGCGCTATGGCTGTTGACAAAGCGAAATACTCCCTGCTGTCCGCCAAAATCTCTCTTGTACCAATAAAAAATGCGCGAAATGAGAACTCCTGAACTATGAAACTGCATCCCCTTATAGGTATTATTCAGAAAGAGCTTCACATCCTCGTTAAGCTGGGCATCCAGTTTTTCTCCCTGATATGCTTCCCTCCGGAGATTGGGACAGGAATAGGATGCGCAGACTAGGGCAAAATGTATACGGGGATCGCCCTGCTTGCGAAGTATAGCATGTTCTATGGCATGTAATGTTCTCTCTGTGCCGGCAACATTCCATCTGTATTTTTTCCATACATTGCGGAATACATTGCCGAGATTTTTAATGCTCTCCCTTTCTCCCTCAGAGACAATCAAATCGATGGTAAGAAAATTGTAGATATTTATATAATGTGCCAGACGGGCATCATCAGATAATAGTTCGGGGTCTATGTTGAGTGCAAGCTCCCGTGCCGCGCCATGTGCTGGATCAACAGCCCAGGCGTCATAGTCCAGAAGATGCAGGGACAGGGGATCTGCTGTGACGTACTCCGCTAATAACTGCGTATAGAGGAGGTTGAAATCATGGACATCATCCGCAGATGCGTATGTCAGAGCCGCTAATCCGAACAGAACAAGGGAGAAAAATCTTCTATGCGCCATTACCCTTCCCCAAAAATTTTGAGAAAAAGGGCTTGTTCACATTCTGCTGCTCATCAAATTCGCCAAAAGATAGCAGACGGGATGATCGTTCGCTAACGAGCTGTTCGATCCGTTTTCGAGATAGTTTTTCGTAATTCTCCATGATGCAAGTTTTCAGATTCGTTGCCGCTACTCTTGGTTGGACATGTGCCCCACCCTCTGGTTCGGGAATAATATCATCAATAAGAGAAAAACCACGGAGGTCAGTTGCTGTCATTTTCAGATAGTCACTTGCCTGCTCCGCCTGAGTACCATCACGAAGGAGGATTGAGGCAAAACCCTCAGGAGATATTACAGAATATATCGCATTTTCAAACATAAAGACACGATCTGCAACGGCAATGCCAAGGGCACCGCCGGAACCACCCTCGCCAATAATGACTGAAATAATTGGTACCCGCAAGATCGAAAATTCCATGAGGTTGCGTGCTATTGCCTCAGCTATTCCTCGTTCTTCGGCTTCTATGCCGGGATAGGCACCCGATGTATCAACAAGGGTAAGAATGGGGCGATTAAAGCGGGCGGCCTGCTGCGCAAGACGAAGCGCCTTCCGATAGCCCTCGGGGTTTGCCATGCCAAAATTACGGTGCATGTTTTCCTTCATATTCCTCCCCTTCTGCTGACCGAGGAAGGTGAAATATACTCCATCAATTTTGCAAATTCCCCCGACAAGTGCCGGATCATCACCGTAACAGCGATCGCCATGTAATTCAACATAATCACTGCTAATCATTGAAATATATTCTAAACTAGTTGGTCTGTCGCTGTTCCGGGCTAGTAATACCCTGTCCCAGGATGATAAATCATTCATTGTCCCAAATTCGCTCACCGTAGGCCTTCTCCTGATTTAGATGTTCGTTTTGTCCGTGCCATATGACTGTCCAATAAAAATAACAATTTATTCCGTAAGTGTAATCTACTAACTACCATGTCGACAAAGCCCTTTTTCTGCAGAAATTCTGCTCGTTGGAAATCGTGCGGAAGTTTCTGTTTGATAGTGCCTTCGATAACCCGTGGACCGGCAAAACCAATGAGTGCCCGGGGCTCCGCAAGGGTTACATCTCCAAGCATAGAAAAGGAAGCCGTTACCCCTCCCGTTGTGGGATCGGTAAGGAGTACAAAGAGGGGTAACTGAGATTTTTTGTATATCGCGACAGCATGTGATGTCTTTGCCAGCTGCATCAGGGAGTAGGTCCCCTCCTGCATGCGCGCACCACCGCTAGCTGTGCATATGAGACAGGGAAGTTTCTCTTCCATAGCCCATAACAGTCCCCGTGTTATCTTTTCTCCTACTGCCGAACCCATGCTCCCCCCCATAAATTGAAAAGACATGGCTATAATTGCCAGAGAATGATTGCCAATCTTTCCAGAACCTATTACCACGGCTTCGTTGAGCCCTGATTTTTCAGCTGCCTGAGCAAGTTTTTCTTCATAGCCCGGGAAATTGATGGGATTCTTCGATGTAATCTGGGAAAACAGATCCTTTCTATATGTTCCGGCATCACAGAGTAGCTGTATGCGCTCGCTACCGGTCAAGCGGAAATGGTAGTGACAGAAGGGGCATACATATAAATTTCTGATGAGACTGGTCTCCTCGATGTGCTCCTTACATGCCGGGCAGGAATGACGGTTTTTAAGGAATTGCCGATCATCGGTGTCTGTTGCTATACCTTGAACTGGTTTGCGAAACATGTTCTGTATTGCTTCTAAAAACGTCATCCTTCATCTCCGTTAAAAATTGTTTCATATATATTAGTACCAAAATTTCCTGATAAAAATAATGGATGCCTGAGAATCTTCTTATGCTCATCAATATTTGTTTGAACACCCTCAATCTTTAACTCGTCGAGAGCTGCGAGCATATACTCAATACATCGTGTGCGATCTGATGCATAGACAATGATTTTTGCAAGAAGGGAATCGTAATACGGAGGGATGGTGTAGCCGGGATACAACATGCTATCCACTCGGACTCCGAAGCCCCCGGGAGCATGGTATGCGAGCACCTTGCCTGGCGTGCGTGCATTAATTCGACATTCCATGCTACTCCCTACAATGTGAATGCTATCCTGCGTAAAGGGGAAGCGTGCATCATTACAGGCACGAATTTGCTCATATACAATATCAATATTGCTTCGCAATTCGGAGATGGGATGCTCAACCTGTACGCGGGTGTTCACCTCCATAAAATAGTACTGATCATTATTAAAGAGATATTCTACGGTGCCAGCACCACGATAATCGAGAGATTGCATGAGACGGACAGTATCCATACACATTTTTTCCCTTACCTCATCGGACATGCTGGGGGATGGGCTCTCTTCTATTATTTTCTGATGTTGAAATTGAACGGTACAGTCGCGTTCTCCGAGATGGACAACATTTCCCTTTCCATCCACGATAATTTGAACCTCGACATGTCTCGGGTTTTCAAAATACTGTTCAAGATAGAGGGAACCATCACCAAATGATTGTAGCGCCTCTGTCGATGCAACACTGAAAACCTCCTGCATGAGGTTCGGGCTATGTACAACACGTATCCCCTTGCCTCCTCCTCCTGATGCTGCCTTGAGCAACACGGGATATCCGATGTCGTTTGCGACATCCATTGCTTCTGTAACAGATGATAGGGTGGACGGGGTTCCGGGTATGAGGGGGAGTCCCTGTGACGCTGCTGTGCGTTTTGCTTGTATCTTATTACCCAGTAATTCTATGGTGTCTGCAGATGGACCAATAAAAATAAGCCCTGCTTCATGGACGCGCCGGGCAAAGGCAGCGTTTTCGCTGAGAAATCCGACTCCAGGATGTATTGCATCACAATGAGCCAGTATGGCGGCCGAGATAATGGCAGAATGGTTTAGGTAACTTTCCTTTGCCTGAGGAGGTCCAATGCAAACCACCTGATCTGCTAAATGTGCCGCGAGAGATTCCTTATCTGCCTCTGAACATGCCAACACTGCACGAATGCCCAGTGTCTTGCATGCACGAATAATCCGCACGGCAATTTCACTGCGATTGGCAATCAAAATAGACTGTATCATGTAGCCCGAACCTCAAACAAGGGGGTTCCAAATTCAACCATGTCACCATTTTGAACAAGGATGGATACTATCTCCATGTCATAGTCAGCTTCTAGATGATTCATAACCTTCATCGCCTCAATGACTGCCAGAGATTTCCCCTGTTGAACAGCGTCACCCTCTACAACAAAGGGAGGTGCATCAGGTGCTGGCGCACGATAAAAGCTACCGACAATCGGTGATGTTACTATTTTGACATCTTGCTCTTCGGGTGCTACTGTTGGAGCTGGCACCGCTTCCGATCCCGGGACATCATCTGCTATAGACTGGGAGACTTCCTGTACAAGCCCGGTTTTCTGTGTGCTTACTTCCTGATGTATGGGAAGTATGTCTCTATGTTTTTTAAGCTTTAATCGAAAGGTATCAACCTCTAATTCCAGCTCGTCCACTGCAGATTGTGAAAATTTATCAAACAGTTTAAATATTTCTTTTATTTCCATCAGCTCTTCCTATTCTGCCTGCAGTACCTTAAGGGTACAAAAACAGCATGTATTTTACTTGTCAATTGTGACAATGTGTGCTATTATACACTACGTGTAATCATATTGCAATACAAAGGAAATTTGATATGAATGGTATTGAAGAACTTTTGCCTCATCGGAAGCCTTTTCTTTTTGTCGACAGATTGCTCACTGTCAATGATGCCAATATCGTTGGAGAGAAGACATTTGCCGATTCTGAGTATTTTTTTGAAGGACATTTTCCTGACTACCCGATTGTGCCCGGAGTAATTATTATTGAAACACTGGCTCAATGTGGTGGCGCAGGAATACGACAATCAGGCATTTTAGGTGATTCACTCTTTTTTCTTGCATCAGTAGAGAAAGCAAAATTTAGAAAAGAAATTCGTCCGGGAACTACCGTGCGATTGGAAATTGAAAATATAAAGGTCTCTCCCCGCATTATTAAACAACGTGGTAAGGCATTTATTGGAACAGAACTAGCTGCAGAAGCCGAATGGCTCTGCCTTGTTCAAACCCAGAAGGAGGTATAAGATGGGTAAAAATCTAGTGACACATTTGCGGGCAATAACGCATCAAGAGGCAACGGCCATACATGTAAAAGATGCGAATGAACAGTTTCGCCCGGTGATATTTTCTCAATTATGGAAAACCGTTGACATTGTAGCATCAGCTTTGCTTGCAATGGGCATTAAGAAGGGAACCATGGTGGGAATAATAAGTGAAAACAGACCGGAATGGCTGTATGCAGATCTTGCGATCCTATCATTGGGGGCCTGTGATGTACCCCGGGGTGCTGATTGTCTTTCGGATGAGATGCACTATATTCTTGAACATTCCGATGTTCGTGTCTGTTTTGTGGAGACAGCTGCGCAATGTGAGACGGTACTTGCCAATCCTCCGTCTCAGCTTACACAGATCATATTATTTGATGATTATCCGGAAATTACTGACCGTCCAAAGCAGAAGAAGATAAAAATTTCAACATTCAAGGATCTCCTTGTACCGGACATTGCTCGTGCAAGTGCGGAAGAACTACTGGAGGCACAAAATTCTGTCGACATAGACGATCTTGCAACAATAATATATACAACAGGAACGACAGGTGTACCAAAGGGTGCCATGCTTACACACCGAAACATCCTCTTTGAGTTACAACGTTTAGGAGAACTGTCTCTGATTACAGAGAATTCAATAGTGCTTGCTATTCTCCCTATCTGGCATTCCTTTGAGCGTGTTGCAAACTATCTTACCTTGCATTGCAATGCATCCCTTGCACATTCAAAGCCAATCGCCCGTAATATATTGCAGGATATGGCAGCAGTAAAACCGCAGGTTATGGCATCAGTCCCCCGCATTTGGGAGGGCATCCGTTCTGCAATTTATCGCAATATTGCAAAACAAAGTCCCGTTAAGATCGCCATGTTCCATTTCTTCGTAGCTGTTGGCATCGCCTTTGCTCGACTAAAAAATATTTTTATGGGAAACACACCATCTTTCAGGCGTAGATTCCGTGCAGGTGATTGCATTGCCACAATAATACCTCTGGCTATACTCAGCCCTCTGTATGCATTGGGCAATGTACTGCTCTTTTCGAAACTGAAACAACGCCTAGGGGGTAAATTCATGCACGGTGTGTCCGGTGGGGCATCCCTCGCTAAGAATGTATCAGAATTTTTTCAGGGGGTCGGACTAAAAATATATGAAGGATACGGCATGACTGAGGCATCTCCCGTTATTGCTGTTTCATATCCAAAGAAGGTTGTATACGATAGTGTTGGCTATTTTCTCCGTGATATTGAATACAGAATTCTTGACGAGACTGGAAATAAGGTTCCTCGTGGCAAAATGGGGACCTTGCACATTAAGAGTGAGCAGATTATGCAGGGTTACTATAAGCAACCAGATCTGACAAAAACAATGATAGATGATGAGGGATGGTTGAATACCGGTGATCTTGTCCGACAAACCTATCAGGGAGCAATAAAAATTATCGGACGGAGTAAGGATACCATCGTATTATTAAGCGGTGAAAATGTCGAACCAGAACCCATTGAAGAGATGATATGTTCATCATGGCATATTGATAATGCTATGATTCTGGGTGATGAAAAAAAATTCCTTGTCGCCCTTGTTGTTCCGAATGAAGATAATATGATGGAACTGGCGAAGAAACTTCACATTACATACAGCAATTTTGCCGAATTTTCTCAACGGAAAGAGGTAAAGGATCTGCTATTCAAGGAGATTCAACAGCTGATTCAGACCAGAAACGGGTTCAGAGATATTGAGCGCATTGCCCGCATTGCTGTATTGCCGAAACAATTTGAAATTGATGTTGAAATATCAAAAACAATGAAATTAAAGCGCTTTGAAGTAAAACGGCTGTACAAGAAAGAGATAGAGGATTTATTTACTGTATAATTTCTTGTTGCATGGTATTGCCAGACTTAAAAAAGGCATCGACAAATCCATGGGCTTGGAATGTATATAGCATGAGACCACGCTCGCCATCCGACAGGGGCCCTATGTACACCCGGTAGATGCTACTGTAGGCATCACGGGTTACAAAGGCCCCATAGGAGTAAAGTGATTGCCTCATTTCATCTGCGGCATTCCGATTCTTAAATGCTGCTATCTGGACATAGTTGGCATCCATCAGGATCCCAGAACTACGTGTTGCTGTATCTGTAGTATCCTTTGCAAGCGGAACATCTGCACTAGCCACTTCTGGCTGATCTTTCTCGGGGAGATCAGTTTCATCGAAAAAATCACCCTCTGCATCTGGGACTGCCTCTTCTGTAAGGGCAAGTTCGTGTTTGGATAATTTCTCAATTCCTGAGACCTCGCCTTCGTCAAAGACCAGCGCAGTTGCTTGGTCTGCCTTTATTTCCGCAAGTACGAGAGGAACTAGTATTTCGATTATTCCTGAGAGCTCGCCTTCATCAAAGACCAGTGCAGTTGCAGGATCTGCCGATTTTACTCCTGCAAGCATGAGATCTACGACTCCTTCAACTATGCCAGACAGTTCGCCTTCGTCAAATGCCAGCGTAGTTGCAGGATCTGCAGTTGCAGGATCTGCCGATTTTACTCCTGCAAGAACAAGGGCTACGAGAGCTTCGACTATTCCTGTGAGCTCCGCTTCGTCAAAGACCAAGGCAGTGACAGCAGGATCAGCCGACTTCATTCCTGCAAGGACAAAGTCTATTAATTCTTCGGCTATGCCAGAAAGCTCGCCTTCGTCAAAAACCAGTGCAGTTGCAGGATCTGCTGACTTTACTCCTGCAAGAATGAGAGCTGCTAATTCTTCGGCTATACCAGAGAGCTCGCCTTCGTCAAAAACCAGCCTAGTGGTAGCGCCTTCCGTCGACTTTACACCGGCAAGCATGAGGTCTAGAACTTCTTTGACTATACCAGAGAGCTCGCCTTCGTCAAATGCCAGCTGCCCAGAAACATGCTGACCCGAAACCAGCTGACCCGAAACAGGATCTGCGGATTTTACCTCCGCAAGCATGAGGGCTACTATGTCTTCGGCTATACCAGAGAGCTCGCCTTCGTCAAATGCCAGCTGCCCAGAAACCGGATCTGCGGATTTTGCCTCCGCAAGCATGAGGGCTACTATGTCTTCGGCTATACCAGAGAGCTCGCCTTCATCAAATACTAGCTGACCCGAAACCGGATCTGCGGATTTTGCCTCCGCAAGCATGAGGGCTGCTATGTCTTCGGCTATTCCTGAGAGCTCGCCTTCGTCAAATACTAGCTGCCCAGAAGCCGGATCTGCGGATTTTGCCTCCGCAAGCATGAGGGCTACTATGTCTTCGGCTATTCCAGAGAGCTCGCCTTCGTCAAATACTAGCTGCCCAGAAACAGGATCTGCGGATTTTGCCTCTGCAAGCATGAGGGCTACTATGTCTTCGGCTATTCCTGAGAGCTCGCCTTCGTCAAATACTAGCTGCCCAGAAACCGGATCTGCGGATTTTGCCTCCGCAAGCATGAGGGCTGCTATGTCTTCGGCTATTCCTGAGAGCTCGCCTTCGTCAAATACGAGCTGACCAGAAACAGGATCTGCGGATTTTGCCTCCGCAAGCATGAGGGTGGCTATGTCTTCGGCTATACCAGAGAGCTCGCCTTCGTCAAATACTAGCTGACCCGAAACAGGATCTGCGGATTTTGCCTCTGCAAGCATGAGGGTGGCTATGTCTTCGGCTATTCCTGAGAGCTCGCCTTCGTCAAATACTAGCTGCCCAGAAACAGGATCTGCGGATTTTGCCTCTGCAAGCATGAGGGTGGCTATGTCTTCGGCTATTCCTGAGAGCTCGCCTTCGTCAAATACTAGCTGACCCGAAACAGGATCTGCGGATTTTGCCTCTGCAAGCATGAGGGTGGCTATGTCTTCGGCTATTCCTGAGAGCTCGCCTTCGTCAAATACTAGCTGACCAGAAACAGGATCTGCGGATTTTGCCTCTGCAAGCATGAGGGCAGCTATGTCTCCGGCTATTCCTGAGAGCTCGCCTTCGTCAAATACGAGCTGCCCAGAAACAGGATCTGCGGATTTTGCCTCTGCAAGCATGAGGGTGGCTATGTCTTCGGCTATTCCTGAGAGCTCGCCTTCGTCAAATACTAGCTGTCCAGAAACAGGATCTGCGGATTTTGCCTCTGCAAGCATGAGGGTGGCTATGTCTTCGGCTATACCAGAGAGCTCGCCTTCGTCAAATACTAGCTGTCCAGAAACAGGATCTGCGGATTTTGCCTCTGCAAGCATGAGGGTTGCTATGTCTCCGGCTATACCAGAGAGCTCGCCTTCGTCAAATACTAGCTGCCCAGAAACAGGATCTGCGGATTTTGCCTCTGCAAGCATGAGGGCTGCTATGTCTCCGGCAATGCTCGGAAGATCGCCTTCGTCAAATACTAGCTGCCCAGAAACAGGATCTGCGGATTTTGCCTCTGCAAGCATGAGGGCTGCTATGTCTCCGGCAATGC
The DNA here is from genome assembly GCA_964291355.2 of Spirochaetia bacterium. GTDB lineage: Bacteria > Spirochaetota > Spirochaetia > WTKD01 > WTKD01. The sequence goes on along the minus strand of OZ220222.1, from coordinate 374,499 downwards.
TCGGAAGATCGCCTTCGTCAAATACTAGCTGCCCAGAAACAGGATCTGCGGATTTTGCCTCTGCAAGCATGAGGGTGGCTATGTCTCCGGCAATGCTCGGAAGATCGCCTTCGTCAAAGACAAGGGTGCCAGGAGCTGCGATGGTCTTTACTTCTGCGAGAGAAAGCTTCTGCGATGCTGCGACCCTGCCCGGAAGATCGCCTTCGTCAAAGACAAGGGTGCCAGGAGCTGCGATGGTCTTTACTTCTGCGAGAGAAAGCTTCTGCGATGCTGCGACCCTGCCCGGAAGATCGCCTTCGTCAAAGACAAGGGTGCCAGGGGGCGCAATGGTCTTTACTTCTGCAAGAGAAAGCTTCTGCGATGCTGCGACCCTGCCCGGAAGATCGCCTTCGTCAAAGACAAAGGTGCCAGGGGGTGTGATGGTTTTTACTTCTGCGAGAGAAAGCTTCTGCGATGCTACGACCCTGCCCGGAAGAACACCTTCGTCAAAGATAAAGGTGCCAGGCGGTGCGATGGTCTTTATTTCTGCAAGAGAAAGCTGCTGTGATGCTATGACCCTGCCCGGAAGAACACCTTCGTCAAAGACAAAAATACTCCCGGGTGTTGGAGTTTTTATCTCTGCAAGATCCAGATCCTGATTGTAGCTAATGTGCGATGCGGGAATATCACTTTCAATGAAGATAGATTCGCCGGCTAGTACAGCATCGTCCTCTCGCATCTCCACAAGTATCATATCATGAGGGAATAAACTTGAAGGAGATATGACATCACCCTCGTCGAATTGCTGTGTCAGGACAGAGGGACCTTCTGTGCCTCTAATTTCAGTGGGTTTGAGGGGGGACGAGCGAATTTTATCAAAGCGTCTTCCTCTGGGTTGGGCTACTTCTGGAACAATGTAACTTTCTTTGGGCTCTGGGATCTGAATGGGTTCGGGTTTTACTTCTGGGATCTCCGGTTGAACTACTTCTTTTGCTTTTCCACGATCGAACTGTGGAATGCCCATAGTTGGATTATCTGGATCATATCCGGTGACATCTTGGGCAGGTATAATAACTGCGAGATAAGAAAAAATAAGAAAAAAAAGTGCTAGTCGTTGTATTCCCATTGTTCTCTGTCTTATTTAATCGGTAAAACTGCAAAAAACTAAACGATATTGTGTCATATCATTACCATATTGTGGCACTATCAGGTATACTAGATAATGTGAAGTCTCAACAAAAAAAAACCTCACCCAGTATTTATATAGTCGGTGCTGGAGGCGTAGGACAGAAGATTTTTTTGCTATTACGAAAGATTAATCGGCAGGTCATTGCTTTTTTGGATGATGACCCTAATAATATTGCAAAAAATATAGAAAACATTCCTATAAATGGTCCCATCCATGCAGTGTTAGATAACATGCATGCCAGATTCAGTGATGAACTCATCATTGCTGTTCCCAATATTTCACGTGAACAGCTTCGAAACATATATTATGCAGCAAAAAGAGCTGAATTTCGAAGAATTCGCTTTCTGCCACCTCATATTGCCCTGCAGGACCCCATATCCCTCGTCCAAGTCCGCGATATACAGTCCAAAGACATTATTCCTCTCCACCAAATATCCATCAATAATGTAGTTAACAACTCATTTTTCAAAGACAAGCGCATCCTGATTACTGGTGCTGGTGGTACAGTTGGAACTGAGTGTGCAAAACAATTACTCTACAGCGGAGTTTCCAATCTCTTTCTGCTGGAAAACAACGAATTGGCTTTGTACACAATTGATAGTGAGCTCTGCATGTGGCAGGAGGATGGAATTGGGAAATCCATTGCCATAAAACCTATTCTCGGGGATATAAAGAATGCAGATCACATGTATTGGTTGCTAGAAAATATTAAACCCGATGTCATTTTCCATACTGCTGCATATAAGCATGCCCCCATGCTAGAAGATCACCCCATTGCTGCGATAGAAAATAACGTATTTGGTACAAAAAACCTCTTAGAAGCAGCAAATGCTACCGGTGTCCAACGTTTTGTCTTTATGTCGACTGACAAGGGTGTTGACCCGACCAATGTGTATGGTGCATCAAAATTACTTGCTGAACGCCTGGTAATAAGTAATGAACAGCCCGGCGCTGCGTATTTAGCTGTGCGCTGTGGCAACATCCTTGCTTCTAGCGGGAGCGTTGTTCCATATTTTCACAGGAAGATAGACAATGATACTCCGCTTACTGTTACAAGTAGCAATGCACGCCGCTTCTTTATGTCCATTCCTGAAACTACTGCCCTCCTGCTCAATGTAATAGCAGATGGACTGCATGGCAAGGTGTATATTCTCAATATGAATGATGAACTTCCCATACGGATGATTGCTGAGGAAATAATACGATACCACGGCTATGACATTGATGACTGGCCCATACGGTACACAAAGCTTCGTGCAGGAGAGAAGGAGGCAGAACATATTAAACATGCACACGAGACAGAGACCGACAGTGGCATCCATAACGTAAAAATATTAACTGCTTCCCAGAACGAAAAAACTGATATTGGCAAACAAATCAAGGAACTGGAACCCTTCTGTAACAAGAATCTTGCTCAAGGGCGCCTATACCGTAATGAAGACAAACTAAGAGCAGTATTGCGCTCAATGAATATATTGAGTTAAGATATGAGAATGCAAAGAAATGTAGCATTTTTCCGACCATCACTTGACAGAGAAGAAGAAGAAGCTGTTTGTGCTGTGTTGCGAAGTGGCTGGCTCAGCTCGGCGCAGGAGGCCGAACAGTTTGAGCAGGAATTCGCATCCTACGTGGGGCTTCCCCACTGTTTGGCAGTAAATAGTGCTAGTGCGGGTCTACATCTTGCAGTAATGTCTCTGCATCTTCCGCCAGGTGCTAAGGTTGCTCTGAGCCCCTACACCTTTGCCGCCAGCGCCAATGCCATCATTCATAGTAAGCTGGAACCTCTGTTTGTTGACATAGAGCCAGATGGATTTGCCATTGACCCAAATATTCTTGAAGATCAGATCAAAAAGGATGTTCGAGCAATTATGCCTGTTCATATTTCCGGTTCTTCCTGTAATATGGATCGCATCCTTGCACTGGGAAGGGAATATTCCCTCCCAATAGTTGAAGATGCAGCCCACAGCTTTCCTGCAAAGGATGGTGATGCCTACATTGGCACACGGGGCACTATTGGCGTGTATTCATTCTATGCAAATAAGACTCTCACCTGTGCTGAGGGTGGAATGGTGGTTACTCGGGATAAGGAAATAGCAGAATACAGCTCTGCCATGCGCCTGCAGGGGATGACACAAAATGCTTGGGGACGATATCAGCGTCGGAGCAAGCAGGAATATGACGTCATGGACGCTGGCTTTAAATACAACCTCCCCGATGTTCTTGCTGCTATTGGCCGGATACAGCTGCGCAAAGCTGGCATCATGCACGAAAAACGCAGGGAAATTGCCAGATATTACATAGACAGACTGGCTCCCTATGATTACCTCCATGTACCGGAATATATCACTGCACATTCGTGGCATCTCTTTATTCTTCGCTTACAGTTACAGAAATTACGGGTAGACCGGGATGAGTTTGTAGGGGATTTACACGCCAGCGGCATCGGAACCTCACTACATTACCGGCCTCTGCATCTCATGTCCTATTTCGCAAAGCGCTATCAATTACAAGCCACAGATTTTCCCCATGCCCTGCAACGCTATCAAGAGGTTATCAGCTTGCCCATATATCCCGACATGGATATGGAGACTGTCGAATACGTCTGCCGTTCCATCATAGATATTGGAAACAGGCATGCCATTACTGTCCGCTAGCTTGCATCCCCAGCTCTCTGTTTGAACCTTCCCAGCGTGCTAGGAATTGCTTTCTCATAAAAAATAGAGTAACATATGCTATGTCTTCCTTTGTTCATTTGCATACTCATTCGGACTACAGTCTACTACGTTCAACAATAACAATAGATACATTGGTTGAAGAAGCAAAAAATCGAGGCATGGATTGCATTGCTTTAACGGATGAAGGCAACCTCTTCGGAGCATCATATTTCTTTAAGACCTGTAAAAAACACGATGTACGCCCAATTATTGGCTGTGAATTCGCAGTAGTGGCAGCGGGCATAGAAAAAAGAGGGGAACATGGACGCAAAGCAGGTTACACCGGATGCATGGTGCTTCTTGCAGAAAATGACATCGGCTATCACAACCTCTGCATGCTGAGCTCTGCGTCATATCAGGAGGGATTTTACTATTTTCCCCGTGTCGATTATAAGCTGATGCGAAAATACAGTGAGGGTTTGATCTGTTTGAGCGGTGGGACCAGGGGAGAAGTATCCCGACATCTTTCTACAAACTCCAAGGATACGGCACGAAAAACACTAGAAGTGTATATTGATATATATGGAAGAGAAAACACCTTTGTTGAAATCTGCAACCATAAAACAACCACCGATGAAATACTGCGTGCGGATCTCATAGAATTAGCAGCTGAAACGCAGACAGAGCTCCTTGCAACAAATGATTGTTATTATCTTGACAGGGAGGATGCCCATGCTCATGATATTTTGCTCTGCATCGGACAGAACAAAATATATCGCGAACCCATCTTTCCGAGCGAAGAATACTATGTAAAGACAGCCCGCGAAATGGAAGAACTCTTTGTAGATATCCCACAAGCCATTCACAATGCCGTCCGTATAGCAGAACGTTGCAAGGCAAGCTTTCCTTTTAAGGATCCACAGCTGCCACATTATACAATTCCAGAATCCTTTGCCGACTCTGGGGAATATCTCCGACATCTCTGTTACCAGGGCATTCCCCAGCGTTATGGTGAGGATGCCAAGCTTGATGAAATATACAAACGTTGTGATTACGAATTAGAGACCATCATTTCGATGAAGTATACTGGATATTTTCTTATAGTCTGGGATGTAATTCGTTTCGCACACAGTCAGAACATTCCAGTTGGTCCGGGAAGGGGTTCGGGAGCGGGCTCCCTCGTTGCCTACCTTCTGCGAATTACAAACATCGACCCGCTCAAATATAATCTCCTCTTTGAACGTTTCCTTAATCCGGAACGGGTTTCCATGCCTGACTTTGATATTGATTTCTGTATGGAAGAACGCGGAAGGATCATAGAATATGTTACCAAGAAATATGGAGAAGATCATGTCGCACAGATCATCACATTTGGAAGAATGAAGGCCCGAGGTGTTATTCGTGATGTTGCACGTAGCCTTGATATTCCATTACAACAGGTCAACGAAATCGTCTCAAAGATGTCAAACGCACTTGATAGTACACTCAAGAAGGAATTGGAAGACAACGAATCTCTAAAAACAGTTCTGAAAAAAAACAAAGAATATAAAAAACTCTTTGATACGGCTCTCAAGCTAGAAGGGCTCCATCGACATGCTTCCACCCACCCTGCTGGTCTGGTAATTGCCCAGGGGAATATTAACGAGCACCTTCCCCTCTATAAGGATCCGCGAAGTAATGCCATATCAACTCAATTTCCAATGAATGAGTTGGAAAGCTGTGGACTGATTAAGATGGACTTCCTCGGCCTTAAAACACTTACGATTATCAGAAAAACGGAAGAAATTATACGATTGCAGGAGAAGGATTTCAGTATAGAGAACATTCCCGAGCATGACCCGGATACATATAAGCTTCTTGCTTCTGGTGACGGACATGCAGTGTTCCAGCTAGAAAGCTCGGGCATGCAAAATATCCTCCGTCAAACGAAACCAACATCGCTGGAAGATATTATCGCAATTATTTCTCTCTACCGTCCCGGTCCCATTCAATTTATTCAGAAATATATTGATGCAGCAACAGGAAAAGAGAAGGTCGACTACATCATTCCTGAATTAGAATTCATACTGCGAGAAACCTACGGTGTTATTGTCTATCAGGAACAGGTTATGCATATTGCCCAGCTTGTTGCCGGATTTTCCCTAGCAGAAGCCGATATTCTTCGTCGGGTCATGGGAAAAAAACTGGTAACGCAAATGCCGAAATTTGAGGAAAAATTTCTTGACGGAGCACAAAAATTGGGACATGCCCGAAGCAAGGCCTTGGCAATTTTTAATATGCTGATACCCTTTGCCGAGTACGGCTTTAATAAATCGCATGCGGCAGCCTATGCCATCCTTTCCTACCAGACTGCATATCTCAAAACACATTATCCCGCAGCATTTTTTGCAGCAAACCTCCGCTGTGAAATATCTTTTCCAGACAAACTGACTGAGCATTTAGAATACGTACGGAGCAGACAGATACCTCTCTTAGTGCCCAACATACAGACAAGTACTGCTCATTTTACCAGTGATCAGGGCAAGATTATCTTTGGCTTTACCGGAATAAAATATCTTACCTACAATGCCTCTGTTAATATAGTGGATGTACGATCACAGGGGCCCTTTAAGAGTATACTTGATTTCCTGCAACGTGTAGATTTACAGATTGTGACTAGGAAGATTACTGAAGCACTCATCCTAAGCGGATGCTTTGACTGTCTCCATAAAAATCGTGCGTCATTGTATGCCCATGCGGAATATGCACGAAAAGTAGCCCTTACCCGATTTGCAGAGAGGAGTTCAGGTCAGAGCTCCCTCTTTGATGAGGATGAAGAGGAAAAACAACTAAACAAAAATATTGACCATGATAAGTCACCTTACAGCAAACGTGAATTACAGCAATATGAACAGGAGTATCTAGGCACTTGGTTAACCATACACCCACTTGCCCCATACAAAACAATTTGGGAAAAATATGCAGAAAAAAACCACCTCGGGCAGCTGGATGATATAAAAAATGGAAGCTACACCTTTGTCGGTATCATAAGACAGATAAGAAGACGGCAAACGAAAAAAAATGAAGAATTAATCATCGCAGAGCTAATGGATTTCAACGGTGAAATTGATGTGGTATTCTATCAGAAAGAACGAGAACGATTTGCCCATTTGTTGCAGAATGATGCTGCCTACATTGTTAGCGGAAAATTAAGGCGAAATAAATATACACAGATAGTTGTGAATAGTATTAAGCTTATTGAACATGCAATGCCGATACACATCGCTCTCAAGGAAGATGTTACTGATGATGAACTCCACGAACTCCGACAATGCATTGAAGAGCGCAAAGGGCATGCACGAATAATACTCCATCTCCCGGGACATGAAACAACAATGCGATTACAGGTGGCTAGCATATCAACTGAGGAGACTCTGCAGTTTCTCAAGGCACTGCCCTGCGTTGATGACTGTTGGATAGACAAAGATGCAGCTACATAAGCTCAGACAACATTCAATAAAAGAAATTAAAAATGCACTCGGAACAAAGCGAAGAGCCCTGCTTGAGAAGCTCGGAATAGAGAGCATCTACGATCTCCTGCTCTACATCCCCCGTGGCTATGAGGACAGAACAAACATCCTCCCCCTCTCTGCAGCATTTGGAACTGTTGCTGTTGCAACAAAGGTAGAGGTAGTTGCACATGATTATATTGGATGGGGTTCAAAACGTACACTCAGGGTACATATAAGTGATGGCCAGAGCGAGGCAAGTCTGCTCTGCTTTGGTCGTCATATGCTTGCAACTGTATTAGGCCTTGGAGTTAGAATATATCTCTGGGCATCGTTTAACAATTTTCGCGGGGCATGGCAGTCCTCCCGATTTGAATTTGAAGTCCTACACTCACCACAAGAGGAGGCACGGGGGAGCTCAAAAAGTTTTATGCAGGTAATACCGGTATATCCCGCCCTGGGAAAATTTCCTCTGAGTATCTTTCGCTCCCTCATTAAGACGGCAGTGCAAAGCTATGTCCCCTCCCTAGCTCCTGATTTGCCTGATTTTCTCATAGAAAAATATCATTTTATGCATACGGGCCCCGCCCTGATTGCGTTACATCAACCCACAGAGCTTAAGGAGGCAGAGCGGGCACGACGGAGTTTGGCGTATCGCGAGCTCTTCCTCCTGCAAGCACGCATCTGTGCATCAAAAAATGAACGAATCATACGAAAACACAGGAGCTTGGGGCTTAATATGCAACAGGAGCTCATTGCTTCCCTTCCCTTTGCCCTAACAACGGATCAGGAGCTTGCCCTCAAAGATATTAATGCTGATTTACAAGCAGAATATCCCATGCTCCGGCTTTTACAGGGCGATGTCGGCTGTGGAAAGACCTTGGTTGCCATCCTTGCTGCATTGGCACTCTGCGAAGAACGCGAGCAGGTTGTCATCCTTGCTCCTACTACCCTGCTGGCACGGCAACATGCAAAAACTGCCAGCCAGTTGCTTGGAAATCTCGATCTTCGCATTGATCTGCTCCACAGTGCCCTCAGCACAAAGGAACGTTCACGGGTTATTGCCGACATCGCCAGTGGTGAAAATGACATAATTATTGGAACCCATTCCCTCCTCTCTGATAAAATCGATTTTCATCGACTGGGACTCATTGTGATTGATGAACAACAACGTTTCGGCGTAAAACAGCGTGGCAAGCTCCTACAGGGACAGGCAAAAATCGATACCCTCATTATGACAGCTACACCCATTCCACGTACCCTAGCTCTATCTATGTTCGGTCATATGGAATTGAGCTCGATAAAAACAATGCCCCCGGGCAGACAAAGCATCAAGAGCCATCTTGCCCGTATTGGCAAGGAAGAAAAGGTCTACAGCTTTGTCGAGAGAGAGCTTGCTGCTGGTAGGCAGGCATATTTTGTCTATCCTTGGATTGAGGGCAATAGCGAGGAGGGACGTAAGGGTGCAGAGGGGATGAAGGAGACATTACGAAGCCGCTTTCAGAACTATCAGGTAGAACTCCTTCATTCCCGGGTGGAAGAAGAAGAGCAACACCGAATTATGAATGCATTCTATTCGGGCGACATTGCCATTTTGCTCGCCACCAGTGTGGTAGAGGTGGGAGTCGATGTGCCCAATGCAAGCTGTATCGTTGTAGAGCATAGCGAACGATTTGGACTCGCGACCCTACACCAGCTCAGGGGACGGGTTGGGCGTGGCAGCCATCCCTCCTACGCCTTCTTCATATACGATGGAGAACTCACGGACGATGCCCGTGCCCGCTTGCAGGCCCTCTATGAGAATAGCAGCGGCTTTGTATTGGCGGAAAAGGATCTTGCAATACGTGGGCCCGGAGAGTTTGAAGGAATGCGACAGGCGGGCTATCTCCACATGGAGGTTGCACGTTTGCGCTGGGACCTAGACATCCTGATGCATACCCACCAGGATTGTGCAAAAATATTCAAGGAAGACCCCCATCTACAACATCCAAAGCATGCGATTATATGCAGTAATCTGTCTAATGTGCAGAGGGAGTTTCTAGCATGAAGATACTCCAGGGTCAATACAAGGGACGGAGATTGCAATGTCCACCCGGACGCATACGACCAACAACGAGTAAAATGCGCGAATCATTGTTTGCAGGACTGGAAACCCTTGCAGGAAAATCTCTTCTGGACCTCTTTAGTGGTTCTGGAATCGTAGCCATCGAGGCACTTTCGCATTATGCACGGCGCGTTGTATTGGTGGAAAGCGATCGAAAAAAATATCCCGTGCTACACGAAAATTGCAGGGGCTTTGACGAGGAAACACTCAGTATATATCGTGGAAGGGTTGAGACCTTTATTCAGCAGTGGCGGGAAAATTTCGACATTATTTTCGTTGACCCACCCTTTGCATATCCACAGACCCCCTCCCTTGTCAAAAAAATACAAAACTCAGCCCTAGTAAAAGAAGGAAGTATCATCATCATCCATCACCCAGACAGTCGACCACTGACAAAAGAGGGACAGACAAAACAACAACGTTTTGGCACTTCAACCTTGTCATTTTATACCATTTAATATATTTATTACTTTTCAATATCATTTAATCTTGCTATACTGATACTGCGATGAGTAAGAAACAGTACATACTTGTAATTGATGCGGGAACTTCGGTAAATAGAGTATCACTCTTTGATATCGAAAAGGGAATTATTGCACTCGAACGAGAGGATTTGCAGCCCATCCATCCCAAAAAGGGCTGGGTCGAGCAAAATGGAATGAATATTTGGGGCAACTTGGTAGGGCTTATGCAAAATATTATTGCACAAAATAATATTCAGGCAGGCGAAATTATTTCAATTTCTGTAACCAATCAACGAGAATCGGTTATTCTCTGGGATAAGGAAACTGGACAACCTCTGTACAATGCTATTTTATGGCAGGATCAGAGAACAAATGATATATGTAATCAACTTGCTGCAGATACGGCAACAGCAAGCTACGTACATGAGACAACGGGATTAATCATCAATCCATTCTTTTCAGCAACAAAAATTCGCTGGATCCTTGATAATGTTGAAAATGCCCGAAAAAAATGTGAGGAAGATCGCGTGCTCGGCGGCACGATTGATAGCTGGATTGTATGGCAGTTAACCGGACGGAAAGTCCATGTAACAGATTATTCAAATGCATCACGCACCATGTTATTTGATATACAAGAGCTAAACTGGGACACTAAATTGTTGCACATATTTGGCATCCCCCCACAAATACTAGCACAGCCGCGTCCATCCTGTGAAATATATGGACATACCAATCTTTCAAGTTTTGGAACCGAACGCATTCCCATCTCTTGTATTATTGCAGATCAACAGGCCTCCCTCTTTGGACAGCGCTGTTTTGAATACGGTTCAGTAAAGAGCACCTATGGGACGGGAAGTTTTGTTCTGATGAATATCGGGAACAATCCCATGTTCTCGAAGAAAGGCATCCTAACTACCATAGCATGGGGAATAAAACAAGAAGTAACCTATGCATTGGAGGGGTCAATTTTTGTTACAGGATCAGCAATACAGTGGCTCCGGGATGAACTCCGTCTAATACACAATCCGCGCGATAGCGAATATTATTCCAGCTTGGTGGAAGATAACGATGGGGTTTTTATGGTTCCTGCCTTCTCTGGCCTCGGAGCACCATTCTGGCAACAGGAGGTTACGGGTATGATTACTGGCATTACTCGGGGCACTACCATTAATCACATTATCCGAGCAACGCTGGAATCCACCTGTTATCGGACGCGGGATGTTACCGATATTATGGAAGAAGATCTGGAAACAAATATTCATGCACTCAAACTTGACGGCGGCGCATCGGAAAATAATTTCCTCATGCAATTTCAGAGCGATATACTCGGCATACCCATTATCAGACCAAAGGAATTGGAAACAACAACGATTGGTGCCGGTCTGCTTGCTGCAATTGGAATAGGGTTGATCAAGGATATTTCAAAGATACCCACACCCTACGATATTGACCACACGTTCTCTCCAACTATGAATATGGAAAAACGCGAAGCAGTGTACAATAACTGGAAACAGGCCTTGAAGCTTGTCCTTTCTGCAGGGAAGAATGACTAGGATGCTCCAGCATCCTCTCCCATGCTTGCAGCATACAGTGCAGCACCGAAACAGGCTGCCCCACTCCCACGAATGGGTTGCTGCAATCTGACCCCTGCTTCTGCTAGTTCCCCTGTCCATGCTTTCTCTAGCTGGACAGAGCTGGGTTCATCGGCTATGAAGTTCTGTACTTTACAGTGCTCTGCTAGGTGAAACAATCGGGAAATGGCTCTATCAATATGATCACAGTAAGATTGTTCATAGAAGGGGACCGGAGAAATACGTAGACAGCGGAGTAGCAATCTCCTATCTGCTCCGGATGGATCAACAGACGAGAGCGCGACTGCCATAGCATGCTCGGCTTCGGCATTCAATATGCAGAACAGCTCTTCCTGTACAAAACAGGTACAGGAGACCCGTTTGTTAAATTCAGGCAAGCACTGTAGTGCCCCAGTGTGGATCGGGCAATGAATATTATCTGCCAATTTGATCATTAATGCTCGCGGTATGCTCACACATAGGGCAAGGGGGGCATAGCCCTCCTTACGTATATCTGCCAATGCAAAACAAATTGTCCATTCGAGTATCTGGACGGTGGAAACATCAACATCCTTGATAACACGCGAGAACATCTGCTGATATTTTTGCTCTTGCTTCCCGACTAGTTGGTATTCAGCATAGCCATCCCGTATACATAGTCCTAATGTGGTGGTCGATTCTCTCACTATATTCCAGTATACTATCTGTATGAAAGAAACTCTACACATTCCCGGTGGAATTAGCCCCATTCACGAATATCGGCAGCAACATGAACAGAGTAGGTTGCTTATGGAATTATTTATGGAAAATAACTATCAACCAGCACGTGTTGCCATGATCGATTTCTTTGATCCATACAAGCGATGGATAGGAAAGGAGGAAGCAGAAAAAATATACCGACTTGTAGACCATGAGGGTGATGTACTCATGCTGCGTTCGGACATTACCCTGTTTCTTGCTAAGAAGATGAGCATGGAATTATCAAATCACCGTCTGCCCCTGAGACTGTGTTATGCAGACAGTATTTTGCAGGATAGTCCCGATCATGATGCAGGAAATACCGTAAGTCAGCAGGCAGGCATAGAGCTCATTGGACTGGACGGCAGAGAGGGTGAGCGCGAATGTATTTTGCTCTTGCACAAGGCACTGCAGGCACTCGGCGATAATGATGCAGTAATACATCTCGGATCGCGGGAACTTGCTGATGCCATTGTTAGGATTTTCTCCAAGTCGGGAGCCAGTGCTGGACAAACAGATGACATACATAGTGCAATACGCAACCGCAGAGCCCTAGCATGCACGGAGGATGAATACCAGCAAGTGAATACATTATGTCGTTTTATTGGTAGTAGCCAGGAGTTCAGGGCACTGCTTGATAACATTCGTCCAACACTAGATAGCTCGATCATATCGGCAGCGGAATCCTTGGCATCACTTGTTGAGGAATTATCAGATACCCGGGAGCTGGCGTCACGCATTCGCATTGATACATCAGAAATAGGTCATCGCTCGTATTATACCGGTATTGTATTCTCGGTTTACAATCAGGAATCTGAACAGTCCATTGCACAGGGCGGGCGATACGATAAATTAATTGCCTCCTTTGGACAGCAAAATGTTCCTGCACTTGGATTTTCATTGTATCCGCAAAAAATTCTGCAACAGAATCAACAGAGCAGCGACAGGACAAGGAAGCGAAGCCCAAAGCCAATAACCATTGCCATACCAAAGGGACGGGTCTACACAGAGACTGAAAACTATCTTGCAGCACGTAATATAGACATCCGCATGCCCGAACGCGAATTTATGATCTTTATCAAGGAACACAATGTCCGCATTATACAGGTAAAAAACCACGATCTGCCAACCTACATACGGAATGGTGTCGCAGACATGGGCATTGTTGGCAGTGATGTCCTCCATGAGTCCTCCTGCCATTTCTTCCCTCTGGCAGATCTGCCCTTTGGAGCAGCCCGACTCTGTCTTGCTGCAGGATCTGATGTACGTGGCATCCCGCAGCCAGGAATAGTACAGCGAATTGCAACGAAGTTCCCCCACATTACTCGTGATTATTTTCATAAAAAGGGCATCCCTGTTGATATTATTCTATTGAATGGAGCCATCGAACTTGCTCCCATCCTTGGTCTCGCACCCTATATTGTAGATCTCGTGGCTTCGGGAAAAACATTGGAAACACATCAATTATCTGTACTAGAAATACTCTGCGAAACAAAGATACAGCTCATTGCTAATCCAGCATTCTATAAGGTTTGTTACAATACTGTCGATAATTTGATAAGACAGATGGGAATATAATAATGGATAGAGAACGTTTAAGCACAGTAGAGCGAGAGAGTGCCGAAACAAATATTGTTGCAAATTTTGGGATCTGCCCCGATGCAAGTATTGAGATAGAAACGGACATTCCCTTTCTCTCACATATGTTACACTCCTTTGCCTTCCATGGCGGCTTTCATTTGCATATTAGCGCACATGGAGATGTTGATGTTGACCCACATCATCTTGTAGAGGATTGCGGGTTGGTTATTGGCACCTGCATCAGAAAAATAATTACTGATAACAAGCAGATCCGGCGCTTTGCTGCGGCAAAGGTTCCGATGGATGATGCACTCTGCGAGGCCGTTATTGATCTATCAAACCGCCCCTACTGTGTTTACAATGTTCAGTTTACGCAGGATAATTTTGCTGGAAATTTTTCCCTCCATCTTATCCGTGAGTTTTTTACTGCCATGAGTAATAATGCATCGATGAACCTCCACCTCTGTTCGCATTATGGACAGAATGGGCATCACATAGTTGAGGCACTGTTCAAGGCATCTGCACTAGCCTTAGCCACTGCATTAGAACCGGCTGAGCGCCTTCCATCTACTAAGGGGATGATATGAATCTACCAAGCTCTAAGTCTTTTCTTAAAATTGGCCTGCCACCCGCACCTACAACACCGCAGGAGCGAATCCGTCTAATTCGTCTGGGCAACGAATGTTACAATAGAAAAGAGTATGAACATGCCCAGCGTATTTATATTACCGTAAAATACACTGATGGACTCATACGACTCGCAAAATATTATGAGGAGCAGAAAAACATATTTGAAGCACTCCGCATGTACTGGCTTGCTGGTGATGAGAAAAATAAAATCCGCATTTCCCAGATAATAGCCCGCGCCATTCAACTACAATTACATAGAGACGCGAAGGAAGAAACACGCACATAAATTCCCTGCATGCTTCCACTATACATTGGTACAGCCCTATTCCAGTAGGGCCTTGATTCTTCGCACTCCCTGCGAGGATGATTGTTCCTTTACAATCCGAAAATGTCCCAGTCGTCCTGTTCGTTCGACATGTGGACCAGCACATACCTCTATAGAATAATCTCCGATACAGTAGACGCTTACCTGTTCGCCATAGCGGTCAAGAAAGAGAGCCCGCGCTCCCATATCCCTTGCCTCTTCTAGGGACATTGTTTTTGCAAAGACCGGGAGATCCCGTGCTATTTGTGCATTGACAATCTCCTCTACCCTACGACATTCTTCGTCTGTAAGTTTCTCGCCGTGGGAAAAATCAAAGCGAAGTCGCTCCGCAGTAATATGGCTCCCCTTCTGTTGGACATGCTCTCCGAGAACATCCACGAGGGCCTGCTGGAGGAGGTGGGTGGCTGTATGCAGGCAGACGGTATAATCAGAATGATCTGCAAGTCCGCCCTTTGATTGTACATTCTGGTCGCTGCGGGATAGTTCCTGATGTTTCGCAAAGGCCTCGGCAAAGGCATCGCTGTCAACAGAGAGCCCATGTTCCCGGGCAAGCTCCATGCTAATTTCTATAGGAAAGCCAAAGGTGTCGTAGAGGCGGAAGGCCTGCTGTCCCGATACCATGCCCGTCCGGTGGAATTCGGGGAGGAGTTTGTTAAATTCCTGCTCTCCCTTCGATAGTGTTTGCATAAACTGCTTCTCTTCCCGTTCCAGCTCGCCTTCAATTAATTCCCTGCGTTCTAGCAATTCAGGATACATGGATGCGTAGACAGGAAGTACTGCGGAGACCAGTTTGTAGAGACTGGGTTTTCCCAGACCAATCTTTCTGAGATGCCGCGTTGCCCGCCTGATTAAACGCCGTAGCACATAGCCAGCACCGAGGTTCGAAGGACGCACGCCCTGATCATCACCCAAAATAAAACATGCAGCACGAAGATGATCGGCAATAATACGAATGCTCTGCTGGTATTCACCAGTTGAATCCACGCCCGAAAGCTCTACTATTGCCTGCATTAGAGGCAGAAAGAGCTCCGTTTCAAATGCCGACTTTTTCCCCTGCAGTATGGTGATGGTCCGTTCAACACCCATGCCAGTATCAACGCAGGGACGGGACAAGGGCTGATAGTTTCCATCCTCATCCTTATCATATTGCATAAAGACATTATTCCAGATTTCACAGTATCGCGAACCAATGCTCGGATCAGCAGCTGGCAGATGTGGCATTTGGTCTATAAACATCTCGGTATCGGGCCCACAGGGACCTGTCGTTCCAGGTGGTCCCCACCAATTATGTTCGCGGGATAGAAAATGCAACTGCTCATCGGAAAAGCCGTGACCCTTCCAATATTCCATAGACTGTAGATCACGCTCAACCTCATCATCCCCTTCAAAGACAGATATTGCAACATGCTTGGCTGGTATTCCCAGCCATCTGTCCGAGCACAGAAATTCATAGCTCATTGCAATGGCTTCTTCCTTAAAATAATCACCAAGGGACCAGTTTCCAAGCATTTCAAAGAAGGTAAAATGGCTGTCATCTCCTACTTCCTCGATATCACCCGTTCGGATACATTTCTGACAGCTGATCAGGCGCGAGCCCGCAGGATGCTCCTGACCAAGGATGTAGGGCACAAGTGGATGCATGCCGGCAGTTGTAAACAACACCGTAGGGTCATTTTCCGGGATCAGTGATTTCCCCGAAATATGTGCATGACCATGTTGCAAAAAGAATTCTAGGTATTTCTCGCGAAGTTCATTGGCTGTTATCATGTCTGGAAATTATAACAATAATCATATAAATTCTTCAAGATCCTGTAAGATGAGCTCTCCGTCTGCATGTTTCTTGCGTAAATCTTGCAGGAAATCAGCGATACTCTGTTGTATGTCCCGTCGGGATGATGCATCAATAAATGCCATTTCCTGTTCTATGCGTGCATGTCGCCCGGCAGAAATATGAGAACGGATATGGTCCGCAAGAGCAGTATCGACCCCTATGAGGATCTGTGCAAGAACTATGTCATCAATGTTCGACAGAATATCCTGAAGTTGTCGCTGGGGAACGTGATATAATGCATCAATAGTGAACAGACGTTCGCGGAGGTCTTGTTCAAGCTCAGGCAAGTCATGAGCAATGTCAGCGAGTATGCTGTCACCAGTTTGATTATTACTATGTTTCAGTATATCGGCAAGCCGCCCGACGCCATCTACCAGCTTCGTTTCTGGAAGTGGCTGAGCCCGAGAAAGCTGCTCCTTGAGCTTTGCTGCTGTGCGTTCTACAACCTCCCTACTAACCTCAGAGAGCTTTGCAGAGCGCTGAACAATGCGTCGCTGTGTATCAGGCGGAAAGAGGCAGAGGACCTTTGCTGCCGTGGCAGCATGTAGACATGCAAGTATAATGCAAATTACTGGTAGTGATTCCTCCCGAATATGATGATGAATGTTCTCGGCTGGGACGGGGGCGAGAAAAGAAAAGGACTCCCGGAGCTGGTCTGGGAAGACCTTATGCATGATGCTCTCTGCCCTCTCATCTCCAAAAGATTTTTGTAGCAATTCCTTCGCAGTCTGCATTCCACCGCGGAGTATGGGAGTGGATGTATTAATTTGGGAAAATTCATGTATGAGCTCTTCTATTTCTTCGGGGCCAATATGAGATGTTGCAATCATCTCGGCTGTAATTTTTTCTACTTCTTCTGCAGTAAAATGCTGTAATATAGGAGCTGCACGTTCGGTACCAATAAGCAAGAGAAAGCGTGCAACCCGCTCTAGGGGGGCACTGACCTTGGTGCTTACCCGAGCCGTGCGGAGCAGGTCGGTTGGAGCTGTTTCTTGGACTTGCTTCTCCTTGCCTTCCTGCAACTCTCCGCCTGCTGCTTGTCTCGTTTCTTGATGAGAATTGGAGTTTTTTTTCTTAGCCGCCACGAAAATAGTATAACAAGGAAAAAAAAACTGTACAAGAACAGAATACCTCGCTACAAGTCCTTGACACAAATGGGAAAAAGGTGTGATAATTATATAACAACGTAGCCGCTGTAGCTCAGTCGGTAGAGCAGAGGACTGAAAATCCTTGTGTCATCAGTTCGATTCTGATCGGCGGCAAAGCAATCCAAAACCTGTACAACAACCTGTACGACCACCAAGCAAAAAAAAGGCCGCACAGCAAGCCATGCAGCCTAATGACTCTCTTTTGTTATGAGACCTTGAGCACGGCCTGTGTAACAGCCAATCGTGCTATGGGCACCCGAAATGGCGAACATGATACATAGTCCAGACCTGCCTGATAGCAGAATGCTACAGAGTCGGGGTCTCCGCCATGCTCCCCGCAGAGGCCAATCTTTAAGTCTGGCTTGGTTGATCGACCCTTCTGAACTCCAGTCTTAATCAAAGAACCTACTCCCACCTGATCGATGGTAACGAAGGGATCCTGTGGAAGAATATCCGCTTCGAGATAATGAGGCAGGAAGCTGTTGATGTCATCCCGTGAATAGCCAAAACAGAGCTGGGTTAGATCGTTCGTTCCAAAGGAGAAGAAATCCGCATATTCTGCTATCTCGTCAGCTGTCAATGCTGCCCTAGGTATCTCTATCATGGTTCCCAGCTTATAATTGATATCGACCTTGTACTCTTTTACAATGGCATCTGCAAGTGCAACTGAACGTTCACGAATGGATTTGAGCTCCTGATATGTACCAACCAGAGGAATCATAATTTCCGGATATACCGTAACACCTTCCTTGTGGAGTGAACATGCTGCACGCATAATCGCCTCTACCTGCATATCGTAGACTTCGGGATAGGTCATTGCAAGACGACAACCACGATGTCCTAGCATGGGGTTTGCCTCTTCAAGTGTTCTTATTTTCTGCTGTAATTGTTCCACCGATACCCCGCTGATCTGCGAGAGCTCTTCTACTTGTTCCCTTTGATGAGGCACAAATTCATGAAGGGGTGGATCAAAGAGGCGAATGGTAACGGGAAAGCCCGCCATTGCCTTAAAAATGCCGGTAAAATCTGCCTGTTGCAGAGAGAGTATTTCTTTTAGTGCTTCCATTCTCTGCGCTTGGGTGTCCGCAATAATCATACGCCTAAAGGCGGTAATTCTGTTATCTTCAAAGAACATATGTTCTGTTCGACAGAGACCAATGCCCTCTGCGCCGAGCTTCCTGGCCTGCTCTGCCTGTGCGGGTGTATCGGCATTGGCACGGACATTCATCGGTCGCCCCACATCCTTGCGGGTTTCCTTTACCCAATCGAGGAAGGTAGAAAGGGCTCCGCTAATTTCTGGTTGAACCACCGGAACCGGACCAGCATAGACAGCACCACTGGTTCCATCAATGGTAATAATGTCTCCTTGCTTATATTGCTTGCCATGTACTTCCATAGAAGAATCAGATATATGTATGTCTCGACATCCTGCAACACAGGGTCGTCCCATGCCGCGGGCTACAACAGCCGCATGGCTCGTCATCCCGCCCGTTGCTGTTAGGATGCCCTCAGCAGCATTCATGCCCCCGATATCCTCGGGAGAGGTCTCTTGTCGAATGAGGAGAACCTTTTTGCCTTGAGCTGCCCATTCTTCTGCAGTGTCAGCCGAAAAAACTGCCTGTCCTGATGCAGCACCTGGTGATGCATTCAAGCCCTGTGCAATGGGCTTATGTGTTTTTTCTGCCGCAGGATCCAGCATGGGGTGGAAGAGCTGATCAAGCTGTTCGGGTTGAACACGAAGAACCGCCTCCTCCTTGCTAATCATGCCTTCCTGAACCATATCGACTGCAATATGGAGGGCTGCCTTACCTGTTCTCTTTCCGTTTCTCGTTTGTAGAATATACAACACACCCTCTTCTATGGTAAATTCCATATCCTGCATGTCTCGGTAATGCTGTTCCAATGTATTTTTAATATCATCAAGCTCTTTGTAACATTCGGGCATAACATCGGCTAAGACAGATAATTTCTGCGGCGTGCGAATGCCGGCAACGACATCCTCGCCTTGAGCATTGAGAAGATATTCACCGTAGAAGATCTTTTCGCCAGTAGCTGCGTCCCGGGAAAAACAGACTCCGGTTCCGGAATTCTCGCCGAAATTTCCAAACACCATCGCCTGTACATTGACAGCCGTGCCAATTAAACCAGTGATATTGTTAATTTTCCGATATCGGATCGCACGGGTATTGTTCCATGAGCGAAACACCGCGAGAATAGCCGACATGAGCTGTTCCTGTGGATCCTGGGGGAATTCCTTACCACAGTGCTGTCGAACCACTTCTTTATATTGTGTTACGAGGGTTTTCAATGCGTCAGCACTGAGATCCATATCCTCTTCAACACCTTCTTTCTTCTTAAGTTCCTTGAGAACAAGCTCAAAATGGTGGTGATCCACATCAAGCACGACATTGCCAAACATGTTGATCAAACGCCGATATGCATCCCAAGCAAAGCATTCATTTCCGGACTTTGATGCCAGTGCACGAACGACTTCATCATTCAAACCAAGATTGAGTATGGTATCCATCATACCTGGCATGGAAACTGCTGCTCCAGAACGTACGGACAGCAACAGAGGACTCTCTGTACTGCCAAATGCCTTATCCAGCAGAACTTCCAGCCGGCTGAGATGTTCTGACACCTCTTGTTCAAAATTGTCTGGGAATTGTTGATTATTGTCATAGTACTCTGCACATAGTGCCGTACTAATTGTAAAACCCGGGGGAACGGGTATTCCGAGATTTGTCATCTCGGCCAAATTGGCACCCTTTCCACCGAGTAACTCCTTGTCCTTGGACTGTCCTTCAGCCCTCTTATCGCCAAAGAAATAAACTCGTTTATCTTGCATGAAAACTCCTGTAAAATTTTCTATATCTTACACGGCTCAAAGTATTTTGTCAATACATTCCATCCTGCAAGCCAAAGTTTTATTCTTTAATTATAAATGCTTATCTTTTTAATTATATATGAATTCCTGAATGTGGAACCTTGTCGCATGTTTTTTTAACTTTTGCATGGCAACGGCTTCGATTTGTCGAACACGCTCCTTACTAATTCTATGTAGATGCGCTATGTCCCGAAGTGAATGCTTGCTATATCCCCGCAAGCCGAAGCGCCGAACAATAATGTCAGCTTCTCTCTTACTCAGGAACCCTAACAGATCGGTAACTTGTTTGTGCATATCCTTGTGCATGATATCAGTCTCTGGCTGGTAGAAGTTATCATTCCGATATCGTACCTGTTGCTTTGCAAATATTGCCTCGATTCCCAATTCGTCATCCAGCGAAAGAGGAGTGGAATTCATGCACTGGAGTTCTATCATATATCTCTCTGACAATCCCAGCTCTTCTGCAACAGCAGACATCTCTACTCGCTCTCCCTGTTCTGATTCACGCTGCTCAACAATTTTTTTTATCTTCTGTAAGTCGCGGAAACGACTGATTGGTAGCCGCATTGTCTTGCTTTGCTGTGCAATGGTTGCCAATATGTCTTGTCGGATCCAGCAGTAGGCATAGGTTACAAAACGAACAGTATAATTAAGATCGTAGGATTCTAGCGCATTAAAAAGAGCTATGTTTCCCGCTCCTATAAGATCTGGTAATGAAATACCGAAATGACAATATCGCTTCGCTACAAGAATCACAAAGCGAAGATTTGACTGAATCAAGATATCGCGCGAGGCATCATCATTATATTTCTGGAACCTGATAATATGGTGTCGCTCCGTCTCCCTGTCGAGCAGGGGGATATTGCGTATATCAGAAACATATTGCTGCACAAGCTGCGCATCAGTATCAAGTTTATTCTCTAATTTATTACTATCGTTCATAACCTAACCCGTAATATACAATGCAAGTTGCATGCCAAAGTTTGAAAATGTTGATATATCAACATTTTAATCGGTGTGATTATCGATTTCAGCAAAAAAACTAGATTTCAAGCTCTTGTAGTGGCAAAAAGTGCTTCAAAATTACACAGAACAGCAAATAACAGAAGAAACATGGGTCATTTTGGCCAGATCCCAACAAAACGAGGAAAATGTGGGCAAATAAAGCGAAAATGGACTGAAATTGTTGACAGAAAAAACTTACTATCGTATGATAAAGTCATTTATATTTGGAGGTACATATGAAAGTTCAACCACTTGGTGATCGAATACTTGTTTCTATCGAAAAAGAAGAATCAACGACCAAGGGCGGTATTATTATCCCTGAGACAGCACAGGAAAAAACTCAGACTGGGCTTGTTGTTGCGGTGGGAGATGATACGGAAAAAATTAAGGTGTCAAAGGGCGATAAGATCATGTATGATAAATACGCTGGCACCCAAATTAAGATTGATGGCAATGAACATCTTGTTATTGCTATGAACGATATACTTGCTAAAATATTGTAGCGAGCTTAAGGCAGCATTTTGCTGCCTTCTTTTTTGCACATAACCACGACATGGCTTGCTGTATCCAGCACTCCCTACTGCCCGGCATGGGCTCTTATTGTTTTAGATATTAAAAAAGCGCGTCAGGTTTTCCGGAACTTCTTTAACCGGAACAGTGATGCGTTGGCACTGCGGAATGGATTGCTGAAATACTCTGCCATAGGACTTTCTCTGAATTCGTGAGTCGGCAAGAACTACAGCGCCCCTGTCATGTTCGGAACGGATAAGCCGTCCAAAGCCCTGCTTAAAACGCAGCACTGCAGTAGGCAGGGTCTGTTGCATAAAGGGATTGCCGCCGCCTTCCTCGATGGCTGCATTTCGCGCCTTGCTAATGGGATCCGAGGGGTGGCGAAAGGGAAGCCGACATATAATGAGAAGACGCAGTGTTTCGCCAGGAGCATCAATTCCTTCCCAGAAACTGTCTGTGGCAAAGAGGATGCTATCCTTCTGCTCGCGAAATTTTTCTAGAAGACGATGCCTCTCGTCATCACCCTGCATGAGGCAGCTTATGCCCTCCAGATCTGGAACTACCTGTTTATAACTACGATGCATGCTCTGATATGACGTAAAGAGAATCAATGCCCCGCCACCGCTCGCGCGGACACTGTCCACAATGAGTCGGCAGAGATAGTCAGCGTAGTCCTCGTGATTTGGATCGGGGGCATCACTGGGAATTACAATAAGTACCTGTGCACGATGCATAAAGGGTGAAGGCAGGGCTGCATATTCTCCCTTGCGTGAATCTATTCCCAATGCCTGTTTCCAAAAATCAAAGCTGTTCCCCACCCGGAGACTTGCACTGCAAAAAACTATTGTCTCATAATTATCTAGCACCAATTTCTGCATGAGGGGAGCTGTATTCAATGGAGAAAGTGAAAAATTCGAGCCCTTTGTTGTTTTTCCAAGCCAATATACCATCTCCTGGTCCCGATCCTCTGCAATAAAGCTGTCCAATATAGCATGGGCAGCTCGGAGTTTCTCGATTATACGGTGGAGGATGGCATCCCGAAGACTGTCTTCCTCTTCTTCGCCACTGTACTTCTGGTAGAATTGATCCGCCAAGCCAATAAGAATATTGAGGGCTTCCTTGCAATCCTGTATTGAGTTACCAAAGGCGCCGAAGTTCTCGGGGGCACTCTTCCAGCTCCAGTCTTTCTGCAGCCAGAATGAATCCTCATTATTGAGACAACGGAGACCATAATCGGATAGGGTATCCAGTAGGAGATCTACTTTCTCTACTGCACTACGTAGCCCGGTCTCGTATTTGTGCTGCACAAGCCATGCACGAATGTTATGCTTTTTGGAAAAGAGCTGTTGCATTGTTTGTCGTAATTGCGTGGGGCTGCAGGCAACAGAAAACATATGTGTTATTCGATCCTCCAATGTATGAGCTTCGTCAAAGATGATGTGCCGTATTGGTGGGAGTATAAGATTTATATTACGCGGTACATTCCCCTGATGCCGGATAATGAGATCGCTGATGAGTAGGTGGTGATTGGTAACCAATATACGTGCATTATGTGCACGCTCCCGTGCCCTGCGGAGGAAGCAACGTTCTTTGTTTGGACATTTGCGCATAAAGCAGCTGTCTGCATTGGCCGCTACATCCTGCCAGTGAGCTTCGGATATAAAGGGGGCCTCGCTCCTATCTCCTGTTTCTGTTGTAGCTGCCCAATCCGAAAAGGACTTCAAATTTGCATCGTCGTAGAGCCCGGGATCATAGTTCGTGGACTGTCGCTGGCAGAGATAGTTCGTCTTTCCTTTTACGAGTGCTACGGGAATGTCGCTGGCTAATGCCTGCTGAACTATGGGGATGTCTTTTTCTATGAGCTGCTGTTGCAGGGTGATGGTCGCAGTGGAGATTACAATGCGTCCCTTATTCTGTTGAACATAGCTCAGTGCCGCAAAGAGGTAGGCAAAGGATTTGCCTGTTCCAGTTCCTGCCTCAGTAATACAGAGTTGATGGGAATTAAAAGATAGCGCAATCTGCTCCAACATGGCGAGCTGTTCATCGCGAGCTGTAAATGATGGTATTAAGCTCGCTAGTCTCGAGCCCTTGCCTAATTGTTGTAGGAGTGCAAAGGTATCGAGGGGGCTATCTTCATAATCCGATATTTCTAATATATAGAGCTCCCGGTCGATACAGATCAGATCATCCAAGTCCTGCAATTCAGGAGGCATGGGAGCATGCAGATCGGATACATAGTAGAGCAGAAGATCATTGATGGGGGGCAGTTCATCAGCTGATGGAGAGAAGGGCTCTACCGCTATAATGATGCCGTCATTGTCAGCATCTGCGGTCATGCAAAGATCCTGGGATGCACAGAGCTTCTGCAAGGTCATTTCTACCTGTTGAGTAACTGGAAGAATCTTTCTGGATCGATGATACACAGAAATATGATAATAGTAAAAACAAAGAAAGGCAAGTATTGTATTTAATATATTTGACATTTTATTTGTAATGTATTATACTTTTGCTGGAGTGGAATTGTTGAGAAAACTAGTCATTCACAGATCAATTCGCTGGGTGCTGTGGTTAATCATTATCTATGTTGTGAATATTGCCTGTAGTATTGGAACGCTTGATGTAATACAGATGAGTAGTAGCGGGAAGCGGGACGATGACAGTAAAGAGTATGCATCATTAGAGCGAATCCTAGCCGTCTCAAATTATAGCATGGCACATGATAGTGATGGCAATATTTGGTTCTGGGGTGATAATCAAAATAACCAGATTCATTCTCCTACTCCATTGAAAAAATACATAGTACCCACTGTTCTTGATTTTTCCCTCTTGTCCGACAGTCGGATTCGGGACTTTGTTATTTCCAATAGCCCCCTTTCAAGCTCGCAACATAGTTTTATCATAGACGAGGACGGTAATCTGCAGGGCTGGGGCGAAAACGATTATATGCAGCTTGGTTTTGAGAATACGCCGGGCATGTCTAGCTATGTCCGGCTCATAGACTTTGCTACTATGGGTCAGGATCTGTTTTTCAATAGGAAGATTAACACGATCTTCGCTGGAGATAGATATAGCATTGCTGTAGATATCAACGGCATTATCATGAGTTGGGGAAATAATGATCGGGGACAATTAGGTCTGGGTAGCACTCAGACGCCACAGCTCCCGAGAGAAATTCCCAGCAAGGCATTCAATAATCAGCGGGTAATAGAGGTCGCAATCGGATATAAGCATATTCTTGCTCGTACTACTGATGATCAGCTATGGGCATGGGGTAACAATTACCATGGGCAGCTTGCCCTCCCTGTAGAGAGCACTCCCTTTACTGGCACTCCACATAGGATAAATCTGAAAAATATCATCAAGATTGCTGCTGGTAAGGATTTTAGCATGGCTCTGGATACGAATGGGGTGCTCTGGTATTGGGGGAAGAGATATAATCAGACTGAAGATAATATTGTTAGTCCTGTTCGGTGGTTGGGCGATATACACGTTGTAGGGATTGCTGCGGGGTGGAACCATGCCCTTGCATTGGATATTGAAGGGAATCTCTGGTCTTGGGGTGATAATAATAATTATCAGCTGGGCAGGGAGTTGACGGAGGATTCTCTACTCTACGGGAGGATATATGTAGAAAATTCCCGTATACGCAGCATTGCTGCGGGATATCAACATTCTCTTGCCATCGATACCGGTGGCAATCTCTGGGCATGGGGGAACAATACATTTGGCCAGCTTGGAACGGGCAATAATAAGATGAAAAAATCTCCGGTTATGATATCTAACAATTATTTTCAAAAATAATACCATTATTGACATCTGGATTATCTTCTGTTATCCTAAGTGCCATGGAAAAGATACCTGTCGGCATACTCGGTGCCACCGGAACGGTTGGACAAAAATTCGTTACTCTTCTAGAGCATCACCCGCAATTTGTTGTTAGAGAGCTTGTTGCATCACATAGATCTGCGGGCAAACGATATGATCGTTGCTGTCAATGGAGGCAAAATGTTCCCATGCCCAGCGCGGTGGAGAGCATCATGGTTCAGACTGTTGATGAACCATTGAAGAGCCCCATCCTGTTTTCTGGCATGGATAGTGCAGTGGCTGGCGAGGCAGAGGATCGCCTGTCGGCTGAGGGGCATCTGATTATCAGTAATTCACGTAATCATCGTATGGACCCCACTGTCCCGCTTGTTATCCCCGAGGTAAACTGGGAACATTTTGCATTAACAAAAAAGCAGAAGCGCAGCGCCGCTATTATTACCAATTCAAACTGTGCAACCATGTTCCTTGCGATGGTTCTTGCTCCGCTACATCGGAATTTTACCGTCGAAGCGGTTCATATTGTTACCATGCAGGCAGTGAGTGGCGCGGGATATCCGGGCGTCGCCTCTGTTGATATTCTTGGCAACATCCTACCCTATATTGATGGGGAGGAGGAAAAAATTCCCCGCGAGACAAATAAAATACTGGGCACCTTGCATGATGATCATGTAGAATCGAGCAATATTGTTGTTAGTCCACAATGTAACAGGGTCCCGGTGCAGGATGGACACACAGCTTCGCTGTCTATTCGCTTCAAAACCAAGCCCAGTCCCGAGGATGTGAGCCATGTGCTTAAAAATTTTTCCGGAAAGCCACAGGAACTCGGACTGCATTTTGCTCCGAAACATCCGATACTGGTTTTTGAAGAAGAAGACCGCCCCCAGCCCCTACTGGACATTTATCGTGAAAAAGCTATGGCTGCCTATGTTGGGAGAATACAGAGCTGTCAGATTGCCGATATAAAGATGACCGTTCTCGGACATAACACCATACGCGGAGCTGCCGGAGCTGCAATTCTGAATGCAGAAAGCTATTTAGCCGCAGGATATCCCCTGCCACCGGGAAAATAGAAGAGCAAAATGTAGCGCTAGCTACTTTCTTCTGCCTCAATATTGTTTTCTATAATTTTTCGATGCAGAGTCTTTCTCCCTATGTCCAATATGGTGGCTGTCTTACTCTTATTGCCCTTGTTCGCATGGAGGGTGTTGCGGATGATCTCCCGCTCTGCCATTGCAAGTGTTAGACCTATGGGGATGTTGATATAGTTTTCTTGGTTTTCCTGCTGAAAAATGGGCGGGAGATCGCTTAGCATAATGACCTGCCCCTTACACATAATAACAGCACTCTCAATACAATTACGTAGCTCCCGTATATTCCCAGGCCATGAGTAGGCATAGAGGGCTGCGTTTGCCTTGCTATCTATCCCTTCTATTTCTTTGTCGTTTTCCTTTGCTATATCCTTGATAAAACTTGAAACGAGCAGGGGCAGGTCGTCCTTTCGTTCCCGCAGTGGCGGAATGTGTATATTGAGCACGTTCAAACGGTAAAAGAGGTCCTCGCGGAAATTCCCGATCTCCATCTCCTTTTTCAAGTCTCTGTTCGTCGCTGAAACAATGCGTACATCAACTTCAACAGAGCTCTCGCCACCCACTCGTTCAAAGATCCGTTCCTGCAATACCCGTAGCAATTTTACCTGCAGATTCTGATCTATTTCACCTATCTCATCAAGAAAAATGGAACCACCATCCGCTAACTCAAAGCGACCGCGCTTTCTGTTGAGCGCACCGGTAAATGCCCCCTTTTCGTGTCCAAAGAGCTCGCTTTCCAGCAAGCTCTCAGAAAGGGCAGCACAGTGTACCTTAATAAAGGGCTTGTCCTTCCTGCCAGATAATTGATGCAGGGCATCGGCAACTATCTCCTTGCCTACCCCGCTTTCCCCCGTTATTAACACTGAGGCCTTTGTGGCAGCAACCTGTTTGACAATGGCGAGAACCTTTTGCATGGCAGCACTCTTTCCTATGATGTTGGAATAGTGATGCCTCGCCAGCTCTTCTTGCAACATCCTGTTTTGTATAACGAGCTCGCGTGTCGATAGTGCACGCTTTGCAAGCAATAACATGCGGTCTAGGTTTACCGGCTTCGTAATGAAATCAAAGGCACCCTTCCGCATAGACTCTACTGCAACCTGTATGCTCCCATGACCGGTAAGAATAATAACAGGAATCGTTGGATATCGTGCATTGATGCGTTCCAACAATACACCGCCCGAAAGACGGGGCATGCGGAGATCTGTAATAACGAGGTCTATTGGTTCAACATGGATAATATCGAGAGCTTCCTGCCCATCGCTGGCCTGTAGCACGCGATAGTTTTCCATCATCAATGCAGCACTCAAGCCCTCTCGGATATTCTTTTCGTCGTCTACTACCAGGATATTTAATACCATCTTGTCTATTGTATCAAATGTTTCTCTGATTGAGGAATAGGGAGCCATAAAAAAATACTCGTTCCTGCATCAATTTGAGATGCAATGGTAACATCTGCTCCATGTTCCTTCATAATTTTGTACACAAAGGTCATTCCGAGCCCGCTGCCATCCTCGTTGGTACTGTAATATGGTTCAAAGATTTTGTTGATGGTGTCCTTGGACATTCCCCTGCCGGTGTCTGTTAGGGTAAAACACACCCGCCCCTCTACTATCCCTGTCGAAATAACCAGCTCTCCTCCATCGGGCATTGCAGACATGGCATTCTTTATGAGATTCAAAATTGCCTGCTTGAAATACCGTGCATCGAGTGCAACATGGGGAATGCCACTATCCAGCTGACGTTTGAGCTTTATCTTCTTTAATTTTAATTCGTATTTTACAAAATCAAAGATGTCCGTCAAGATTTGATTAAAGTCTGTAATCTTTAAAGATATGTCCATGGGACGAACAGAAAAGAGGAAATCCACCACAATATTATTGAGACGGTCGACCTCTTCATTTACAATCTCAATGTATCGCTCAAGAAATTTGATGTTGATATTTTTTTTGTTCCGAAGTGTTTTTTGCATGAGCTGCACATGTATACTGATGGATGCAAGGGGATTCTTTATTTCATGTGCCACGCCGGCAGCAAGGGTGGTAAGGGCTGCAAGGTTTTCTGCGCGTCTGAGCTGTGCTTCCTGTTGCCTTTTTTCTGTAACATCTGTAATAAAGAAAATGCTGCCCTGTATCTTTCCTAGTCGAACGAGGGGAGCAATACTACTACTGAGTATGATGGTTCTGCCGTTGCTTGTTTCAAAATTGAAATCTCGTTCCTGCTCCCGGTTCATTGAAAGTAGATTTTCGCGAACATAGACGGACATGTCTACATCACTGATGCAATTCCATATTGTTGTTTGCTTGCCAATCTGAGCGCTACTGATATTCAGCATACGCCGGCTGGTTTGTTACAGAGCACGAGCCGGTGGGCATTATCTGCTACAAGCACCCCATCATGGAGGGAATCTAGCGCCATGCTCAAGCGATCGTTTTGCATTGCTACATCATGGAAGATTTTATTGATTTGTCCGGCATCGAGTTTGTGCATTCTGCTGATAACACGATTGATAAAATCCCGCATCAGTGCCTCTGGCTGGTAAAAAACAATGCTTCTAGGGCATGTTCAGGGCGGATATTCATAATATTCACTTGGTGGATGCAGCTACGGAGCCCCTCCCATAGTTTGTTATGGGCTTGTAGCTGAGAAAAATTGAGCCCGCGAAGTAGCGAACGGAGGTATTCTGACAATTCATACATACAGGCAGAGAAAAATTCCTTGCTATTGATATCTTTTATTGCGTTCAGACAGAGCCGGAAATCCTCATAACCTGCCTCTCCGAGGAGTGATCTGGCAAGTAGTATGCCACAGTCACGGGGAGAGGACTGAAATGCATGTGCATAGATGAGCTGCCGTAGACTGCTATGCTCAGTATGAAAGACCTCCGCTAATAATCGCTGTTCTTCTTCTGGACTTCGCTGGTCAAGACGAAATAACATAAGCCGTGAACGCAGAGATTCTACAAGACTACTTGCATGAACTGCTGTAAGTATAAAGTAGACATTGGGTGGTGGTTCTTCAATTATTTTGAGCATGGCATTTGAACTGGCAAGATGGATATCATCAATATTCTCAATAATAAATACTAGGGGAGAGGAAGAGGAAGCACTATGTGCATGATTAATACTATTGCGTACGGCAGAAATGGGAATGAGCTCTGACGGAAGGCATGATATGAGCCCCTGAGCCCGCTGGAGTAGTTTGCTAGCCACCCTGCCCTTCCTGTGCAGCTCCATGAGATCCTGCTCAATGTCCTCAATAAGCGTGCCAAGCTTACTGACCTGACGATCTTCCCAGATACGCGAGTCGAAGCGGAGCATGAGTTTGCGCAGTGCCTGCTGCAGAAGATCCGCACAGGAGGGATCTGCAGTTGCCAAGCCGTGGCAGAGAACTATCTCCGAACGAAAATTCCGCCTGCCTAATACTATGAGGTCAAAATTCTGTCCATTTCGAAGGTGGCGGCAAGAATCACAGGAGCAGTCATGGCTACTTGCCACCTGTTTACAGGTGATAAGACGCGCAATTTCCATTGCAATGGTAAACTTGCCACTGTAAGTAGCCCCTTCCAACATTGTTGACTGGGGAAATTTCCCATCCTGAAGCAGGATCCTCAGATGTTGCAGAAGTGTCTGATGTCCAATAATGTTCTCAAACATTTTCTAGCCATCCCTGTATGATGTTGGTAAAGAAATGCAGTAGGGGAGAACATAGCTGTAGGGAGATGCTGCCTTCAATAAGATCTTTTAGCCATCCGAAGGGTTGGATAACAATAATGGTAAGGAGGGCGACAATAAGCATCACACCCTTGACAATCCCGGCAAAAAGTCCCAGTGCCTTATCCAATGACTGGAGGTTGAGGCGCATGATACTCGTCGAAAAGAAGTCCTGCAGGAGCTTGATAAGGATGTAGCATAATATAAAGATGCTAAGAAAGGCAATGATTGATGCCATACTCGTAGCGTAATAGCTATTGATTATCCCTGCCAGTCGTTGATTAAACATTGTCGCAAGGAAGAGCGAAAAAGCTATTGCTGCAATAGAAAAAATCTCTGTAATAAAACCACGCATCAAACCACGTATGAGGGTAAATAAGAGAATTACGCCAGAAACCAGATCGAATTCATGCATGCATGTTTTCCATTGTACAGTCCATAATGATATTTGCAATATTGTCTGCGGTTTCCTTCGGGGCTAATGCCGTTGCCTGTCGGGACATTTCTTGTAATTTCTCCCTATCTTGTAGCAGTGAAGAAATGCAATTCCAGAGCTCATTTGCATCGGGATGTAGCAATACCTTGGCTGCTCCCGATTCTGCGTAGGTTCTGGCATTTTCCAACTGCTCGCCACGACTCATCTCGCCCACAAGGGGTATGAGAATGGCTGGCTTTCCAGCAAGAGCTAGCTCGCCTATCATGCTAGCACCCGCCCTGCATATTATGACATCCGCCTGTGCTAGTATTGTAGCATAGTCTTCATAAAAGAAGGGCCGGGCAGTGTAGCACTTCGTAGAAGTGGGCGGTATGTATTGTGTTCCGCATTGATGATACACGCGGGCGACGGCGCAGAGTCGATCGTATAATTGTTCTACGAGAGAATTTATTTCCATTGCGCCGCTGCTTCCACCGATAAAGCTTAGGCAGAAATTCGATCTCTCCTTCTGCTGCTGCTGCTGCAATGCGGATATGTTTCTGATTGGATTCCCGGTAACTCGGAGTTTGTGGTGATACCTCTGCGATATTCGGGGGATGCTTTCCTTCCATGATAGGCAGACGTAGGTCGCGGGAGGAAGGCAGAGTTTTGTTGCAAGCCCTGGGCTACAGTCCGATTCATGTATGATGATCGGTATGTGCAGGCAACGCGCTGCATATACCACAGGAACGCTCACATAGCCCCCCTTAGAAAATACAAGACGGGGTCTCACTTGCATCAGATAATAGAGAGAAAATAAGAATCCTGCAATAATGTTGAAAAAACCTATAATATTTTTTAGAGAGAATTGTCGTCTCAATTTACCGGCTGGTATCCTACGATACGGTATAGAGTGCTTCTGCAGTATCTTGACTTCCATACCACCTCGGGAAGCAAACCAACAAACCTGTACATCCTGTGGCAGTACATCAATAACAGCAAGTCCGGGAAAAACATGTCCTCCTGTCCCCCCACCAGTAAATACAATACGTGCATTCCGTTTATGCATCTTCATCTAAACATCCATTGCTATATATTATGCATATTTCATGGAGAAGTTTCAAGTTTATCTTTACGAAATATACATTTTCACATATTATTGTAGCATGAAAATAGCCCTTGTATTCCTTACCTGCCTTGCTCTCCCGCTTATAGTATTCTTTGTAATATCGTATTTTGATGTGCTTCGTGATGATTTTGCAGATTATCCATCCTATCTTCAATCTGATGTTGTTTCAAAAGGATGGGCACCCACCTTCCTGCCACTATCGTCCAGAAATATCCGAATCAAAAGAAATATTGATCTCAACAGCATTGATATGCGGTTTCAATATGACATTGATGACATTGATGGCATAATCGAAAACTGCGATAAAGTTGAACCTGCAGAGCATAGTTTGCAGTTCATTTGCCAGCACAATGGCTCCCAGCTGAGCATTACATTGGATCATTATCCGAATGGTGGATCGGGTCGCTTATTTACGAAAAAATTGTAGCGATAGCATTGTATTTATCAGCTATTTCTGTTAGCATCATACATTATGAGCTACAAAAATATAGCAAATACGGAGCACCATTTGAAAAATACCAGAGAAAGGTATTGCATTTATTGCGTATAGCTGTTAATGATTATATGATGAGTCGTAAATACATATATTTTACTTTGCTATTATGCACTAATATGATCGTACAGGCACAGAGTCAGGAAACAGTTGACAAGTGGAAATATGATAGTTTTTCTCTATCCGGGGAACAATATTCTGTATATGACACGCTCCCGCATTTCGAGCTCATGCCAGAGGAGACCGTATTTGCCGAAGATATTACAGAAGATTTAATACAACGCAAGGCAAATATCGGAGCAGAATTCCGCCTAAGCATTCCCCTGCCACCTGGTCTTGGCAAGGATAAAGCATTTCAGCTAGCAATCTACAATGCATTGCACAAGATTCGTTCCTTAAAGGGAGCAACCTATTTCTCCAGCGTTACAGAGGAAAAGGCGACTCTCTTTACCAGTGCTTATACATTAAACGATATTGAAAACCAGAAGGTAATCCGCGACATTTCCTTTGAGGACATACCCGAACAGGATAAATTATATATCGTTCTTCGTGCCAGTGATATCAGTGGTCGTGCATTGTATAGCTTGAACTATGAATACAAAGAGGACGAACTCCTCATTACCATGTTGAATGAAAACATTCAGCTCTATGTTATGTTTCCCGTGTCAACAGCAAAAAATAATGAAACCAAATTTCTCTTGCGATTCCTTGATGATTCCATTGATATATATATGAATAATGGCATCGATAATTTCGTACTAACTACCGGTGTAGTCGCTCCGATGGGACGGGTGCAGGGAGGATTTATTCATCGTCTCCGTACTATGTTTCGTTGGATTAGGGGACATGTTGAACAAGAAGCACAGAAAAGGAAATAAACCAGCCAAAGGGGGAGCGATACCGAGAAAATATACAACAACACAAGATAGAGTTTGTCCATAGT
The DNA here is from genome assembly GCA_964291355.2 of Spirochaetia bacterium. Lineage (GTDB taxonomy): Bacteria > Spirochaetota > Spirochaetia > WTKD01 > WTKD01. The sequence goes on along the minus strand of OZ220222.1, from coordinate 340,792 downwards.
ATGTTGCAGTAATTGCATCGTTTGGAAGTTAAAAAAGATATTAAATGAAAAAAATATATTGTTACATCTTGTTATTTGTATTGGCATGTGCCGCATTGAGCGGTTGCGCACGTAAAGAAGGGTCTACCAACGACGAATGGTCTTGGATTATTAAAGATGAACCTGGCAGTATGTTGCCGGGTGTTGATGCACAAGTGGTATCTGGCGATGTTGTTATTGCCGGTAGCTCAACTGTTTTCCCACTTATGGAACGCCTAGCTACCCGATTTCGTCAGGAAGGATATGCGGACAGTCTTACTATCGACAGCATTGGCAGTGGCGGCGGCTTTGAACGTTTTAGCGTTCAGGCAGAAACTGACATAACTATGGCGAGCCGTCCAATAAAAAATGAGGAACGCGAGGCGGCAATTCACAAAGCTCGTCTTCCGATCGAATTTCGCATTGGAACTGATGCTCTAGCAGTTGTTGTTCATCCAGAAAACACATGGTTACAATCTCCTTCTGTAAAAGAGCTTTCTCTGATATTTACCTCTGATACCTGGAGTTCAGTAAATTCAGCCTGGCCCGATCTTCCTATTTTGAAATTCATCCCCGGTACCGACAGTGGAACCTTTGATTATTTTGTGGAAGCAGTGTATGATAAAGACCCTGAGGAATTGCTTGACGCTGAGTACTTGCAATTATCTGAGGATGACAATATTTTGGTTCGTGGAGTAGCAGGAAATAAAAATGCTATTGCCTTCTTTGGATATGCCTACTATATCGAAAATAGCGATATAGTCAGAGCAATAGACATTGAGGGAATTACAGCAAGTAATGAGAGCGTTGATAACAATAGCTATCCCTTAGCACGTCCCTTATTTTTGTATTCCGCTGCCAATATTATGAGAGAAAAACCGGCCGTTGCTGCTTTTCTTAATTTTGTGCTGACAAATGTAGATAGAGAGGTTTCGGATGTGGGATACTTTCCTGCACCGGAAACTGTTATGAACCAGTCCAGAGAGGCCTGGTTAAGAGCCGTAGAAGATATGTATTAGTACATTCTTCCCACTGTTTGAGGATGCCAAAGTGCCTGATCAGTTTGCTTTCGCCATAAAGAAGCGTACACACGAGATGTTTGTCAGATTGTTTTTATACTTCTGTGCAACTGTCTCCATTGCTACTACAGTTGGTATTGTTGTAGTGCTTCTGCGAGAGTCCATGCTCTTCTTTCTTAATCCCGAAGTACGGTTCATAGACTTTATCTTTGGGACTGATTGGCAACCACTGAATAAGGCATTTGGTGTTCTCCCGCTTGTCGTTTCGACCATACTCACCAGTGTAATCGCATTGATCTTCGCAGTTCCCCCAGCGATAATGGTAGCACTCTACCTCAGCGAATATGCAAGCAAAAAACAGCGCCGGCTATTAAAGCCCATTCTTGAATTACTTGCCGGCATTCCTACCATTGTATATGGATATTTTGCCATTAACATGATTACCCCCGCATTACAGGCCAGCTTTGGCTCGGATACTGTTGAATTGTATAATACGGCATCGGCTGGAATTACCATTGGCATTCTTATCTTTCCCATTATTACGACTATGGTCGACGATGCCTTCCAGGCGGTACCAAATAATCTCCGAGAGGCGGCCTACGGACTGGGCGCCACCCGCCACGAGGCAGCTCTGACGGTTGTTTTACCTGCTGCCTTCTCGGGCATAGCTGCTGCCTTTATCCTTGCTCTCTCCCGGGCTATTGGAGAAACAATGATAGTGGCACTTGCCGCCGGTGCTGGATCCCGACTTACCCTGAATCCCTTTAAGGGTGCTGAAACCATGACCGGCTATATTGTGCGCATTAGCGGAGGTGATATTAGCTACAATACTCCTGATTACAATAGTATTTTTGCTATCGGATTCCTGTTGTTTATCGCAACCCTTGTATTGAATATTGTGAGTAGATGGGTTGTAACGAGATTCAAAGAGACCTACGAATAATGTCATCCAATAGCCAGAAAAAAAGACAGCACATATCAAAAATATTTCCCTACATCCTGCTTACTGCGGTATTCCTGAGTGTGCTCATTTTGATTTCACTGGTGTTTAACATTATTGATACCACCTTTGGATACGTGGTACTGGAAAACAAGATTGATGCTGCCGAACTGGGTCTTGATGCGGTACTCGTTGATAATACTGCTGAGGAGCTGGCTCTGGTTCTGGAGGAGAATCTGACCCGGGGTATGGTTCGACGTTTGCGCGGTAAGCATGCACATTTGACGGAACTGGAGCTATCCCCCCTTGCTCAGGCAGTGCAGCAGTATGTTATGCAGCCAGAGCTCGTTAAGAGTTATTCTTTCTTTACCTCAATCTTTTCTGCTGGAAGGATCAAGCAAGAGGTAGCAGATGAGCAACAGCTGGAATTCCGCTCCTGGCTCTCGATAGACTTACTGAGGGGGAAACAGAGCTCAAATGCCCTCGAAACGGGTATATTTGCTGCAATATTGGGAACATTATGGATTGTTTTCCTTACCATTATTATCACTGTACCCATAGGCATAGGTACTGCGATATTTCTGGAAGAATATGCACGTAGCTCGTCATTGAATCGTCTTATTCAGATTAATATTTATAATTTGTCAGGAGTTCCTTCAATTATTTATGGGCTACTTGGCTTGGCTGTTTTTGTGCGCTTTATGGGGCCGATAACATCGGGAATGATGTTTAATTCGGGCAATGAAAATGGACGCACCATTCTTTCTGCCGGGCTTACCATGTCCCTCCTGATTATGCCTATTGTTATTATCAACGCAAAGGAGGCCATTGCTGCTGTGCCTCGTTCGCTTAAGGATTCCAGCTATGCCCTAGGAGCAACAAAGTGGCAAACCATATGGCATCACTGCCTGCCCTATTGCATGGACAGGATCTTGACGGGTAGTATTCTTTCTATTTCACGGGCAGTTGGCGAGACTGCTCCACTGGTTGTTATTGGTGCATCTACTTTTCTTACGGTGGATCCTACCTCCCTCTTCTCGAAATTTACCGCCCTGCCCATACAGATATACCAGCTATCCTCTCGTCCGCAAGCAGAATTTAAGCATGTCGCAGCTGCCAGCATCATCATTCTTCTCGTACTGATGTTGGGCATGAACTTAGCGGCAATTATCTTACGCAACTCAATACAAGCAAAAAAGAGATAAAGATGAAGCCAATTATTTCAATAAAAGATTTAAGTTTTTTCTATGGACAAACAAAGGTGTTGAAAAACATCAATATGGATATCGACACAAATTCAATTACGGCCTTTATCGGTCCATCTGGTTGTGGCAAGACAACCCTGCTTCGATGTATGAATCGGATGAACGAATTAATTTCTGATAGTCGTCTGGAGGGTGATATATATTTTCGCGATAAGAATATATATGTAGATACGGACCCAGTTTCTGTTCGTAGAAAGATTGGTATGGTATTCCAAAAACCCAATCCCTTTCCAAAGAGTATTTACGAAAACATCGCCTGGGGTGCTCGGATTAATGGCTATGACAAAAAAAACATGGATGATCTTGTTGAGCATTCTCTACAAAAAACGGGACTTTGGAAGGAAGTAAAGAATAAGCTAAAATCCAATGCCCTGAGTCTGTCGGGGGGACAACAACAGCGTCTCTGCATTGCACGCACTATTGCCATTGAACCCGATGTCATCCTTATGGATGAGCCAACATCAGCCCTAGACCCGGTATCCAGTGGTCGCATTGAGGCCCTTATGCAGGACTTGAAAAAGCAATACACCATTATTGTGGTTACGCATAATATGCAACAAGCAGGTCGTGTATCGCAGTCTACAGCATTTCTGTTGGATGGTGTCCTCGTTGAATTCGGGAAAACAGAGGGCATCTTCGCTGGACCACAAGAAAAGCTCACAGAAGAGTATATATCAGGTCGCTTTGGATAGGTAACTGAAGACCCGCTGGGCAGGAATGTCCTGAGGTGCCTTGTCGATGTATTCCTTCATTATGATACGGTGCTTTGCCTATGTTGGGAGAGTAATATGTCTGCACTAAGAGAATTGTTGCTGTCTATACTGTATACTAATGCGATTAATGATATTCTATAAACATGAATAGTTATGAAACACAACACAATGGTATACAGAGAGATGAAGAATATCTTGAAAATCTCAAGCGAGAAATTCATGAATTTGAACAGGAAAAGGAGCGGATACGACGAGTAATGGGAGAACTCGGTGGTAGAAAATATTCATCAAGAGACCTTACGATAAACATCATATTTGCTGTTGCAACAGTGGGAATCTTGCTTGGTCAAGTAATTTTTCACTTTGATTCCATCCTATCAATAGAGATTGCCATCTTCCTTGTATCACTTAAAATTATCCTGATGATACATGCTCAGCACAAGCATAATCACTTTATGTTTTGGGTACTCAATACGATCGAATACAGGTTGAACGATACGCATAAACTCGTAGATAGTGTACACACTAATGTAGCTGCCATGAAAGCGAAAGTAAAAGAGCAGGACTAGTGCAAGGGGACTGATCGTTTGCATGCTATGTGCGGTATTTCCGCTACTATTGCTACAATACTCTTATAGGGCCTTTGCTATTTCTGCACCTAGCCATGCATTATTTTTTACTAGGGCAATATTAGACTCCAAGGTGCGCCCTTCTGTTAGTTCAAATAAGCGCTGGAGCAAAAATGGTGTTACCTCCTTTCCTAGGATCCCGTTGGCATCAACTTCCTCTTGTGCTTGTGCAATAAAGGGCGCGAGATACTCTTGAGAGAGCTCATCTTCTTTAGGAATGGGGTTGGCAATCAGCTGCCCTCCCGGCAGAGCAATGGCAGCTCGCATCTTGTGGGCTGCAGCAATTTCGGTGGCACTATCCATGCGCAGTGGGGCTTGCAAGCCACTTTCGCGAGACCAAAATGCGGGAAACTGATCCTGCCCCACTGCTATTACGGGAACACCAAATGTTTCTAACACTTCTAGTGTTTTAGGAATATCGAGTATTGCCTTTGCTCCAGCTGCAACCACGGTTATAGGAGTAGCAGCCAATTCGCGTAAATCGGCAGAGATATCAAAGCTTTCCTCTGCTTTTTTGTGCACTCCCCCGATGCCCCCAGTTGCAAATACAGAAATACCCGCGCGCGCCGCACAAATCATTGTTGCTGCTACAGTAGTGGCTCCTGTTGCAGCATTTACTAGTGCAACTGCTAGATCAGCACGAGATAGCTTTACTACATTATCAGATTTAGCAAGTGATTCTAATGTAGCTAGATCAAGTCCCACTTGTATTTTTCCATGCATTATCGCAATAGTGGCAGGAACAGCACCTGCATCTCGTATTACTTGTTCAACTGCCTGGGCGGTTTCTACATTAGAAGGATAGGGCATTCCATGTGTTATAATGGTACTTTCTAATGCCACAATGGGCATGCCCTGAGCACGTGCATGTGCTACTTCTGTATTATAATTAATAAGTTCTTTCATATGTATTTCCTATGTATTTTGCAGTCTCAGATAGTGCATAGTCCAATGCCTGTACTCTATTTGCTCCTGATGTTTCTGCAACAATATGTGCTGCCATAAAAGTATCTCCCGCACCTGTAATCTTTTGTACTTTAACTTGGGGAGGGTTTTGCCTAATTATTTGTGTGGTGTTTGCATCCACTACAACATGAGCCCCATCTGTTATCAATGTTCGCTGTATGCCCTGTGCTAAAAGCATGTGAGCACATTCCTCTGCGCTAGAATCAAGCATGTCTACAAGATTCCTTGCCTCCTCTAGGTTGAGATATAGTATGGCATTGGTGCTCGTAAAGAATGATGCCAGTCGCTTTACTTTGCTCGGTGATGCTGAGGCAATTCGTAAATCGCTTTTCGAGAAAATGGTATTTGTGGCGAGTTCTTGTAGTACTGTTCCTATTAAATTTCCATCAATCACACATAATCCCCTATATGGCGAATCATCGTTTCCAAGTCGACCATCAGAAAAAGGAGCAAGAAGAGCGGTGCCAACAGTTTCTAGCAAGTGAGTATCTGCAAGTGCCACTATTAATCGTCCCTGTTCTTCGATAGCAACATATTGATCTGTAGAATATTCTGAATGTACTATCATATACTCCGTAGCTATGTCTATGGTGTTACAGTATTCCAAAAGAGCAGTGCCTTCTATATCTTTGCCTACTGCAGAAATTAAAGCCGGTTTCTTTCCAAACTGGGCTAGGGTTTTTGCTATATTGAATGCAACGCCACCTGGTTTTCGTATAATCTTGCCAGGTTTATCGTCACCTATGGATATCGTGCTATCAGTCCACCCAATAATATCCCAAAGGGCTGCTCCTATGCATAGCACATCTACGTTGTTATTCATCTACTGAATGATACTATACATGTTCAGTTTCTGCAAAGCTGATGATTATTGTGCGGCAGACTGAGTAATGCTACGTAAGCTATAACCCCAACATGGTCGCCTGCACCAGTGGTTTTCTCTGCGGTTATTTCGCCCGTTTTCCCCGTCCTACATAGACCTTTGCTGTGGAGTTTCTTTTGACTTGTCCTATTCCAGGACCAATATTTGGCTTACCTGCACTCTTTTTAATGACATAGCCCAACACATAGCCCGTTATCGTGCCTTTGTTCTTCCCCACAAGCCCTCCGATTCGGTTGGTGCCTTATTACATAGCACAGTATAAAAAGAGTCAAAGGGAGTAATAATACGTAACATACCGCTCTCTGTAATAAGAAAGCGGTATGTTGTGATACACAGAGGTGTGTAGTGTAATCGCTATGTCAAGCTTATATGGAAACAGCCTACTATTGTGCAGTCTCCTATTCTTTCTCTGCTTATTTCTTTTCTACTTCGTTGAGTAATACTACATGGGTTATTCCTGCACGACTGGTACTTGTAGCAGAGCGCACAGGCGACCCCGCTACTAGCATTGTTCCATCTTTAGTCAAGGACATGCTGATATCTCTCCCAGCGCCATAAAATTCACTCTCTAACTGCACTCTTTTCTGCGAATCCCATGTGCCACTAGCATTTTGTACAAAGACTTCAAGGTATTCGTTCTTGCTAGAGCGAGTAGTAACAAGAGTCTTCCCATCTTCACTGAGGGTTATGCTCCCTGCCGCAGGAAATACTACTAGTTGCATGTACTTATCATCATCTCCCCCACCGGTGTTATCAATCGAAACTCTGCATCGATAAGTATAGGTATCGGATAGAAGTAAATTCTTTATTGTGAAGGATGCAGACATATACACTTCGTCAACCAAAGGAGGCGCTGTGGACGTTTTTGGATAGGGATTTTTTTGGGGATAAGGATTTTTAAATTGGACTTTTTCTTTGTTATACCCTGTTCCATATACAAGAGTCCCCCTGCGGTTTGTGTGCATGACGGACTTAGTAGTAGCAATCCATTTTGAGAATTCTAGTGTAGTTTCGTCAGTCGTGGCTGCTCCTGTGTTATACACACATTGAAGTATGCTTTCTGCTCCAACTCTTTCGTACACAAGAGGTTTGACTTGTACATATGTACCCGCATATGATGTATATGCGACACACAACAATACCATTATACATAGCTTGCGTAGACACGCATTGCTCCAATGACCTATATTCTTAGTTTTATTCTTAATTTTTTTATACATTTTTTACTCCTTATTATTTGTGTTGTTAGCTCTCATCGCTTACTGGCTGAGAGACTGTGCGTTCCATTCCTTATTTTCATAACGAAAGAGGGAGGGGACGTCTTCTAAGCCATCACTACTTAATGCGGTAGTAGCAAGGGTATTGCCATCACCACTCAGCACTACGTCAACCCCAAACATGATATGAGTACTGTCTCCTACAAGCTTCTTCTGTTCTGTCCATGCATTGCTTTCATATCTATATACATAGACAGCTCCTTGTTGTTTTGTGGTGTGGTTATATGGAGCACCAATGGCAATGGTGTTTCCATCGCTACTTATTGCTACTGCATAGCCAAAATAATTATCCTTTTTGAGCGTAGGCCCTTGCTTAGTCCAAGCAGTACCATCCTTATGGTATATATGTACACTGTCGACATTGGGAGAGCCGATAACCAAGTGAGTTCCATCGGCATTGAGGGCAACACTTCGTCCTGCATCACTTTCATAACAATCCTTAATAGTATATTTATCACCAGCAGCGTTAGCAGCTACTTTAGCAGCGATTTCAGCTGCATCACACTCTGCCTTATTCTTACCGCCTGGATTAACATGAAGTCCTCCTATAACCTTTGCTTGAGTCCACTGTGTTCCCGTACGTGTATAGATATATACTTTAGCTTCGCCCGGAGCCCCAACCGCAAGGACAGATCCATTGCTACTAAGCGATGCCGAAGTACCGAATTGAGCAGCAAACCCTGCTCCTTCTAAATGGGCTTGTTGAGTCCATACTGCATTTGCTTTTGAGAATATATAGACACTCCCTGCTTCTCGATGACCTGCAAAGAATCCCTCTTCCAAAGTGCTAGAGGAAGCAGAAGTCTCCTTCGTGGTGAAGGGAGCGCCAATGGCCATGGTATTTCCATCTTGACTGATAGCAGTACTGCGACCGAATAAATTTTTGGCAGTATCTGTACCAGCACGCACCGCGACTGTTTTTACTGTTACCAGAGGTCCAGGTCCACTAGAACCTCCAGAATTTCCTGGAGACGAATCTGCACAAGAGAATAAGATAATACAAATGGTCAATAGTAAGCACAGTATTGTGTGCTTACGCATGCCCATATCCTTAATAAAATGTTTCATAACATAACTCCTTAGTATATTGATTGTGTTTTTTGCTAAGTATAGAAAAGCACCATAAGTATGGTAGGTACCAAAACAATACCGCCAAAACCAGTACCGGTCGTATTACCGGTTCTTATCCCGCGAGGTGTTTGCCCTCGCCACACATTAATTCGTTTCATAATGACCTCCAATGAAAACGTAATAAGAAATATTTACCCTTCATACTCAATATAATAGTCATATTCCATCCCTTCGTCAAGGGGAATTTCGGAATTATGCAGAATTATTTTGGATAATTAGCACTGATTTTCTGTTTTTATGTACAGATGAACGCTATATTAGGCAGAAAAGCGCTCCGAACAGGTCTGACTCTACACGAACAGCACAAAAAACAAGCACACCATTCGGGTGCTGTCTGCCCACCACATAACAGTCAGATAACAGTCTCATGAAAGAAGACATAATGCTATACAAACAACAAGCATCGCTCATAGCAAGACCATGAAAATAGCCTGCATGCAGGCATGCAAAAACCAGCACGCTTCGGGTGCTGGTTTGCTGTACTTATTCGTAAAATTCTAGCGTTTTCGTAGCGTCATTCGGGTCTTGCTGTGTTGGCTTTGTTGGTATACTCGGATCCTGTGTTCGTGCTCCATCCGCAAAATCCGCTGCGAAGTTCAAGATAGGCCAGTAATCATCATCACCCAATGTCCACTCGCCTGCTCCTGCACCACCAAAAAAGCCATCAAAACTTTTCTCATTCTTCGAGTAGAGCACTGCTGCTGTTGTGTCAGTCTTAGCTACATTCCTGCCACTGCCTTCTATCACAATGCCCTGTGGTGCAGCCCCATTGCTTTTCGTTACACTTGGTACGTCTGTTCCCGTTAGTCCTTCTTTAGCTATAACCCCAACATGGTCGCCTGCACCAGCGGTCTTTCCTGCTTCTTCCGATGTCCGTCCTACATAGACCTTTGCTGTGGGGGTTCCGTCGACTTTTCCTATTCCAGGACCAACATCTTTCGCGCTTGCACCCTTTTTAATGACATAGCCCAATGCATAGCCCCTTAGCGTGCCAGTGTTGGACCCCACGAGCCCTCCGACCCGGGTGTTGCCTGATACTTTCCCAGTCGCATAGCCCCTTGCCGTGCCGCCGTTTTGCCCCACGAGCCCACCGACATAGTAGCTTTCGCCTGATATCGCCCCCGTCGCATAGCCCGTTAGCGTGCCGCTAGGGTTGTACCCCACGAGCCCTCCGACCCACGTGTTGCCTGATACCGCCCCCGTCGCATAGCCCGTTAGCGTGCCGCTAGGGTTGAACCCCACGAGCCCTCCGACATAGTCAGTGCCTGATACTTTCCCAGTCGCATAGCCCCTTACCGTGCCTTTGTTGTACCCCACGAGCCCGCCGATATTTTGAGTGCCTTCCACCCGAGCCGAGCTGCTGCTGGAGCTCACTACTCCATTAGTCGTCACCACTTGACCCACCAAGCCACCTACATTACTGTTCTTCGATTCCACTGTTCCGTCTGCTCCTTGTACATGGACATTGCTTACCGTTCCAGTATGGAGCTGCCCGACCAGTATCCCAACAAAGCTCTCTGCTGATTTGACCGTTGGATCCTCTAGAGTGAGGTTTTGGATTACATCAGTATCCTTTGTCTTCGCCTTCACATAGCCAAACAAGCCTGCATTTATAGCATTATGATCAATGTATAGCTTGCTCACTTGCTTGTTGTTTCCATCAAGCTTGCCAGTAAAGGCGGACGTAGCCGTCGACCCTACCGGCGTGAAGTTTTTAAAACCCTTTGTATCGGGTGCGGGAAACTCTATATCGTTTTCCAGCTTATAGGTTCCATTCAGATCGTCTTGCATGTTCTGCAGTCCTCGCCAGCTATAGATGCTGCCATTTGGGCTTTTCTTTGGCGTTATTGTTTGCTTAAGAAGCTCCTTAGTGCCTGCATCGTCGTATACTGTGAGCGTGATTGTTACATCACTGCCAACAGTAATGCCGCGCCACTTTGCAGCGGTTGCAGCGTCCATTGCTAGTCCAACGTAGGTGATTCCTTTGTTTGTTCCGCTAGATGGTACTTTTTCTGCTATTTGTTGCTTGGCAAGCGTGTGGATAGATGTTGAGCCTGCGCTTACTTTAATCTCATACCGTGGTTTGCTCCCATCCTTTAATCCAGCTATCTTTAATAATCCTGGGTCATTGTAATCTCCCAATGAGAATTTATCCCGATGTGCACTGTTATCTGCGCTGACATGTGCTTTGTACACTGCCACAATAGGTTCTGTGCTTATCGATATCTCTTTGCTTGTTGCTATCGCTGCGTCGGGGTTCTCTTCTGTGGATATGCTAACCTTGTGTGTCCCCTTTGGTAGCTGATCTATATCAAGTTCGTAGTCATTCTTGTCTGTTACAGATGCTACACTTTTTCTAACTACTACATCTCCCTTTTCGTTGGTAACCGTAACAATGTAGCCGCTTGCCCCTGCACTCGCCTGCCATTTTGCTGTAATACCATTATTCGCTCTGGCTATAGTCTCAACTGTCGCTTGACTGCCACCTCCACTGCTTGATCCTGCTTCTGGGCAGGCAATAAGCAGTATTCCCAAGAGAAATACCATGAGTATGGTAGGTACCAAAACAATACCGCCAAAAGCAGTTGTATTGACAGTTCTTATCCCGCGAGGAGCTTGCCCTCGCCATGTATGTACATTAATTCGTTTCATAATGACCTCCAATGAAAACGTATAAATAAGCCATATAATATAGAGCCATATAATAGAAATTTACTTTCCACATTCAGTATAATATGTCAGACTCCGTCCCTTCGTCAAGGGTTATTTGCACGTATTCAAGAATTATTTCAGGATTGTAACAATCCTCCATCGCTGTTACATTAAAAAAACAGCACACCATGCGCTGTGCTGTCTTGCTGTACTTATTCGTAATAATTGTAGTATCTTCGTTGAGTATGAGAGTACAGACACAAATTCCTGCTCCCTACCATCAACAATTGCATTCGCTATGCCAGCACTAATGCCAGCCCTTGCCACACCCAGTTTGCATCAATTTATTCTATCGTATTGAGTTCACCAAAAAACTTTATTAACAGCGCGTTGTCAGAAAAATTAACTATAGCTTCGTGAAATGCGTAATGGAGATTTACAAAGATTTTCATCCCCTCCGCGGTAAGATCTGCGAGGGCGTCATGCATGGCATGGAAAAGTTCTTTGTGTGTAAATATCTGTTCATGATAACCTCACAAGTTAATAGATATTTAGCTTTCTCCCTCTATACAGTAATGTATGTTCTTTTTTCAAGAATTATCAGTGCTTACTCGGGAATCATTGAGTACTCTTTCTTTATGTACAATCCGGGTACAAACAAGCAGAAAACCTCTTCTGGAAATAACCATCCATCGGTGTTACCCTGCAGGCCCCCGAACACTTCTGCCTCTACACGAACACGTCAAAAAACCAGCACACCATGCGGGTGCTGTCTGTAGTATCCCAGTAAAATACCAGTGAAAGCCTACGCTATTCCTGAAAATTTGTTGGCTTTGTTGGTATACTCGGACTCTGTGCTGGAGAACCTGATGGGAAGTTCAAGATAGGCCAATTATTGGCACCCAATGTCCACTCGCCTTCTGCTGTGCCAAAGGTAAGACCATCAAAACTTAGCTCATTCTTCGAGTAGAGCACCGCTGCTGTTGTGTCAGTCTTAGCTACATTCCTGCCACTGCCTTCTATCACAATGCCTTGTGGTGCAACCCCATTGCTTGTCGTTACACTACGCGGCTTACTCTCGGCTATAACCCCAACATGGTCGCCTGCACCAGTGCTTTCCTTCTCTGCTTCTTCCGATGTCCGTCCTACATAGACCTTCACTGTGGCGTGTGCTCCGACTGCTCCTATTCCAGGACCAATATTTGGCTTACCTGCACTCTTTTTAATGACATAGCCCAACACATAGCCCGTTATCGTGCCTTTGTTCTTCCCCACGAGTCCACCGATTCGGTTGGTGCCTTATTACATAGCACAGTATAAAAAGAGTCAAAGGGAGTAATAATACGTAACATACCGCTCTCTGTAATAAGAAAGCGGTATGTTGTGATACACAGAGGTGTGTAGTGTAATCGCTATGTCAAGCTTATATGGAAACAGCCTACTATTGTGCAGTCTCCTATTCTTTCTCTGCTTCTTTCTTTTCCTTTAGTTCTGTTACTTCGTTGAGTAATACTACATGGGCATTTCCTGCACGACTAGTACTCGTAGCAGAGCGTCGTGGTGATCCTATGGCTAAGAGTTTTCCGTCCTTGGTCAAGGACATGCTGAGATCTCTACCAGCGCCATAGATTTCGCTTTCTATTGTCATGGTTTTTTGCAAGCCCCATTTTCCACTCGCATCTTGTACAAAAACTTCGAGGGATTCTTTTTTGCTAGAACGAGTAGTGACGAGGGTCTTCCCATCTCCGCTGAGCGTTAAGCTTCCTTTTGCAGGAAATACTACTAGTCGTATGTCCCCCGAATTACTCCCACCACCACTATTAGAAATCTCTATTTCACAATTATAAGTATGGGTATCGGATAGAAGCAAATTCTTCATTATGAGGGATGAAGACATATACACACCATTCGCCACAGGAAGAGTTACTGGATAGGTATTTGTTGTTGGAGGTTTGGGGTTTTCAAATTCGACTCTTCCTTTATACCCTGTTCCATATGAAAAAATCCCAAACAAGTTTTTGAGAAGCTTATCATTATTTTTTGTTGCAAAGGTTATTGTAATTGGGGTAGCAGGGTTTGCTCCTGTGTTATACAGACATTGAATTATGCTTTCGCCACCAACTCTTTCGTACACAAGAGGTTTGACTTGTACATTTATAGCAGCATATGATGTGTATGCGACACACAACAATACCATTATACATAGCGTGCGTAGACACGCATTGCTCCAATTACCTATGTTCTTAGTTTTATTCTTAGTTTTTTTATACATTTTTTTACTCCTTAATGTTTTTTATTATATCTCATCGCTTACTGGCTGAGAGACTGTGCTTTCCATTCCTTGTTTTCATAACGAAAGAGGGAGGGAACATCTTCTGAGCTATCACTACTCAATGCGGTAGTAGCAAGGGTATTGCCATCATCACTGAGCACTACGACTCCCCCAAACATGCTATGGGTACTGTCTCCTTCAAGCTTTTTCTGTTCTGTCCATGCATTGCTTTCATATCTATATACATAGACAGCCCCTTGTTTTTTTGTGGTGTGGTTATATGGAGCACCAATGGCAATGGTGTTTCCATCGCTACTTATTGCTACTGCATAGCCAAAATAATTATCTTTTTTGAGCGTAGTCCCTTGCTTCGTCCAAGTAGTAGCATCCTTATGGTATATAAGTACACTGTCGGTATGGGGAGAGCCGATAACCAAGCGAGTTCCATCGGCATTGAGGGCAACACTTCGTCCTGCATCACCACCAAGTCCTTCTATAACCTTTGCTTGAGTCCATTTTGTTCCCGTACGTGTATATATATACACTTTTGCTTCGCCCGGAGCCCCAACCGCAAGGACAGATCCATTGCCACTAAGCGATGCCGAAGTTCCAAATTGAGCGGCAAACCCTGCTCCTTCTAAATGGGCTTGTTGAGTCCATACTGCATTTGCTTTTGAGAACAGGTATACACTTCCTGCTTCTCGATGACCCGCAAAGAATCCTGCAGTGCTAGAGGAAGCGGAAGTATCCTTCGTGGTGAAGGGAGCACCAATAGCCATAGTACTTCCATCTTGACTGATAGCAGTACTGCGACCAAAAAAATCTTGAGCGGTATTTGTTGTAGAGGCAGTAAATTTCGTGAGTGGCGCATCATTAGCACCTCCACCAGAACCTCCAGGCTTTCCAACAGAAGAATCCTCACAAGAGAATAAGATAATACAAATGGTCAATAGTAAGCACAGTATTGTGTGCTTACGCATGCCCATATCCTTAATAAAATGTTTCATAATATAACTCCTTAGTATATTGTGTTTTGTTTTTTGCTAAATATAGAGAAGCACCACGAGTATGGTAGGTACCAAAACAATACCACCAAAACCAGTGCCGGTCGTATTACCGGTTCTTATCCCGCGAGGTGTTTGCCCTCGCCACATATTAACTTGTTTCATAATAACCTCCTATGAAAACGTATAAATAAGCCATATACATTCAATATAATAGTCATATTCCATCCCTTCGTCAAGGGGAATTTCGGAATTATGCAGAATTATTTTGGATAATTAGCACTGATTTTCTGTTTTTATGTACAGATGAACGCTATATTAGGCAGAAAAGCGCTCCATCGATGTTACCCTGTAGCTCTTCTACACGAATTGTGCAGGGTACTGACAGAATAACATCCTTTTGCTACAATTATAGCATGAGCGATATCCGTGCAGTACTGGAACAGGAAATGAAGCATATTGTCCTAGCTATCAATGAGGTAAGCGAGAGCATCATTGAAAACCTAGAACAGGCAATTGTGGCATTGAAAAAACATGAACAATCTGAGGCAAAAAGAATCCTCGAACATGATCTCATCATCGATGAACAATGCCTGAATATTGAAGACGCCTGCGTCAAACTTCTAGCTACTCAAAACCCTGTTGCGGGCGACCTGCGGCAAATTCTCAGCTATATCCACATTGCCTCCGATCTGGAACGCATCGGAGACCATACCAAATATCTAGCACGAGCCATCACCGAGTCTTCAAAACCATTGACTGACCGTTTATTTAAGAATATGCAGGACATGTGCACGAAAAATTGCATCATGCTAAAGGATGCCATAGAGGCATTAAAGACCTTAGATGAGCCGAAAGCAATGGAGGTCGCAAAGCAGGACAATGCCATAGACGAATTACATCGGAGTATACATAAAAAAATCATTGCAATTATGAAGGACGAGCCAGAAATCATCGAAGAATCCGTAGCCCTCCTCTTTCTCATCCGCTATTTTGAACGGATCGGCGACCATGTAACGAATATTTGTGAATCTATTGTATATGCTATAAGCGGACGACGCATGGAACTCAATACCTAGGGATCCCGGGAATTGCTGAGCATCTGCGAAAGCTTCTCTGCCTGCCCTGCTGTGTGAACGAATCTGATCTGTTTTCCGATTATCCACCCACTGCGATCCTCCCGTTGAATCTGGTACCACCGCCCATCTGGACGAATCGCGTTGCCTACTACCTGTACAATATCACCCCTGCGGAGAGGAAATAGTATGGCTGAATCTACTGTAGGATGCTGGTATACTCGTGCATACAGGGGGAGGATAACCGATAATTTCTTGGATTGAATAAGCGGACTGGGAGGCAACTTAATCTCGCGCACAGAACAGCCAATGATAAACAAGAGAATGCAACTGAATGCGACTGCTACTTTCATGAACCTTTGAGCTCTTGTATCTCATCCCGCAGGACAATGGCACGCTCAAAATTCAAGGTCTCCACGTGGAGCTGCATCTCTGCTTCTAAGACCTTGATCAACTTCTTCCGTTCGCTTGGCACAAGTACATTATAGCTTTTCTTTATCATCTCAACTTCATCGCGTTCACTCTCTGTTTTTATCCCGGCTTCCCGCTGAATAATATCTTGGATGGATTTCTGTATAGTCTCTGGCACAATGCCATGTTTCTCATTATACTCCTGCTGAATTGCTCTGCGACGTTGGGTTTCCTCCATCGCCTCTGTGATGGAATTTGTCATTTCATCTGCATAGAGGATGACCTTGCCACGTACATTACGTGCTGCCCGCCCGATTGTCTGTACGAGCGAACGGGTGGAACGGAGAAATCCCTGCTTGTCGGCATCAAGGATGGCAACCAGAGAGACCTCTGGCATGTCCAGACCCTCCCGCAACAAATTAATACCAATGAGAACATCAAAATCACCCTTGCGTAGACCCTGGAGTATTTCCACCCGTTCTATTGTTTCGATCTCCGAATGGAGATAGCGCACCTTCAGACCCATGCTCAGAAAATAATCACAGAGATCCTCAGACATCTTCTTTGTTAGGGTCGTTACTAATACCCGGTCTCCCAGTTTTATCCGCTCCCGTATTTCTCCGTAGAGATGATCTATCTGTCCTTCCGAAGCATGTATTGTTATTTCGGGATCAAGCAGACCCGTTGGACGGATGATCTGCTCCACAACCTGTGCTGATTTTTCTATCTCTTCCTGCCGTGGCGTTGCAGAAACATAAATGCAGCGATGGAGCATCCCTTCAAATTCTTTGGAGGAAAGCGGACGGTTATCAAGGGCTGATGGAAGACGAAAGCCATACTGCACCAATGATTGTTTTCGGGCACGATCGCCATTATACATCCCCTGAATCTGGGGAACAGCAATATGCGATTCGTCAATAAAGGTAAGATAATCATGGGGGAAATAATCCAGAAGAACAGAGGGCCTCTCGCCTTCTTCCCGGGCACTGAGATGGCGGGAATAATTCTCAATTCCCGAACAATACCCCACCTCCCAGAGTAATTCAAGATCGTATTCAGTTCGTGATTGTATACGCTGTGCTTCTACTGCCATCTGTTGATCTAAAAAATACTGATGTCGTTCGCCCAGCTCGCTGCGAATTCGGGCAATGC
Organism: Spirochaetia bacterium; assembly: GCA_964291355.2. Lineage (GTDB taxonomy): Bacteria > Spirochaetota > Spirochaetia > WTKD01 > WTKD01. The sequence continues at coordinate 323,384 of OZ220222.1, read as the reverse complement.
CCTGTTTCAGACGATCGCGAGATGTAACGAAGTGTTTTGCCGGATAGACATGGAGCTCATCAAGCTCTTCTAGGACCCTGTGATTTATGGGATGTAAACGCCGAATGCTGGATACCTTGTCCCAATCTAGGAGGACACGATAGAGCTCTTCCTCATAGGCAGGAAAGATATCAATAACATCACCCCGAATACGAAATTGCCCCCTGTGTAGCTCATCGTTGCTACGCTCATACTGTAAATCAATTAGCTTCCTCTTGAGCCGAGCCATATCTAAGGTTTCGCCAGACTGTATATCCAGATGCATGTCCATATAATCTACAGGATTACCCAGTCCATAAATGCATGAGACACTGGCTACAACAATAATATCGCGCCGTGTCAATAAGCTCGTTGTTGCAGAAAGACGAAGGCGGTCAATCTCATCATTAATTGACGCATCCTTTTCAATGTATAAATCACGCGCAGCAACATAGGCCTCCGGCTGATAGTAGTCATAGTACGATACGAAATACTCAACGGCATTTTCGGGAAAGAAGATCTTGAACTCACGATAGAGCTGGGCAGCAAGCGTCTTGTTTGGAGAGATAACGAGGGTTGGCATTTGCATTGCATTGATAACACAGGCCATAATAAAGGTCTTGCCCGAACCCGTAACCCCGCGGAGGGTTTGGTAGGGCTGATCTTTTCGAAGACCCTCTATAAGATTATTAATTGAAGTTTCCTGACCACGAGAGATATCAAAATCACTCTGTAGCTTAAAGGGGGTGGCGTTTAATCCCATTGGAAATTTTCCGGACGTTCAGAAAGTGTAACCTCCGTTTCCAGCTTTCTTTTGCCCCGAATGTAGATTACTTTTACAACATCACCGGGCTTGTTATCTTCTAGGGCCTCATAGAGATTGGCTATGCCGAACACGTCCATGCCATCAATCTCAACAATAATATCACCACCTAGGTAGACAATCGTATTTCCATAGCGAACCGCCTTATTCTTTTTCCCACCCCGCAGACCAGCAGCTAGGGCATTCCCACCCGGTTCAATTTGTGAAATAAGGATGCCCTGTGATACCGGAAGACGATCGTACTGCACGAGCTCGGGAAATAATTGGCGCGGGATAATGTCAATCCAGCCCCTGCGCACCTTGCCGTACTGGATAAGATCGGGAATAACCCGTTTTGCTGTATCAATGGGAATGGCAAAACCAATGCCTAAGGAACCACCACTCAGTGAATAAATAATAGTGTTCACGCCAATAACGCGTCCATTGCTATCCAGAAGGGGACCTCCACTGTTCCCCATATTAATAGAGGCATCTGTTTGTATCATGTTTCTGATAATGAGCTTATTCCGAGTTCGTACTGGCCGACCCACTCCGGATATGATGCCTGTAGTGAGAGTCCGTTCTAATGCAAAGGGGTTCCCGATGGCAAGGACCTTCTGCCCCACCTTGAGATTTGACGATTCCCCGAGGGGGATGGTAATAAGCACCTTTCCTTTTGGATTGAATGAGAGGACAGCCAGATCATTTTCCGTATCGACTCCCACAATGTCACCCTCATATCGCGTGCCATCTGCCAAAGTTATGAATATCTTATTGGCATTTTCAATAACATGATGGTTGGTCAGGACATGACCCTGTACATCAATAATTGATCCTGAACCACTTTCTCCGTCCTGCGGTACCGGCTCAAAAAACCAATTATACGCTATGGTCTCGGTGGTGATGTTTACCACGCCCTTATTGTATGTATCGTAGATCGATATGTTCTCCTGTTCATCCATGCTAAAACGACTGTTGCTGGTAGCTATAAATTCCGGCAATGACGGCGTGGAGGATGGAAGCTCTGGAATTTCTTGAATTTCTCTCGAAGCTGATATTGGATTAGTCTTTACATCATTCTGTTCTGCTCCCCAGAACATTCCAATACATATTCCAACAAAAATTAGGAAAATAGAAAAAAAGACGACTATAACCTTCTTGCCAATGCTCATCCACCTAGTATATCAAAATATGTTACACTGTATCCAGATGTGTAGCCAGTCAATAAAGGAAAAAAAACAGCATATCCAACAATGTGAGCAAGCAGAACAAATAATCTCCCAACACATTAAGAGATTCCAGCAGGCACTACATATATATTCCGCAGATGAAAGGGAGACAATTACGGATGCGACTACCTTTGCTGTTCAAGGACATCAGCATCAAGAGCGCGAAACAGGCGAGCCCTATGTTACCCACCCCATCTTTATCGCCGAATTTCTTGCTAAGATGCATCTCGACCACGAGAGCATTGTAGCTGCCCTATTGCACGACCTTGTCGAAGATACCGATATTACAATACAGGGTATCAGACAGCAATTTGGCGAAGTCGTTGAATCCCTCGTAGCGGGACTTACCAATATGACATCACCCACTCCATATAATAAAAATAAATCTGACATTGAAAATATACGACAGATGCTGTTTGCGAGCGTACACGATGTGCGCATCATAATTATAAAACTCGCCGATAAATTGCACAATCTATCCACCATGTCATGCAAGAGCATAGAGCGGCAGAAAAGCACTGCCCAGGAGGTCTTGGACATCTACGCTCCCCTTGCCGAGCTACTTGGCATTAGAACTATACAAAGAAAGCTGGAAGATGGGGCATTTGCAATCCTCGATCCCAAAGAACACGAGAAAATATGTAAGAAATTACCCGGCTACGAGGCGGAAGCAGAAAAGCTCTTTGCATCTGTTGGCAAGCAGATACGAGAGAAGGCAGCCGCAAAAAACTTCGCATTTCTGCTGGAAACACGCCTCAAAGGTATTTATTCCATCGCACAGAAAGAACGGCAACATGAGCCACATCAGATTCATGACCACTTTGGCATTCGTATTATCTGCGATGATGATGATAGCTGTTACCGCCTCCTCGGCATTGTGCACGCTATATGGATGCCCCTTGCAGGTCGCTTCAAAGACTATATAGCAAAGCCCAAAACAAATGGATATCAATCCCTCCATACAACCGTAATGGGAGCAAACAAATCGATAGAATTTCAAATTCGCAGCGAGGCCATGCATCACATTGCTGAATACGGAGTAGCTGCACATTGGAATTATAAGCACAACGAACCCTCGCCGGTCGAACATGATATACAAATGAAACTGCAGCAGATACAAAATTTTCAACACTATGAGCTGCTAGATGGTATGAAACGGGAAATACTTCCCGATAGTATTCATGTATTTACGCCAAAGGGGAAAAAAATTACCCTTCCTGAGGGCGCAACTGCACTTGATTTTGCATACCATATCCACACCGACATTGGTCATCATGCTGCATCTGCCCGGGCAAATGGAGAACGCATCCCATTACATAAACCTTTGAAAGATACCTGTACCGTTGAGATTATTATCGATAAACAGATTCAGCCAAACTTAAAATGTTTGCAGCAATGCCAAACGGAGCGTGCACGAACAAAGATACGAAATTGGTTGAACCATCACGAGCGAAAAAACCTCTTTATTGATAAACAAATTGTCGCAAAAACAAGTTCCCACACCAGCAATTTTCAAAATACTCACATCTTGTTTGCACGTTGTTGCGAACCCACTTTCGGAGACCCTATTACTGCCTACACCGCACCATCCCGCGGCATTATTGTGCATCGTAAGACCTGTAAAAACCTCCGCAAGGTCCCAGAATTTGAAAAACGTGAAATTCAAGTAGAATGGGAGCAGACAGCGAGTCTATCTCATTTTCAGGTCGTTGCTCATTTTGCCCTGCGACAGTCCCATATCCTACAAAAAATAGACAGTGCTGCCTGGGAGCATAACATAATTCTCAATAACATAGAGATTCAGCGACTTGATGACAGCATCCAGGTTGTTTTGAGTTTCTCTTCTAAAACTGAGACGGAGGCATATCAATTTACCAGCAAACTCCGCGCTATTCCGAGCACCATAGCAAAATTATACAAAAAATCTGTATAGTGGGCATTGGTAGATCTGCTACCTTTGTTATCTGTTGTTCAATTTCTCACACATGTATTGACATGCTTTATGGTATAGTATAGACTGAGTGTCTATAGCTTAGGTGTTTTATGAGTTTTTTTGATATGACATTGCGTTCGGCATTGTTTATAGCTCTCTTTACCGCATTAATTATCGTTGGTGCCTTTATACATGTCCCCGTACCTCTTGTTCCCATTACTTTGCAGACCCTGTTTGTCTTCCTCGCTGCCCTCTTCCTTGGTGCAAAATTTGCTACCTTCGCCGTACTCCTGTACATTCTTATGGGAATTGTAGGATTGCCTGTTTTCGCAGGAGGAACATCCAGCATTGCCCATATTTTGGCCCCATCGGGAGGTTTCATAATCGCATTCATTCCAGCAAGCTTCATTATTGGTATACTCAAGGGGAAACCAAAGTATTTGTGGCATAATGTAATAATCTGCATACTTGCTACGCTTGTTGTGTACGCCATTGGTACGGCTTGGTTTCACATCGCTCGTGAAATCATACATCAGGAAAAGCAGAGTTGGATGCAAACATTGCAGGTTACAGTCCTCCCCTTTCTTATTGGCGATGGGCTAAAAATATTCGCCGCCTGCTTCCTGTACCGAGCAGTCCCGATACAAATAAAATAATGGCCATTATTGGTTTTGATCATCTGTCACATCGTGTTCATGATAGATATATTCTACACGACATCAATCTGAGCTTTTCTGCCGAGGGGCTAACCGTCATACTTGGAGCCAACGGCTCGGGAAAAACCATGCTTGCCCGCCATGCCCTAGCCCTCACTCGTCCAACCCATGGTCATATTACCGTACATGGTACGAAACTGAACAGGAACAATATAAAAATACTCCGCTCATCAGTCGGACTGGTATTCCAAGAATCAGAACGTCAGTTCATCGGACAAACTATCGAAGAAGAGCTCCAGTTTGGATTGGAGGGGCAGATGAAAGACCCCGATGCCATCAAAGAGCATCTCCTTCCAGTACTGGAGCGATTTCATTTCCTCGGAAGAGAAAAGGAGCATCCCTTCCAGCTCTCAGGAGGAGAAAAGAGGCGTTTGGCCATTGCATCAATCTATGCCATGAAACCAGAATTAATCTTTATTGATGAGCCCTTCTATGCACTGGATTTTGCCGCCTGCCGTCTCGTTGTTGATGCTCTGCTTGACCTACGAAATGCGGGTAGTGGTCTCGTGGTTATTACCCATGCCTACCATTATATTCTGGCACATGCCGACCGCGTAATTCTATTGAACAAAGGACGCATCATCTACGATGGAGAGCCCGCATCCTGCCTTCCCATGCTCGAAGAAATGCAACTCCAACCAGCCCGAGGAGCCCTAGAGGATATGACATGCGTATAAGCAATCTTCAATGTATCTTTGATTATGCCGGAAACAATAGTACAATTCTACACCGTATGGATGCCAGAAAGCGCATGTTCCTGTTCTTTCTGATGCAAATAGCCATCTACCGAACAGGGCCCATCATGTTGCAGCTCACATTCCTGCTAGCCCTCAGCATCCATATCTACCTCCGTATATCGATACTCAATTTTTTCCGTTCCATCACGTACTTTGGCATTATCATGATCCTCATTCTCCTTATGTCGCTCAATAGTACTGCGGGTATACTACAAGGATTACAGCATACAGCCCTCTACTTTCAACGCATCATTACCATCCTCCTCTATAGCAATATATTTCTATCTTGTAGCACACAACAATCAATAGTACAGGGTCTTAGATGGTATACATCCTTCCTGCCACATCGCATACGAACATATATGAGTATTTCACTTGGATTCTGTTTTACATTTTTATATCTCTGTTTCCGTGAAAGCCGATTGATCAATGAAGCAATGCGTATGCGTAGGATCCGCAGCCCTCTGCGCTACATTGTACTGTTTTCATCCGCCCTCCTCCGCAATCTCTGTAACGATGTCGACATCATCCATGACCAGCTTGAGGCACGGAATTTTCAGGCAAATAGACCCCTGATCTTTTCTCGCGCTGGGGGAGAGAATTTCTTCCTCTGCAGTACGGCATGTATTGCTATTGCCTTCATCATCCTCCCGCTATGAATATCCGCGTCGTCTTACTGGAACCAGAAATACCACAGAACACGGGGAACATCGCACGAACCTGTGCAGCTGTTGATGCTGAGCTGATACTGGTGGAGCCCCTGGGATATTCACTCGATGATCGCTATCTTAAGCGTGCAGGTCTTGACTACTGGTCCTTGGTGCGGATTAAAATACTCCCATCTATTGCTGAGTTCCTCAATGACTTCGCTGGAGAGCCCTGTTTCTTTACCACGGCAGGGGCAGAGAAACGCTATGACAAGGTCGAATATCCTGAAAATTCCGTGCTGGTATTTGGCAAGGAGAGTACTGGCATTCCATCTTCCATACTCGACGATAATGCAGAACAGTGCATTCGCATTCCGATGCGGCCTGGGCTGAGATCGCTTAATCTCTCGAATTCTGCCGCATTAGTCGTCTATGAGGTAATGAGAAAACATGATTTCCCCTTGAATAAGCCATGATATATGGCATACACTAGTAATTGAGGTACGACATGCAACAAGAACGTGTTTATATAATTCATATTGGCTTTGGAAATATGGGAGAGACATTTTTACGCTCCCTCATGGCAGCTGAGGGCAAAAAAATCCATCAGCTTACCATTGTAGAAAATAATAAAGAACGCCTGGCTCAGGCAGAACAATATAAACGAAAATCCCGCAAACTTCCAATACATATTGCAGAGGAGCTCAGCGCAGAGCTCTTCCCTCCACAGGGGAGGGTCTATCTTGTATTGGCCGTCAAACCACAAACATTTCCATCGCTTGCCGATAGCTTACAGGAGCTCATCCTCAATGTGCAATCACCCTCCCTCTGTGTTGTCTCCATGATGGCTGGTGTTAAGATAGAGAACATAGAGGCAGCATTGGCCTGCCCGAAGGCATATTTTATCAGAATCATGCCATCATTGAGTGTTGAGGTGCAAAAAGCCGCCTTGGGCATCTCCTACCAACAGTTCCAACAGAAAGACAGTCCCCAACAGTCCCAGTATGAGCAGTATAAACAGGAGCTCCGGAGCATGCTAGACAGCATTGCTGTAACCGTGGAAATAGAAGAAGAAGCCATGCCGCTCCTTACGGCCATGTCCGGTTCGGGCATTGCCTTTGCTCTTGGCTTTATCAACGCACTTGCACAGGCAGGGCTCCGCGGAGGAATGAATATCGAACAGGCAGTTCGCATCGCCTCCATCGTAACAGAAGGTGCAGCAGCATTGTTGCAAAAACGTGCTCAGTCCCCCCATCAGTTAATTGATAGCATTGCCTCACCCGGAGGAACAACTGTCGAAGGAATGTACGTTCTTGAAAAAGCAGGATTTACCGCATCAGTTATGGACGCGGTAGAGGCATCCTATTTTCGTGCCCACGAACTTGAGGGAAACGATGATTGCTGCTGCCAGCATGGTAGCTGCTGTAATGACAAAGAGAATGCCTGTTGCGAAGAGGATAAGAAATAAAAGGGATACACAGTGATTGATTTTCGTTTTGCAATAGAAAACAAGGAAGAGGTGCAACAGGTTATAGAACAGCGGCGTTCGCCTGGCAATATAGAACTTGTTGTCGAGCTCTACACTAAAAAAAATAAACTCCAACAATCCCTAGAGCAAAAACAGCAGGAACGCAATAAAAATGCACAGAAACTCAAACAGGCAACACAGGAAGAAGATCGTTCCACAATCATAGAACGGGGCAAGGTTCTTAAAGAAGAAATAACAGCCATTGATGCAGAGTATAGAACTATCTCTGAGCAGTTAGACAAAGAATCCCTTAAGTTGCCAAACCTGATTCATGAGGCAACGCCCATTGCCGCAGATGATGCTGGAAATATTGAGCGCTCCAAATGGGGCACAGTCCCTGATCCTGACTTTCCCCTCCTAGACCATCTCCAGCTTGCCTCTACCCACGACCTCGTCGACTTCGAAACGGCTACGCGGGTAAGTGGCAACAAATTTTATTATCTAAAAAATGAGGCCGTCCTACTTGAGCTAGCATTGATACGCTATGCACTTGATATACTCAAAAAACACGGTTTTATGCTTATCTCCACGCCTGACATGGTAAAAGAAGAAATATCATTGGCAACGGGTTACAACCCCCGAAGCCAGGACCGGGATATATATCAAATTGAGGCGGACAATCTCTGTCTCATTGGCACTTCAGAAATTCCATTGGCTGCCTATCATGCAGGGAAGATATTGAATGCAGAGGAATTGCCCATTCGTCTAGCGGGGATATCGCATTGTTATCGTCGGGAGGCGGGAGCTGCAGGAAAGGTATCGAAGGGTCTGTATCGAGTGCATCAGTTTTCAAAGGTGGAAATGTTCATTTTTTCTACACCTGAACAGTCCCAAAATGAACATGATCATCTTCTTACTATTGAGGAGGAAATTATGCAGGGACTCGAGCTCCCCTATCGTGTTATGGAGGTCTGCAGTGGTGAATTGGGCTCTGCTGCCTACCGGAAATATGATATTGAGGCATGGATGCCCGGAAGGACCGAAGGTGGTTCCTGGGGTGAGGTTACCAGCGCTTCAAACTGCACTGATTTTCAATCCCGGCGTCTTAATATCCGCTATCGAACAGAACAGGGCGAAAAACAAAAAAAATATGTCCACACATTAAATGGAACAGCCCTCGCTGTTTCTCGTATTCTTCTTGCCTTACTGGAAAATGGTCAGCAGAAGGATGGATCGATTGTTATCCCGGATATATTACATCCTCTCTGTGGATTTCAGTCGATACAGAAAAATGCCTCCTGAAATAATTGCAGAGATAGGCAGCGGCCATGGTGGAGACCTTAATACGGCAGCATCCTTAATTGCTGCAGCAAAGGAGGCAGGTGCCGACTGGGCAAAGTTCCAGTGGATCTATGCAGATGAAATACTGCATCCAAATTCCAAATCCATCCGCCTCTATGAGCAAGACATTGCATTATACGATAGGTTTCGAGCAGTAGAACGTAATAGCGATTTCTACTTCCGCCTCAGAGAACTTTGCGATAAAAACGACATCGGCTTTCTCTGCACCCCCTTTGGCATACGGAGCGCATCAGAATTACGTGCCCTTGATCCCCAGATGATAAAGATCGCATCCCCCGAATTAAACCACATCCCCCTCCTTAGGGAGCTGGCGAGCTATGGCAAACCCATCCTCCTTTCAACTGGGGTATCAAAATTGTCCGACATCGAAGAGGCATTGGAATGTTTGGAAGAGAGCTCGGTAACACTGCTCCACTGCGTTACCAACTATCCCGCCCGGGAGGAGGAATACAATCTGCAACTACTCCCGAATCTCGCTGCCATATTTGGTATCAATGTCGGGGTATCAGACCATAGCTACGATCCTGAGTTAGTTCCAGCCATAGCTACAGTCTTAGGAGCTCGATACATAGAAAAACATATTACCCTAGACAATAATGGACCGGGCCTCGACGACCCCTTTGCCCTAGAAGTGCCGAACTTCCGCAGGATGGTAGATACCGTCCATGAGTTTGCAGCATACATCGCAGAGAAGCCCCAAAAACCGGGCATCCTTCCAGCGAAGCTCAAGCATCGATATGGCGCCGACCGCGTAGAGGCCATACTCGGCAGTGGCATTAAGAAAGCCACCCCCTCGGAGATGGAGATATATTACACAACAAGACGAAGCATCATAGCCAAAGAAGATATCCCAGCCGGCAGCATCATCGATAGCTCTACCATGACGGTGCTCCGGGCAGAGCAGAAGAGCCGTGCCGGAATCCATCCCCGCTATCTCCCCATCATAGCTGGCGCTCGTGCAGGCAAAAATATAGCAGCAGGTAGCGGCATCTGCTGGGATGATCTTTTACTCTACCCCATCTTCCAGTAGAAATTGTCTCAGAACGGTATGCAGTATGCCGCCATTACGATAATAGTCAATCTCAACTGGGGTGTCGATTCTACAGAGTAGCTCAATTCGAACTGTACTGCTATCATCCTTATTGGCATCCTTCTTCTTTGCATTACAGATCAGCATGCTACGGGGGCTCAGGGCATCATCAAGGACAATGCTGTATTGTTCGCTCCCATCAAGACCGTGGGAAGCCGCATTCTCGCCTTCTTTGAACTGGAGGGGAAGTATTCCCATGCCAATAAGATTACTTCGATGGATGCGCTCATAGGATTCTGCAAGCACTGCACGAACACCAAGGAGGTGAACTCCCTTTGCTGCCCAATCCCTACTGGAACCCATTCCATAGTCCTTACCGGCTATGATGATAACTGGACAATTTTCCTGTTGATAGCGCTGTGCTGCACTGTAGATATCTATCACTTCTCCAGTAGGCATGTATGTGGTATGAGAACCCTCAGTATTTGGCGCGAGTAGATTCCGAAAACGGATATTTGCAAAGGTGCCTCGTGCCATAATGCGGTCATCTCCCCTGCGACTGCCGTAGGAATTAAAATCCTTAGTTTCTATGCCGAGCCCAAGTAGATATTTTCCTGCCGGACTGGCTGGGTCGATGGCACCGGCGGGACTGATATGATCTGTCGTAATGCTATCGCCAGCCATTACAAGAACATGGGCATCTGCAATAGTACTGATGGGCTCAGTCTTTAGCTGCATGCCTTCAAAGAAGGGTGGCTCATGGATGTAGGTGCTATCTCCCTTCCAGTTATAGAGCTCGCTTCCGGAAATGGGAATGTTATTCCATTGCTCATTGGATTGTTCTAGATTACTGTAACTTTCAATAAAGGTATCGCGATCAAGCGCACGACCAACCATCTCTGCCAATTCATCACTGTCTGGCCATATATCTTTCATATATACGGGGCTGCCATCCTTAGCATGACCGATGGGACTGTTTTCCACATCAACATCGACGCTCCCAGCAAGAGAATACAGTACTACTAGGGGTGGAGACATCAGAAAATTCGCCCGAGTATGCGGATTGATGCGTCCCTCAAAATTCCGGTTGCCTGAGAGTACACCGGCAACTACCAGTTTACTTTCATCCACCGCGCTGGTTATCTCAGAGGGCAGTGGACCACTGTTTCCAATACAGGTTGTACAGCCATAGCCGACGAGATAAAATCCCAGCTGCTCCAGATACTCCATCAGACCACAGCGAATAAGATACTCAGTTACCAATATGGAACCAGGAGCAAAGCTCGTCTTTACCCACGGTTTACGTTTGAGTCCTTTCTGGACCGCATTGCGAGCAAGGAGCCCTGCTGCAAGAAGTACTGATGGATTGCTGGTATTCGTACAGCTTGTAATAGCTGCCAATACAACATCACCATGTTTTAGATCATGTGTTTCTCCCTCTATCTCTATGGTACTGTGTTTCTTTTCCTCCTCATCTGTCAGGGCGTAGCCCCCTGCCTTTACCTCATCTTTCTTAAGGTCTTGCCATTTGGATTGGACACGACTCAGGGTAATGCGATCCTGTGGTCGCTTTGGTCCAGCAATGGCTGGCTCTATGGAAGATAAATCAAGATCGAGGAGGGCTTCAAATTCCGGTTCGGCAGTATCATCAGTACGGAACATACCCTGTGCGCGAGTATAGCGTTCAATCAAATCTATCTGCTCCTCTGAACGACCGGTGCTATAGAGATATTCAAGGGTGCGCTGATCTGTGGGAAAATATCCAACAGTAGCACCATATTCTGGGGCCATATTCGAAATAGTAGCCCTGTCTGGAACCGACATGCTTGAGAGCCCCGCCCCACAGAATTCAACAAATTTGCCCACCACACCATGTTTGCGGAGCAGCTCTGTTATTGCCAATACCAGATCGGTAGCAGTCAAGCCAGTGTTCAGAGAGCCATGGAGACGCAGACCTACCACCGAAGGGGTCAACATGAATATTGGCTGTCCAAGCATTGCCGCCTCTGCCTCAATGCCGCCTACACCCCAACCAAGCACAGCGAGACCGTTAATCATGGGAGTGTGGGAATCTGTGCCAATAACCGAATCAAAATATGCCAGTGGCAGATCGCCCTGCTCTTGCTTACGAATGACCGTTCCCAGATATTCCAAATTTACCTGATGACATATGCCGCTTGCAGGGGGGATTACCTGGAATTGTTCTAGGGCAGATTGCCCCCATCGGAGGAACTCATATCGTTCCTGATTGCGGGAGAATTCCATATTTGCATTCTTCTGCAATGCATCCGGGCTATTAAAGACATCAACCTGCACCGAATGATCAATAACAAGATCCACTGGCAAAATAGGATTGATGCGTTTTGGATTACCACCGAGCTGCTTCATTGTACTACGCATCGCGGCTAAATCAACCACACAGGGAACACCGGTAAAATCCTGCAACAATACACGTGCCGGATTAAAAGGTATCTCCTCTACAGGGGGGGTCTTTCCTTGGTACGAAAGAAGGGTTTCAATATGTTGTTGTGTAACCTGTCTCCCATCTTCGTTACGCAATACCGACTCTAGCAGTATCCTGATAGAATAAGGCATCTTGTGTATTCTAGGATATTTCCCAGCTAGCTCATTGAGATCATAGTACTCTACCTTGCCCGCAGCAGTTTCCAGTATCTTTCGAACATTGAATGTATCCATATTGGCTCCTTAGCCGTAATAATTTTCTCAATTATACAGCTCAATAATACACCTAATTATACAGCTCAATAATACAAAATACAAGCTGGTGGCAATCGATTAGAAATTATTGACAACGTATTGGAAATAATGATAAAATACTCCCATGCAAGAAGTAGACGAGTCAAAAATGCTTCAGAATGTTACAGGACATACTATCGACAATTTGTTAGAGACGTATGAATACATGTTGCGGGCAAGAACGATGGATCTCATCGAGCAAGAATTTACTGCACGCGGAGAGGCATTCTTCCATGTCTCGGGCGAGGGACACGAGGGGCTTGCAATTTTAGCGCATCACCTCAAGCCGAGCGATTGGCTCCATTGCCATTATCGAGACAAGGCACTCATGCTTGCCTTGGGAATAACGGAAAAACATTTCTTCCTTGCATTATTCAACAAACGAGACAGTGAGTCTATGGGCAGACAAATAAATGCCCATATGTCAGCAAAGGATTTGAATATCGTGAGTCTCTCGGGGCCAGTAGGAAATTCTGCTTTGCATGCTGTCGGTGTTGCTGCATCTATAAAAGATCAGGACACACAACCCATTGTACTCTCAACACTTGGTGATGGCACAACTCAGGAAGGCGAATTTATGGAATCTTTGGCACATGCGGTTCGTGATGAGCTGCCTGTGTTGTTTATAATACAAGATAATACTCTGGCAATATCAACTACGACATCAGGACGCACCTTTTTCTCCCAACCAGGGGGCGAGGCGGATTCTTTTTACGGACTGCCCATTATTCGTATTGATGGCCGCTATCCGCAGAATTATTACACCGAGCTGGGTGATATTGTGGAAGAGATGCGAACAAAAAGAAAGCCCGCCATTGTTATATTCTCTGTTGACCGATTGCATCATCACACCAATGCAGACAATCAGACTGTCTACCGGGACGAAGTCGATATATCCACAGTACGTAAGGATGGCGACCCCCTCGTTAATCTACAAAATTTCCTGATTGAACAAGGAATGGAACTCTCCATCTTTGAAGAGATGCAAAAAAACATACGAACCGAGCTCGATGTCCTCGTTCGGGAAGCACAGGTGGCGGCAGAACCAGCAGCAACCTTTACCGCGTTCCGAGAAGTAGACAGCTACATCACAGACCCGGAATCAGAAAATAATGGCGATGGTTCTCAAGAAATAACCATGCTGGAGGCAATGAGAAATACCCTAGAACATTGGTTAGAGAGCGACGAGCGGACCTTCCTCTACGGACAGGATATTGAAGATCCAAAGGGAGATGTCTTTGGCATAACCCGTGGACTGAGCACAAAGTACAAGGAACGCGTCCAGAACAGCCCCCTATCGGAGTCCCTCATTGTTGGCACCGCGATAGGTCGCTCGCTCACTGGCACACGATCGGTTGCCTTCCTTCAGTTCTCTGATTTCCTCCCTGTTGCCTTTAACCAAATATACGCCGACCTCGGAACAATGTTCTGGAGAAGTGGCGGAAAATGGCAATGTCCGGTTATTATTATGTCTCCCTGTGGTGGCTACTCACCAGGACTGGGCCCCTTCCACGCTGCAAGCATGGAAAGCATTGTATCCCATGTCCCCGGCATTAATGTGGTTATGCCATCCACAGCTGCTGACGCTGCGGGGCTCATGAATGCATGTTTAGCATCGGAGCGTCCGACTATATTCTTTTACCCGAAGGTACAGCTCAACAATCAAGAAACAAAGACGAGCAAAGATATAACGAAGCATTTTACCCCCCTTGGTCGTGCAAAAATCGTAGAAGAAGGCAGTGACATTAGCTTTATTACCTATGGCAACGGTGTTGCCCTCTGTCAAAAAGCCATACCTGCCCTACAAGACTGCGGTGTTCATCCTGAACTTATTGATATACGAAGTATTGTACCATGGGATCAAGAAGCCGTCCTGAAATCGGCCGAAAAAACAGGGAAGGTTATAATTTGTAGCGAGGACAATAAGACATCGAGCTTTGCAGGGGAAATAGCTGCATATATTGCAGAGCATGCTAGCAAAACCGTAGAAATACGCCGCATTACTCGCGAGGATACCTACGTGCCCTGTAACTATGCAAACCAGCTCGAGGTCCTCCCCTCTTATAAACGAATACTCGAAACGGCAGTAACCCTGCTTTCCGGAAACATAGAATGGAAAAAGAAGGAAAAAGATTCAACAGATCACACAGTAATTGAGGCCATGGGCTCAAGCCCCTCAGACGAATCAATTACCGTCATTGAATGGAAGTGTAAGAAAAATGATACCATACAGGCGGGAGACCTAATTGCAGAGCTTGAAGCCGACAAGACATCCTTCGACCTTCGAAGCCCCGCAAGCGGTGTTATCCAAGACATCATGGTTGAAGAAGGAGAAACAGTAATTGTTGGTACTCCCATGATTCAGCTGGAAAGCCAAGATAGAAAATACGTTAAACCAGTTACAAAGGAAGAGCCCGGCAATCCAATTATCACGGGCATTTCGACAAAACAAAAATCCACCGCATTCCATCCATCTGCCGCACCACTCCTAGAAAACCCTGGGATTGTTGCTGTTACCGGAGTAAAAGGTGAGCGCATAGTTGATAACGAAGAAATTGCTCTGCACATACCCGATTGGAACGCCAAGGACATTACAAAACGCACAGGAATAGAATCTCGCACATGGATAGGTCCAAATCAATCCGCATTAACCATGGCTGTTGATGCTGCACTAAAGCTATTCGACGAGCAGAACATTGCATTACAAGACATTGATGCCATTGTCTGTTCTACCGGCACCCCCATGAACCTGACACCATCCATGGCAGCCAGTATTCACTATGAATTGTCAAAGGATCTGGACGAAGACTGTGAGATGGAAACATACGACATTAGTGCCGCCTGTTCGGGCTATCTCTATGGCATGAAGCTGATTCATAATGACCTCTTATTGCATCCAGAAAAGAAAGTTTTATTTATCACAACCGAGGTCTTGTCGCCGAAAATTAAATTGGATGATGCTGGCACTGCCCCAATTTTTGCAGACGCAGCAACAGCTAGTCTTCTTGTAGGGAGTGCCTACAAGGAGCGTCATCGAGCAGAAATTTTTAGCCCCATGCTATCGGCACAGGGAGCCCCCACTAATTATCTCTACGTGCCATCACAACAAGATGACTACATAAAGATGGACGGGCGCTATGTCTTTGTAGTTGCAATTAAAAACATGCTCAAGGTTCTCGCACAGGCCTGTGAAAAGGCAAAGATACGAGTTGATCAGCTGGATCTTCTGGTGCCACATCAGGCAAATCAAAGAATACTAGATATGGTACGACAAAAATTACATTTTACAAAGGATCGGGTATTCAGTAACATCCAATGGATAGGCAATACATCATCCAGTACCATACCGCTCTGTCTGGAGACCTTGTTTAAGCAAAACCATGATAACAAGCTCTTCGGCTTGGTTGCCTTTGGTGGTGGTTTTACATACGGAAGCACCGTGCTGCGCATGAAAGACAGTAATAATAACAGCACTGTCAGTATTAAAAGCACAGAGAAACAAATACATGATAAGAAGTTTATTCAGGGTGCACTAAAACGCGCTCTTGATAGAATAAAAAAAGATAAATAAAAAAAAAGCACCTGGACAAAAGGAGATCTCGTCACAGGTGCTGGGGTTTGAAGCAGAGAAAACTCTGCCTTTTTGTACCCGTTGGTGTGGGCTAAATATGGGTACTGCAGACACGCCAACAATCTAGCTGTTCTTCTGATATTTCCCAGAGGAAAGGAGGACCTCAATGTTAGTATCCAAACGACTAAACCTTGTGTTGACACGTATATAAACCAACAACATAGGAAAAGGTTACTTTTTTATGTTGGATGGCTTAAATACTAGCGACAAAGAATTCATACAATACCGCAACCCAGTTGGTTCCGGACCATCAAAAAATACATGCCCCAGGTGTGAACCACTCTTACTATCAATAACTTCAATTCGCGTCATAAAGAAACGTCTGTCTATGGAGTATAATACCGCATCATTAGTGATTGGCTCGTAGAAACTTGGCCACCCAGTGCCAGAATCATATTTCGCATCGGAACTAAACAATGGTTGCTCACTCGCAGCTGAATAATATATGCCCGATTCATAATGCTTGTCGTATATACCGCTAAAGGAGCGTTCTGTTCCCCCGCGTCGCAGAATATTATACTGTTCTTTTCCAAGCCGTTTTTTCCATTCTTCATCTTCCATGTTTATCGGGAATTCATGATCCTCAGTTACAAATCTTCCCCTCAAAATATTCTGAACGTCCTTGGGAAGTCCCTGAATTATTTTTTCGGCACGTATATCCAACATGGTCTGATCCTCCTCAGCTGATACATTAAATATCAGTATTAATAACATCCAAAGCAATGTATACCTATATCTGGGTGGGATTTTCCACCCCCGGATACATCGTTTCAAAATCAAATATCTTTGTCGTCTCTGTAAATTCAAGTTGTACCACCTCCTCTTTTGTGTTCAACCCTACCGGCACCGAACGATAAAAGCAACTCCTATATCCAACATGGCAACTTGCAGCACCGGCAAGATCAACCCGGAGCCAGATTGTATCCTGGTCATCATCGATCCTGATCTCGCAGATTTTCTGCTTCATGCCACTGCTCTCCCCCTTGCGCCAAAGCTCCTTGCGACTCCTACTATAATATACCGCATAACCTGTGCGAATGCTTTCAACCAATGCATCATTATTCATATATGCATGCATTAAAAGCTCCCCAGTATCAAAATCTGTCGTTACAACTGGTATAAGACCATTCTCGTCAAATTTCGGCGCTAGTTCTGTCCCTTCTTCTATCTGTTTAACGTTGATGCGTTTTGCAAACATAATCAATATATATATATTATAGGTTGCAATATTAAAAAGGCAAGGGTAAATGTGATTTTTCTTTGATTTTTTGGTATAATGTTTCATGCAGGAAATTGTTATCTTAACTGGGGCTGGAATATCTGCCGAATCGGGGCTTCGAACCTTCCGTGACCAAGGCGGGCTCTGGGAAGGAGAGCAGATAGAGGACGTGGCAACGCCGGAGGCATTTGCCCGCGATCCGCAGAGAGTTCATCGTTTTTATAACGAAAGAAGGGCTGGAGTATTCCGGGCAAAGCCGAACGCTGCCCATTTTGCCCTTGCCGAATTAGAGCAACACTGCCCTTCCTGTACATTGATTACCCAGAATGTAGATGACCTCCACGAGCGAGCAGGGAGTAAGATGGTCTTGCACATGCATGGCAGTATACTAGATGCCTTCTGCATCTTCTGCAATGCACGAACTCCTGTTGCTGAGGACATACACATCGACACCCCCTGTCCGCAATGCATGCGTAGCTCATCTATGCGTCCGGATATTGTTTGGTTTGGCGAGATGCCGAAATATATGGATATCATTGGAGAGAAATTGGCATCGGCTGACATTTTTCTTACCATTGGTAGCTCAGGAACCGTCTATCCTGCTGCCGGCTTTGCCCAGCAGGCAGCTCTCGCAGGAGCCCATACTGTTATTCTGAATAAGGAAGCCATCGGAATGACGAGCTTTGATAGTGAGGAATACGGAAATGCCAGCGAAATTGTACCTGCATGGGTAGAGAAATATATCGGAGGATATTATGAAGGATGAACTACACGCAGCATATCAGTCAATGATATGTTCAGTGTCTGGATGGAGGAAGATATTTGCAGAAAACGAAGAATCCCAGAGCAAGAGCATTGCTCCTGTAGAGCGCCAGCTCTTGGAAATTATTGCTCGCGTATTCTGTAATTTTTTGAAAAAACGAGACATTAGCAGCATCATTCTCGGCATGGACCGTAGACCGACCTCAGCTCCCATTGCAAAAATTATGCAAAGGATCTTTCTTGCAGAGGGAATGACGCTCTACCGGCGCTCCGCCTGCCCATCACCAGAAATAATGGCCTACAGTGGCACAAAGACGGAGGCGGCCTTCTGCTACATCACTGCCAGCCATAATCCTATCGGATACAATGGTATGAAATTCGGCAGGGCAGGCATGGTATTTGAAGCCGTGCTGACAAGAAAACTCATTGCAGACTTTGATGCAGCGATCCACGATGCTACGAATGCGGATAAGGCGGATACCCGTGACGCCCCGATCTCCGCAGCCCGATCCACATTATCCGTCTCTCGCACAGTCGGCCTACGCTCTGCTACTCAAAAGGCCTATATCAAACTCCTTAAAAATTCCATCCTGTTTTCTGACCTACACAAACAGCAGATGCAGGGCAAAAAGCTCCCTATATCTTTTTCTCCGCAGAACATTAAACGGAATATCGGCGTATTGATTGATGCCAATGGTTCTGCACGTGGCAAGGGGATCGATAAGAAATTACTTGCAGAATGGGGCATCAGGGCAAAATTACTGAACCCAAACAAGGTCTGCCACTCCCTCCTGCCTGAAGGAGATGCTATGAAGCCCTGTATGACTGCCCTTGAGAAATTATGGCAAAAGGACTCCCGTTTTATGCTGGGATACGTAAGCGATGCTGATGGCGATCGTGGGAACATTGTTGCCATTGATCCAACGAGCGGCAAGGCATCTGCACTCTCGGCTCAGGATAATTTCGCACTCATTTGTTTCGCACGCCTAGCATGTGCAAAACATATTGCACCGAAACAGAAGCTTGCTATAGTTGTCAATGCTGCGAGTTCGCAGAAAGTAGTAGATATTGCTGCTGCTTTCCAAGCGCGCTGCATTATTACAGAAACGGGAGAGGCAAATGTTATTGCTGGCGTACATCAGGCAGAGCGGCAGGGATATTATGTCTGTGTTGCCGGCGAAGGATCGAACGGAGGATCCATCATGCCCCCAAATATGGTGCGGGATCCCCTCGCTGCCATTGCCAGTCTCGCTCTGTTTCTAACGGGGACTGTTTCTCAGGAATACCCCATCGAGGATTCCTCTGGCAATCCTTCTGGCAATTCTTCTGGCTCTGTACATGCATTATTGAAGAAGCTCCCGAAATATCACTGTAACAGCATAGCAGATTCTCGGTCCGCACTCCGTTTTGGTGCTGATAACGGTAAGACAGTTCAGAATTATCTTGACATACTTATGAAGGAGCTAAAAACTTCTCAGCCAATTATGAAAACCCTCTCTTCCTATGGTATTGCGGATTGGAAGTATCGGCGTTATGTCGGGGATAGGTGTTTTGATAGTCTTGAGCCAAGCGGGGGACATGTCCTACAGTTCCTCGATAGCAACAAGAGCATTATAGCCCGTATGTGGATGCGGCCATCGGGAACAGAACCCCTATTCCGCATTATGGTGGATCTGCGGCAACAAGAGGATGACCCGGAGAATACAGAGCTCTTCGACCTTCTCTTTAACTGGCAACAGAATATGTTGCAGCGTGCCGCCTCCAGTTAGAATAAGCAGCATCCTTGCCACTGCGGACTCTGTAGCAGAATGTTTTAGCGGAGCCATAGCCCCTCCTCTTTCGAAGCCACTTCTCGTAAAAAACCTTCCTTTTCAAGCTGTTCAAGGGCATGGATGAATTTCTCTTCTGTCAGTTCGTCAGCCCTTTCCTCTGCTGGGGCTTGTGGTGATGCGGAGGTGTTGACCTTCTGCCTGAGCTCGCCATAGGATATGCCCGGCTCTGCAACGAGAACCCGGAGTATCTGCCCGCGCATCTGTCGTATACTACCAGCAAAGGGAGACTGGCGTGTGTAATGTACACTTCTCCGATTGGGATTTGTTTTTATTTTTTCACCAAGTGCAGCACCATAATCCATAAGAGCATAATACCAGCGACGAGGGTTTGAACTATCGAGACAGAGCTCAATAAGCGGAAGGAGGCAGCGATCGTGCACCGCATCCTCGCCCGGGAAAAAATGATGGAGGAAGACCCGCCGTATGTTCGTTTCGATAAAGCTCAGGGGCTGATTAAAGGCAAAGACCAATATCGAGGCCGCAGTATTCGGACCAATGCCCGGTAACTCCCTGAGCTCCTCCGTAGTACGGGGCAATTCACCGCCGTAGCGATCTACAATAATCACAGCCGATTGCTGGAGGTAGCGGGCGCGGCGATTGTAGCCCAGCCCCTGCCAGCCCGCTAGAATTTCAGTCAAGCTGGCTGATGCCAGGGCGGCAAAGTCGGGGAAGGTCTGAATAAAGTGCGGGATTTTTTTCTCAACACGACTCACCTGGGTCTGTTGTAACATAAGCTCAGAAATAAAAACTATGTAGGGGTTTGTATCCTCCCGCCATAGCATGGCACGACCATGTTCCTTGTAATGATTGAGGATTATCTCATGAAATTCTGTAATCTGTGATGGCTCAAGTGTTTTCATCACCGAAGAGCATATGGGATGAATCCGCGGGAGCCGCTGGGGACGCTGCCGGGACTGCTGTGTCTTTTGCTGTGTCTTTTGCTGTGTCTTTTGCTGTGTCTTGTGGCTTGTCTGCCAATTTTCCCATTTTTTCTATCTTTCTCCGTACCCGTGTCCAGGTTGTACTGAGTCCGGTTGCCTTTCGTACCATAGTGATGGTTTGGGCTGCCTCCTTTCGCATGCGGAGGGTTCCTTCGTACAAAACCTGTTCCACATAGCCCTTGCGGGAGGCGAAATCATAGCGTCGTTCGCGAATGGGGTCGAGTTTTGCATTGATGGCATCTGCTAGGGCATTTTTAACCTCTACATCACCTATCTTGCCCTGCCGATAGCGTTCCTTAAAGTCTGCAATCTGTTCCTTGTTTGGATTAAAAAAGTCATGATAAATGAAAACTGGATTGCCCTCAACCGTTCCGGGAATGTCGGCTCGCAGGCGATTCGGATCGGTGTACATTGAACGGACCTTCTTCTGGACTGTCTTGGCATCATCGCCCAGCATGATGGTATTTCCGATTGATTTCGACATCTTTGTGTTGCCATCAGTACCCACAAGAGATGTTCCAACCATTACGTCGGGCAGCGGGAAGACATCACCATAGAGATAATTAAAACGCTTTGCAAGCTCCCGTGTTAATTCAACATGTGCCTCGTTGTCCTTACCAACCGGAACAAGATCGGCACGTGGCAGGAGGATGTCTGCACTCTGCAATACCGGGTAGCCGAGCAGACCGAAGGGCATCTCAGCAAGCTGGGCCGACCGTGCCATATCCTTGAGCGACGGAAGCCGCTGGAGACGCGGTACTGTTACCAGCATTTCCAGCAATAGATTGAGCTCGTAGACTTCCTCCACCGCTGATTGAAGGTAGATAACCGAACGAGCGGGATCTATGCCACAGGCGAGGTAATCAAGGATTATCTCGTGACAATGAGTCGGTATCTCTGCGATGTCCTCCTTCCTGTTCTTCGTTGTGAGCATATGGAGGTCGGCGAGTACAAAGAAACATTCGTATTCGTCTTGCATACGAACTCGATTCGCAAGTGACCCTATGTAGTGCCCTAGGTGTAATGAACCCGTGGGGCGATCACCGGTTAATATTCTTTTGTTTTTCATAAAATTTTGTATTGCCACTATCCATCAATGCAGCTAGAAAATGTAAAGACGGAATATTTTCAAAGATTATTTTGAACATTGCTGTTAACGGCACTGCTATAAAAGCACCCGCTATACCCCAGAGCCATCCCCAGAGTAATAATGAGATGATGACAATAAGGGGGCTCATGCCCATGTTTTTTCCAAGATAACGGGGCTCAATGATATTGCCAAAGATGGTGTGTACAAGAATAAGAAGGAAAGCAATAATTACAATAAGAATGGGAGTTGTAAAAAATTGAAGAGTAACAAACACAATGCAAATTGCAGTGATAATAATTGACCCAACAAAGGGCACGAAATTAAAAAGAAAGGTAAGCGATGCCCATACTATGGCATAGTTTACGCGGAATGCCAGTAGGATTATGAGAACCGTAAGAGCAGTCATCACGCTGATAATAAACTTCGTTGAGAGGTACTTCCCTATCTGTTCGGAAATACGCGTTATAACATCATTTGCCCGGCGTGCCTGTTCGTGTGGAAAGGCAACCCGGAGCTTGCGGGTAAAATAACGCGATTCCAATAACAAGAAGAAGAGTATAAAGAGTACCACCAAAAAACCACGCAGGAAACTAATGAAATTGCCTGAAATAGCAAGTAGCTGATCGCGCACCGAAACAATTATATTTTCATAATTCAGTAATTCCTCTATGTCCTGCCCAAGGAAATTGGCGAGATATTGCTGGAATTGGAGGATGAGGTCCTGTAATGCCGGGATAAACTTCGGTAAGTCACGGACAAAGGAACGTATACTCGAAAATAGTATAAATCCAATGAGGCAACCAACCAAAAATATGGCACCAACAATGATGGTGGTCATAAAAAATTGCGGCATCTTCCACCGCGAAAAGACGCTGATGATGGGTCTCAGAATGAAAAAGATAAAACAGGCAATGGAAAAGGGAATGAGGAATGGTTTTGCAAGAACAAAGAAGAACCCAACTACAACAAGGGCAATAACGCTAAGAAGTGCATCCCGAGCACGATGAAAATTAATCTGCTGTTCCTGTGTATTCATGATAGAGGCCTATACATGAATTGCCCAGCCCTCTATGCCACGGGCTGCTTCCATAACTGCTTCTGACAATGTCGGATGTGCATGCATCATCATGGCAATGTCTTCGGGAAGGAGCTCAGATGAACGTGCAAGTAGCAATTCATGGATGAGCTCGGTCGCATCATGTCCAAAGATGTGTGCCCCGAGTATTTCTTTGCTTTTTGGATCGTAGAGAATCTTTACCATGCCTTCGGGAGCAGCTATGGCTACAGATTTTCCTGCACCCCGATAGGGAAATGAATAGCTCGCATAGTTTCTCTTTTCTGCCTTCGCTTTTTCTTCGTTCAAACCAAACCCGGCAAGCTGTGGTTCGCAGTATACGACTGATGGCACCGTGGTGTTATCAACACGCGGAGCTGTCTTTTTGCCCGCTAGGTATTCGGCTACGATTTCTCCTTCCTTGCATGCAACATGTGCAAGCTGGGGAGATTGCGCAACAACATCGCCAATAGCAAAGACACCCTTCAGTGTGCTTTCGTAGTAGTCTCCAACCTGGATGTAGCCGCGTTCTGTGCTAATTTTTGCCTTCTCGAGCCCGAGCTCTTCGGTATTTGGACTGCGTCCGACCGAGACAAGCATGAGCTCTGCCTCAAATTCTCCCTTCTTCCCATCCTGCTCTGTTAGCAGCTTAACATGGTCTTTTTGTTTGACTGTGGATAGTGCCTTCATGGAGCAATGGATCTTTACGCCCTTGCTTGTCAGTGATTTTTCTACCATGTTGGCAAATTCACGATCCTCAGTGGGGAGTATGCGGTCCATCAATTCTACCATTTGTACCTGCACGCCAAACTGGGAGAGGACATAGGCAAATTCGACACCTATAACACCTGCTCCTAATATGATGATGGATTTCGGCAGCTTCTGCAGAGATAAAATGCCCGTTGAGGATAGTATCTGCTGTTCGTCAAATTCAAATCCTGGAATGATGCGTGGGCGTGAGCCGGTCGCAATGACTATGTTCTTTGCTTCGATGCTTTTTTTGCTCTTTGTTAGGCGGACCCGGGTTGCAGATTCTACGACTCCCCTGTCTTCCAGATAGCTAATCTTGTTCTTTTTTAACAGTCCCTGCACACCTGCAGTAAGCATGGAAGAGGCCTTCCGGGAAGTATCATAGACCTTCTTGTAAGAAAAATTACTCCTGTCTATCTTTACACCCCATGCCTCTGCTTCCTGTAGCTGAGCATATACCGATGCCTGATGAATGAGCGACTTCGATGGAATACATCCCCAGTTCAAACAGACACCCCCGGGCTTATCTGCCTCGACAACTGCTACCTTGAGACCCAACTGAGCAGCTCGAATGCCACAGACATAGCCGCCCGGACCAGCCCCTACTATAATTACATCATAATCCATATTCTTCTCCTTACGACAATGTTAAAATAATGCCCGTACAGGATATTCCATGATATCCTTGAAATAGGCAAGAAAACGCGCAGCAACAGCGCCATCAATTACCCTATGATCACAGGAAAGAGAAAACTTTGCTCTCTGCTCTATGGTAATGGCATTATCAGTACCAACCACTGGCTGCTTCTGTGTTGCACCAATGGCAAGGATTGCAGAACCAGGTGGGTTAATAATTGCGGTGAATTCCTCTATGCCGAAAGAACCAAGATTGCTAATGGTAAATGTCGCATTGCTGTATTCTTCGGGGCGTAGTTTATTATCACCTGCCTTCTGTATAAGGACCCGAAGCTCGGCATCTATTTCTACTATGCTCTTTGCTGCACAATTCCGCACTACCGGGGTAACAAGGCCATTCCCTCTGTCGACAGCCAGTCCAATATCTATGGAAGCGAAACGCCGAATGGCATCACCTTCCCATGATGCATTGACCTCAGGATGTCGTCGTAATGCTTCTGCAACAAATTTAATAAAGAAGGCATTCATGCCCACCTTCTCGGCTGCCTGTGCATTCAATGCCTTGCGGGCATCAATTATGCTTTCCATCGACAGTGAGACTTTGAGATAATAATGTGGAGCACTGAATTTCGATTCACCCAATCGTTGGGCAATGACCGAACGGATTTTTGTAAGGGGTATTCGCTCATCCTGCATGCTTTGGTGTGCTGCAGTCGATGCCGGTGTTCCCGCCTTTATAACATCTGCCTTGACTATCCTGCCTCCGGGGCCCGAGCCCTGAATTGTAGAGAGGTCTATGTTCTTGTCCCCTGCGATGCGTCGTGCAAGGGGCGAGGATTTAATTCGTCCGGAGGATGTCCGAACTGGGGCAGCTGGGGCAGCTGGGGCAGCTGGAGCTTTCGTGCTCGCAGGGGCTGACGGAGCTGTGGAGCTTGCCGAAGCCGGGGCTGCTGACGCTGGAGCGGTGGCGCTAGTGGAACTTTCTGCTATCAATGCTGATATGTCCTCGCCCTTCTTTCCAATAATGGCAATGGGCGTACCGACTTCTGCTGCTTCGCCGGCTGGCATCAGAATTTTTAAGAGCTCCCCTGACTGTGAAGACTCGTATTCCATACTTGCCTTGTCTGTTTCTACCTCGCAGATGACATCACCCGGTGATATGCTGTCACCTTCCTGTTTTGCCCAACTCTGTATGACACCCTCTTCCATAGTGGGTGACAATGCAATCATTAATATTTTTTCTGCCATATTACCTCCCGTAGCAGACTCGTTTAGCTGCTTCGCATATTTTCTCTACCGATGGCTGAGCTGCCAATTCCAAACCGTGATTATAGGGCAGGGGCACATCCTCTGAAGATATCAATTCAACTGGAGCATCCAGATCATCGAAGGCATGTCTGCTGATGAGCCATGCAATATGGCTGCCAACACTGGCAAAGGCCCATGATTCATCGACCACGACTGCCCTGTTTGTCTTGCGCACTGAGGCGTAGATTGTTTCCTCATCGAGGGGTCTGATTGACCGGAGATCTACCACTTCAAGCGATATTCCCTCCGCTGCCAATATTTCTGCTGCCTGCATGGCATATTGCAGTGGTTTGCCATGGACTATGATGCTGACATCGGTCCCTGATTTTTTAATATCTGCTTGACCAAAGGGGATGAGATATTCCTCATCGGGAACCTCGCCCTTCCAGCCATATGTCATTTCGCTTTCCAGTAGAATAACAGGATTGTCATCCCGGATAGCTGTTTTTAACATTCCCTTCGCGTCATAGGGTGATGCGGGTGCAATAACCTTGAGTCCGGGGATGTGTGCATAATAGCTCTGCAGGGCCTGAGAATGTTGTGACGAGAGATATTCCGCAGGTCCATTCGGCCCGCGAAATACAATCGGGCATTTGAACTGCCCTCCCGACATGTACCGCATTTTTGCTGCATTGTTGACTACCTGATCTAGGGCGAGCAGAGAAAAGTTATAGGTCATCCACTCGACTACGGGACGCAGACCAGCGAGGGCTGCTCCTACTCCCACTCCCGTAAATCCAAGCTCGGTTATCGGGGTATCAATAATGCGTCTTTCGCCGTATTTTTGTAATAAGCCCTTGCTGACCTTGTATGCACCATCATACTGGGCAACCTCTTCCCCCATGAGAAGCACAGCGTCATCGCGTGCCATTTCCTCATCTATCGCCTGCCCGAGGGCTTCTCGCATGGTAATTTCAGACATGTGCCACTCCTTCTGCAAGAACATCCTCGTACAAACTTTCGAGAGCTGGTTCGGGACTGTTTTCTGCAAAATCTACAGATCTATCAACGATGATTTTTATTTCTTCTTCCATCGCTTTGCATTCTTCTTTTTTAAGAATATTATTCTTAATGACGTAGTCCTGCAGTTTGTAGATGGGATCAAGTTTTTTGTATTCTTCAACTTCTTCTTTGCTGCGGTATTTTCCGGGGTCACTCATGGAATGTCCGCGATAACGGTAGGTTTGTATATTCATGACGAGGGGCTCTTGTTTTTTGCGTACATGGGCCACCGCCTCCTTTGTTTTTTCGTAGACCTCAAAGAAGTCCATGCCATCAACCTTCATGCCACGGATGCCGTAGGGATCCGCTATATCTTCAAAGGACTTCATGCCTGATATTCGGGACACCGCTGTTCCCATGCCGTAGGCGTTGTTTTCAACAATAAAAATAACGGGCAACTTCCATATCACTGCAAGATTTAAGCTCTCGTGCATTGCTCCCTGATGGAAGGCCCCATCACCGAGATAACAGAGTGTCACGCCATCTTCTTTGTTGTATTTCTGCTTAAAGGCAATACCGGTAGCAACTGGTACCTGGGAAGCAACTATGCCATTGCCACCAAAGAAATGTCCTTCTACATCGAAGAGATGCATCGAGCCACCCTTTCCTTTTGAACACCCAGTTGCCTTGCCGTAGAGCTCTGCCATTATGGAGTCTGCTGACATCCCTATGGCTAGGGCATGCGCATGGTCCCGATAGGAGGTTAGGATGTAGTCCTTCTTCATATCTAGGGCTGCAATACTGCCTACAGCGACAGCTTCCTGTCCAATATATAGATGACAAAAGCCACCTATCTTCCGTATACCGTACATCTGCGCGGTTTTCTCTTCAAATATTCTAATGAGTATGAGATCATAGAGCACCTTGCGTAAAAAATCAGTGCTATATGTCTTTTTCTTTTCTGCCATAAGACCTCTTTCTGTTTTTTTTTGATATGTTCATATAGTTTGCACTATTCTGTGGTATTTTGCAAGCCCCTAGTACTCAATGGTGAAATTTTGAAAAACCAGCCCATCGGTAAGTTCCTTGACTATTATGTTTGTTACTGATGCTCCAAATGGTCCTTGTGCACAATGCTCAAACAAATTATGTATATCTTCCTCTGTTCCTTGTGCAAGAACGGCAACTGAACCATCTGATAGGTTTTTCACATATCCCTTAATCTTTTTCCCTGCATGTTTGCGAGCAAAGTAACGAAATCCTACCCCTTGTACTGTCCCCGTAATGATGAAATATCTGGTTACCATAATTCAACGCAAGGACAGTATATCATGTGTGTGTGTGCATTGTCTATGCATATGACATTTCCGAAATGTCGAAAAAAACCCAGCAACAATGTAATTTTCAATAAGGTTAGAATAAAAAATGAGATGCTATTCACGTATTAACCTTGTAAATTGTTAAAATTAATTATAGCATGTATAATATTATCAGGAGGAAGTAATATGAATAATATTTGGAATTGGAAGGTGCAGAAAGTTCTACTAGGATGTGGAATCTGCATATTATTCTTATGCTCTTGTTCTATTTCTGGTGCTGGTACACCACCAACAGTAAAACAGAAAACCATTTGGCGCGGTGCGGAAAAAACCTTTACCAAGAAGGATGGTGCCGACTCAACACAGGAAGCCAATCAGGATAGAATTACCGATAATGTTTGGTTAACTCGCGGTAGTACGGGAGAACTATACAACGCTAAATCAGAAACGTCCAGTGCAAAAGGGCAAAGTCCTAAGGATACCGAATGGGCAATCGGAACTTTAAACAAGATAGACACACTCACATTCAAGTCATTTCGGGATACCATAAAACCAAAAGAGGTTGTTGGCAGCAAGGATAAGGATTTAGTCCTGGTCCTGCATCTCATAAGCGATGATATATATCTCAAGGTGCAATTTACACAATGGTCAACATCAGGAAAACCAGGTGGAAAAGGTGGGTTTGAGTATAAACGGTCAACAGCTAACTAGCACAGTCGCATAGTAGCACACAATACTCATGCATCGGGAGGATGGCTCGGAATGGCAATGAGATTCCATATTGACCGAGGATGGATATCACGATGTAGGGTAAGATCATGGCTGCGATGGAGGCCATAGAGTCGATATCCCCATGCGTGTAATTCTTCTGCCAATGCTTCTCTCGTGTAATTGAGGTTTTTTGTGTTTTCGTAGGAATATTCAAGCAATATATAGGGTTGCCTGTGGGAAAGAAGAGCGGTAGCACCGTGGAGAACCATCAATTCGGCACCTTCAACGTCCATTTTGATAATGTCGGGATGGTGCAGATGATGTTTTTCCATAATATCATCTAGACGATAGAGGGTAATGGGAACGGTGTCCACAACATCAAGCCCATAATGTTCACATTCCTTGCGCGTGCGTTCCCCGAGCCCATCGAAACTCGCATCGCTATAACGATAAAAATGCGATGTTTTATTCTCTTTCCAGAGCGCCACTTGCAGTACTGTAATATGTTGATACAATGAAACAGCGGCACAAAGTTCCTTGTGAGAGCGCTCTTCTGGTTCAAAACACACAATCTGCGAACAACGCTCTGCTAATGAACAGGCGAATACACCGCGGTGTGCACCAATATCGTAGAACACTGGTTTGCATTTGCGTTTCCGCTCAATACGACAGGCAATAACATGAAGCCAATGCAGAATATTTTCGTGGATGTCATCATACACGAGCTGGCAACCTCTCAGTCAGTTGTTTAACTGATGACCTGTTCCAGCAATCGTATCAAGGCCTGTGAAAAAGCCAAGGGATCTGCTGGTTCTGCACCCTCGTTCATCATTGCCTGCTCGTAAAGTAGCCCTACTACATCGGGAAAGAACTCGGCATCCATTTTTTTATTGAGCTGCTGTATTATAGGATGTGCTGATGCAAGCTCTAATATTGGTTGTGGCTTGTTATCTGATACCTGCCCCAATGATTGCATGATCTGCTGCATGCGTAGGTTGGGATCGTGTTCTCCCCAGACAACACAGCAGGGTGCATCCTGAAGAATGGAAGAAAATCGAACCTCCTGCACCTTGTCTTTTAGAATCTCCTTCATCTTTTCGACGAGGGGGGCATATTCTGCCGCATCTTCTGTGTTCTCCTCGCCCTCGTCTCTGCGATTGATGGCCTTAAATTCCAAATCATCAAACTTTCCTATCATGGGTAGTACCATATCATCAATCTCATCATCCATGATCAGTACTTCCTTGCCCTGCTTTTTGTAGCTTGCCACCAGTGCAGAGCCCTTTAGGCGTTGCTCGTTTGCCCCGCTAATATAGTATATGTGCTTCTGATCGGAGGACATGCGCGATTTATAATCTGCCAGTCCCGTGTAGCCATTTACCAGACTGGATTTATAGCGTATGAGTTTGAGGAGGGTATCACGATTTTCAAAATCGGCATACAGCCCCTCCTTTAGTGTTTTATTGTACTGTTCAATAAAGCCCGTGTATGCCTCCTTATTCTCAATCGCACAACGCTGCAATTCACTGAGTACCTTCTTTACTGCTGCATTGCGAATATTTACCATGATGCGGTTTTCTTGCAAGACCTCCCTACTGACATTGAGAGGGAGATCTTCAGAATCAATGATGCCGCGAAGAAAGCGCAGGTAACTTGGCATGAGCTCCCGTTTATCATCTGTTATAAAGACGCGTTGTATGTATAATTTTATGCCCGGCCTGTAATCAACATGGAAGAGATCTGCGGGGGCCTTCCGCGGGACATAGAAGAGGGTAACATATTCCATGCTGCCCTCTGCCTGAGTATGAAAATGCATGAGGGGCTCTTCGCTATCGCCACTGATGTTACTGTAGAATGCATTATATTCATCCTGAGTAATCTCAGATTTTTTCCTCTTCCAGAGGGCGCTGCCTTGGTTAATTTGCTTGCTCTGCAGCTCTTCTTCCCTGCTCTCAGTAGCATCTCCGCTGTCTGTGGCATCTGCAGCATCCGTAGCAGCTGGTTTTGCCTCGTGATAATGGAGGTGGATGGGGAATTGTACGTGGTTGGAATATTTCTCTACAATACTTTCAATAGACCAGCGTGATGCATATTCTCTGCCTTCATCATTCAGGTACAGGATTACCGTGGTTCCTTGGGAGTCGCGGCTACTTTCAGCAATGGTATAAGATGTTTTGCCATCGGAGATCCAGCTCCATGCCGTTTCCTCTCCTGCCTTCCGGCTGATAATTTCCACTTTTTCTGCCACCATAAAGGAGCTGTAGAAACCTACTCCGAATTGTCCAATAAGATTTGTTCCCTGCTTTCCACTCTCATCGAGTTTGTCCAAAAAGCGTTTGGTACCTGAGCGGGCTATCGTTCCGAGATTGCTCTTGAGATCTTCATCATTCATACCAATGCCACTATCGCGGATGGTCAATGTTTTCTTGTCTTTTTCATCAAATTCAATATCAATACGGAAATCAGTCTCCAGGGATTTGAATTGATCATCACTGATAACCAGATATTGTAATTTATCCAAGGCATCCGAGGCGTTGGACAATAGTTCACGTAAGAAAACTTCCTTGTGCGAATACAAAGAGTGTACAATGATATCAAGAAGCTCTGCCACTTCTGTTTTAAAACTATGTTTTGACATGGGGATATTGTAACAAGAAATATTATATGGAGCAAGAATAAACGAGTATACATTGAAGAAAAAAACATAATATTGTAGTATTAGGGTTAGAATATGACAGAACGCATATGGCTTATCGTTATTATAAGTAGCACATTGCTATCTTGCACAGCCACCCCAGCAGTTGATCTCAGAGAACAGATAAAACAGACGCTGGAACTTGAGACGGTAGAATTTACCTACCGTTCTATTGTTTATTATGAGAACAGCGAAAAATTCCTTGGAATCATTCCCTGGGGGAATCAACAGCTACTCTTCCGCGCAAATACTCTTATCCGTGCCGGCATCCTCCTGAATGATGATTTTTCCATACTCCGCGATGATGGCAACAGTAAGCGCCTGTATGTTGTTCTGCCCGAAGCCACTATTTTATCTGCCGATCTCGATGAAGAATCCATCCATCAATACTATGTTAGCGAAAAAATCCGCCCCATTGACTTTGCCTCTGTTGGCATGCAGATAGGAGATATGAAGGATGATGCAGTAGCGCGCTCTATTGAATATGGGATACTGGAGCAGGCAGAGCATAATGCCCGAACGAGTTTACGCAGCGTATTCATGCTCATGGGCTTTCAAGACATTCATTTTACCACCAGTCCAAAAACGGATATTCGCGGATGAAGATAAAATTACGTAGTATTATTGTCCTATTGATCATCGCATCTGCCGCAGGAGTTGCAATTACCTTCCTCTTGCTACGAGAGCCCGAAAACACTGCCCGTTCCGAGCTCATTCTCGAAAGCATACGAAATGTATCCCGCCTGAATATAAGTGAATTGCTCCAGCAATATGTCTTTCCCCATGATTTCATCAATTCTGAAGACGAGCTCCGCTACATCAGAGAAAAACGTAGCCAAAACAGAGCTCTCAACAGTACGGAGCTCGTGCAATGGGAGGCATATAAGCTGGCAGAGAGCGTTGGTTTGTACAGCCCCGGATGGGATAACTTTGTTGTAGTACCAATTCGAATCCGTGCTGGTATTGATTTTGATCTCGATTCCGACCTGCAGATTGAGATTGACGAGGAATCCCAGCTACTTTCCATCC
This sequence comes from Spirochaetia bacterium, assembly GCA_964291355.2. Lineage (GTDB taxonomy): Bacteria > Spirochaetota > Spirochaetia > WTKD01 > WTKD01. The sequence goes on along the minus strand of OZ220222.1, from coordinate 290,766 downwards.
ACCTCCCTGCAACGGGCATTAGTGAGGTCCGGATAGAAGATGTTAGGAGTGATAGCTATCCATATCCTCCCATTCCCTTGGATGCCGAAGAGTGGCGCAATGTCAGTCATTTCGTTGCTCAACAAGCCCGTTTCAACACAGAAGAATCTGATTTTCTGGAACGTGCTGATGTGGAGATGCGTGAGGCAATTCGTAATATATTTCTGCGTTCGGGTTTCCACAAGGTTCAATTTTTCTAGTATGATGTCCTGTATGATATGCCATGTTAATTGAATACATCCTCCTCTTGCTCTGCCTGCTATTTTCTGCCTATTGCTCGGGTATTGAAACTGCCTTTACCTCCCTGAGCTCAGTGCAGATCGTTTCCATGAAGGAGAGTCGGGGCAAGCGGGGTGCCTTAATTGAAAAACTGATACTGAAATATGAGTACTTTCTCGTAACAGTGCTGGTGGGAAATACCTTTGCAAATGTTGCTGCCTCAGTTTTAAGCACTGAGATCGCCGTGGTTCTGTTTAACAGTCGTGCCCTTGGCTTTTCTACCGGTATTCTTACTTTTATTATTCTCGTATTCTGCGAACTCACTCCAAAGCGTCTTGCACTCCTGCAAAATGAATGGATTGCCATCCATACGGTAAGAAGTATCTATGTTCTGACTATTTTGCTCTGGCCCCTGTCGTGGCTACTGCTCTTGCTCAATTCTCTGTTTGGATCGATGCTGGGCAAGCAGAAGCAAACGCTCACCATTGAGGGTCTGAACTATTTAGTAAGCAGAGCTGAGGATCTTGGCGTGCTGGAGCAGTCGCGTTCGCAAATGGTACGCAATACATTCCGACTCGGCAACACCACTCTCCTAGAGGTTATGACACATCGTCAGGATGTCTTCAGTTTGGAGCAGGATATGAACATTCAGGACGCTCTCTCCTTGATTGTTGAAAAGAATTTTTCCCGCATCCCCGTCTACTCCCGAGATGAAGAAAATATTATTGGTGTGGTTACCATCAAGGAGCTATTACGTAATATTAAGAAGAAAAATTGCATCCTCAAGGATATTATGATGCCTCCACTCTATATGCCGACGCATAAGCGGCTAACGACAGTCTTAAATTTCTTTCTCCAAGAGAAAACAAATATGGCTATTGTTCTTGATGAATATGGAGGGCTCGCTGGCATCGTAACAATAGAAGATATATTAGAAGAGATTGTCGGTGAGATGCACGATGAGCATGAAACAAATCCACCGAAAAACCTGGTCGAGGTTGCACCAAACCGCTTCCTCGTTTTGGGAAAAACACAGCTCGCCGTCCTCCGTGATGTTATTCCCAACTTTGAGATTCCTTACAATGGAACAATCAGTGCCTATCTGAACGAATTTTTGGGTCGGATTCCATCAAGCAACGAAGAGATTGAAACTCCCATCGGGGTATTCAGAATACAGAAGGTGCAAAAACGGCGTATAGAGCAGCTGTTGTTCTATCCAAAGCTATAAATGCCCGCAGGAAATCTGCGGGCTTCGTGTTTATTCCTTAAAATTACTCGCTTTCTTTACTGCGGGATCCTGACTATGCTTCCCTGTTCCGAAGAAGGCATACACCATAGGAATTATGATAACTAGAATAAGAATGGATATTCGAAGCGGCATAACCTACTACCGTGCTTCTGAATTTATTCTGCATTTATACTGCAAATGCTCTGTATTTATTCTGCATTTATACTGCAATTACTCTGTATTTATTCTGCATTTATACTGCAAATGCTCTGTATTTATTCTGCATTTATACTGCAAATGCTCTGTATTTATTCTGCATTTATAATGCAATTACTCTGTATTTATTTTGCATTTACTATCTATTATTATATGTATATTTGCATATATACCCAGTATTTTGAGAATAATCTATATTTATCTTGCATTTATACTGCAATTACTCTGTATTTATTCTGCATTTATACTGCAAATGCTCTGTATTTATCTTGCATTTATACTGCAGTATGCCAAGTTGGATTTTTTCGTGAGCCCTTATTAACAATCAGATTTTTTCTTCGCATTTTAGTAAGCAAGTTGGCAATTTTCGTCTTCTTTTGATCATCATCAAGAGCATCGCTGAGTTTATCGTGCAGCAGCTTGTCAATGTCTGTACGTGATGCTTTGCCAAAGCGGCGTATGAAATCGGTTACAAGCTTACTGTAATAATTATCGTCCTGCGGTCTCATTTTGATGTAATCTGCTTTATGAGCAGTGACTTCAGCTACAGAAGCTGATACATGTAGATTGGGTTTACGTCCCTCAATAAGTTTCTTCCGACGTAAACGCTTAATCATCTCGTCAGTAATAGATATTTTCTTCTGTACACGATCCAGTGCAAAAATTTCATCTAAGGGCAGATCAGTTTTCTGAATAAGGATTCGGCTGTATGCCGGGTCAACAATCTTACCGTAAAGAATCATTTTCACAATAGATGATTCTTTTAAGTCATAATCCGGCATGGGGAAATAGCGTTCAGCCTGACGCTGATGCATTCTATAGATACCATATCCTATCATATCAATCATATTTAGCTCAGTCATCGCTCTTACCAAAAAGAGATTGCGATAATGCTTCGGTGTTTTTTCGCCCGTTATATAATCTTCAGGCATTCCCTCAAAGAAATTACCCTCATTTTCAAAGAGGAGTTTATCGGGATGTTCCGTAACGATAATTCTTGCATTGCGCGTGTAGTCCTGATGCGCGATACAATTATGGAGTGCTTCTAGTACTATTCTCTGATCGTATTTTGAAACCACCTCCGGTAGCAATACATTTTCAGGAAAAATCTGTAGTTTGAAATTTCGAATCTTCTGATATAGCTTTGTTGTATTCAACAGAAAGGGAGGACCAAAATGTTGATATGCCTGTTCGGAACCTACTAATTTCCAAGTTATTTGTGCCGGGTGAGGAGTTAACAAATGTACACTTTCTTCCTTTCCTAACAAAAGCAGTGTTGTTCGAACCAACATTCCATCACGTGTTAATTTTGCACGATCTAAAAAAGTCGATGCCGACCATTGCATTACATCTTTATTCGTAAAACGATTAGCATGTTTACGGGCAAAAGACGTTCGTGCCTGCAAAATTGCTGTTTCGTCTAGGTGTTCAATTTTTGCCTCTGGAATAAGCTGAGCTGACCAGTCAACAATCCCTGGTTGCTTGCGAATTTCATCCTGTTTATCAACAGTAAGAGGAATTAGACTTTCTCCTGAACGAGCATAGCAGTGCCCCTTCCAAGCTATTGGCAAACCCTGTGGAGCAGCTGGTATTTCAAAAAGTATTACTCGTCCATGCGGGTGCTGTAATTCATGAATATTGCGGAATGTGATACTTGGACTTGTATTCGTCGTAATCTGCATTTTAATGCCCTGCAAACGTTTTGGATCATCATCACAATAGGCGCTCCCAACGACGTTTCTAGTTCTATCATCAATTCCGAAGATTAACCAGCCACAGTCCAAATCGTGTAAATTGGCTTCATTGGCTATTGCAGAAAAATACTTGCCTATTTCACCTGTCTTATAATCATTTTTGGCTTGCTTAAACTCAACCACTTCATTTTCCCCACCCATGAGTAAGTCTTCCAGTAATTTTTCTAATTTTGTTTGATTTGCATTCGCCTGCGATGTCATATTGCCCTCACAACTGTGCTGTAATTTGTAATGTTCCTATCTTCTGGCAGTGAGTCAACACTCCCTAAATTAAATTACGGCAAATTCTGAACGATTCCTTAATTACAAAATGTATTTTTATTCTGCATTTATACTGCAAATGCTCTGTATTTATTCTGCATTTATACTGCAATTACTCTGTATTTATTTTGCATTTACTATCTATTATTATATGTACATTTGCATATATACCCAGTATTTTGAGAATAATCTATATTTATCTTGCATTTATACTGCAAATGCTCTGTATTTATTCTGCATTTATACTGCAAATGCTCTGTATTTATCTTGCATTTATACTGCAGTATGCCAAGTTGGATTTTTTCGTGGAGATGTCACAAACTGGACGGGCTACACTACTAATGCTATAGTACGCATACGGGGCAATTATGAAAGCTAATGCATGTATGGGGGAGTCATAGCTGGGAATTGTAGCTATTTCTTATAGCCCAAATTATTCCGAGTGCAGTTCTTCTGCCATAAGCTCTGTCTGTTCTAATACCGTTTGCGTAGCGAGCTCTTGCATATCTGGTGGGTAGCCAAACTTCCTCAATATTCTTTTTACTGTTGTTCTTAGACTTGCTCGTACACTCTCTTTCATTGCCCAGTCTATAGTTGCATTTTTCCTTATGCTTTCGGTTAGCACTACAGCAAGCTCTCGTAATGTATCCTGTTGCATCAGTTCTTTTGCACTATCGTTATCTGCGACCGCAGTATAAAAGGCATATTCAAACTCTGTTAGACCCATTTCCTTATGCTCCCTGTCGCCTTCTCTGATGTCTTTTGCGAGCTGTATGAGTTCGTCTATTGCTTCTATGGCAGTTATCATCCTATTGTGGTAGTTTTTTATGGATGTTTCTAGCATTTCCATTAAAGAACGGCTTTGTACAAGATTGATTTTTGTACGAGATTTTATTTCGTCTTTGAGCAATTTTTCTAGGACCTCTAGGGCAAGGTTTTTGTGCTTCATTCCTTTGATTTCTAGCAGAAAGTCTTCGGATAAAATAGATATGTCTGGTTTTTTGATGCCTGCTGCGTCGAAGATATCGAGCACTTCGCCTGAGGCGATTGCCTGGCTTACTACCTGCTTGATTGCGGTCTCCATTTCTTCGTCTGTTTTGGATGAGGGGCTACGATTAAATTTAGTGAGGCGTGCTTTGATGGCTTGAAAAAAGGCAACTTTTTCTGAAACAGCCCCTGCTGCTTCGTGCGGGATGGCAATTGCATAGGCCTGAGATAATGCCATTACCTCATTGATAAAACGCTTTTTTCCATCATTAAGCCCCAGAATATGCTCCGTTGCAGCGAGAATAATGCTTAATCTCTCTGAAGTAGGAGTGGAGCTGTCGAAATATCTTGTATAGTCGTATCCATGAAACATGGATACGATAATGTCTATTTTTGAAGACAGTATATTCACTGCTTCTTCTTGCAATGTTAATGGATCGCCTTTTCCTCCATTGTCGGAATAGAAAGAAAGTGCTCGTTTTAAGTCGGCTGCAATGCCTAAATAATCGACTACCAAACCACCGGGCTTATCCTTGTATACCCGGTTTACCCGGGCTATTGCCTGCATAAGCCCGTGGCCCTTCATGGGCTTGTCCATGTATAAGGTAGACATATTGGGAACATCAAAACCCGTAAGCCACATATCACATACCAATGCTATTTTTAACTCATCTTGGGGGGTTTTCATGCGCCTCGCGAGCATTTCTCTTTGTGGTTTTGTGCTGTGATGTGCTGCCATATCTGGTCCATCACTTGCGGAGGATGTTATTACCACCTTCAGCATGCCCTTGTCTAAATCGTCGCTGTGCCAGCTCGGGCGTAGGGCAATGATTTCTTTATAGAGTAAGACTGCAATGCGACGAGACGCGGCAACTATCATGGCTTTGCCGTCAAAGGTGGCTTGTCTCTGTTCGAAATGGCTAACAATATCTTGAGCAATTTGCTTTATACGTTCTTCGCTTCCTATAATGGCTTCGAGCCGTGTGGCCTCCGCTTTTTCTTTCTGCTTTTCGGAAAGATCGTATTCTGCAAGATCATCGTCTAGTTTTTTGATAAGCTCTTTGCCTTCGTCGCTTAAGCCGACCTTAGCGAGTCTACTTTCGTAATAGATCTTTACGGTTGCCTTATCTTCTAAGGCATGGGCAATGTCATAAATATCTACATAGTCGCCAAATACGGCGGGGGTGTTTTTATCGCTGCCTTCTATGGGGGTGCCGGTAAAGCCGAGATAGGTCGCCTCCGGCAAGGCATTACGCATATATTGTGCAAAGCCATACACGGTCTTTGTGCCTATAACATTTCCGTCTTTGTCCTTATCGTCGACTGTTTTTGCCTTAAAGCCATATTGTGTGCGATGTGCCTCGTCTACTATTACTACAATATTCCTTCTGTCTGAGAGTTTTTCGTATACATTACCATCATCTACTTGAAATTTTTGAATGGTGGTAAATACAACACCGCCGGAGGCAACTTTTATGAGTTTTTTTAGATGGGCTCTGTCCGTGGCCTGCTTTGGGGCTTGCCTAAGAAGTTGTTCTGATGCTGCAAAGGTATCAAAGAGCTGTATGTCTAGGTCGTTTCGGTCTGTGATTACGAGAATAGTGGGGTTATTGAGAGAGCGTATAAGCTTTCCAGCAGTAAACATCATGGTAAGTGATTTGCCCGAACCCTGCGTATGCCACACCACACCGCCTTTGCGATTGCCATCTTCTTTTGCTGCCGCCTGAACAGATTGCAGGGCTTTGTTTACGGCATAGTATTGATGGTAGCCCGCAAGTTTTTTTATTCGCTTGACAGTAGTTTGTTTTGTTTTTGCATCAGTATACGAGGATTGCTCGAAGACAATGAAATGTTGAATAAGATCCAACAATGTGTCCCTATTGAGCATGCCCTTAATAAATGTTTCTAGTTCGCCTATATAGCTTGGCACTTCTGTTTTGCCATCTATGCTTCTCCACCGCATAAATCGGCTTTTATCGCTCGAGACTGTGCCTGCCGCCGCTTCTAGTCCATCGGATATAACGAGTATGCAGTTATACACAAATAGGGTGGGGATTTGTTCTTTATAGGTTTGTAGCTGCCTGTATGCAGAATCTAGCCCTGCTTGTTCATTTATTGGATTTTTTAGTTCGAATACCACAAGGGGCAGTCCGTTTACAAAGAGCACAAGGTCGGGGCGTCTATGGTGATTGTTTTCTCTAATGGTAAACTGATTGACAACAGAAAATTCGTTCTCATCGCTCTTGTCAAAATCTATGAGCCACACAAGCTCGCCCCGTTCGGCTCCATCTTTTTGGTAGCTTACCTGTATGCCTTGACTTAGCATACGATGGAATTCTTCGTTTGCACTCATCAATGCCGAAGAAGCTATGGACAATACTTGTCGCAGGGCATCTTCTCGAGCAGTGGCTGGAACCTGAGGATTGATGCGATCGATCGCTTCTTTTAACTTAGGTTTTAGGATTACTTCGTCAAAGCTACTTCGTAGTGGGGTGTTACTTTTAGGAGCAATAGAAAGATTATGAAAATGAATATATCCTTGACGTTCAAAAAGCTTTATTGCAAACTCTTCTATGGCGTCTTCGTTTAGTGTATTAGGCATTTTCAGTTCCTTTGAAATCTATTACTTCATCTTTATAAGCCATTTTGTCTACATAATAAAGTATTTCGCTTGCCATGTAGTTATATTTTCCCATCTCAAAGTCTCCATATACCTCATCCCAAGCGGTATTGAAATCCTCATTATCATGATATTCAATTTCTTTTGGCTCGGTTTTTTTTAACTTTTGTGTTTCAAATATATTTATTAATAGACACGAGACGGTATCTACAGCACTTATGAAGAATGTTCTTGTAAAGTCACCCATTCCATCATTTCTTTTCTCTATTTCATCAGATGTTTTTCCATGTGATATTGTACCATGTTTGTTGCGGAGTATTCCAACATGTTCTGCTATATTTGTAAGAGAAGTAGATATTTGTTTCATAGAATCTTCTAGTGGATCGTTTAATGCAGCAAAAGCTGTTTTCATTAAGCTATTCATGTTTTTGTTATTAGATAGTTCTTTATTTTTTGCTTTACATATTTCTTTACAAATTGATTCGATTAAAGCTTTAGCATTTTCGATGGCCATGCTAAAGTCAATGTCTTTATTTTTTTCAATACGATCAATGTACTCTTCTAGTGTTTTCCAAAATTGATAATCTTGAATAAGTTTTTTTAGTTGTTCCATTATATCTCCTCATATTCTACCCGTATATCGCCAGAGACTAGCTTGGGTAAGAGTGTATCTCGTAGTTTTTCTAGGGTTAGGATTTGTTGATAGTTGTTTTCTAATTTTCTTATAAGATTAGTTATCTGAATATCAAATTTTTTTTGAACTTCTAATGAGGGTATAGGTATTATTATTGATAAAAGGTGGGGTACTTTTATGCTAGGTTGAACTCCACCTATATCTAGTTGTAATATTTTTTCTTTCTTATGCTGCAAGATTTGATAAATATAAAGTGGCGAAATTGCTTTAGGTTGAAGTGCTATTACATTTTGTGCTATGTTTCCTTTATTAATGAGAAACATTGAAATAGCTCCAATACTTCCTACAGTTGAAATTAAGGTATCATATTTTTTAGGGGTATCTCTAAACCATTTTTCAAAAGTTTCTTGGGTGACATATTTTCTAATAACAGAATAATCAATCAAGCGATTTTCTTGTCCTAAAGCGTTAACTTCTATTACTGGATATAATGTGATTTCTCTTTGGTAGGGTGGAGTTTTTCCTCTGTTATCGACAACATTTACAAAATCCCCCAGTTTCCCTTCTTCCCAGCTATCATCCGCATTGTCGATAAAGTAATGGCGAAAGAGTGCTTCTGCCATAGCTTCTAGTGTGCTATTCTGACGATGGAGCAGGTCTATCTTGTCGTCTAAACTTGACAGAACCTCTGCTATTGCCCTTTGCTCAGGGAGGGGAGGGAGTTTGATTTGTATTTCATTAATAACTGGGACTGTTAAGCTAGGCACTGCAGAACCGACATTTAAAGTCGTATAGTCTATCGGAATTAACTGAAAAAATAAAAATTTAGGGTGGGCTTTTTCTTTATTGATTTTAGTCCAAAACATGGTATCAACAGTCCAAAAAGATTTGTTTTGATACATAATATTGTTAAGCGTTCTTTTTCGTGGTATCAGAATGGATTCATCATCATATAAGAATTTATCAACAGCTCTCATAAGACCACCGCTGCCGAAACAAGGATATTGACCATCACCTAAAGATTTATGTTCTTTTCCATATTTTACTTCTACCACATCCCCCAATCTACACAGTCTCCAGCTTCGTTCATCCTGCAATACATAGTATTTTTCTGCGATGTTCTCCTGAAAGTCCGCAGGGATATCTTCCCAGCTTGCAATCTGCACAACAAACGGAATATCACTTTCGTCAAAGCAGTCTTTTAATATTCCGAGTTCCCTATCGCTTGCGTCAAAGACAACAATGTCTAAATCGGAGCGTTCTGTGGCAGTCCATTTTATACGAGACCCATAGCCCCATACTGTTTTATGTGGTATATGGCTTGCCAAAATGTTATGCACCATTTCTAAATGGCGTGGCTCTATATCTATGCTATCGACTATGTTGTTATCTATTGTTGCCATCTTTCTCCAGTTATCCCTTCGTATACATCGATGGCTTCTTCTATAAAATCGCCAATAACAGCCAAGGCGGCATCGGCTTTATTTTCCGAATAATCGTGAGTGCTGACTCCGCGTTTTTTGTTGAAATCTATCCAAATTTCTGCATCGTCTATAAGCTTGCTTGCAAATGCTTGCTTAAATACTGGGTTGGGAGCGTTTGGGATATCTATCAGTCCTAGCTCTTCTTCTAGATATTTTTTTAGATGCTTCCAGATAGTATCCATACATATTTCAAAACGTTGTATGCAGGACTCTTTCATGGATTCTACAAGATATGCAGGCAAGGAATCTTTTTCGCTTATATACTGGGCATACCTTATTTCCAGTCTCGCGAGGGCATTTTTAAATTTTTTGTAATTTGTATCTGCCATGGCATTATTCCTCAATATCCACCTCAGTAGTTGCAATCCATTTAGAAGGAGAAAGTACAAAATGATTGTACCCTGCTTCATTCTTAAACCGGTCGAATTCGACCAGTTTAAAATCAGGATTATTTAACTTTTCCCATAAACCTAACAATTCTATAGTGTCTTTATTTCTCATCCAATTTTTTATAATATCAGCTGGTTCATTAAAATTTTTATATTTTGCAATGTCTGTAATACATATAAAATCCTCTTGATTCATTTGAGCAAGAGAAATACTAAGCCCTTTAACTTTTATGTTTTTTTTCTTATTCACTGGCATCCACCCTTTTTAGGTTCTCAGCTATGCGGACATTCAGTGCTTCCTCTTCTTGTATTTGCTGTTCAAATTCGCTGCGCAGTGCGGCAAAACGCTCCTTAAAATTAAAATCATCTTCCGTTTCTTCTAGCCCTACATAGCGTCCGGGTGTAAGCACATAATCGAGCTTGGCAACTTCTTCTATAGCTACTGTTTTGCAAAATCCCGCTCTATCCTTATAGCCGTCATTCTCATCCTTCCATGCATGATAGGTGCTTGCTATGCTGTGTATATCTTCCTTAGAGAGTTCTTTTGTTCTGCGGTTTATGAGATGCCCAAGCTTGCGAGCATCGATAAAGAGTATTTCGTCTTTTCTATAGGTCTTGCCACGACGCATAAACCATAAACTGGCGGGTATCTGCGTGTTAAGAAAAAGCTTAGCCGGTAGATTTACTATGCAGTCTATTAATTTGTCGTCTATAAGTTTTTGGCGTATATCACCCTCGCCTGATGTCTTCGATGTTAGAGATCCCTTTGCCAACACAAAGCCAGCATGCCCCCCATCTGGCTTTAGGTGATGTAAAAAATGCTGTATCCATGCATAGTTTGAGTTTCCAACAGGAGGGGTTCCATATTGCCATCGCCCATCATTGCGTAGTTGTTCGCCACTCCAATCGCTTTCATTAAAGGGCGGGTTGGCTATTACATAATCTGCCCTTAGGTCGGGGTGGGCGTTGTTTAAGAAGGAGCCCGCGTTATTCCACCTTACCTGAGAGCTATCTATACCGCGTATTGCGAGGTTCATCTTTGCAAGTCGCCACGTAGTTTGGTTGCTCTCCTGTCCATAAATAGATATATCGGCTAAGCTTCCTTGATGTTCTTTTATAAATTTTTCTGACTGTACAAACATACCACCAGAGCCGCAGCAGGGGTCGAATACCCTGCCCTTATATGGTTCTAGCATTTCGACAAGCAACTCTACTACACTTCGCGGGGTATAGAACTGTCCGCCTTTTTTTCCCTCTGCAAGAGCAAACTCTCCCAAAAAATATTCAAAAACCTGTCCTAATATATCGCTGCTTTGTGCCTTTGAAGCGCCAAGTTTGCCGTTACTAATAAGGGCAATCAACTTCCCAATGCTTACGGGGTCAATATTGCCGCGTGTATATACCTTAGGGAGGACATCTTTCAGAGAGGGGTTGTCTTTTTCTATGAGCTCCATTGCAGTATCAATGTCTGTGCCTATTTTGGGGTCTTTTGCCCTCTCTTGTAGATGCGACCAACGAGAGTTGGGCGGGACAAAAAATACATTCTCTGCTGTATATTCGTCTCTGTCTTCGGGGTCTGCATACGCGTAGTCGCCTTCGCCCTGTTCTAGTTTTTTCTGTAATTCTTTGAAACTATCAGAAATATATTTTAGAAATATGAGACCAAGCACAATGTGTTTGTATTCTGCTGCATCAATATTTTTCCGAAGCATGTCTGCAGCTGCCCACAACGTTTTTGCCATATCTCTATGTGTAGTATCTTCTGCCATTAAATATATCCCTATATGTATATTATAGCACATTTTGATACTGTTATTTTTATAATTGTTATGTTGTTACTTTTGTTGGAATGTTCTCATCTCTTTGTAAAATTTTTCCTAAGCTTGCAATTTTCGTGCATTCTATTCTTCTTTGGCATGTGAATTGAATTATAATTACAAATAATGTATACTAAATACATGGCATATAGATTAGCATTAGATGTTAATACATCTGCTATTGGACTAGTAAGCTATAATCTCGATGAAAACAATCAACCCTGTGAATTGTGCCATATTGATGTCCATGTTTTTCACGAACCAGTGGTATCTGAAAAAAAGCAATTAAAAACTGCCAAACGCAGAGATATTCGATTGCATCGGAGACAGGTGCGACGCAAGGCAAACAGATTAAAGAAAATTGCTGCCGTATCACAACTACTAGGAGTATCCTCTGCAGACATACGGAAGGCCCAAGGCAATAATGTACATCAATATCGTTCGGACGCCGTAGACAAAAAAATAAATCTAGCAGAATTACTGGCTGTTCTATTACTCATGGCTAAAAACAGAGGATACTATGGTCAATTTGTACGAAAGGAAGATGGTCCGATAAAAGCACATATCGAAAGCTTAGAAACACTCCTAGAAAACAATAATTGTAAGACAATAGGACAGCTTCTCAATAAGCGTGGATGTACAACTGAATGGAAGCAACCATGGAAAAAAATGACATCATCCGGAACCTTTGCAACACGTAGCATGGTGGAGAAAGAATTCAATGTAATACTAGACAAACAGTCAGACTTTCATCCAATACTTAAAACCCTCATCACAGAGATCCCATCTGTACAAACCAAGGACCCGCCCATCAAGATCATCTCAGCAGAAGAAACATACAAAACATATTTTTTAGATGATGAACGTACAAAAACTGTTTACAAAAGGGAAGAACTGGAACATGCAACAATGCGTGACATGTTATTTCATGCAGTATTCGATCAGAGACCCACATGGTGGGATAACGATACCATAGGATATTGTGAACTTGAGCCAGACGAATTGAGAGCCCCAAAAGCACATCCCGTGTTCCAGGAATTTAGAATAGAGCAACTTATTAATGATCTGCGTTGGGTAAAACTAAAAAGAGGACTCTCACCAGAAGAAAAAAATATCGTCAGAGATATATTGAACAAACAGCAAACAATCTCAGCAGAAGTTTTGTATAAGAAATTAAACAGCACCGACCGCTTTACCCACCATAGATATGGTGACAAAGAATTTATGGGGAACAAAACAAAAATTGTTTTCGACAAACTTGAACAAAAAATTGAACAGAAACTCAGTGCAGAGGAACGAGGAATATCTATACACATATTAGCAGATATTGGTAGCATGTCATATTTCAATCAAAAAGATTGGGAGGAGCATGATACACTACAACATTATTTTACGAACATTGAACAAAAACATAATGTTAAGAAGTTTATCAACACCCTGCTTGAAAAGGATCTCTTGAAAAATATCAAAGACTTAGGGCTAGACCCCGGAAGAGCACAGTACAGCATAAAAGCGATGAAGAAACTCTTACCACATATTAGTGAGGGTATGCGGGTAGATGAGGCACGAGATAAGAAATATACTGATTGGAAACAAAGGGCAAGTAGCTATAATCTTACAAGAGTCAGAAATATTGTGGTATTACAAGCTCTGAAAGAAATGAAAAAGGCAATAGACTTTGCAATCAAAAAACATGGTGGTGAGTTGCCATATCAGGTAGTGATAGAACTCTCTCGGGACATGAAATGCTCCGACAAAGTTAGGGAGTCCATTGAAAAGAGTAACAATGCTAAAAATAAAAAACGCCGCGAGGTTAAAGAAGAAATTAAGAAATACCATGCGCCACAAAAAGAAGAGAACATACAAAGATATTTATTCTGGGAAGAACAGGGCGGATGCTGTGCATTTTGCGGAAAAAAAATTCCAATAAATGCGTTATTTAGCGATACTGATTTAGCACATATTATTCCACATAGTTACGGAGGAGCAAGAACCTATTCTAATCTCGTAACATCATGTAAAGATTGCAACAACAGTATGGGAGCGAGATTGCCATTGGAAGCATTTTCGGGAACGAGACGAGAACCTGTTATTAGACAGTTAAGCGAAACACTCAAAGCGAAGTCAGGAAAAAAGAAACAAACTAAACAAAAGACTGCGGATGATAATGAGCCCGCGAGAAAAAAATTCGATCCGTATCGTTCTGAAAAACGAAAAAAAGCAGATTTATTACTGATAGAAGACAGAAGCACCCTAGGAGACGATTTTTCATTACGCCAAAATCATGATACATCATGGATAGGAAGGGAAATAACACAGTATCTGAAAGAACTGTGTAACATCACTTTGGATAATGACCATGTACAGGATAGGGTATATGTGTCAAGAGGTGTATTGACAAGTTTTTTACGAAGAGACCTAGGATTAGAAACAGTTATCCCCGATCTTCGTAAAAAAGAGGGTAAGCCGGTATTCAGTAGAGATGGGTCGCCTATGGACGATGGTGGAAAAAAGCAATCAGGAACCTGGCATAATGTTATTCCTGACACTAAGAAGCAATATGATAAAAGAATTGATCATAGACACCATGTAGTGGATGCTGCTGTAATTGGTCTGGTTGATAGATCTATGTATCAGAAAGCAACAAAGCACATCAAAAAACATGGGAAACTGAAACAAAAACACTCCCCTGAGAATACATTTCAGATTGGCCACCACATTTCACTCATAGACAATCTTCGCAGGATGCTGGAAGAGAGATTGTACAAGTATGAAATCTGGCATAAACCAGATAAGTATCCCATAGGAGGTTTTTTTAAGGAACATTCATACAGAATAGAACACGGCACTAGTACATTAATATTAAGAAAATCATTAGAAAAACTACTCAGGAAGTACAAAGATTTCGATAAGATTAATGAGGCATTAAATCTGATTGTTGGGACAGAATTGAAAGAGCACATGATCGCTACATTTAAGGAACGATATGAGATATCTTCAGCAGAAAAAGAAATAGAAAAAATAAGCGATGCACTTGGTCTTGGCAATAAAAATACAGAAGAAGCAAAGAGTACTCTTGGATTACAGAGTAATGAAGATGGTATTTATTTTCCGAAGGGTACAACAAACAAGGTGCGTCGGGTAAGAATGTACCATAAGGTAACGAATGGACCGGGTCACTTTGATCCCGAACGGGACAAGAAAATAACTGTGAAAGGAAATGGAAGGTTGCATACACACCATCTGTATAATGATGGCTATGCCTGCGTAGAAATACCTGCTATGAAATTTGTTACCTATCATGAATATTGGTCTAAACAATACCAAGCCAAAATTAAAATAGACAACATAGTCCGCATATATAAATCCGATATAGTGTTTGATGAAAAAACAAAGAAAATATATGTAGTAGAAAAGCTTATGCAAAATGCAGAACAATTACATAGCAAGTGCACTACAGAAACACAATCGTATGATAGCTTGCGCAAAAAAAAAATCTAACCTAACAAGGGGCATTTCGAAAAAAGACATTAGTCAAATTAGAATTATAAAGAATAGAAGAGAACTTGCCGATGCTGTGAAGCAACGAAATGAGTTTGAATCAGATAATTAGCATTGAGCAAAAAGCACGACTATCTGTTGAAAATAAACGATTAAAAATATCGGTCAACGACCACACGCAATATTTTGCCTTTTCTGATATCGCAGTCCTGTTCCTTGATAATGCTGCAATATATCTTTCAAACGCGGTACTACAGGCCTGTAGTACTGCAAATATCGTAGTGCTCATATCTGACAAACAGCATATACCAACTATGGCGGCATTCCCTTATGCATATAATAATCAGATAGCGCATCGCATTCGCTTGCAAGTAAAATTTCTGGGCTCATCAGCAATGGAACTATGGGCACATATTGTACAGTCAAGAATATATTCGCAAATAGAAGTCCTAAATGAGTTAGGGTGCTCAGGTAGCAATATATTACAGGGCTATGCTCAGGAAGTACAAGCAGGTGACAAGACCATGGTTGAGGCAAAGGCAACCCGTTGGTACTGGAATAGACTATTTGGCAACACATTTACACGATACAAGCGTGGGGCTACAGATAGTATTAATAGCAGGTTAAACTATGGTTACGCCATTATCAGATCCGCTGTTGCACGAGTGTTATCAGCCTATGGATTAAATTTAGCCATTGGAGTGGGACACCATAGAAAGGATAATCCGTTTAATCTGGCAGAAGATCTTGTAGAGCCCTTTCGATATATTGTAGAAAAAAAAGTCTTCTATAGTAAAGTAGATACAGAATTTTCTACGAAAGATAGAGCAGAATTACTCAGCATGCTAGAAGAAGTTGTAATAGTGGGTAGCAAATCATTTCGTTTATTTTCTGCCATAGAAATAGTTGCTCAAAGTTATTGCAGAATACTTGCAGACAATTCACAGCATATAGTACTACCCCATCTGCCAGACAGAAAGGAAATAGAAAATCCTCAGCAATCTTTGCTACAGGTAGTGTAAATGTCAACATTATCAATTAATGGATGGCGAGTTATGTGGTTATTAATAACCTTTGATCTTCCGACAAAAACAAAAACAGAAATTAAGTGCTACACGCAGTTCAGAAAATTGCTCCTTGAAGAAAATTTTATGCAAATGCAATTTTCTGTATATATTAAGCATTTTCCTACCGTAGAAATTGCACGTAATACTGCAAAAAGAATTGGAAATCTTACTCCACCCCGTGGAAAAACATCATTTTTTCTGATCACCGACAAACAATTTGGCATGTGTCTAAATTTCTATGGTAATATGCAAGTATCCGATGACAAAACCATTCAGAAAGGCGAACAATATGTACTGTTTAGTGATGAGGACTATTAACAACTCCCACATACAGACATAATAAAGGAGGATGCAGTATCATACTACATCCTCTTGTTGAAATTATACCACAAAGGGTATTTCCTTGTTACCAATGGTCCCCACCGAAGTAACATGTGTCCTGCCATAATAACAGCAATTCAGAAATCGTGTCAAGCCCTAACTATTATAACACATATCGCTACGGTGGGGCATTGGAACGCGACTTATTACTACCCCATCCTACCATATATTATAACACATATCGCTACGGTGGGGCATTGGAACTCTTTTGACCTTCGCTAACACAGCATCTAAATTATAACACATATCGCTACGGTGGGGCATTGGAACGGAAAGGCGTAGTGGGTTAAAGTTTTTCTTATTATAACACATATCGCTACGGTGGGGCATTGGAACCCTTTTGCTCAATAGTATGATCATTCTTATATTATAACACATATCGCTACGGTGGGGCATTGGAACTTGTGCTGATCACACCATGCCCAGCCGTTAATTATAACACATATCGCTACGGTGGGGCATTGGAACTAAATGTTCCTCGTGATGAAGTTGAAAGATATTATAACACATATCGCTACGGTGGGGCATTGGAACATAGAAGGAACTCTAACAAATGATCCACAGATTATAACACATATCGCTACGGTGGGGCATTGGAACACATTCCGCCTACGATAGTCCCAACCAGTCATTATAACACATATCGCTACGGTGGGGCATTGGAACACGACTTATTACTACCCCACTCTATCATATATTATAACACATATCGCTACGGTGGGGCATTGGAACTGCAGAGGGTAGGAGGATCATCGACTTTATATTATAACACATATCGCTACGGTGGGGCATTGGAACGCACCCCCTCCTTAGTAACACCAACATAAATTATAACACATATCGCTACGGTGGGGCATTGGAACCTGTTGCGTCCTTGTCCCGCCACTGTTTTGATTATAACACATATCGCTACGGTGGGGCATTGGAACGCACCCCCTCCTTAGTAACACCAACATAAATTATAACACATATCGCTACGGTGGGGCATTGGAACTGACTTTTTGTCACACACTATAATACCATAATTATAACACATATCGCTACGGTGGGGCATTGGAACCATCGTTCCATCTACAACTGCAGCTATCGCATTATAACACATATCGCTACGGTGGGGCATTGGAACTGCTGCATCTGACGAAAAAACAGCCAAACCATTATAACACATATCGCTACGGCTTTAGTTTTGCGTGTAATGCTTTGAAACTATCAGAAATATATTTTAGAAATATCAACCCAAACACAATGTGTTTGTATTCTGCCATTAACAAGTTTCCTTATATGTATATTATATCTTATTATTTATTTAGCAGAATATATGGATTTTTAAGAAAATGCATTACAAACTTAAAAAAAAGCTTATGTTTGGGAGTGTATGGGGGGGATTGATTATAGAGGGGAGATTAGCAGTAGTAATATATTATTTTGTGTTAACTTAAAGTGGTGCTTTATCCTCATTAGCAAGTAGATTTTCATTCTTTAGAAAGTCCAAGAATTTTTGTATAATTTTATTTTCTCTTTCTTGTATTTGTTGTTCTCCAAATTCATTTAGACTCTGAAGCCCATTTTTACTGTCGGTAGTTTCAAAAATTTTGCTGCTTTTTTTATTTTTTCCACGAGATATTTCCCCTGTATATATTTTCTTTTTAGCATCAAAAGTATAATCTGATGCTCGAATATTAATACTACTTTCAAGTAATATCTTATTACCTAGTGATTCTAACTTTGTATTATCTTTTAGTCCAGCTTCCATGTCTTGTCTCTTTCCAGAATAAATATGTTCTAAATGAAGTTTTTCATTTAGTTTTAGAAGCGTTTGGTCGTCAAAAGTATATGCGTACCATGTAATAATTGATCTTGTAATATTTCGTTGATTAGTAAAAACAAAATTGTTGATAGATGTGTGTGTTGGCTCACTACGGAATTTATACCTAGAAAAAGTTACTTCTATATTTTCGATAATATTAACCATTTCATCATATATAGGTGTACGTAATGCATTGACTCCAGGATTGGTAATTGCATAAGCAAAAATAAATACAGTAATTTTATCTAGAAATATACCAAACTCTTTTTCTTCCAATAATCCCTCAGCATTCTTATTGTGTAAAAAGTATACAGAGGTGATGTTGTGCCACATACCATTAGGGGCATAGTGTAAGATAAAGAGTTTTTTGAGTATGTCGGGAGAGAAACTATCTTTTTGTTGTTGAAAAATACTTTGCCAAAATAAAGCTAATGACTTGAGGTTTTCAATTGTATCTGTTTCTTTAAGGTATTTATATGTATCTCGTTCATAAAACTTCCTAAGCGCTTCAGTAGTTGAACTTTTATTTCCTTCTTGAGCCCGTAGATAATACATATAACGAGTAAACAGTTCATCCATTGGGGTATTATGTTTTGCATCAAATATGGAATTTGTTATTTCTTCAAGATTTTTCCAATCTCTAATGAAGTCATCTTTCTGATTTAGTCCCTCGTAGTGTTTATAAAATTGTGCCTTAAATATATCTGCATCTGATAGTGGGAGTCCACGATCATTTAGTGTTGAAAAAATACGAAATGCGGTGCTTTGAGATTCTGCTTCAATAGGAAGAAGAATACAGTTTCGCAATATACGAACAGGTAAATATGGAAAGTTAGATGGATGATTAAGCAGAAGCTTATCAATTTCTTTCTGGAAAAATTTATAATTATTTACATATTGGCTTTTATTGGTGGAGTCATATTTTCCTGTACGTAATAAACTTAGAAATTCTTCTTTATCATTATCTGTAGCTACTGTTGAATCGATTTTGAGTTCGGCTTTAACTACGTTACCAAATTCATCTGTTTTCCAAATACATTGTTCTATCAATCCACGAATATTTTTTGAATTTTCATCTTTTGTGTGTTCAAACTTATCATAAAATGCTCGTAAGATAAGCATGAGTGTTGTAAGACGTTGTTGACCATCAATAACCTCAGATTTGTTTTGGTCATTTTTGTAGGTAACGATTGAGCCTAAAAAATACTCTTCATTTTTATCAAATTTTTCATGGTTATTATCTGGGAATGCAAATGAATCAATATCATCCCAAAGAGTTTGACACTGTTCTTCATTCCATGCATAAGGTCGTTGATAGTCAGGAATCAGAAATTCTGCCTTTTTAGCTGATAGTAGGTCGAGAATTGTTTTTTGGTCTACGTTTAGTTTTGACATTGTATCTCCTTGTATATAATTATAACACATATCGGTGGGGCATTGGAACACTCTTCATACTTCCTCCGTTCCTCTACCATTATAACACATACCCCCATGCTTCCCATCGCAAGATGCACGGCTGGACATCGGGGCTCGTATCTGCCACAATGAGAATACGAGGCAATTATGAAAGGAAATGTATGTATAACAGGTGTCTCCCGTGGCATCGGGCTGGCACTTGCACGAAAATTTGTATCTGAGGGCTATGCCGTTTTTGGCAGCATCAGAAACAAGCAGAATTCTGCACTGGAAGAGCTGGAACAGACAGGGGATTTTTACCCCCTCATCGCCGATGTGCGAGAGAAGGACATGCTAGAAGAGCTCCGAAAGAGCATAGAAAAAAAGAGCAGCCGGCTTGATATACTCATTAACAACGCGGGCATCATCAGTCCACTGGACAGAAATGCCGCAGAGCTATCGCCTGAGGCAATGGAAGAGACCTTTGCCGTTAATGTCATTGGACCGCTCAACACATCACTCGCCCTCTACCCTCTTCTTGTTGCTGGGGAGGATCCTCTCATCGTAAATGTCTCCTCTTCCATCGGCAGCATCGGCGGCATCCCAGACTACTCCCTCCAAAAAGAGCCCCCACGGTCTGATGCGGAGCGTTCTGCCTACCGCACCAGTAAGGCAGCACTCAACATGATGACGCGCATACTTGGAAGACATTGGCATGGCAGGGGCATTCGCGTAATGTGCATCCACCCAGGATGGGTACAAACAGATATGGGCGGGATGGAAGCAAGCTACACGAGCGAAGAATCAGCAGCAGGAATATTCCAGCAAGTTACAAGCTGGAACAGAGAAAAACCCGAATTTATCGACTTTCAAGGCAGGGCTATTCTTTGGTAGCCCGCCCCTAGTAGGAATTATATGAACTATCCCTTTACTGAAACAGAAAAAAAATGGCAACAATACTGGAAGGACAATAAGACCTTTCAAGTTACAGAGGACCCCGCTATACCACGCGAGAAACGGCGATATGTCCTAGACATGTTCCCCTATCCTTCGGCTGCGGGACTCCATGTTGGACATCCCCTAGGATATACGGCAACCGATGTCTATTGTCGCTATCTCCGCATGAATGGATATCAGGTATTGCATCCCATGGGCTTTGATAGCTTCGGACTTCCCGCAGAAACCTATGCCATACAGACGGGACAACATCCCCGAAAGACAACAGAGAAGAATATTGAGCGATTTCGTAAGCAAATACAATCACTGGGATTCTCCTACGATTGGAACAGAGAACTCGCCACCCATCAAGAAGACTACTACAAGTGGACTCAGTGGATTTTCCTCCAGCTGTACAAGAAGGGGCTCGCCTATATGGCAGAAATACCCGTCTGGTACTGCGAAGCACTTGGGACGGTACTTGCGAACGAAGAAGTCCTCCCCACAGCAGAGGGACCACGCTCGGAGCGGGGAAATCACCCCGTGTACCGCCGTCCACTCCGACAATGGATGCTACGCATTACCGCCTATGCAGACCGCCTCGTTGAGGGCTTGGACGAGCTCGATTGGCCTGAGTCCATAAAGGCAATGCAGCGGAACTGGATTGGAAGAAGTACGGGGGCGAAGATTGTCTTTAAGACCGAAGCGGGAGATGACATAGAAGTCTTTACAACCCGCCCCGACACCCTCTTTGGCGCGACCTACATGGTCTTGGCTCCTGAACATCCCCTTGTAGAAGCTCTGACTACAGCAGAAAAGCAAGCAGCCATCACCGAGTACTGCCAGACCAGTGCCCTAAAGTCCGATTTGGAACGCACCGATCTGGCGCGGGAAAAAACAGGGGTCTTTACGGGCTCCTATGCCCTCAACCCAATAAATGGCCAGAGTATACCCATATGGGTCTCCGACTATGTATTAATCAGCTATGGAAGCGGAGCAATTATGGCAGTCCCCGCTCATGACGAGAGGGATAATGAATTTGCGAAAAAATTCCAGCTCAGCATCGTGGAGGTCATTGCTCCGGATGGGGCAGCCGATGGCACTGCCGATGGGTCGGCTGATGATGATGTATACACCGGTGTGGGACGGCTCATAAACAGCGGACAGTTCGATGGAATGCAAAGCACTGATGCCCAGACAGCCATCATCAAATGGCTGGAAGAACGGGAGCTTGGTGCAGCAACGGTTATGTACAAGCTTCGTGATTGGATCTTTTCGCGTCAGCGATATTGGGGAGAGCCAATACCGGTTATGCATGGAGAGGATGGCAAGCTCTACACGGTGGAAGAAGATGCCCTGCCCCTCCTCCTTCCGGAAGTCGAAAACTACTCCCCTGCTGGCACTGGGGAATCCCCCCTTGCCCTCCTCCAGGACTGGATGAACACCACCCTCCCAGATGGCACTGCTGCTCTGCGCGAAAGCAATACCATGCCCCAGTGGGCAGGTTCCTGCTGGTACTATCTGCGCTACCTCGACCCTCACAATAAGACGGAGTTTGCTTCCCAAGAAAAGATTGATTACTGGATGCCCGTCGACCTCTATGTGGGCGGTGCTGAACATGCCGTACTGCACCTCCTCTATGCCCGCTTTTGGCATAAGGTGCTCTACGATCTTGGTCTCGTAAATACTGATGAGCCATTCTCGCGATTGGTAAATCAGGGAATGATACTTGGCGAAGATGGAGAAAAAATGTCGAAATCTCTGGGCAATGTTGTAAACCCGGAAGAAATAGTTGATGCATACGGCGCCGACGCCATGCGCATGTATGAGATGTTCATTGGACCTCTCAGACAGGATAAACCATGGTCGACCCATGGTGTTGTGGGGATATCACGATTCCTCAATCGAGTCTGGACTCTTGCCCGGGGCGAGCTCTCCGATGCAGAACCGCCTGTGGACAGTTTGCGCATCCTCCATAAGACCATACACAAGGTCGGCAATGATATTAACAATTTGGCATTTAATACTGCCATATCTCAGCTTATGATCTGCCTCAATGCTATGGCACAGGATGCACAACAATACCGCTCCCTCTGGGAGGGCTTCCTACACCTCATTGCACCCTTTGCACCGCATATTGCCGAGGAACTTTGGAATCACTTAGGACATGAGTCGCCGATATCAATGCATGC
Organism: Spirochaetia bacterium; assembly: GCA_964291355.2. GTDB lineage: Bacteria > Spirochaetota > Spirochaetia > WTKD01 > WTKD01. The sequence continues at coordinate 267,839 of OZ220222.1, read as the reverse complement.
CTGGCCGGAATATCGGGAAGAATTTTTGCTAGATGATAGCTGCGAGATTGTTATCCAGATAAACGGCAAGGTCAGGGCAAAAATTCAGATGGAACGTGACAGAGCACGGGAAGAGATGGAAAAAGATGCCCTAGAACAGGAAAAAATCAAGGAAATGCTCGCGGACAAAACCATTCGCAAGGTTATTGTTGTTCCCAATCGTCTCGTGAACATAGTCGCAGAATAGCCCCGATTAGGGTAATGAGTCGGCAGCATAGATTCCCAGAATGCGGCATGTGTCTGTGCCCGTTTGGAACTCTTCCATTGCCTTATGAAATACATCCAGCGTATTTTCTGGAATCTCGACATCAAGATAGAACATGTATTGCCATGGACGACCATGGATGGGTCGGGACTCTAATTTTTTCATATTAAGTGAGCGTTCAGCCATTGAGCGAAGACAATGAAATAAGGAACCCGGGGTGTCGGCTGTAGAAAAAACGATGCTCGCCTTGTTAATATCCTGCTTGCTGTTATTTTGCTTACTAAGGGCAAGGAAGCGGGTATAGTTCCGCGGATTATCCTCTATGCCCTGTTTAATCACCGTCATTCCATGTATGCTAGCTGCTGTATGATGAGCAATGGCAACATTTTCCTTTTTGCCCTGCTCAGCAACATGTATAACAGATCCCGCTGTGTCGCGGAAGGGACGAATATCCCATTCGGGATGTTCATCTAGGAATTTTTTGCATTGTTCAAGACCGGGGGGTTGAGAAAAAACAGTGCTGATATCGCTTATTTCTGTTCCCGGCATACCGATGAGTGAATGTTCTATCCGTATGTATATCTCGCCCACAATGTGAATGTCCGGAAAATGAAGCAGATTATCGTAGTTTTGATGAATCGAACCCATGAGAGAATTCTCGATGGGAATGAGGGCATATTGCACCTCGTTATCGATGAGCTTAAAAAATACATCACGAAAATTCTTACAAGATATTGCCTGGATATCGTTTTTCTGGAAATATCGCCGGACTGCCTGCTCGCTAAAGGAACCATGCTCTCCCTGGAATGCAACCAGCTTATCATCAGCCACCGACGTATGCCGCAGGGATTCTACGGATAGCGAGTGGAGACTAAATACCTCCCGATCAACCACAGGAGATAGCACATCAATATCACGCATCAATTTTTCAAACTGTTGGGGATAGAGGGATTGCGCACCATCGGATAGGGCTTTGTCGGGATCTGAATGGACCTCAATAATCAAACCATCGGCACCTGCAGCTATGGATGCCAGACTCACTGCTGCAACCATATCTCGGATGCCCGTCGCGTGGCTCGGATCAACGAGGATGGGGAGGTGGGTCTGCTGCTTAAATACGGGAATGGAATTGATGTCAAGACTGTTTCGGGTAAATTTTTCAAAGGTACGAATGCCACGTTCACAGAGAACAACATCGCTAGCACCATGTGCCATAAGATATTCTGCTGCCATAAGAGATTCTTCTATGGTCGCTGATATGCCCCGTTTAAGGAGGATGGGTTTTTTCTTTGTTGCAACAAGCTTGAGTAGCTCGAAATTCTGCATATTACGGGCGCCTATCTGGAACATGTCCACATATTCACACATGACATCCGCAGATGATGGCGATACAATCTCCGATACAACTGGCAGACCAAAGGCCTCGCCCGCCTCCTTAAGATATGCAAGCCCCTCTACACCGAGCCCCTGAAATGAATAGGGTGATGTCCTCGGTTTATAGGCACCGCCACGCAGCATAACAGCTCCGGAATCCCGGACCTTCTCTGCAATTTCCAAAATCTGCGAACGACTCTCTATTGAACAGGGCCCAGCAATAATGGTTAATCCGACATCACCAATACGAACAGAACGTACAGCAACGATGCTCTTTTCTTTTTGCGATTCCCGCGAGACAAGTTTATATTCTGTGGGAACTTGAACAACACGTTTGACACCTGGAATGCCCTCAATCTCTTCAACATTGATTGTATGTTTTTCCTGAACTGATAGAATGCATTCGGACTCGGTCTCTAATCTGTGAACCGACAATTTATTTTTTTCTAACAGGGTAATAACCCCATCTATTGCTATGTTATGGTCTCTGTCGAGAATAATGATCATGGCTACATGATACATCAGTATGTTCATTCAATCAAGGAGTTAGATTACGCGGTCAGCTAGATTACGCGGTCAGCCGACTTTCGCGGTCAGCCGACTTTCGCGGATATTACTGATGCGATCTGGAAGAGGCACTGCACAGGCATCCGCCTCTCTCTGTTCCTTATGAAAGATGGGATGGATAATGACTGAGTATGTATTGTTTGTAGCGCTGTTGCAGCTCTTCATAGTAGGCAGATATTTTTATTACGTATCTCTGCGTTGACAGTGGCGTCATCCCCAAAAGGACCCGATACATCCCCGCATTGTACATTGCCAGTGCCATCTTGTAATCATAAGAACTCCTGTGCATGCAATCAGCAAGATAATCATGCGCATGGCGGGAGTTGATGTCCAGATCATAAAAATCAGCATCGCTCAGCCAATAAAATGAACGGGAATTTAACTGAAACAAGCCCCGATCTATGGATGATGCATTGGCATTGATTGCATATGGATTAAAACTACTTTCAGCCCAGGCAAGGGAAAAAGATAGCAGGGCTGGGATGGACTTACGTTCTGCATGACGCAGGATTGCAAGCGTTATTTCTTCTGAACCGGTGAGTTCGGTAAAAAATGACAGCACTACATCATGGGTGTGGTCTTGTCGGTAGAGATCAATAACTGGACGGCTGCCCTCAATAATATTTATCATTGTTGGATAGCTTCCATTTACGGTAGGAGAAATCGCCTCAATACGTTGTATATCGGAATGCAGTAAACGCAGGTTTGCAAATCGATCATCAATAGGTGCCACGATGGGCAGACTACTACAACCTACAAAAAATGCGAGAACTGAGAGAATAAAAACACGATTAACCCTTCTATGCAACATCACTCGTCACCCGACAATAGTGTGGAATAAAACAGGCATTTTGTCAAGATGTTTTTACAAGCATCGCCTGTCCATTCAGGTTGTAGATAAACAGTTTGTCTGTATCGCTGGATAGCTCGTCAACTAATTTCCGCACTCCTTGGCAAGAGGGAAAGCCATAATCATCATAGATAATGACACCTCCTATCGGCATGCGCTCCCAAACCCAGCTGCTAATGTCTCGGGCTGATTGGTATACATCTACATCAATATGGCAGAAACAAATCTGCTCTTGGTCCAATGCTCCTCCCGTCTCCTCAGGGAAGATCCCTTCGAGAATAGTCCAGCTGCTAAGCCCCAGCCCATGGAGGAGAGCTTCAACGATATCCCGGGATGTGTCCGCATGTTCCCCACCCCGATAGCGGTTATCATGCTCGCCTGCCTTTACAACGCCCTGAAAGGTATCTGCAAGATAAATTTCCTTCCTGCCACGCAGTCGTTGTGTTAATAATGCCGCCGTTCCACCGCGCCACAGACCAACTTCTAAAACAACACCAGGCAGATGCGTAAGTTGCTCAACTGCCTGCCAGAGTGAGTAGCAGCGCATAATGTCAACAAGACTGTGGGTTGATATTTGTCGATAACAGTGCATAAAGCCACTGTCCTGTAGCCAGGGAAGTAATATATCATGTTTATACTCTACCTTACCGTATTCAGTCCCATATGGCTTCTGTTCTCTACCCATACAATCAGTGTAACAGTCAAAAAATAAAGTTACAAACATTCAGGAAGACGGATATTGTAAAACATTGCTAACTTTGCTAGCATAAAATATGAAATATTTACTGCCTATACTTTGTTGTCTACTCCTTGAAACAACAATCTTTGCTGATGAAGCAGAAACAGAGGATGATGTTGCTGAATTCGTAGTATTAGCAGACTATGAAGGTCGCTTCGAACTCAATCCGCTACGTGCTGTTATGAAAGGCGAAGCACAGGTTTTTACCGCGCTGTACGAGGGGCTCACTTCCTATGAAGCCCAATACAATCTCAAAGCCGACCCAGCCCTTGCATCATCATGGAAAACCGATGACGAAAAGAAGACATATAGCTTCTTTATTCGTCCCACCGCACGGTATAGCAACGGAGAACAAATTATCGCTACCCATATTCGGAATACTTGGTTGCAAATTATTAAGCGCGGAAAGGAATCGCCATTCTCCTCCTTTCTTGATGTTATACGCAATGCTGAGTCCTTTCGCAACGGAGAAGTTCCCGCAGATCAGGTAGGCATAGAGGCGATATCTGACACCGAGCTCAAGGTTGTGCTAAAACATAGCACGGCACATTTTCCCAATCTAATTAGCCATACAAGTTTTGCCGTATTACATCCTAGTTTATTAACCCAGGAAGATTTTTGGCTTGTAGAAGACATCCCCACCAGCGGCCCCTACCTGATAGTAGAAAAATCAAAAGAGGGGCTCCTCCTAGAAAAGAATGAATTCTACTGGGATGCAGATGCGGTACAGATCCCCAGAATTCGCATCATCCTCAAGACAAAAAAATCAAAGGAAACCTTAACAGATGAAGTAGAAAAGGGTCTGATACATTGGGTGATGAGTGGGGAAATAGACTATCTCAAGCTCGACAGGAAGAAACATCTGGTCCTCTCTCCTGCCTTTGAGAGTACCTATTTGCATTTTAATCTGCAGACAGAACCGTGGACCAATCCACGCATACGAGAAGCACTATTCTATCTTATCCCTTGGGAAAAACTCCGAAGCCCGGAAATTTGGCTACAGCCCGCTACATCACTGGTGCCACCCATCCGTGGCTATCCAAAACCAGCGATAACATGGAAACAGGATGTACAGAAAGCATATGCTATTCTTGCAAAGGAGGGCTATAATACACAGAAGCTCCTGCCAGAAATACAGATCCCCCTCCCGGGAGATGCATATATTGACACGGCAAAAATATTACAAGAGGCATGGAAGGATGTTACAAAAGAGGTGCAGATACTTCGCCTCGATCTCGAGCGCTACTACGAAATTATTTATACGGGACATGGGACATTAAATATTAACAGTTGGATCGGCGATTTTGCAGACCCTCTCTCCTTCCTCGATCTATGGCGAGGCGGAAGCTCGCTGAACAACGCAAACTATCATAATGACGAGTTCGATGCCCTGCTTACAGAGGCAGCAAGCAAGGAAATAGACGAACGATACGAGATACTCGCTGAGGCAGAGCAGAAATTGCTGGATGATTTTATGCTTATCCCACTTTCACACTCAATATCAATAAATGTCATTAATCTTGAAGTTGTCGGCGGATGGCATCCCAATCCACTGGACATTCATCCCTTCAAATATATACGTTTCTCGGGCAAGGCAATGTCGAGCGATATGGTTTTTCTCCCGTCATCCCGCTCCAGTCTCAGGTCGATCTCCCTTCTCGGATCCATGCTTGGACAATAGACGGTCGATCCATGAGCTGAGACGATTGTGATAGATGGCAATAACTAGTCCCGAAATCAATGCTAATCCAGCCAATAGTATCAGAGCAAGCCAGCTCCGCTGATATAATAGGGACCCCATAATGCTACTTCCCACTATACCCGGCAGGCGTGCAATGGAGCTGGCTGTAATAAAGAGCAGAAAGGGGATGCGAGAGAGCCCGCCCAGATAATACAGCACATCCTTTGGAAAGCCGGGGATAAGAAAGAAGAGGAAAAAAATACTGAGGGAACGCTTGTTGCTGAGCATGGATTCAAAGCGAGAAAAGCGTTTCCTTCCAACAAGGAAGGCAACAAAGCCCTTCCCGCTAAACTGCGATATATAAAAGCAGATGCTCGCAGCCAGCAGTACGCCAATATAGGAATAAATACTCGCCATCAATGTGCCAAACACATAGCCGCCAGCGATTTGCACCACCTCCCCAGGTATAACAAAGACCACTACCTGAAATGTCTGAGCAAGAATAAACAACAGAACTGCCCATGTCCGATGCGATAATAACCAATTAGCAAAGCGATCGCTATCATGTAGAAAGAATGATATTTCTTGGCGAAATACCAAAAGCATACCGAACATTAGTAATATACAGGCAGGAAATAAAAAATGATGAAATGAAATTCTTTTTTCTATTGCTTTATGTCCCATTACTGTACTATTATACTATATGGCTGAACAAATACCAAAGAAGAAAGCAACGAAGAAGCAAAAACAGTTTGCAAAAAATCAGAATGTTGTATATCCCTCCCAGGGAATTGGAAAGATTACCGCTATCGAAAAGCTCACGTTCAAAGGGGAAAAGGTTGATTATTACATTCTCTACATAGACAGTAATAATATGACGATTAAAATTCCCGTTAACCGGGCAAAGGAGCTGGGATTGCGTGCAATCGTTAGTAAAAAGGAAGCCGATAGCGCTCTAAGCATTCTGAAACAGGACATTGATACTGTTTCCAGTGATTGGAAGCAACGTTACCAAATTAGTCTTACGCAATTAAAGGAGGGAAGCATTCAGAATATAGCTGGCATTGTTCATTCACTCTACAACAGAAAGCTCACTAAGGAGCTTCCTATTTTCGAACGAAAGCTATATGACAGTGCCCTCCAGTTACTCATTGATGAAATTGCAATAGTCTCCAACATAAGCAAGATAGATGCGGAGGAAAAAATATTTCAAATTCTCGAAGAGCAGGTTGCTATGAACAAGATAGAAAATACTATCGAAGCCCATGTGGAAGATGACGGAAACGAGAATGAACATGCTACAGTAGACGAAAAAATTGACGATGATGCAGATGAGGAGGATGCAGACGATGCGGATGCAGACGATGCGGATGCAGACGAGGAGGATGCAGATGAGGCAGAATAACGCCGCTGAAACCCTAAGTCGTATAGCAGCATCGATTACTAATCATCCCTATGTTAGCAATATGGTGGATAGGGGGGCTTTTTTTATCTTGCTGTCTACCATCATATCACTTCGTACAAAGGATGCGATTACTGAGCTTGCCTCAGAAAAACTCTTTGCTCTTGCAGAGAATCCACAGGATATGTTGCAGCTATCCCAAACAGCCATAGAGGCAGCAATCAAACCTGCAGGATTTTATCGTACGAAGGCAAAGAATATTACTAAAATATGTAGAATACTACAAGACAGGTATGATGGTAAGGTGCCGAATACCCGCGATGAATTACTGAAACTCCCAGGCGTTGGCAGAAAAACAGCAAACCTCGTGCTTGGACTCTGCTTCGGTATCCCTGCAATTTGTGTTGATATACATGTACATCGCATTGCAAATCGCTTGGGATGGGTAGAAACCAATCTTCCCGAAGAGAGCGAGCATGAGCTCGAAGGACTCATGCCCCAAGATCTTTGGATATCATTAAACTCAATACTCGTCCGATTTGGTCAGACGCAGTGTGTAGCCATATCGCCATACTGCAGCTCATGCCCCATTCGGGATGCATGTCCACAGCATGGTGTATTATACTCACGCTAGGATTGGGCTGCTCGAATAAGAAGTGTTTTACTATCTAATTCCAGCGAGAGTTTTTCAAGCTTCTTGTGCTCCCTATCTTTTAGCAGAGCAAGAAGAATGTGATCATTCTGTGGCAACAGGGAGAAGATAACATCAAAATGCGGTTCAAAACTGCTCAACATCTGCGGGATTCCCCCTTCCCCCGTTTGTTCCGTCCCATGATTATGTATGGTAGCGCTAAACCACGCACTCATTCCTTGTTCTAAAACAAATTTCCGGAGATTTTGTATAAAGCTCGTATCACCATCATTAAAATCATAGCCGTCGAATATGATGAGATCTGCAGAAAATTGTCCATCTAAAATTATTGCCGACAATGTCGATATAACCCGTTCGGCTCGGACACTATTCTTTGCAAAATGCATGAGCACCCGATTCTGAACAATTTCATCGTGGATTTTCATTGCATCATCAAGATGCTTTTCTTCTGCCAGAGTCTTAAAACTATTCTCATACCAATCAATAATGTGATCTGGTCTGTCAGAAAACGAAACGTGAATAACCTGCTTATTTTGTAAAAGTTCATCAATAGCAATATGGACTAAACAGGCCGTCTTTCCAACTCCATGTCGGGAGATAAACATCCCTAGCTCGCCCTGCTTCAATCCACCATGGCTTGATTGCTCTAGTAAACGAAGCGCACTTTTTTGAACCAATTCTTCTTTTAACATCATGCTCCTCCTATTTCCTTCTAATTTCCCTCTCGTCTTTTTTTCAGGAATTCTTCCCTGATCTCAAGAAGTGTGTTTTGTGGTATCTTTCCATATCGTAGGAATTCCATGCTAAATGTCGCCCTCCCCTGTGTTAGCGAACGTAGTGCCGTAGAATAACCGAACATCTCACTCAGCGGAACCTCTGCCTCAATATAAGAAAAATTATTTTCTTCTGTTGTACTCACAATAACTCCGCGCCTCTGATTGATGCTTGCGAAGATGTTCCCCTGGAAATCAATCGGTCCTTCAACGCCAACTCGCATGAGTGGTTCCAATCCTGTGGGTTTCATGGCATCATAAAATTTTCGGAAGGCACCAAGGGCTGCTGCCTGAAATGCCTGATCCGAGGAATCAACTGGGTGGGTAGAGCCATCATTCAGTACAGCCCGAACTCCAATAATAGGATAACCAAGGAAGGTGCCTTTTTGGACTGCAGTCTGAAAGCCCTTGTCGCAGGATCCAATATATTCATTCGGAATAACTCCACCCTTAATCTTGTTTACAAACTCGTAATCACTCTCTTCCAGTGGTTCGAAATATCCTGCTATCCGACCAAACTGTCCGGCACCACCGGTTTGTTTCTTATGTGTATAGTCGAATTCTGTCCGACTGGTAATTGTTTCCCGATAGGCAACCTGCGGCTGTCCTGCTATAACATCTGCCTTGTATTCTCTCCGAATTCGCTCGAGATAGACTTCAAGATGTAATTCTCCCATTCCCTTGATAATGGTTTCCTGCGACTCTGGATCGACCGAAGTCTGGAATGTTGGATCCTCTTTCGAAAAGCGTTCCAGCGCCTTACTGAGCTTATCTGATGATGTTTTGTCCTTTGGACTAATGGCCAATGATATAACCGGATTTGGAACATACATGGAGGTCATAGAATAGCTGATGCTGTCGCCACAGAAGGTATCCCCCGAGCGACAATCAATGCCAAACAAAGCGACAATGTCACCCGGCATGGCCTCGCTAATGTCTTCCATGGTATTTGCATGCATGCGCACCAAACGACCAATTTTTGTTTTATTATTGGTTCGACTGTTTATCAGCGTAAGTCCCTTCTTGAGGATGCCCTGATAGAGTCTGAGGTAGGTTAACTGACCATAGTTTCCATCCTCCAATTTGAATGCAAGGGCAACTGTGGGTCCATCAGGACTGCTCACTAGGGGCATTTCCTTTTCATTGTTGCTCAGGTCCAGAGCCACATTTTCCACATCGGATGGATTGGGCAGATAGCGCAAGATGGCATTCAGGAGGTCCTGTATGCCTTTGTTTTTATAGGCAGAACCAACAAAAACCGGGCATAGGGAGTTTTGTAATGTTCCTGTCCGGAGTGCATCGCAAATAAGTTCCTCGCTTACCGTCTCTTCTAATATTGCCTCTGTTAGTGCATCAGAATAGATGCTCGTAGCGTCAAGGAGGTACTCTCGGTATTCTAATGCCTGTTCCTGCATATTTGCTGGTATCTCTTCTATCCGCACCGTCTCGCCCTGTGCCCCATCAAAATAATGTGCCTTCATTTCTACAAGGTCGACAACTCCGACATGATCCGCTTCCAGTCCAATGGGTAGTTGAACCATAACCGGATTGAGTCCCAGTTTTTCAGCTAACTGATCCTTTACCTTAAAGGGATTTGCACCAACACGATCGCATTTATTAACAAAGGCAAGTCGAGGTACCTTGTATCGCTTGAGCTGTTTGTCGACCGTAATGGATTGTGACTGTACGCCAGCAACCGAGCAGAGGACGAGGATGGCGCCATCCAATACCCTGAGAGCTCGTTCCACCTCAATAGTAAAATCAACGTGACCTGGAGTATCAATAATATTTATTGAATGGTCCTTCCATGTTACATTTGTAGCTGCCGATGCAATGGTAATACCACGCTCCCGCTCCAATTCCATTGAATCCATCGTTGCACCAACACCATCTTTTCCACGAACTTCATGGATAGCATGGATCTTCTCGCAATAAAACAATATTCTCTCTGTTAGGGTTGTCTTACCACTGTCTATGTGTGCACTAATACCGATGTTTCGCATTAACTCTGTTTTGTTCATAACAATCTTCTGTCCTTTCCATATACCTTGAACAATATTTTGAACGCAGGTATAATGATGCTAGATATTATACTTCTTTATAGGATAGGATGCAACCGAAAACAAAAAAACAAGCGAAAAATAATACCATAAACCATCTTTTATCCCTTGAACAGCAACATTCGGCGAATTATTACCAGCCCCTAGACATTTATATTGAACGGGGACGTGGTGTCTGGGTTTGGGACAGTGATGGCAATCGCTATCTTGACTGCCTTGCTGCATATTCTTCGGTCAATCTTGGACATTCCCATCCCAAAATTATAAAGGCCATGGTCAAGCAGGCCCGGAAACTCAGTATGATATCTCGTGCGTTCAGAAATCAAAATTTTGCCCTGCTCACTCAAGAGCTCTGTGAACTAAGCGGCTATCAAATGATGTTGCCCATGAACAGCGGCGGCGAGGCGGTGGAAAGCGCCATCAAGGTTGTTCGCAAATGGGCTCACGAAACACGAGGAATTCCCATGGATAAGGCGGAGATTATTGTATGTGACAATAATTTCCACGGCAGAAGCATAACGATGATCAGCATGAGTAGTAATGCACTCTACCGCAGTAGCTTTGGTCCTTTTACTCCGGGTTTTGTAAATATACCCTTTGGAAAGAGCCAAGCACTGGAACAGGCCATCAACAAGAACACAGCCGCCTTTCTTGTAGAGCCCATACAGGGCGAGGCCGGCATCATTATGCCACCGAGTGGATATCTCGCTGCTGTGCGGGAAATTTGCACGCGAAAACAGATATTACTACTAAGCGATGAAGTACAAACAGGTCTCGGACGTACCGGACGATGGTTTGCAGCAGAACATGACAATGTAAAAGCCGATCTAAACATCATCGGGAAATCACTGTCCGGCGGGCTCTACCCTATTTCTGCAGTTCTCGGTAGCCATGATGTGCTATCGTTATTGAAACCGGGCGAACACGGCAATACCTTCGCTGGCAATCCTTTGGCTTCTGCAATAGCCCGTAGTACCCTACAGGTACTGCAGGAAGAGGGCATCATTGAACAGGCAGAACAGATGGGCGGATATATGATGGAGCAGTTGGGACAGCTTTCCTCCCCTGCAATTCGCGACATTCGTGGCAAGGGACTCATGATTGGCATTGAGGTCCACCCCGAAGCAGGTAGTGCACGCAATTTCTGCGAGAAATTATCGCAGCATGGCTTGCTCTGCAAAGAAACACATGAACAGGTAATACGCATTACCCCTCCCCTGGTTATTAACAGGGATCAGATAGATATGATTGTTACAGCACTAGACAGCGTATTGCCTGCGTGACAACCAAACACCATATACAGAGAGGATGGGAGAAAATGGAAAAGAAACACGAAATTCTAATGTGTAAACCCGATTATTATGCTGTCGATTATATTATTAATCCATGGATGCAGGATAATCTGGGAGCAACCGTATCTCTAGAGGCAATGAACAATGGGAACGGCTCTATCAGACCATTGCCACACGTGCAGAGGTACATTGCATAGATCCCGTAGATGGCCTGCCAGATATGGTTTTTACTGCAAATGCGGGGCTCGTCCTGAACGGCATAGCCATGACAAGCAGATTTCGTCCGACAGAACGGCAAGGCGAAGAGCCATATTTCTATTCATGGCTCAGAGACAGGGTTAAAAGCATTCATCATCCGCCTGAGAGCTGTTATTTTGAGGGCTGTGGTGATGCCCTGCCTGATTCTGATCGAAGATGCATATGGCTCGGCTATGGAATCCGTTCTGACATGGCAATACAAGACGAGATTGAATCTATCTGGAAGCGCGAGTGTATTGCACTTGAGCTGGTAAATCCATCATTTTATCATCTTGATACCTGTCTCTGTCCCCTCCCCGATTCCTACATTATGTATTACCCAGAGGCCTTTTCTCCTCAATCGCAGGAGCTGATTAGACATCATGTTTCTGAAGAACATCGCATAGAGATATCGCATGAGGACGCGACAAATTTCGTCTGCAATGCGGTTAACATTGCCCATTGCATCATCATAAATCGCATCAGTCCGGCATTGCGCAATCGTCTGGAGGGACTTGGTTTCGAAGTAATAGAATGTCCTGTCAGCGAATTTATAAAGGGTGGTGGCGCAACCCGCTGCATGATACTTCGTCTAGATGAAGATTGGTCATCCTAAGCGGACAGGCGGCTAGCCAGCGAGCCCTAGGTCTTACTCCCTGCATGTGACCGACCGACAATATAGCTACTACAGATAACAATGGCCGAACCAATAAAATAGGGAAGGGTAAAATTGTTATTCTGAAAGAACACAATGTCAAAGAGTATCCCCCAGACAATCTGCGTATACTGCATACTCAGACTGACGCTGGTTGGCAGACGTTTGAGAGACGAGGTAATACAATATTGTGCAAGGAGATTCATCGTTCCCATGCTCGCAAAGAGGAGATAATGTCGCGGTTGAACCATGGCCAGTCCTTCCCATCCCACAATGCTGTGGAGTACGACATAGCCCAGCGTTGCAAAAATCGAGGGATACATGATTATTGAAATGGGATGGTCATTTTTATGATAGCGCCGAATCATCAGGAACATTGGCGCTTCCAGTAATACTCCAAGTGCTGCGTACACATATCCTATGGGGAAACCACCAGAACTCGGACGAACGATAATAAGAACACCAATAAAACCGAGGATAATTGCAAACCAAGTAAAGCGCGAAATATGTTCTCGGAAGAATATGGCTCCTATAACAGCACTACAGAGAGGCAGGGTAAAGATAACTGTATAGGTGTTTCCAAGGGGTAGGAGGATGAAGGCCTTCGTAAAGAGATAGGTAATACAAAATATCATGCCACCGCGAATTACCTGCGATGCGGGATGTATTATCCGTATTGCTTTGAATGATTTCTGACGAAAACAACGATAAAACGCCATCGCCATCATCTGAACTGATGCAGATACGCGTATGAGGAAACTGATTGTTATTGATGAATACCATTGTCCAACAAATTTAACCTCAGCATCAAGAACACAAAAGAAGAAAAAGCCCAACATGCTGACAAGCAGACCAAGAAGAAGATACATGCGAGGTTGTGTAGTATTAGACATAGGGACAGTATAGAGTAAGCTAAAGAAAAATGTAACATGATTTACAAAGAAATTATGAAACATTCCGAGTCTTTCACTGGGTTCTGGCGGCAGTGTTCTTGCAGATGGCCTTTCAGATATTATTTCTTAGCAGGAACGAAGTCCCAATATATGGATTCAACATTTCTTACATAGTCAGCTGGCATTTCAAAGGGATTCCGTACGCTGTTATGGGCAAGATCGCGTACATCCTCAGTTATCTCAACCCGGTATCTTGTATCCGCCACCCATGCTTGGGCAGGACGATATTGCCAGCTACTATCTCCCCGATAATGTGATACTTCTACTGCCATTTCCTGCCCTTGGCTATCGCGGATGTGTATTGCATGTTGCATGCTCCCGTAGTCCATTGCTTCGGAAAAAAACAAAATAACTGCTTCTTCTGTGCCTGCCCTGGGGATGTATTTTTCGCTTTCTGTTTGCAAGAAACGCGGCAGGTCGGTATCGACTGGGCCTGCACGATAGCGCTTTTCATAATTCTGTGGGATGCGCCGAGCATAAGAATCGCGGAACCCATCCCGTTCTATGACGACCCTGTATTCATTACCTTCATACATCACCATCCCTAATTCATCGCCCATCGTTATATTATGCTTTACACGCCCGGGATGGAGCATGAAGGACACTGTTCTGCCTTCAGTTGAACTATTGGGCATGCCATAGCTTGTCCATGCCTGCTCTATTACTCCCTCATCATCCATAATATCAACAAATTCCATGCTCCGCTTGGAGAATAACACCGGTCTGTCAAAGTGAGCATAGAATAAGAGCGTATTCTCGGGGATGAGCTCTGTAAGCGGATAAAAATTTTGCAAGCGCGCCAGTGGTTCCTCAGTTGGTATCATGCTAAGCGTTCGGAAGCGCATCGAGAAATTAGTATCTTCAGAGAGTTTCCAACGTACTACATAGGAAGAATCCCTCCCTAATGGGAAGGTGGGTTGTATCGACATACGATCATCGCTAAATCGATAGTTTACATCCAGGGCAGTATTGGCTACGCTACCATCCCGAAATACCAGATACAAATTCAGATTTGGACGCAGATCTACCGTCATTTCCCTAGGGGAAAGATCGTTAACAATCGGAAGGGGTACCGAAATAAGCGGTCTGAAATAGTCTTCAGAATAATCTATCCATATATCACGCTCTGTGCCAGAATAATCTAACATCTCAGCCCTGCTGTCCTGCTCTGCATGTACGAAAACAAACAAGGAACAGAGCAGAACGAGGCAGAACCTCATGAATATCGACATTGCTACATATCAATAACTTTTAAGTTACTGTCTTTTCCTACCAATAATTTGCCCTTCCCATAGGGAGCTGCAAGTTCGGCACTGCCTCCGGAGGATATGTCATAGCCCGCTGCAGGGGACAGAATTCCTATTTTTGTAGCCGTTCCATCTATATATTGCTGATCAATCTTTTCAAGTTTTTGGTCAAAATTGCGTGTATTTACAGAAAACAGATAGACCTTTCCTGTTGAATCACTGTTATGGAATACGCCAAGTGGTGTTTGTGCAACGAGATTAAAGGCCTGAGTCAGAGAGAGATCGCTTGTCGCCTTGGTTACTTCCTGAGTCGCAATAGAAAATCCGGGAGAACAGGTATTAATTCCGGAAATATATCCCTTTCCATTAAAATATACATAGGAGAGCGTCTCAACGGGAGCAGTTGTACGTGGTGTAGCGGTCAAGGAGGAACCGGTTACGAACAGAGTGTTTCGCATGTTTGCATAGGTCGTTGTAATGCTAGTTCCGTTGTTAATTGTTCCCGGTACCCATGCAATCTTCCCTGCCAACGAAGTAGCAGTACGCGACGTTATGCTGACATACAGTGTATTATCTTCCTTGCCGAAGGCAAAATCATTAATTTGGCCATGTGTTGTAAGGGTTGCCGCCTTGATTGCAGAAAGTGGCATCATTTCAAGATCCCAGGGGCTGTCATCGCTCGCGGTCTTTTTTGGTATGACGCGCAATAATCTACCTACATAATCATGCGCAGCTTGTTCCGTTTCTCCAAGAACATATATTTGCTTCGTAGTTGGATTTACTATCACTCCTTTCATCATAGGAAACTTGCCTCCTATTACTGCCTCCATGTCAGTGTTTAAGTTAGCCAGCGGATATGGTGCTGTACTGATGTCCATAGTGCTATCGTTACTCAGATCTATGAGATGCAGGTTACCAGCTTCCTGTATGAAACCAATGGTTTTTCCAGCATTGTCGACAGCAACCTTAAATCTTTCAATTGATTTGCTACTAAGGTCCACTGTGGCAGTTGTACCAAGGACGGACGGTGTAAGCGCTGCCTGTTCAACAGGGGCAGTCAGACTGCCTTCCATGCCCTGCGGTGTTTTTGCTAAGACTGCAAACTGATAGGACTTCTTGACCTCCACTGTAACGGTATCTGTCAGTGCTGTAACTGCTGTGCGTTTTTGCCAAGCTGTTTCACCAGTTTTCCGGTAATGAACTATGTACTGTAGATCTCCTGCCGCTACTGCTGTTCCGGAAGGATCTGTTCCTGTCTGGGTTGGTGCAGCCCATGTAATAGCTACATCGAGCCCGGTAGTATTGACCTTTACATTAGTGGGACTGCCAGGAGCTGTTACTTGGCTTGCTGCTATTATTTTGTCGCTACTTTGGGAACTCTCCCGATCGGCATCATTCACCGCAATGACGAAAAAGGTATATTTCTTGTCCCAAAAAATACCTGCCGTCTCTGTAGTAGCAAGTGTGTAGGTCGTATTCACGACATTCTTCGTCTTCGCAGTTATTCGTTGAGTATGTGATTGCTGGCTTACTGTTTCTCCCTCTGCCCAATACACACGATATTCTTTGATATTTGAATCGCTGCCGTCGTTATTCTTTCCTGCATTTGTGGGTGCTTTCCAAGACAGAACTATGGTCCGGCTTTTATCCTCATCCTCTACATCTTTTGAACTTAAAGCGGTCGGTGCACCCGGTGTGGTAATTGGCATTACTGTGTTTATGCTGCTGGGAAGACTGTACAAGCCCGCCTCGTTTACTGCTACAACGATAAATGAATATGTTTTAGCCACAGCAAATGCTTGCAATGGTTGCAAAGTTATTGTCGTGGGAACTACTCCTTGCTTTGCCACTACCTTTTGTGTTTGAAGACTTTTTGTGTCTACGGTTGAACCCTCATTCCAATATACAATGTATTCCTTAATGGCAGATGATCCCCCATCTGCTTTTTTTCCGGCAGCTGCTGCTGTCCAGCTGAGTCTTATGTCCCGGGTAGGTGTGGCAATATTTTCATTTGTTGATGTTAGGGTGCTCGGTTGAGAAGGTCTGGTTGCCTGTGTTTGAATCTTCTGGGTAATCGGAAAGATGCTTGGTTCGCTCTCTTCGCCGGTCATTTTTTTAACGAGAACCTGTACCTGATAATTTCCTTCGGGCAATGCCTCGCTGTACTCCTTCTGAGTTGGTAAGACAGTACGCAAGATTACTTTGTTTGTATCTGTGTTCTTAATTTCTATTACGTAGGACTGAACATCATTGGTTTTGTCCCAAGACAGCGCTAAGATATTACCAGATATACTTGCCCTTACTGATAGAGTATTTGTATTGGTCAATCCATCTATCGAACCGTGGGTACATGCAAACAAAAATGATCCCAACAATAAGGATATAATAGCACCTGTTTTTTTCATATAATAATTTCCTTCGTCAACAGCAGTATTATGGTAAATACGTAGAGGAAAGTCAAGTGTTATTTTTTTTATACAGTCAGTGAGCTAGAGCTATGGATTCGCATTAACAGTCTTGATTTCGCTGGGCTCACCTTCTACATGATATTCATTTACTGCAGTAATAATAATTGAATACTGTTTATCCCAGACAATGGTCGCCGCATCAGTCAGTTGAACGGTAATTTGTTCTCCCGTTACCTCTGTTAGTTTCTGAGTGGCTGGGTCCACCTTCGTTGGTCCAACTCGTCCAATATTTACAGTGTTTCCCTCCTGCACGTATATATTGTATGTAATTTTCGTTGCATCTGTTGTTCCATCTGCTTGTTTTCCTTTGGATGGAACTAGCCATTGTAATCGTATACTCCGATCAGCAGGAGAAACAGTGGCATCGCTTACATCAAGTGTTATTTTAGCTGGAGCTTTTACATTTGACTGATCAATGCTGTACACCGCACTGGCAGCCCCGGTAGCATCGACTTGATTCAGTGCTACAACAATAAAGGAATATTTCTTATCCCATGCTAGGTCAGTAATGGTCGCCATGCTGTCCACTATTTGTCCATTTGTTTTTGCATCTATTGTTAGTTTACTTGTGCTGCTTGTATCTACGCGCTCGCCCTCGGCCCAATATACTATGTATTCTTTAATCTTTGACGCAGTTCCATCTGCGTTTTTCCCCTTATCCGCCGGTGCCGTCCAATTGAGTCTTACATTTCGTTTTTTATCATTCGCTTCAACGTTTGTTCCTGATAAACCGGTCGCAACACCCGGCACTGTTTCCTGAGAGGGCTCTACAGTTAGTATAGCACTGGGAATACTCCGCTTGTCCGCTGCATTGACTGCTAGAACGATAAATGAATAGCGTTTTGTCCAATTCAGAGTTTGTGTTTCGCTACCAAAATTGCTGATAATAATCTCTAGACTTGTTTTGGTTATTCCCTTTGCATCAACAGCAAACTGCACTTCCCGCGTATCTGCATCAACCAAGTCCCCTTCTGCTCCATAGACAATGTAGCGTTCAATCGTAGATGCAACGTTATTAGCGTCCGTCCCCGGAGTGGCAGATTGATCCCAAGACAATACTATATTTCGTCCTCCCCCATCTGCAATTTTATTTTTTGCCAGCACATTGAGCGGAATAGCAGGAGCTCCTGCTGTGGATGCGGGGATTGTTTTGACGCTACTGGGCTTACTCTGCTTGTCGGCATCGTTGATTGCTACAACAATAAAGGAATATTTTTTATCCCATGCTAGGCCAGTAATGGCAGCTGTACTGTCCACTGTTTGTCCATTTGTTTTTGCATCTATTGTTCGTTTACTTGTGCTACTTGTAGTTACGCTCTCGCCCTCTGCCCAATATACGCTGTACTGCTTAATGCTGGAGGCAGTTCCATCAGCATTCTTCCCTTTGTCGCCTGGCTCTGTCCAACCCAGCTCAATAGTACGGGTTCCGTCAGTAGCGCTACTCTCCTCCCTTACTTCCACATTTGTTGGAATTCCCGGAGCACCCTTCTCCATGCCCTTCAATATCATCACTGAACTCGGAATACTCTTTTTTCCAATGTCATTAACGCTTACTACAATAAAAGAATACTTTGTACCCCATTTCAATGTGGTAATGGAAGCATTTGTAATGACTGTGCCCTGGATATTCAGGCTTACTGTTTTTGTGTTCGTGCTATCTGTGCTCACGATATCACCCTCTGCCCAATATACAATATACTTTGCAATGTTTGCGAGCTGCGCATTGTTTTTTCCGGCATTTCGTGGGGCAATCCACTTTAATGTTATACTCCTCGTATCTCCCGTTGCCGCCCCCTCCGATACACTAAGATTAGTCGGAGCATCTGGAGCATCTGATGCCCATGCTGCCATAGTTTTTGCGTCGCTGGCTGGACCCTGTACACCGGCCTCATTGACAGCTACCACAATGAATGAATACTGTGTTCGTTGCTCAAGGAAGGGAACGGTATAGCTTCTGTCTGTAGTTGTTTTCTGGTAGGAGCTGTTTGCACTAACACTGTCGCCCTCGGCCCAATATACTATGTATTCCTTAATGTTTGACGGAGTTCCATTTGCCTTCGTGCCTGTTTGTGTAGGTGCATCCCAGGTTAGGGCAACATTCCTAAAACTATCAGCGGCTTTCTTGTCTGTTGCCTGCACATTTCCCGGAGCCCCTGGCTTGGTTGCCTGGGATATCGTCGTCGTTATTACATCGCTGGGAATACTCTGCAGGTTTGCTGTGTTTACCGCAAGAACTATAAAGGAATATTTGTCGTCCAAGCTAAGCCCAGTTACTGCAATACGCTCTGTTTGCTGAGCAGTAGCTTTTAGCGTTTGTTTCTGGGTACTCGTTGCATCTACAGAACTTCCTTCCGCCCAATATACAATATATTCCTTCATCCCTAGTGCCTGCCCCGTACTGTCTTTTCCTGCATTAGGGGCAGTCCAGCTCAGTTCTACTCCAGCAGCGTTGCCACCCAGGTTCTCTACTTTGAGGTCAGTCGGAGGCGCGGGCTGTGTAGCGCCTGTTTTTATCTTACTATCAATTGGCGCAGTGCTCTGAGAGCTTATTGTGCCATCTGCAGTCTTGATGCTTACCTTTACCGTATAATGACCCACTGGCAGGGCAATCCGATACGATGTTTCAGTTTCAGCTATAGCCCGTGTGATGGTTGTATGTGTTATGCTGTCTGTAATTTCGAGAACATAGGATTGAATGAGTTTGTCGGATGGTCTCTCCCAATCTACCGTAAGAGTATTATTCTCAACAACCCTTGTTTTTACCGACAGCGAATTCGTGTTGATCAGTAAATCAATAGAATTGTGAATACAAGAAAAAATAACTCCGAAAAAAAGAAATACCAATAGTATTGCTGCACATTTAGCCGTCTTAGACATATAACCTCGCCACATTTTTTATAATTTTAGCCGTTATTATGTTATTCAATGTAATAAACTAGAACACATCAGTTGCCGTAGTATTCCTTTAACCACACTAAAGATTTTTTAATAAGCTCTCTGAGCACTGTAGTGTCAATGTCGCTCAGTTTTTTAATATACAAGCATGCCACCCCTGTTTTATATGTCCCGAGTTTGCTCATGAGATCCTGATGGGGATCAAAGCCAGACATAAGGTATATGCTGATGTTACGCTTGCGTGGGGCAAAGCCAATCCTCAGAAAATCACCCTCTCTACCAGAGGCATATTTATAGTGATAGGTTCCGAAGCCGACTATGCTACTGCCCCACATCTTTGGGGCTTCAGTGCTTATCTCCTGCATCATGTTCATAAGAGCATAGCAGTCCTCCCGACACTGAAGATCTTCGATTGTATCTAAAAATTCACAGACAGGCACATCATTCGCGACTGTTTTATTCTGATTTTTAGCCATGGTTCTGCTCTGTATTACAACCTCGTAAGCCGTATAGCCATCTTATTGCTTCCGCTTGTTAATTGTACTGTACCTGATATCGAATCTGGATAATAGGTCAAGTCAAATCTTGTCACGTCCTTCGTGAAAACCAAGTTATTGCTTAAAAAATAGTAAACAATAGGTCTCTTTGGTTCCACACTAAAACTACCGAAATTCGCTAGAAATTTTATGCTCGCCGTACTGTCGGTCAGAGAAACGATTTCCATCGTCATCCTGCCTCCACCATCTATAGTTCCAGCCCATCTCCCCTCCATAGTTTTAGCCCATCTCCCCTCCATGCCTTCTTGCATGGGCGAAGAGAAAAAGCAGCCAACAACACTCATCGACAAACAAATAATTCCGAAAACTACAATAACACTGCGAAATAATTTCATAACCCAGCCTCCATATACATTATGGACAAAGAATAGACGATCGTCAAGGTTATTGTTGCAAATATTTCATTATCAACATGCTGGACAAAGAGGGACTTTGATTATATAATTACCACCATGAAGGGCTGTCTTCGAATATCTGTTCTGCTTATTATTTTCTTGCCTATTGCCGCATGTGTCAGTCTGCCAGAGATACCATCGGACATGCCTCCCTCTGTTATCCTAAAAAACGGGCAATCGCAGCTCAGCATGTCACGTTGGAACCAAGCACTCCACTACTATGAAACCTATCTGGAACGTTTCCCTGATGATCCAGCAGAAACTGTTCAGGTAGAATATGAAATCGCCTTTATATACTACACATCTGATCGGAAAGAGACGGCAAAGTCCATGTTTCAAGCAATAATCCAACGTTACGAAACCGAGTCCCTGCCTCGCTGGCCCAAAACACTCTCAGAAAAATTACTCGCAAGCATACAAGAAGAAGAAGAAGCAGAAGAAGGAGAAACAAAAAAAGAACAGTGAACAAGAACGCAATTCCATTGAAGGATCTCATTGTTTGTTACCCGGATGCAGAGAAGGCCCAGCAGCGCTGGGATGCTCTCAGAGCGAATGCATCGCCTGATGCCCGCTATTTCAGTGTTCCTGGTAGGATAGAAATTATCGGAAACCACACCGACCATAATCATGGAAAGGTTTTGGCCGCCAGCATTAATCTGGATATTATTGCAGCTGCAACTGGACAAACATATAATGCGATTACCGTTCATACTCTGAATTCTACCCTACAGATACCTCTCAATAGAGAGCTCCCAGGAAGGAGCAAAAATAGCGCCTTCCTGATAAAATCAATTCTCATCCAGTTGACTCGGGCTGGATATACAATAAGTCCAGTTAAAATATGGCTGGACAGTGAAATACCCATTGGCAAGGGACTGAGCTCCTCAGCTGCATTCTGCATGCTCATCATAGAAATACTGATTGCATTCTCCACCAAGGGTCCGAGCCAAGAACAGAGCACAACAGATAGTTTGCTCGAAAAGGCAGTTATTGCACAGGAGGCAGAACACGAAAATAACAAACCCTGCGGTCTCATGGACCAATTATCCTGTACACATGGCGGCATCATCGCTATTGATTTTGCAGAGGAAAAACGACCAGCCATACAGCCATCGTTTCCTATGCCATCACTGCGTCCAGTCATAGTGTATAGCAGGGGTGGACACGAAAACCTAGATGCAGAATACGCCGCAATACCAGCGGAGATGCAGGCCGTGAGCAATTATTTTTCGCAAGCATCTTTGCGCCATGTAGATGTATCTGATTTTTATCAACAGATGCGAAGACTGCGTAGAGACCTATCCGATCGGGCAATTATGCGTGCGATACATTTCTTTGCAGAAAATGAACGGGTTGAGCGTCTTTCTCGAGCATTGGAAGATGGCAATGAACACGAAATCTGTTCCATTATTGCTGCATCGGGAGATTCATCATGGAAACTCTTACAGAATGTTATTCTTGAGGATTCACTCAGACAAGATATTGCCCTCATACAAAGCTATAGTCAATATTTTTTCAAAAGAGAAAACATCTGCGCTGCATGTAGGGTGCATGGCGGTGGTTTTACCGGATCTGTCCTTGCAATGATTCCGAATGCATCCTTCAAGAGCTATCGTCAGTACATGCAGAATTGCTTCGGATCAGATTGTATAACAGATATCAACATCCGTCCCATTGGTGCCTGCGAGCTTCTCCTCGATCGCTAGGATATACCGCGCTCCTTTCGTACTGCATCCCAGGCCTCTTGCACCTCACGGAAACGTTGGTTTGCAAAGGTAATAAATTCATCAGGCATGCCCCGGGCAAGGGCATAATCAGGATGGTATTCCTTTGCAAGACGCCTGTACGAGCTCCGTACCTCATCATTGCTTGCATTCGGGGACACTTCTAATATGTGGTAGGACTTATTCGCGTCTGCTCCGTATTTCTTGCGGATATGCTCTACATCATTATCTCCAATGCCTAGAATGATGACGACAATAGAAATAATTTCTTCCTCTTTTGGATGTAATTTGCCATCACTCATAGCAAGGCGATACAACATGTCTACCATTGATCTGCGAAGATCACGATTTTGACCACTCACTGCACGGAATTGCTGGGCGAGCTCCTGAACAGAATACTGCGATTCCTTTGCGTGGTTAAAGAGATTGATGGCAAACTGCCGCAGTTTTCCCTGTAATCTCATTTCATCAAGAAAGGCAAGGAGCGCCCGCCCCTCTTCTTTCTGGATAATGCCATCTGCCTTTGCTATCTTACCCAGCAGGGTAAAGAGGGAAACAAAGTAGGTTGCCTGCATGCGTTCCATATCTGAATGGAACCAATCAGTCTCCTCGCTAGAAGTACGCTGTGCATCACGAGAAAACATGCGTCCTAGGGCTACTCCTGCAAGAGCACCAAGGGGTCCACCAAGGAGAAATCCTATGGTTCCACCAAAAAGTGTTGCAAACCAACTCATATTACCATCCTTCGTGCTACTCCACATCCATAAGTGTGAGTTTTTGTTTGCGTAGCTGCTCTGAAATTGCTACCTTGTAGATATGGGGATTGAGAATACGCTTGTGGGTAGGATCGAGAACTTGCATGCTCTGTTGCATGGTCCTACGCATCTCCGGAAGACTTTGGCGTGGTTCTAATGTTTTCCCATCCACCATAACCGGAGATAGGAGTGGAACTGCCTTCGCGATATTTTTTATCCTAAAATGTCTTCGGTCCCCTGATGGATGATAGAGCACGTAGGATTCTCCCTCTCTTACTTCTTCATCGGATAGGGTAACAAAATCTGCCATAGCCATTCCATCATGTGAATACAGTCGATAGACTTGCTTGATGCCTGGCATGCTGGCTTTTAGAGGATCATCAGATTGCTTCATGGTGGGTTGCATCTTTCCATTTGTCTCCTTTGCCACCAACTTATATACCCCACTGAACATGGCATCCTGTGGTGCACAGACCATGGCACTGCCAACTCCCCAAACATCAACTGGGCAATTACTTGCAACCAACTGCTGAATAATGTATTCGTTCAGCTCATTCGATACAATGATCCGCGCATCATCTAATCCTTCAGCATCAAGAGCTGCACGCACCTGCTTGCTGAGATATTCAATGTCCCCTGAATCGAGCCGCACGCTAAATGACTGGCCCTGTTTTTGTAATTTTTTCCCTACCTTGATGGCATTTTGAAGACCACTTGTAAGTGTGTTGTATGTATCAAGAAGGAAGGAGGAACTGTTGGGATATAGCTCTGCATAGCGTGTAAAGGCCTCTTCTTCGCTTGCACTGGCCATAACCCAGGAATGTGCCATAGTGCCGCGAATGGGAATGCCATAGTGTTTTCCTGCTGCGGTATTGGAGCTTGCCATGGCACCGCCAATATATGCAGCTCGGCTGGCACTCAGGGCGCCATTCCGTCCATGTGCGCGACGCAGACCAAATTCCATAACATCTCCCTGCCCGCTTGCATGATATATACGAGCTGTCTTCGTTGCCACGAGTGTTTGGTAATTAATAGTGTTTAGTATCAGCCCCTCAATCAATTGGACCTCAGCTATGCCTCCGTGGACAGAGAGCAAGGATTCGTAGGGAAAACAAATGTTCCCTTCCGGCATTGCGTATACACTCCCCCGAAATGAGAATGAACGAAGATAATCCAAAAAGGTCTGATGAAATAAACCGAGCCCCTCAAGGTAGGCAAGGTCATCATCAGAAAAAGAAAGTACTTCCAGCTGTTTGAGAACCTCATCTAAGCCGGCAAATATTGAGAAGCCGCCATGAAAGGGCTGTCGTCGAAAGAACATATCAAAAACAACGGGATTCTCGTGCACGCCATTGAGATAGTAGGCCTGCATCATTGTCAAAGCATAGAAGTCTGCAAAGAGTGCTGTAGTATGGAGTTCTGCTTGCTTCATGTCTGCTACTATGGTATCATAGGGTCATAAAAAGAGATAGACAAGATGAACTTTGAAAAAACATTAGTTATTATTAAACCTGGTGTAGCAGAACGTGGTATTGTTGGCGATATCATGTCTCGCTTTGAACGGAAGGGAATTCGGATTTTGGCAAGTTCCTGCATACAGTTCGACAAGAAACTAGCAGATCAACATTATCAAGAGCATCTGGATAAACCTTTCTATCCCGAATTATGCGCGTATATTTGTTCGGCTCCGTCATTGCTGTTTGTTATGGGCGGACAGGACGTTATTGCTACCATACGCCGACTCTGTGGTGCTACCCGCGTAGAGGATGCTCTTCCGGGAACCATACGCGGTGATTATGCTATAACAACAACAGAAAATATTATCCATGCATCAGATTCGCCGGATGGGGCAGAACGAGAAATTGCCTTATTCTTTTCTGATTCGCAGATTATGGGAGGACAAGAAAAGAAAAATTGATTATACTGTAATGACAATTCAGGGCGCCGTACCCAAGTGGCTAAGGGAAGGGTCTGCAAAATCCTTATTCACCGGTTCGAATCCGGTCGGCGCCTCTTCCCTGTTCTTGCGACCTCTGGCTCTGTCTTTACAATGCTTTTGGGCTTCTATTTTTTCGTTCCCATACCCAGTAAAACGTAAGTGCAGTAAACATGAGGGCATGGGTAAAATGTTCTGGAAACCGTCCCTCACGCAGATCATCTAGTTTTATGGATGTGCGTAACAGGAATTCCCCCGGATCGCCTTCCTGTTCTTCGATGGCCTGGAGACCTTCAGCAAGAACTATGTGCATGCGGTTGTTTAATATGGCCGGATTGGAATAGCTACTGCCAATGCAGGTAAGTTTGCTGGCCTTGTAGGAACATTCTTCCATGAGCTCACGTCCTGCTGCCTCTTCAACGCTTTCGCCATGCTCGATAATGCCAGCAGGGAATTCAAGACTGACATTCTTACTGCCGTGTCGGTGTTGCACAACAGCAAGTAGGGATTCTTCCCCTTCCTGTGTCAGTGCTGCCAATACTGTTACCCAGTCTGGGGATTGTAAATGATAAAAATCAGCGATGTCACCACGGGGGTTGCGCCTTTTTGTCTTATAAAGCGAGAAAATTGGGTTCTGGGAGAGCATTTCCTCTTCAAGCTCCTGCCACATAAGTTTTGAATAGTCCATAGTTTATAGTATGACAGTTTCACGAAAAAGAAACATGGAGATGTATCAATGAAAGACCTCACACAGCTAATACTCCGCCTGAATCAATCATATAAAAACGATAAGGCCATCAATCGACTCTGCGGCGATCACCTGCCATCAAAGCCGGATGTCTTTGCCATTCTCTGTATGATACGCAAATTACTCTTTCCCGATTTTTATATCAGGGGCTGGAAGAAGGGAAATTGCAGAAAAAGACTCTTGCAGAAGCTCTATTCTCTCCTGCAAAGAGAGATAACAAAATCCCTGGTATTCAAAGAGCGGAAGAAAAAAATTACCCTCATGCCTGATAACAATCAATATTGCCATCTGTATGGGGAACTATACAAGCATTGTACAGAAGAGGCGAGCAACTTAGCACATGCTGCCCTTGCTACACTACCCCATATACGCGAGATTCTCGATACTGATATCGAGGCAAGTTATGCTGGCGATCCTGCTGCTGGATCGCAGGAAGAGGTGATCCTTGCCTATCCGGTAATTGAAGCACTTTTTACCTATCGTTTTGCTCATGAACTCTGGAAACTGGATGTTCCATTGATGCCACGCATGATGACAGAAATTATGCATAGCACAACAGGGATTGATATACATCCTGGTGCACGCATTGGAGCATCATTTTTTATTGACCATGCTAGTGCGGTTGTAATTGGCGAGACAACCGTTATTGGTGAACACGTAAAATTATATCAGGGGGTTACCCTCGGTGCTTTGAGTGTCGACAGCCGCGAAATACAAAAGAAACGTCATCCGAGCATTGAAGATCATGTAACAATTTATTCTGGAGCAACTATTTTGGGTGGAGATACTGTAATTGGTCATCATTCTGTGATTGGTGGGAATGTATGGATAACGAGTTCTATTGCTCCGTATAGTAAGATATACTATAGGCCTCGTCAATAATTATTTCTTAGCCACAAAGCTGTCATGTAGATCACCTTGTCTACGGAACCATGTGGCAAATTTTTCTGCATCTCCACGATGGCGATAGGGTCCAACACGAATGAGCATGTGGAGTTTTCCTTCGACCCATTTCGGAAGAATGATGCTTCCTATGCCAAAATTATTGAGCTTGCTCTGAACCTTCCATATCGTTAAATAGTTTTGAGAAGAGATGAGTTGCACCCAATATGATCCCATCTCCGCTGTTCTCTGTTTTACGCTTGCCATCTTTGTTTTCGCAGCTGTGCTGGCTGTGGCTGCTTCGCTTGCCCCGGCTGCCTCGCTTACTCCGGCTGCCTCGCTTACTCCGGCTGCTGGCGCAAAGGTTGTCGAGTCCAAACCATCCTGTATTTTTTTCTCTGAATCTATGCTCTTCTGGAAATATTTCTCAGATAGCACTGATGTTTTCTCCGTTGGTTCTACAAAGATTAATTTCGGGTCTGTATCTCTACTGTCTGCATGTACATTTTTCTCTGCTAATACACCCGGCATAGAGGGGAAGCTCTCCACTGTATGTGTGGGCCGCCTGTATTCTATCGGACCCTCAAATCCTTCTGTTCCCTGCTCGCTTATCGGGGGCAATTTCGTTTTGCTGCTCTTGTTGTTTGTCCGAGGATAGAAGACAGTCAGGGCAAGTATAAAGGTTAGGGCAATAAAAACAATGGTAATTAATAGTAATGTTATCTCTCTGCGTTGCATCTCATACCCATCCATGCCGAAACCTGCTGGATCAATGCCTGCCTGGTTCCGTAATTTTGCACTGTATATGTATCGGGTAGATCATGAAAAAATTTAGGATGGATCTGTCTTTGTATCCATAAAATTCGGAATATTCGCCACAGCGGGATCTGATTTCGCTTTTTTGCACGAAAAATGCAGCTGTGAATGCGACTTTTTACCCATAGGACGGTATCACAGAGAGAATGTAGCCCCATGGGAAGGAGGATTGCAGCATTTATTACGACATTTACCTCCCCCTTGAGCTCTTGGATCTGTTTCTCTACCTCTGATTTCATGATGGGATGTACTATTTTTTCTAATTGTCTGAGTTTTTTTGTATTAAGAAAAACTATCCGCGAGAGCTTGCTCCGATCAATTCTCTTATCGTGCAGGACTGTGCTACCAAAGCTCTGTATTATCTTTTCTTGTGCCTGATCCAAGGCCCAGTGCCCAATTTTATCGACATCTATATGTTCAAAGCTCTGTGATGCCAGAAAGTTTGCTACCTCATCCTTTCCAGAACAATACGGTCCAGCAAGACCTACTATCACAGTTCACCCCATGAACGTCCTATAGTTGTATGTACCTGCAATGGGAGAGAAAGCATAGATATCCCTCCCATGGATTCTATGAGGATGCTTTGTACCGCCTCAGAAATAGCAGCGGGACATTCCACAACGAGCTCATCGTGTATCTGTAAAACGAGATGGGCCTGCGGTGCATCCTGGCTGAGACGCTCTGCAACAGATAACATGGCACGTTTTATGATGTCTGCCGCACTACCCTGTATGATGGTATTAATGGCAATACGTTCTCCCATTGAGCGTAAATTGTGGTTTTTTGATTGTATTGCTGTAACATAGCGTTTCCTCCCCAGCAGGGTTTTAACATATCCCTGTTCCTTTGCCTTGCTGATGTTCTCGTCAATAAAACTACGCACCTGCTTATAACGCTCAAAATATGTTGTTATAAATTCCTGGGCATCAGAGCGAGATATCGATAGCTCATTCGACAAACGGAAGGCCGACATACCGTATATCACGCCAAAATTGATGCTCTTTGCGATGCGGCGCTTGTCTGGATCGACGCTTCCAAAGAGTAATGTTGCTGTTTGATCATGCACATCCAGTCCGTCGCGAAATGCTGTAAGTAGGGCGCTGTCCTGAGAAAAATGTGCAAGCACAATGAGCTCTATCTGTGAATAATCAGCACTGACCAACATATTATCATCAACAGCATAGAAGGCACTACGTATCCGCCTACCTTCCTTCGTTTTAACGGGGATGTTTTGGAGATTAGGATCCTTGCTGGCTAGGCGTCCTGTCGCTGCACCTGTTTGTATGTAATTTGTATGCAACATTCCCGTTCCCGGGTGTATCATTTGGGGGAGGAGGTCGATGTAGGATGATTTTAGTTTGTTCAGCATGCGATAACGAAGTACCAGCCCGGGTAGTGGATCCTGGGTTATGAGCTGCTGCAAAACCATATTGTCAGTACTGTAGCCACTTTTTACCTTGCGAAGTGGTTTCAGACCCCGTTCTGTAAAGAGGACTTCTTGTAATTGCAGGGGGGAGTTGATATTAAATGTATGACCACAGAGCTCAAAGATGTCTTCCTGAACCTGCTTGATGTCTGCCGATATTTCTTCTGACTGCGCGTGCAAGACATCTCGATCGAGGAAGATGCCCTCTACCTCCATGGATACCAGAACATCGATGAGCGGCATTTCCAGAGAAAAATAAATCTCATCAAGTCCCTGATCCTGCAGGGTCTTGCTATAGATATGGAATAATTGCAGGGTGATATCAGCATCTTCAGCTGCATAGAAGGTTGCGATATCCAAGGGAACTTCTTCGAAGCTTGTTGCCTTGCATTCCTTCATAACCCTGCTAAAGGAGATGGGTGTATAGTTGAGCTCCTGTGCGGCTAATGTGTCCATGCCGTAATTATGTGCATCGCTGTTCAACATCCACGCTGCAATCATGGTGTCAAAGTAGAGGTTTTTTACCCCTACTCCCCAGTTATGGAGTACCTTTATGTCATATTTTGCATTCTGACAGACCAGCTTTAAGCTACTGTCTTGGAATAATTCTCTGAAAGCATCACGGAGCTCATCTTCCGGAAATACGGCTCCCTGGGGTCCCCGGAGGGGGATGTAACAGGACTTGCCTGCTACTGAGAGCGAGAAGCCGACGGGCTTTGCACGCATTGGATCGAGAGAGTCTGTTTCCGAATCAAAGGAAAACAAGCCCTCCTGACGAATCTGGTTTAGCCATGTTTCGAGCTCCGACATATTTTGTACGCAATCATAGCTCCGTTCTTTTGCCAGCTCCTGCAGAGAAGTGGGATCGGCATCCGTAGAATCTGCTGCATCTGCTCTGTCGACTGCATCTGCTCTGTCGGCTGCGTTTTCGCTGACTGGATTGCTGGGATCGCTGTTGTTTGCTTCCTGAATATTATATCCCACCCGTTTTAGTTTTACGGAAAATTCATTCAACATGCTCCGGATGCCGTACTGATGAAATTCTGCTGCCGTTGATGCCATGAGGATGGTATCGATTTTGAAATCCTCCAGCTCTTGTAGGTCAAGGGGGATGTCATCGGCTAGGGCAACCAGTTTCCGACTGAGTTCTGCCATCTCCTGGCTTGCAAGCAGTTTTTTTCGCTGCGATTCTTTGAGATCGTCGAGATGATCATAGACAGCCTCCAGCGTCTTGTATTCTGACAGTAATTTTGCTGCTCCGACCTTGCCTATTCCTGCTACACCGGGGATGTTATCAGAACTGTCCCCTACTATGCTGAGAAAATCTGCAATTTGCTCTGGATACACCTGCCAGGCTTCAAAGACCGCCTCGCGGTCCATGAGCTGACTGTCGGCATTTGCCTGTGGCTTGAGTTGATAGACATTCTCGCCGACCAGCTGCAAGAGATCCTTATCAGAGGAAATAATATAACAGGGCAATGCTGCACGATGTTGCTTGCAGAGTGCTGCAATAATATCATCCGCCTCATAGCCATCCTTCCTGAGGATGGGCAGTCCTAGTTCCTCCAATATGCGAAGGATGGGCTCAATCTGGCTGATGAGATCCTCCGGGCTCGCGTCCCGATTTGCCTTGTAGTCTGTATAGAGTTTGTGCCGGAAGGTGTCCCCTGGGGAATCACAGGCAACTACTAGATACCGAGGATTGTGATGATAGAGAATGGAAAAGAGTGTGTGAAAAAAACCAAATATTGCCGAGGTATTCTTTCCATTATACTGTAAGGGTTGACGAATATAGGCATAGTACGAACGAAAAATTAAGCCAAAGGCATCAAGAATATAGAGGGCATTCTTGTCCATGCCTGTATTATATCATAGCTGCATGCAGATTGTAATAATCGCAGAGATAATTAGGCAGTAATATCAAGATAATATGCCTTCTGCCTTTCGGCAAAGACCTCATTTTCAAAGCGTGGCATATGCCAAATATTATCTTCCAGTGTTTCCAGCTCAAATTCCATACGTTCGAGTATGTATCTCCCATGCACGACTGCCATGTTTTGCAGACTGCCGAGCCGTACCTGCAGCTCTTCTATATATACATTCTGTTCGGGACAGAGTTCTACATAGAGTTGGTGGAGTGGGATAATGACTTTTTGTATGTCCGCGAGCTTCTCGGTTATACCTTGATTTTGTTCAATACATTGTGAGATAGATGAGCTATCTCCTTCCGATAAGGCAGCTTCCTGTGTGTTCAATATGTTGAGGTAGTTCTCTAAAAATCCAATCTGTTCTGTCAATCTCTCACGCAGCACTGATACCACTGTATGTGAATTATTATTGTTGTTATATTTTTTTCGTTTCATATTTCTATCCAGATATATCTACAGATGACTGGGAATTGCTACTTACCCGTACATCCATTGTTTTTTCTGCAATTTGCGACCATGCACTGCGCAACTCCCCGAGTAGGCGGTGAACAGTCTGCAATTCCGTGCTATTTTCTTTCTTAACATTTGCCTCGCCAAGAACACGATTGAAATAAAAATATAATCGTGAAAGGTTCTGTGCTATCTCTCCTCCCTGTTCCAGATCGAGGGAGACGAGGAGCTCAGTGATAATATCCTGTGCCTTTCCAATAGCATTGTTTATGACCTCATACTGTTTATCTGAACTATTGAAGGTTTCCTGTACTAGATCTAGTTGCTTCATGACTTCGTCATATAGCATTACCACAAGTCGTAGAGGACCGGCTGTTTTTATATCGGTCTCACGATACAATTTTACATTTTGCATAACTACTCCATTTCCTTATCTGTTCACCTCTGTTACCGGAACAAGGTATAATCCTTTGTTCTGGAGGGCCTTTATGAATATTTCAAGCTGCTCAAAAACATGCACTGTTCGATCAGACATAGCATCGTCATCTGTTAGACTAATATTTAATGCAAGGATCGAATTATTTCCAACCTGTTGTATAATCTCGTCCATAGATTGATGTATATTTTCTTCTCCATCCTTGCTACCATCCAAATAAAAATCTGCTTCTATCAGTTGGTAACGGACAGATTGGCTGTATTTCTGTCCAGCAGATATATCGCGGATCCTGTCATTGACAAAATTATACGGAAGCCGCCAGATGCGTTTGATCGATTGTTTGGTTATGGCTGTATATAATGTTTCGAGCTGTCGAAGATTTTCTATGATAAAAGACGAAGTAGCAATAAATTGATTCTGCCGCAGATCAGTGTATACAATAAAGAGCGAGCCAATCTCCTGTCCGCTCCGAGCGAAATAGCTACTAATAGCATGATTGCGCTGGAGAAATTCGCCATTGATAAACACGCTTGAGCGATAATTATTTCTTTCCAGTACATCAAGTGACTGTAGTGCACCAATGCTACTCTGTGTAAGTTCCATAGCAAGGCCAACCTGTCCGTTCTGCAGGCTACTTCCGTAGAGAATATGAGCGATATTGTTTTGATAATTCAATATAAATTTGCTTGAATTGTTCGGAAAAAGGATGAATGGCTGGTTCGTAAAGACTGCGCTGGCATTATCATGGAATCCCATTGTGTAATACGTATTAAAGGATTTCGGTGGAAGAGGAGTATCTCTGCTTGTCCCCTCCCTCCATGTAGCACCGGTAAATACCATTGTTTCGTTATTATCAAGACGAAGATATACTCCTTCCTGATTTCTAAGGAAGCCATAGTCCTTAAACTGTGATATGGCAACAGGGACGCGCTCTCCAAAAATATCGACGCGTATGCTTCTCCGCTTGCCACCCAGTACCAGCTCTACAGGAGATGACCATTGCATTTCAACATAGTGATCGTCATTCTGAGTGCTGAGGATCTTCTGCCCATTATTGGCAGCATATATCCGCAGGGTGCCCCCAGTATCCAGTAATGCAATGTGATGCCTGTTTGGAGACAATCTGACCTTCTGAATCTCATAAGAGAACTCAGTCTCTTGAACATCCCAGCTGTCTTTGCCTTGTATGAATATCATCCTGCTTCTTTTCTCGCCGTCATACCGACGAGTAAAGAGCTTAAGTCCATCATCTGACACCCAGAAATAAAATAACACCAGCTCATTGCTGGGCATTTGGAACAGTGTAATGGGGATTGGTTTAATAAAGATATTGGCTCGTCTGATTTTTTGAATCAGTAGACGTCCATTTGCTTTGAGCACTGCAATGTTCTGTTCGTTTGGCGATACAAAGAATCTATCTACAGAGGGATCGAATTCTATCTGCAGTTCCCCCCGTATATGTATATTACGAATAATATCATGGTAGACAGTGGCAATAAATAAATCTGATGGAACAAAATGATAGATTAATGAATTGAGAATATAATACAATGACGAATCTTCCTGCCATTCAACAGAATCTAGTGTGCCGGGACCAATGTAACGAAAACGCTCTGCAATAACTGTTTGTCCCAAAGTAAAATAGTATAGTTTCCCCTCTCGTTCATATATAAAATATTTCCCGCTTGGCGACCATTTAGCTGCTTCTTCTGATGTGCGCAGAGGATAGTTCTGGATAACTACTCGATTTTCCCCACTTTGAACATCCAGCAAGACGAGATCTCCTAAGCTTGCACTGCTCGGCTGGTAGTATAGCACATGCTCTCCATTCGGTGAGGGGGATATAGAGTATAAGGGACCACGCATCTGGTATTCCTCGAAGGAGGGGAAGCCCCGTACCGCTTCCAAGGTACCAAAGCCCGAATCTGTTTCTTTGGACTGAAAGAGTCCAAAATGATTGTACAGAAATAATTTCGTATTATGTGGCAATCCTGCTATTTTCATAACTTCTGGAAAATGACTGATCGCAGTCCACCTGTCATCCTCTATATCGAAACGAAGGAGGGTGTTGATGTCGCCATGTGCAGGTATATTGCTTTGTGCGTTGAATAAAACGGAATCATTAGAATTGATAGTTGCATCTATGAACGTTGTTTGAGCAAACACGTGGTATATGAGAAAGAAGAAGAACATTAGCCATAATATTTTTCTAGCCATCATTTCTAGTGTCGGCAGGTGCTGGGGTATATTTTATAAAAATTATCACACATTCTTGCAGTAAATGTTCTACCTTGCTATGATAATGTATGCGAATTGTGTTTCTTGACCGGGCCACAGTCAGCAAGACTGTGTCCTTTGATATGATCAATGACTTTGGGCCATTGGAAATATACAACAACATCACCCAGGAAGAGATAAAAACAGAACTACAAGATGTCGAGATAATCATCACAAATAAAATAAAAATGGATAGAGATCTTTTATCCTCCCTACCCAAATTGCGTCTTATCTGTTTAACAGCTACCGGAACTAATAATGTTGACCTCGCCGCAGCACGAGATTGCGGTATTGCTGTGTGTAATGTGGCTGGATACTCGACCGAGAGTGTCGCACAACATTGCTTTGCTCTACTGTTTTATCTGCTTGAGCACCTGCCAAAATACGACAGCTACGTAAAATCGGGCGCATATGCAAAAAACCCAGTTTTCACCTACCTAGACTTTCCTTTCTGGGAATTATCGGGGAAAAACTGGGGAATTATTGGATTGGGAACAATTGGAAGACGGGTAGCAGATATTGCAACTGCCTTTGGCTGTTCTGTGTCGTATTACAGTACCAGTGCTGTGGAAAGAGAAGAGAACTATCCCCGCCTCTCCTTACAGGAGCTACTGGAACAATCCGATGTTCTGTCCATCCACGCGCCCCTCAACGAGCGGACGGAGGGATTGTTGACATCACGGGAATTAGCATGGATGAGGCCGCATGCTATTTTGTTGAATCTTGGACGGGGAGCCATCGTAGACGAGGCCGCTCTGAGCCATGCACTGAAGCAGAATCAGCTAGCTGCTGCCGGGCTTGATGTGCTGAGCCATGAACCCATAGAAGAACATAATCCCCTATTAGACCCCGATATACAGGACAAAATTATTATAACACCTCACATTGCATGGGGAAGTACTGAATCATTTCAACGTTTGATCCAAGAGATACATAGCAATATTGCTGCATTCCTCGCTGGAAAACAGCGAAACCGCGTAGAACTGTAATTATGTCGATGATTATGTCGACAGTGCGTTCAAAAACAGGGTGGATTGTTCCTCTGCCTGTGCGTCAAACATTTCTCTCCCGTTGATAACCCTGCATCCTGCCCTCATGGCACGTTGCAAAAGTGCCGTGTATTCTGGAGTATAGATAATGTCATATACCAGCTCTCTGCCGCTAAATTCATAGTCACTGATGGGATCGCCAGGATTGCTATCCATACCCAAGCTGGTACATTGCACAATAATATCAGCATGAGACATGCTCTGCGCATCACTCAGGGCTGCGACCTGTATGTTGGGGAAATCCACTGCAAGACTGCGGGCCCGCTCCATGCTCCGATTGAACAGATACACATCCATATTTCGCTCTAGCAATGCGTATACTACTGCTCGTGCCGCTCCGCCTGCACCAATAACCATTGCCCTACCGCCAGATATATCTGCTGGAAGACTGTGCAGGAAACCATTGACATCGCTGTTGTAACCATGGAGCCCCGCCTCAGTCCTTATCATGGTATTGCAGGCAGCAACTGCTGCCACCTCAGGAGACCTCACTGCTAGAAAGGGCAGAATGCCCTCCTTATGCGGTACGGTTATTGAAGATGCAATAATGTTGAGCTCTTCCATGAGTTCTATAAAGGAGGCGGGATCATCAACGAGGAAGGGAAGGTATACCGCATTAGCACCCTGCTTCGCAAATACAGCATTGTGCCACCGGGGAGATTGCGAGTGCATTATAGGATCGCCAATGATTGCAAATAGATCTGTGTCTTCCCGAAGATCAGAATAGCGATACTCTGTTATTTCTTGAACAGAAAGATGTCCGGGTGCAGCCGCATGTTCATCGCTTGCAGAAACATAGGTCAGTACCGATCCGATTTTCTTTGCTAGGATTCTACTTGCCAGTCCGTAGGCACCCATGCCGATGAGTATAAAGGATAGCTCACCCTGCAGGCGTTTCCCAATCCTCCAGAGACGCGTCAGATCGGCAATGCTGTGGAGCATTACCGCTGCCTTTACTATGCTTGCATTCCCTACCTTCCGCATACATTCCTCTAAATTTTCTGGAATTGAGTTAAAATCATGGAGGGAACGAATGATCTGTGTCGATTCTCCAACAGCAGAGACAGTAGCATCCGAACAATCCATCTCCACATCACAGTAGGTAAAATGCTTTGAATACTGCTTTAAGCGCTGGAGTCGCTCCTCCTCGCTTCCCTGCCATCTGCCACCATCAGAGCTTCTCCGAATGGTAAAAATAGTAGAGAGCTTCGTATTAAGAGAGGCAATATATTGTGGTATTTTGCTGTACTCAGAATTATCCAAATAATCTGCACGGAGCTCTACCCCATCGATATGAGGCAGGGAAGACTGAATTTGGAGCATGGCTTCTTTCAGTGTAGGAGTGCAGAGCGACAGATAAATCATGCCCTCAGTATATCAATTATACGCGGATAATTCTATTCTTTATCCCCTGCTCTATTTTTAATTGCGAGATTTACAATGCGATATTGATATTGCCGAATGCTATTTACAAAGCGAATAGCATTCTGACTATCGTTTATTAGTGTAATAAGGAAGGATGGTAGTTGTTGTTGAAAATCTAAAAATTCAA
Organism: Spirochaetia bacterium; assembly: GCA_964291355.2. Taxonomy (GTDB): domain Bacteria; phylum Spirochaetota; class Spirochaetia; order WTKD01; family WTKD01. The sequence continues at coordinate 230,819 of OZ220222.1, read as the reverse complement.
GGAGTCCCTGTGACAATGCTTCGTTCTCGCTGTCCATGGTTTCCACCAGATCCATGATGTCCTGCTGTTGTTTGAACAGAACTCCGTCTAAGTCCTCGCGCAACCATGAAACCAGCTTCTCCTCTCCATGAATGTTCTTTATGAGGATGTTTTGTTCCTCCTGCAATGAATGTAGCAGATTGTTTATCTGCACCTGATTGTTATGTTGTTCGCTCATTACACTGTCTATGTTTTGACAATTCTCTTGAAGCATGATGAGATCTCCCTCCATCTGCTTTGCATTCTGTGTAGATTGTTCCGATAAATTTTGCATCTCTTCGGCAATGGAATGAAAATCCACCTTTCCCTTATCATCAACAACAGCATTTATTACCAGCGCGACCTTTTGCTCTAACAGGGTCAGGATATTTTTATTTGACCTCATCATTGCCTTGTTTTGAGCTGAGATAGCACTGACCTCTGCCTTTACTTCTCCAACACTCTTGTACAGAAGCTCGATGCTTTCCATAATGCGTTTTAATGCAACATGTACCCTCGTTAGAGTATCTCTCTGCCGCGTTACTCTTTTTCCAAAATTATTTAACAGCTTTCCCCATTGCTCGCTCTTTTTTATTTGCTTGGACTGATATTGTGACAGGATTTTTATGGTATTATCAATGTTTTTACTCTTTCTTTCGGACAATTGTATATTGTTACTCAGCATGTTATTTTTATCTTCTATTTCACTGGAAAAACTATACACATGATTGAGTATTTCTAGGAGCTGGCGCGTCTTATGATTGGAGAAATTAGTGATTGTACTGATGAGCTCGTCCTTTCGCCCCTGCATCCGTATTTTTTCGAGCTCTGCCACTATTTTCTCATTTACGCACATCACTATGTTTGATAATTCTGTATGAAATTTCCATTGCTTTGAATGTGCAATTGGGACATTATTTTGAAGGGCTTCATTACAACTCCGGAGACATAGCACGATGTTTTTACTATTCCAAAAAAATACCCACACAAGGATTATCAGCAATAGTACAATGCAACAGAAAATAGCGAAGTTCGTGATACCGCGATGATACAAGTGCTCATACAAAATAAAAAATTGCGTCTTGAGATTCTGCGTGAGTATGCTGAAGACCGAAACAAATACATCTATAACATCATGTAAATGGGCAGCATAAATGATGCTCCCCTCTATATCAGCATGTGATAGCTGTTGATATGATGAAAATTGTCTCAAGGCCTCGTATCTTTGTCGATTAATGCCATCAATCAGTAAATGAAGGCTCTCCAGCTTTTCCTTTATGAATGTTGTTTCAATAACAGCATCGTCGGCAATTATTTCCTGCGAGAATTGCTTGAATTTCTCCACCAAATCATTGATATTTGCATCCCATGTCTGTACATACAGGGCAAATTCTTCGTTCGTCATTGTTTGTTGATAATCAACGAGCTGTGAATACTGATTGTCTAGGTCATGGATGTATAGAAGGAGCCGATGAATCTGTCTGCCATATTCATGTGTAGTTCGAACAACATATAGATTACTCAATAAGAGAGTCAAGCCAGTCAGAAAGATAGCAGAAATTAGAATGAACACGATCAATGTTTGTCTACGAACGGTCATATTACAGCACCGCTATCATAATACACTAAAATATATAATAAATCAACTATCTTTTATAAGAACATCCCTTGCTTTACTTCCGTTTGGCGGTCCAACCACTCCACGTTCTTCCAGTATCTCTATGAGTCGAGCAGCACGATTATAGCCAATTTTTAACCGTCGCTGGAGATAGGATGCAGATGCCTTGTGGCTACAGCGAACAATGTTTAGCGCATCCTGTAACAGGGGATCCCCCCCGTCATCGTAGATTGAATGTACATTATTTTCTTCCTCGTCGAGAAATATCTCATCATCTATGTATTCTGGTTTGCCAGTACTCCGAACATAGTCCACCAAACGCTCCATTTCATCCTCAGATAAAAATGCACCCTGTATCCGCGTGGGGAAGGGATGCCAGGATGACGAAAACAACATGTCTCCCCGACCAAGTAATTTTTCCGCTCCCGATGTATCCAGAATTATACGAGAATCAACTTTACTTGCCACCATAAAGGCAATACGAGACGGTATATTGGCTTTGATGAGCCCGGTTATGACATCGGTTGATGGTCTTTGAGTCGCAAGAACCAGATGAATGCCCACCGCACGCGACATGGCAGCCAGTCGGGCAACGACAGATTCTAATTCCTTTCCCGTACTTGCCATGAGGTCCGCAAACTCATCAATAATTACCACAATATAGGGCAATATGTCCTTTTTTCTTCCGAGTTCCTTCAACTTCGTATTATATGATGCAATATTACGCACACCTAGACTTTCAAGCTGATTATAGCGATGCTCCATCTCGTAGATACAATATTGCAGTGCCTGAAACACTCGTGAAGATTGCGTTATTACTGGCGTTAGGAGATGTGGTACATCGTTATAGAGTTTTAATTCAACAATCTTTGGATCGATAAGAAGTAATTTTACTTGTTCGGGAGCACAGTGAGATATGATGGAACAAATAATGGTGTTAACACAGACAGATTTACCAGAGCCAGTAGCCCCGGCAATCAGTATATGGGGTGTCATTGTTAGGTCAAATACGATTTTCTCACCCGATATATCCTCTCCTAGAACAATGGGAACGGTACAATTTGACTGCTGGAAAATCTGATCTTTCACAATATTCCCAAAGCGCACAATATCTCTTTCCCGATTGGGAATTTCTATGCCTACCGCATGCTTCCCCGGTATGGGCGAAACAATCCGAATGCTCTCTGCCGCAAGCCGCAGTGCAATATTATCAGCGAGATTACTGATGCGGGTTAATCGAATGCCCGGAGATGGGAGGACTTCGAAACATGTAATGCTTGAACCGTGCCTAATGCCAGTAACTTCAACATTAATGCCAAACTCTTCAAGCGTCTCTCGCAACTGATTCTTCATTCGTTCACTATCATCTTCATTGTACTGTCTGCCCGCATCACCAACGATAAAGATATCTTCTAATATGAGATTCTTTTCTGCATAATGATGTTCCGCGATTGGAACAAGCGCTGTTTCATCTTCTGATCCTGCATGCTCTTCAATATCTGCCGAAAAATTCTCATTTTCTACATGGATGATCTCTGCATCATGTATCTCGGCTCCCCCCTCTTGAATGCGGGGAACTGTAGGTATGTCTGACAAATGAATAACTCCTGGACTTTCAAATGTCTTCTCTTCTGACAGATCATCAACATAGATGGGAGAAAGATGATGTTGCAAAGTTTCGTTCTGCTCTACTATACCACGTGAGGATCCATCCTCAATCTCGTTTACAGTAGTATCCGAAGCTAAGACATCATTTCCTGTGTATCGCAAACGGAATGTTTCGGGCATGAGTGATGTATGCAAGCCGCTATTCTGCTCTGTATTTTCAACATCCTGAACGATTTCCTTCCTGAATATACGAAACAGGGTTACTATTTCTCCTATTAGGAGGGATGTTGTAATAGCAAAGGAGGGTATCTTCCCAAAATATAACACCATACTATCTATAATGAGACTATTGGTGGGTGCCTGCCATATAATTATGCGTATGGATAATGCCAGGGTAACAAAGGGAATAACAAAGGAAGCCCATGCCATGATATACCACCAGTAGAGCTCATTATTCCGAACAAATAATAATAATATTATGTGTAGAGGAATAAAGAAGGAGGCGATGTGAAAGGATCGAAAGAGAATGTCCCCGGGAATAGCAAATATACTGCCATTATTCAGGAGAAAGAGTAATATGGATAGTAATATCACAACAGCACAGAATACAATAATGATATGGCCTCTTCGATGTATATACATACTATGTATATCGGTCTATGAAATACAATGATGAGTGCCTTATGCAATTATAGGAAAATACAAATCACTGCCAGTATGAAAAGGTAGGGAGAAAAGAGATACAATCGACCCCTGTGTAACAAACGAAGTAGGAGGCGGAGTGCAAAATAGCCCGATAAAAAGGCCATTACCATGCCTACGAAGAGCACAAAAAGTGATGTATCAAGCTGCTTAATATCAGAAATACTAAATAACAGAGCTGCAATGATGGTTGGAATAGACAGGATAAACGTAAAATTCGCACTCTGTCTCGCATCCACGCCTGTCTGCAATCCTGCGGCAATTGTAATTCCTGAACGTGAAATGCCGGGAAATATTGCAATACCCTGCACTATGCCGATGATTATCGCCCGAGAAAAGGTAATTGTGGCCTTTCTTGGGCGTGCAAAAAAGGTTGTTGCAAGTATGAGTGCAGTTGCTAAGAAGGCAAAACCGAGTATGAATACATCTGTGTACAATAATTTCTGTAAAAATACAGCAATGAGGCCGGTTATTGCTGTTGCAAGAATAATTTTGCATATTTCCCTCCTCTCTGTAGTGCATTCCTTGCGAAAAGACAAGCGAAGCATGCGGAGAACAGAAAGAATGCTATGCCGAAACACAATGCACACGGCAAACAGTGTCGCTATATGAAGCATAACGTCAAAAACGACCGGCGTTTCAGGTATATCAAAATATTGCTTGAGAAGTAAGAGATGTCCGGAGCTGGAAACAGGAAGAAATTCGCTTATTCCTTGTACCAATCCCAAAATAATTGCCTGCAATACTGTCAAGGATTCAGACCCGGCAAAAGCTCCCCATCTATCCGTAAGGGAGCGAAGGGATCCACAAAGAAATCTGTAAGCGAGGACATTGTATGTAAGTAGAAGAATACATAGCCAATCGCAATGAGTAAGAAGAATACCAGTAATACCAAGACGACAAGACTGATCATCCTCCCGAGAAAGGTTATGCCAAAAACAGGATTATTAGTAATTCGGCGAATTCTACGGGCAATTTTTTTCTTATCCGATACAGATATGTTTTCTTCTTCAAAATCAAAGGATTCGTCATTTTTCATCATTGCTGCGAGCGAAGTTGCTGCTTGCTTCTCTTTTTTTTCACGACGAGGCGATGTTTTTCTGGGGGCATTATTCTCCATATCCAACCCCTGATCATAGTCTGTATCTGCCATCTCCATATCCGGAGCTCCCACATTCAAACCCACATCCAAACCCACGTTCGAGCCCAAATCAGATCCCAAATCAAATTCTTGTTCCGACCCAAGGTCGCCCACATCTATTCCTCCGGTCGCTTCTCCCAGGTCGGGGAACTCCATCCCTCCAGAAAGGCCCGCTGGAATATCAAGGTCGCCCACATCTATTGCCCCGGCTACTTCCCCTAGGTCACCAGGGAACTCCATCCCTTCAGGAATGCCCAGTTCTTCATTTGGAATGCCAGCAGGAACACCAGCGGGAAGGCCCTCTGGAATATCAAGGTCGCTTACATCCATTCCCCCGGTTACTTCCCCTAGGTCACCAGGGAACTCCATCCCTTCAGGAATGCCCAGTTCTTCATTTGGAATGCCAGCAGGAACACCAGCGGGAATGCCCTCTGGAATGCCAAGGTCGCCCATGTCCATTGCCCCGGCTGCTCCTCCTAGGTCGGGGAACTCCATCCCTCCAGAAAGGCCCGCTGGAATATCAAGGTCGCCCACATCTATTGCCCCGGCTACTTCCCCTAGGTCACCAGGGAACTCCATCCCTTCAGGAATGCCCAGTTCTTCATTTGGAATGCCAGCAGGAACACCAGCGGGAAGGCCCTCTGGAATATCAAGGTCGCTTACATCCATTCCCCCGGTTACTTCCCCTAGGTCACCAGGGAACTCCATCCCTTCAGGAATGCCCAGTTCTTCATTTGGAATGCCAGCAGGAACACCAGCGGGAAGGCCCTCTGGAATGCCAAGGTCGCCCACATCCATTCCCCCGGTTACTTCCCCTAGGTCACCAGGGAACTCCATCCCTTCAGGAAGGCCAAGTTCTTCATTTGGAATGCTGGAGGGAATACCAGCAGGAAGGCCCTCTGGAATACCAAGGTCGCCCATGTCCATTGCCCCGGCTGCTTCCCCTAGGTCGGGGAACTCCATCCCTTCAGGAATGCCCAGTTCTTCATTTGGAATGCCAGCAGGAACACCAGCGGAAAGTCCCTCTGGAATACCAAGGTCGCCCATGTCCATTGCCCCGGCTGCTTCCCCTAGGTCGGGGAACTCCATCCCTTCAGGAATGCCCAGTTCTTCATTTGGAATGCCAGCAGGAACACCAGCGGGAAGGCCCTCTGGAATGCCAAGGTCGCTTACATCCATTGCCCCGGCTGCTCCTCCCAGGTCGGGGAACTCCATTCCTTCAGGAATGGCGTCTGGAAGGCCAAGTTCTTCATTTGGAATGCTGGAGGGAATACCAGCAGGAAGGCCCTCCGGAATACCAAGGTCTCCCATGTCCATTGCCCCGGCTGCTCCTCCCAGGTCGGGGAACTCCATCCCTCCAGAAAGGCCCGCTGGAATATCAAGGTCGCCCACATCCATTGCCCCGGCTGCTTCCCCTAGGTCGGGGAACTCCATTCCTTCAGGAATGCCCAGTTCTTCATTTGGAATGCCAGCAGGAACAGCAGCGGGAAGACCCTCTGGAATACCAAGGTCTCCCACATCCATTGCCCCGGCTGCTTCCCCTAGGTCGGGGAACTCCATCCCTTCAGGAATGCCCAGTTCTTCATTTGGAATGCCAGCAGGAACAGCAGCGGGAAGGCCCTCTGGAATACCAAGGTCGCCCACATCCATTGCCCCGGTTACTTCCCCTAGGTCGGGGAACTCCATTCCTTCAGGAATGCCAGCAGGAACAGCAGCGGGAAGACCCTCTGGAATACCAAGGTCGCTTACATCTATTGCCCCGGCTGCTTCCCCTAGGTCGGGGGATTCCATTCCTTCAGGAATGCCAGCAGGAACAGCAGCGGGAAGACCCTCTGGAATACCAAGGTCGCCCACATCTATTGCCCCGGCTGCTTCCCCTAGGTCAACAGGGGATTCCATTCCTTCAGGAATGCCAGCAGGAACAGCAGCGGGAAGGCCCTCTGGAATACCAAGGTCGCCCACATCTATTGCCCCGGCTGCTTCCCCTAGGTCAACAGGGGATTCCATTCCTTCAGGAATGCCAGCAGGAACAGCAGCGGGAAGACCCTCTGGAATACCAAGGTCGCCCACATCTATTGCCCCGGCTGCTTCCCCTAGGTCGGGGGATTCCATTCCTTCAGGAATGCCAGCAGGAACAGCAGCGGGAAGACCCTCTGGAATACCAAGGTCGCCCACATCTATTGCCCCGGCTGCTTCCCCTAGGTCGGGGGATTCCATTCCTTCAGGAATGCCAGCAGGAACAGCAGCGGGAAGGACCTCTGGAATACCAAGGTCGCCCACATCTATTGCCCCGGCTGCTTCCCCTAGGTCGGGGAACTCCATTCCTTCAGGAATGCCAGCAGGAACAGCAGCGGGAAGGACCTCTGGAATACCAAGGTCGCCCACATCTATTGCCCCGGCTGCTTCCCCTAGGTCAACAGGGGATTCCATTCCTTCAGGAATGCCAGCAGGAACAGCAGCGGGAAGACCCTCTGGAATACCAAGGTCGCCCACATCTATTGCCCCGGCTGCTTCCCCTAGGTCGGGGGATTCCATTCCTTCAGGAATGCCAGCAGGAACAGCAGCGGGAAGACCCTCTGGAATACCAAGGTCGCCCACATCTATTGCCCCGGCTGCTTCCCCTAGGTCGGGGGATTCCATTCCTTCAGGAATGCCAGCAGGAACAGCAGCGGGAAGACCCTCTGGAATACCAAGGTCGCCCACATCTATTGCCCCGGCTGCTTCCCCTAGGTCAACAGGGGATTCCATTCCTTCAGGAATGCCAGCAGGAACAGCAGCGGGAAGACCCTCTGGAATACCAAGGTCGCTTACATCTATTGCCCCGGCTGCTCCTCCTATGCCTGGATCTATCATTGTATTAGCATCGGGGGCATCATCTGTTGCCATCGAGCCACTACTTTTGAATAAATCTTCCATTTTCTTGAGGGCAGGATCTGCCTTTGCAGAAACATTGGTCAATAGGGCCTGCATTTCAACAATGCCGCCGTCATCAATATGTTCATCAGAAATATTCGTGTTGTTGGAAGATATTGATTGCTGGATTTTCTCAGTTATATCCTGACTATACTCATCTCTAATATTCGCTGTATCGTTTCTTATCTGCAATGATAATATGTTGTTTTCATTAAAACTAATTATTACAGTAATTTCTAATGACAGATCTATACTCTGAGGGAAGAAGATCGGGCGATATAAGACTGATTGCGATCCATTTTCGTCAACCATAACAATGTTTATATCAGCACGAGATGCTGCCTGTGCTGATATAGTGAAGGTTTTTGTTCCATATTCATTGTGCTTAAAGATTGTGATAATATTGTTATCTGCTTGCTTGATGCCTAACGTAGGATGCATACACTCTCCTAGGGTTATTCTAAACAAATAGAAGTATTATTTCAATATAATCTAAGTATATTGAACTTGACTACTTAGACAAACATTACGATAATATAATAGTATGTTGTATCCGTCACTGCAAGCAATTATTATTGTCATAATAATTAGCGTATTGCTATCGATTCTTTTTATTGTAAACCATACTAGTAAAAAGACAGTAAGGGGAGGGAAACCCCGTCATAAAAATAAATCAAAATATATGCAGGACATTCGCTCCAGTACAAATATCCTGACACACTACCCAAATAACGTTAAGGCAATAAGGAAAATGGCTGACGCATTCTATGAGCTTGGTGAATGGGAAAAGGCCTATGGTGCCTACCAGAAAATAATTGACAGAAAACAAGCCGATGCGGTAAATTTTGATGTACTTGTAAACCATGGCATAGCTGCCATGCATTTAAAGAAGTATAATCAGGCCTTTTCTTCCTTGAGCCATGCACAACGATATGATAACCGTTCAAAAAAATATACCCTTATCAGTTATTATCTTGGTATGATAGAATACCGCAGGAAAAATTACGCCTCTGCAATAAATCATGTTAAGCTCGGTCTGTCTATGCTTCCTACACATTATCCATCACTGCGACTACTTGCCTTGACCTACTGCAAAAAAAAGCGTTATACCGACGCCCAAACTATTCTATCGCAAATACAAGAATCAATGAACAACGATCCCGCATTGCTCTTTGCTTCCGGAGAATGTTACCATTATTTCGGCGATCACACAAAGGCTATAGAATATTATAAGTTGGTCGCAAATTCACCTATATACGGACCAAGTGCCTTACTAGCAATGGGAAAAATTATGGTGCAACAGAAAGAATCAACGGCGGCAGCAAAATATTTTTCGCGTGGATTGGAATTTCCGCGCATTTTAAATGACATCCAGCAGGAATTACATTATTCTCTTGCAAACATTTATTCTCAACACAAAGACATCAAGAAATCCCTTTCCCATCTCAAGGCAGTACATAATATCAATCCAACCTACAAAGATGTCGCAAATAAATTGTATCTATTGGAAAACCAGAACCTCTACACCTATCTACGTGGAAATAGTGATGATATAACACGCCTGTGTACACGAATACTACCAAACATGTTTCCTAAAAGACGTGTACGAGTTACATCAACAACTTTTGAGAATCAATTATTGGATATAGTAACTGAGTTGCGAAATACCAGCACTGGTATTCTGGCATATTATCTTGTCCGTTTTGTGCTGAATGATTTTGAAATCAATGAAGTAACCCTTCGTGAACTCAATTCCCGACTAAAAGAAACTGGGACAACGACTGCCGTTTGTGTAACAGCAGGGAGCTTTGCTCAATCAGCACAATATTATGCACAACAACGATCCATACATCTCATTGATAAGAATATTTTTATGAAAATGTTAAATACCCTGTAGTGCTATGTTAAGACTCTCCTCCCTCCATGGCAAACGCATCCACCTTGTTGGTATTAAGGGGAGTGGCATGTTATCACTCGCAGAGTTCTTACAAAAGAGATCTGCAATACTCAGTGGTTCCGATGTTAATGAACAGTTTGTGGGAGACTCCACTCTTACTGAGCTTAAAATTCCATATGCGAAAGGATTCTCCCACGAAAATATCCCAGCAAACACCGAGCTCGTAATCTATTCTCGAGCCTGGGACAGTCCAGAACATCCGGAAATACGTTTCGCAAGAAAACAAAACATCCCGCTCATGAGCTACAACGAGGCACTGGGGGAGCTTTCACAACAGCGATATACAGCTGCTATCAGCGGAACCCATGGAAAAACAAGTATCTGTGCAATGACGTCATCTCTTGTCCATGAGCTGCAATGTCCGGGAACAGTTCTATGTGGTGGCCCAATGATAAATTTTGCAAACCGTGGTCTGTTTGATGGTGGCGATGAATTATTACTGCTAGAGGCCTGCGAATACAAAAAACATTTCCTCAATCTGCATCCCAACATCATCCTGATAAGCAATATAGAATGGGAACATCCCGATTTCTACCCCAATAGAGATGCTGTTGTATCGGCATTTGCAGATTTTGTACATACCCTGCCCCAAGACTCAGTGCTTATCCATAGTTCTGAGATCGAAGCATCATTCTTGCACAAGCTACAAAAAGATCTGCAGATTTTTTCTTATGGTAGAGACAATAATTGCACATACCATATTTCTGAAGAGAGAGAGAAAAAAGGGCGAACAGATTTCAAAATCAATGGAATGCCAATGACTCTCCACCAGCCCGGGCAACATCTTGTAGAAAATGTAGCTGGCGCAGTTGCTTTGCTGGACTGCATTCGTCAAATTCGTGGCGATCTGCCCTACGATCCTGCCCTCATACAGAGGGCAATTAAAAATTATCAGGGCGTTCGGCGTAGGAGTGAGATCCTCGGCACACAGAATGACATTATCTTTGTGGATGATTACGGACATCATCCGAGTGCAATTTCAAAGACATTAGAGGCATATAAAAAATTTTTTCAGCCAAAACGAATTATTGTCGACTTTATGCCTCATACACATTCCCGAAGCAAGGAGCTACTGGAGGATTTTGTGCATTGCTTTAATACTGCAGATGCACTAATACTAAATGATATATATTCATCCGCTCGTGAAACAGAGGAAGACTATGACATCGACGGAGTGAAATTTGCCGAAGCAGTAGGAAAGGCGCATCCCTCGGTACATTATGAGCCTGACTTCAACAAGGCAGCTACGTATGCAGCCAACCTTCTCCAAAAAGGAGACCTATTTGTAAGCATGGGTGCGGGAAATAACTGGAAGATCACAGAACAGCTCATACAAAGGAATGACATATGTACGGAATGACAAGCTATAGCTCTTGTTCACATGAATTAGGGGAACATAGCATCCATATAGAGATCCGCACGCAAAATCACCGCTATCGCGATATCTCCTTATCTGTCCCAAAATCCTTCCTGCCTCTGGACCAAGATATACGCCTACTCATACAAAATGCCATTGCACGCGGAAGCATAGAATTATCGCTACAAATAAATACAAAAAAGACTCGGCTACAGATAAACGAAGAACTCATTGAGGAATTAAAAAATATACAGCATTCGATCGAGGAAACTCCAATTAACTTAAGCATTGCTGATCTTACTACACTCAAAGCAATTTATTTAGTGGATGAATATCCTGACATAAAATTATACGAGACAGAATTCCTTTCAGTCCTGCAAAAGCTTCTTGTCGAATGTAAACAGATCCGTGCATTAGAAGGCCAGCTCATTGCTCAGGAAATACAAAAACATTTGGACATCATCACCGATGGTGTGGAAAATATACGACAACAAATACCTCTCATTGAGGAAAATATACGAAAGACTGTTAGCAATTATTTTACCCAATACGTAACGGTGCCCATAGATCAATCTCGTATGTATCAGGAAATAACAGCATTGCTACTCAAATCCTCTATTACTGAAGAATTACTTCTATTGGATGGACATATTCTTAGCATGAAGGATACTATACAGGAATCAGAGCATAAACCAGTAGGGAAACGACTGGATTTTCTCGGGCAGGAGATGAACAGAGAACTCCATACCATTGCTTCCAAAATATCACGTGCTGGCATACAGACATGTATTGTTAGCATGCGTGAAGCAGTTGAGAATATTCGTGAATTAATTAGAAATGTAGAGTAGTGCTGATATGGACGCAGAGAAAATACTTTTTCCGGGACAAGAAAAACCATCAATTCCAGCTCGGATAACAGACAATAATATACTGAAGATAGCAATTTCAGGAAAAAGCGGTTGCGGCAACTCCACCGTCAGTGGCTTGTTGGCTCGTGAGTTAAACATAGCATTGGTAAATTACACCCTGCGAGATCTCGCTGAAGCATACCAGATGCGCCTGACAGATCTAACGGACAGGGCACAGTATGATAGCAGTATAGATTGGTATATTGATGCCAAACAAATAGATTCCATACAGAAACATGCCTGTATTCTGGCTTCCCGTCTTGCCATCTGGCTCGTAGAGGGCACTGTACTCAGTATTTATTTAGAAGCAAGCCCACAGGTACGCGCAGGTCGCATAGCCAAACGCGAAAAGGATGACCAAAGCAGCACCCTTGTAAAAATGATGGAACGCGACAAGCGTGATAGAAATAGATTATTAGAAAAATACAATATCGACATCGATCAGTATCAACATGCTGATTACATCATCAATACCAATACAAAAGAAGCTAGCGTTATTGTACAGGAAATATTGGAAATAGAAGCAATACAAAAACGACGGCGCTAGGGTGCATCGTCATCCCAGCGAAGTACCCCACCCGTTTGATATTCGGTAACCCTGCGTTCAAAGAAATTCTTCTCCTTTGATAGGTCCGTGGAAATACTCATCCAAGGGAAGGGATTCTCTGTTTCGAAATGTCTGGGGAGGCGAATTCGTTCAAGCCGCCTGTCTGCTATATATTCGACATAGTCACAAAATTGCTGTGAGGTCAGTCCCACTATGCCATCAGGGCAGGCCTCTCGGGCATAGATTTTTTCCAGCTCTACTGCATGGAGAATAAGGTCTCTAATATTCTGCTCAAAATTGCTGTTCCATACATTGGGATTCTCGTCCCGGATGGTATTAATAAGATCCGCACCAAATGCCAGATGCAAACTCTCATCGCGCATAATGAATTCAAACTGCTCTCCAATGCCAACCATCTTGCCATGCCTCTTTAATGCCAACATCATCGCAAAGCCAGCATAGAAAAAGATACCTTCCATAATAATATAAAACCCGACCAGATCATGAATAAAATTACGGATATTATCACTCCCCTCGGTGTTGAAACTCGGATTGAATACTGTCTTTGTAATGTCAATGACAAAATCATCCTTTTCCTTGATAGAGGGGATGTCATTATACATGTTGTATATGATATCGGGATCCAAACCCAGCGAATCACAACAATAAATAAAGGTATCTGTATGGATGGCTTCTTCAAAGGCCTGGCGGAGCATGTACTGTCGACACTCCGGATTGGTTACATGTTGGTACACTGCAAGTACAATGTTATTTGCTGTTAGAGATTCTGCGGTCGAGAAAAATCCAAGATTCCACAGAACTAGGCGTCTCTCCTCTTCAGACAGTGCCGTGTCCGATTTCCATTGCTCAATGTCTTCCTGCATAGAAATTTCTTCTGGCACCCAATTATTTGCTATGCCATCACGATAATATTGACGAGCCCATGGATATTTCATGGGGAGCATTTTATTTGGATCTGTTTTTGAACAATTAATAATCATTTCACCACCCAAGTACCTTGCTACATACTACCATAGACACGTTTTTGTGTATAGCCATATTTCCCGGCGCTCAATGTTGATTTTTCAATCTGAGTAGCACCAAGTGTTCTAAGATAATACGTAGTCTTTAAGCCCATCTCCCAGGCAGCCATATACACCTCATGCAACCTCTTGCCCGAAACAGTGCGGAGGAATACATTGTGCGATTGACTTTGATCGATCCATTTACTCTGGACAGCAATGATCTTCATGTGATGAATGGGATCAATATCGAATACTTCTTTGTATAGGATTTTGAGCTCTTCGGGTATGTTTGTTATCAGGGATACATTCCCATCATAGTATTTTAATTGCTCCAACATTGTATCATTCCATAGACCTATCTGTTTCAGATCATGGATGAGATAGCGATTGACTACGGTGAACTCTCCGCTCATGTTTGACTTAACATACATGTTCTTATATATCGGTTCACTGCAGGGGAAGCATCCTGCAATATTGGCTATCGTTGCAGTAGGTGCAACAGCCATTGTATTGCTATTGCGCATGCCATGCTTTGCTATGTTTTCCCGCACTACATGCCAGTCAAGACGCTCTTCCCGGTTTACGTCAATGGAACATCCTCGTTCTTCTTCCAATAGACGAATGGTGTCTAGAGGGAGGATATTTCGGTCCCATTTCGAATCTTTATAACTCTCATAGCTTCCACGCTCTGCCGCTAATTCAGATGAAGAAAGAATTGCATAGTATGAAATAGTTTCTGTAATCCTATCGCTAAATTCCACGGCATCATCACTGTCCATTGGAATGCGCATAAGGTATAAGCTATCCTGCAAGCCCATCATGCCAAGTCCAACAGGTCGATGACGGAGATTACTATCCTGTGCCTCCTGGGTTGGATAAAAATTTATATCAATAACATTATCCAACATTCTCATTGCAGTACGGATGGTATCTCGTAGCTTAAATTCGTTCATGCCATCACTGCTACAATGATTTCGTAAATTAATTGAACCAAGATTACATACTGCTGTTTCTGTACTGGATGTATTCAGTGTTATTTCGGTACAGAGGTTGCTCGAATGGATAACGCCGTCATGATCCTGGGGCGATCGAATATTGCAGGGATCTTTAAATGTAATCCATGGATGGCCGGTTTCATATAGGCGGGTAAGTATTTTACGCCAGAGCTGTTGGGCAGGAAGTTGTTTATACAGCCGAATGTTCCCTGCTTCGACCTCTCCCTCATAGAAAATATAGCGCGCATCAAAGTGCTTTCCATATATATGATGAAGATCCGGGACTTCTTCCGGACTAAACAGGGTCCACGTCCCTCCTTCCTTTACACGTTTCATAAAGAGATCGGGAATCCAACAGGCAATACTCATGTCGTGGGTGCGTCTGCGCTCATCTCCGGTATTCTTTCTGAGGTCAATAAATTCTTCTATGTCATAATGCCATGTTTCCAAATATGCACAGGTGGCACCACGGCGTTTCCCACTACGATTGATGGCAACCGTCGTGTCGTTCGCAATTTTTAGAAAGGGGATAACCCCCTGACTTTGAACCTTTGTACTTTTAATAAAGGCCCCCGTACCCCGTATGTTACTCCAGTCATTGCCGACCCCACCAGACCATTTTGACAACTGGGCATTATCACCTATGCATTTGAAAATATTTTTGAGATCGTCACCTACCGTTGTTATATAACAAGAACTTAATTGTGGCCGCATGAGCCCCGAATGAAATAATGTTGGAGTTGAAGGAACAAAAGACAAGGAGGACATAACCCGATAAAACTCCTTTGCATATCCGGTCGGATCCTTCTCATTGATCGCAAGCCCCATGGCCACACGCATCCAAAATGCCTGAATGCTTTCAATACATTTCCCGTCAATGCGCAGGAGATAGCGACTATATAGGGATTGCATGCCGAGATAGAGGAACAAATGATCATTGGCTGGTTCAATGAATTCTGCTAATTCTTCAATATCAAATTTCTCTTCCAGAACTGGGATTAATAATTGCTCCTCCACACCCCGTCGAATGCCCTTACGAAAATTCTCTCGGTATTGTGCATTGTATTGCTCGGATGCTGTGACAAAATCGGCATCTGGAGACATCTCATACAATAATTTCCGAAGTAGAAAGTCCACTGCAAGCGTGTCGTAATCGACATCGCGCTCTATCAATGATGACGCAACATATAGAGCAAGATCGAGCATCTGCTCGTGGTTTATGCCATCAAAGAGTCCGCGCGACATCTCACGGATAACAGTTTCAATGTATCTATCGTTGGTAACCCGAGTGGATTTTTGGATGAATGCTTTGAGATATTCACTATCAATTACGCCAGACCGCAGGTCAGGGTCAAATCCGTTCTGATATGACTCGGACATTGCCTCTGATGCCTGTTCAGATTTCAGTTGATTGCGCATTTCGGCATGTTCAGCACGATACAGGATGTATTGCTTTGATATCGCATGCAGACGATGATCTATTAATACTCGTTCGACATTGTCCTGTATCAGTTCTATGCCTGGAATGCCCCCAGCCACATCTCTTTCTAGGGATGCAATAACATCATCTACAATGCTTTCGATCTGTCCCTGTTTTGGAACAGTATCAGTGGCGGTAAAGGCCGCTGCAATGGCATCCCTAATCTTATGAGAAAGAAATGGAACTAACGTCCTATCACGCTTGTATATTTGTTGGATTGGTTTAACTTTCAAAGCCCCCCACCTTCTATTTATCTCTCTGAATTTTTATTCATCATACTATAACATGACTATCAAGATTTGTTCCAGCTATATCAAAAAACATTCTAATATTCCCTGCTTATCGTCAACCTTGACACAGCATATTATTTATTCTATGCTAAATTGACAAGGAAGTCCAATGAAATCTATTCACTTGAGTACATCATTCAATAGTAAGGATTTTGAAGAACCGATCTATGATCTTTGGAAAGAAAATAATTGTTTTCTTCCTTCTGGTACAGGAGACCCCTTCGTAGTTGTCATACCTCCTCCAAACGTAACAGGCATCCTACATATAGGACATGGGTTGAATAACACCCTGCAGGATACCATAGTGCGATATCAGCGCATGATGGGACGCAATACTCTATGGATCCCCGGCACTGATCATGCGGGCATTGCAACACAGAGCGTCGTTGAAAAAAAACTACTTCGGGAGGGGACATCGCGCCAAGAAATTGGGCGGGACAGCTTTGTGCAACAAACATGGGAGCTTTGCAACCAACATAAGCATCAGATTGAAAATCAATTAGAAAAGTTAGGCGCATCCTGCGATTGGTCGCGCTACCGTTTTACCCTTGATCCCGGTCTCTCACGAGCTGTCAGTGAGGTCTTTATCCATCTCTATAAAAAAGGCCTTATCTACAGAGGGAATTACATGGTCAACTGGTCGGTGCAGAACCAAACTGCTATCAGCAATGAGGAGGTCGAGTATAAGGAGACGGTGGGACATTTATACTATCTTCGCTACGTCCTTGCCGATGGGAGTGGAGAAATATCCATTGCTACGACCCGTCCTGAGACCATATTTGGTGACTGTGCCGTAGCCGTCCACCCCGATGATCCCCGCTATTCTGCCCATATCGGAAAAAAAGTTATCGTTCCCCTCACCGAAAGAGCTATCCCTATTGTCACTGAAGCAGGCGTCGACCAGAATTTCGGTACTGGTGCCTTAAAGGTTACCCCCGCACATGACCAATTCGACTATGAAATAGGATTAAAACACAATCTCGAGCTCCGCATCATCATGACAGAGGATGGACGTTTGAATGAATTAGTTCCAGCAAAATACCAGGGACTGAAGATGCTTGAGGCACGAAAAAAGATTGCAGAGGATCTCACAGAAAATTTTCTCATCCAGAAAAAAGAACATCGACATCAGGTTGGATACTGCCATCGTACAGGAGATATAATAGAGCCCTTCCCTTCACAACAGTGGTTCGTAAAAATGCAACCTCTAGCCCAGCTTGCGCTGGAATCCTGGGAGCGAAATGAGATACGTTTCTATCCGGAAAAATGGGCAAATACCTATCTGAGCTGGCTCAATAATATCAGGGACTGGTGCATATCCCGCCAACTTTGGTGGGGACATCGAATCCCGGTCTGGTATGACAATGAAACAGGAGAAATGCTGGTATCGGCTGATGACCCAGCAGAGCTCCCCGAATATGCTGGACGGGCGTTTACGCAGGATGAATCGGTGCTGGATACGTGGTTTTCGTCCTGGCTCTGGCCAATGTCTACTATGGGCTGGCCCGAGAAAACTGCTGACCTTGCTCAATACTATCCGACCACCACCCTGATAACAGGCTATGATATTATTTTCTTCTGGGTAGCACGCATGATCATGGCTGGGCTTGAGTTTACAAAACAGCTTCCCTTCCGTGATATATACATAACGCAGCTACTACGTGATAAAAAAGGAAGAAAGATGTCGAAGAGTCTGGGGAATGGCATCGACCCACGGCAGGTAATTGACGAGGTCGGTGCAGATGCATTGCGTTTTACCCTTACCTTTATGGCTGCCCAAGGTGCTGACATTCTCTTGGACAAAGATGATTTTCAATTTGGCTCGAAATTTTCAAATAAAATATGGAATGCAAGTCGTTACATCCTTATGCATCTGGAGGATAGGACGCCCGTCCCCTTCGACGACATACAACTGGAGGGCATTGATCTCTGGTTATACCACCGCCTCAATGAGGCCGTAACTGGCGTCCATGCGGCACTTAAACAATATCGTTTTAATGATGCCTCGCATGATATATATGAATTCTTCTGGAATGATTTCTGCGATTGGTATCTGGAAGCGTCAAAACTACATCTCTATGGAACATCTGAGAGTGGAAAGGATAGGATAGTATCCCTCCTGCTCTATTTCCTTGAGGAGATACTGCGTCTTCTGCATCCTTTTATGCCATTTATTAGTGAGGAAATTTATCAGCGAATACCGGCTGAATTTCGTTCAACATCTAGCTTCCTAATTCAGGCAGAGTATCCGCAGGAACGAGAGGAACGCATACAAGCTGAGCATGCAGAATATTTTGCACAACTTCAGTCTGTGGTTCGTAGCATTCGCACGATCCGTAGTCAGTTCAACATACCCTTTTCACGGGCAATTAATTTTACCATTAGCCACAGGGAAGACTGGAGTGCTGCCCGCTATGTACGGGATTCCATCCAGCTCATTCGCTTGTTAACGAACGGAGATGAAATTAACTTTGCCCATGCACTGCAACGGCAGGAGAATGCTATTGTCAGTGTAGCGAAAAATTTTGAAGCTCATATATTTATCAGAGACATGATCGACATTGATGCTGAATTACAACGACTCATCCAATCAGTAACAAAAAAGCAAAAAATACTCGCTCAATGTCAGGCAAAGCTTGCAAATGAGAAATTCATCAAAAACGCAAAAGAAGATGTTATTATTCATGAACAAAACAAAGAACGGGAGCTCACAGACCAAATAGAAAAAAACAAAAAATTAATCCACGAGTTAGAACAATCTTCATAACATAAGGAGAAATATATGCATAGAAAGTTAGTTATTCTGCTACTCACTCTCATCTTGACCTGTATATCTATGCCATCGGTATGGGCACAGTTTTCCTCAGATCCACATCATGAAATATATCGCGATATTGATCACTGGGAAGGAGCGGGCTATATACGGCAACTACCGCCATTTCGCCCTTATCCACAGCAAAAAATCCAAGAAATACTACAAACAATCATTTCCGTAGCCCCTGCAGAGGAGCAGAGGAAGGCAAGGCAATATCTAGATAGTCTCAGCCAGCATATTGATTGGGCTGCAAGACTTGAACATCAAAGCCAAACTAATTTCTCAACATATCACTGGAAACTCGGTGCTGGAGCGATGCTACAAGGATTTATTGGCAGCCCACTGATTGGATATTCGACCAATATTATGGTCTATCTCGTCCAACAAACCGCTATCATGCCCCTCCTGCCCTATCGCACTGCACCACGACATGATCTCGTTATTGATTCTACTGGGGTAGGATCTCTTAATTATTTCTTTGACCTGAAGGCCTCCGCTACCGTTGGAAAACCCGATTTGTATTTGCAAACCGGTGTTATGCGTCGTTCCTTTGGACCTCTCCATGATGATAGCGTGGTATACAGCTCAAATGCAAAGGGGGCACCTGGGCTGGTCTTCTACTGGAGGGGGAAGAAAAAAAAGATGTCCTACACCACGAGCTTATTCATGTTTGAAGCCCAGGCATTGTATCGGGCCCGCAAAAAAGATGAAACTGCTGTTGCACAGCAACTCATACCGGGACAATTCGAGGGAACAGCATCCGGGACTCCCGGTTCATTGAACGGAGATAAATATTTGGATCTGGTAAAAACCACAGGAAGATATCCCAATAAGTTCATGCAATTACAAATGCTCAGTTTTACTCCTCTCTCATGGCTGGAATTTGGTCTCTTTGAAAGCGTTGTCTGGGGTCCGCGTTTTGATTTTAAGTACCTTCTTCCCTTCAAAATTCTTTTTCACTTACAGAGCATTGGTAATTTTCCCGATAACACCCTTGTTGGCATCTATTTTGATTTCCGGGCAGGGAAAAGCTGGAAATTCCCCATCATGATCTATGTTGATGATATTCATCCGACAGATGCCCTTCGCTTCCTGCCAACAACAAAGGTCAAACTTGCCTTTCATACAGCAGTACAATGGACTGCACATGATTCATGGTTTGACAGCTTTGCTGTTGAATATATGTTGGTTACACCCTATATGTATAGCCATACAAATTCTGAGAAGGATGGTCCCTATACGACATCACCAAACTATACAAACTACACCCACGCAGGAAAAAGTATTGGTAGCTCCCTTGAACCGAATTCCGATCGTTTAACACTCCGAGTTCGTTTTCGTCCAATGCCAAACGTAAATGTTGAGTTCCGCGGTCGTTTCTCCCAACATGCCAATGCCTCTGAGGGGCGATTGGAAGGACCAGAAAATAAGGGCACTATCTGGGATGATGGCTTCTACACCCATTATGACGCAGCAAATGGAAAGACAGCAGGCAAGCCATCATTTGCACTCTTTCCTCGCTTTCTTGGTCAAAGTGTTATTGAGCGAACTCTGCAGTTCGAAGGATATGTATCCGGACTGTTCTTAACAGGTAAGGTTGCAGAGCTATCAGCGAATATAGCATATACCTTCGAGTATATTATGAATAAGAATCTTGAACAGGGTCGCACCGAAATAAACAATTACATCAATGTGAATATAGTATGCTCCTTCTTTGCACCAAAAATACCGAAACGACCAAAATGAGATGAAAAAACTCCGCATTGTTTTTGTCTTTGAAATATTTCTGCCTACTATTACGGGAATAATAACGGCAACAGCAAATCTTGCACAAAATCTCATTGATCAGGGGCATGAGGCATTCTGTCTGGCCCCTCAATGGAAGGAAACTCCTGCTACCTTTTTGGACAATGCCGTTCCTGTTATGCAGATACCAAGTATATCCAGCAATATATATCCCGGATTGCGATTATGCCTTCCGTGGAGTGTTGCACCAAGGATCTTCCTTGAAACAATGAAGATCGATATTGTCCATATCACGGGTCCAGGAACGCTCGCACGTGCGAGCATACGCGCAGCCAGAAAATATAACATTCCAGTGGTACATACCTGGCATACCATGCTCCACGAACATGGCTATCTGCAACATCTTGCTCGCAATCATTTGTCTCTGTTCTTATTACGCAAATATGGATGGATAAGCTATCAGTCACTCATTTACAAAAGCACCGTGATAACAACGCCAACAACTGCTGTTCAAAATATGCTACAAAAAAAATATCCCGATATAGATATTCGCACGATAAGCAATGGCGTGGACATGGCATCATTCAAAAGCTTCGCTACACTCAGTAAATTGCAAAGGCAATTTCCCACCTTTGATGAGAAAACATTTTTATACGTTGGAAGGACTAGTCGAGAAAAATCCATCGAACTACTCATCTACGCCATAGATCTGCTCCGCAACCAGGGCAGCCATCAAAAATTATTTATTATTGGCGAGGGTCCGGACAGGACGGCATTGCAGCAGCTTGTTCATCGGCTCTCCCTTGAAAAACAGATATATTTTACCGGAGCAATAGCACATAATACATTGCTTACATCCGGATTATTGCATCACGCCAGGGCCATGGTAAGTGCCTCGGAAACCGAAACCCAGGGGGTGACCTTTATTGAATCTCTCTGTGCACATACGCCCGTTATTGCTATCGATAGTGATATTACCCGCAGTGTCATTGGCAGGGCAGGAATCCTCTTTCCTCGGGGCAACTGTGCAGCCCTAGCCCATGCAATGCAGAGCATGAGCGAAGATAGTGTATATCAACAATGCATGGCTACAACTGAGAAACAATGCAAACCCTATGACGGCAGAATAGTCAGCAGAAAATATCTCGCACTGTATGGCGAATTAGTAAATCAAATCGATACATAATTCTTGCACAAAATGAAATTTCATGCTACCATGCAAGAAACTAATATTGGAGTACGACACTGGAAACTTCTTCTCTACAACAAGAGCGTTATTTATACCAGCCATTGAAACCAGGAAATCTTCTTGCACCTGCTGCGGAAGTGTGTTTGAATTTTCTACAAAAAACAAAGGTTTCAAATGATGTAAAAAAATATTTTCCCAACATACCAAAGGATCAACAAACAGTTGAATTCGTTCAGGGAACAAACGAGCATGCAAACCTACAACGTAAGATAGGTATTATTTTCTCTGGAGGACAGGCCCCAGGCGGACACAATGTTATCAGTGGCATCTTCGATGCACTTACTGCAGCAAACACATCTTCAACTTTAATTGGCTTTCTGAATGGTCCAAGCGGTTTGGTAGAGAACAATAGCCGCGTTATTACTCGAGAGCTGGTAGATCAGTACCGAAATACCGGTGGCTTTGATATGATTGGTTCTGGTCGCACAAAGATTGAGACACCCGAACAGTTTGAAGCCGCCTTGCAGACCTGCAAGCAAAATAAAATCGATGCCCTTATTGTCATAGGTGGTGACGATAGTAACACCAATGCCCTACTCCTTGATGAATATTTCCGTTCCCAAGATGCTGCAATTCAAGTTATTGGCGTTCCCAAGACCATAGACGGAGATTTGAAAAACGAACACATAGAATGTTCCTTTGGTTTTGATACAGCCACCAAGGTGTATTCAGAACAGATTGGAAACATTGGCAGGGATGCCATGAGCGCTCGTAAATACTGGCATTTTATCCGACTCATGGGACGCTCTGCGAGTCATATTGCATTGGAATGTGCACTTCAAACGCAACCAAATGTATGCATCATTTCTGAGGAGGTAGCTGGAAAAAAGAAAACACTTGCTGCCATTGTAAAAGAAATTGCACAGACCATCATATATCGTGCAGATCGTAATGAACATTTTGGCATTGTCCTGCTACCTGAGGGTTTGATAGAATTTATCCCGGAGATAAAGACGCTTATTGGAGAAATTAACCAATTATTGGTAGAGGGGGTTCCTCCTCATCCTGATGCCGTTTCAAAGAATCTTCGCTCCGACAATAGGACACTCTTTCGTCAACTCCCAGACGAAATTCGTCAGCAGCTCCTGTTTGACAGGGATCCACATGGTAATGTTCAAGTTTCGCGCATAGAAACAGAAAAACTAATTTTGCACCTACTCACAAACCACCTCGAAGAATATGGTAAGAACAAAGAATATAGCAAGAAATTTTCATGGCAGACGCATTTCTTTGGCTATGAGGGTCGTGCTGCCTTTCCTAGTAATTTCGATGCAGATTATTGTTATGCTCTGGGGCAAACCGCCTTCTTCCTTATAGCCAATGATTATAGTGGATACATAGCAACAGTACGAAACCTATCACAGGCAGCGTCTGAATGGATCGCAGGAGGTGCACCATTGATATCCATGATTCATCTCGAAAAACGCCATGGAATAATGAAACCAGTTATAAAAAAATCCCTCGTAGATTTGAAGGGAAAATCATTCCTTCGTTTTGCAGAACATCGAGAACGTTGGGCACAGGAAACAAATTATCTCTTTCCTGGTCCCATACAATATTTCGGTCCTCTGTCGATTACCCACGTCGCACCTTTTATCTTACGGTAATTTCATCTATCTTACGGTAATTTCATCTCACCAGTAGCATAGAGTTAAACTATCTTCTTGTCCACTTTTCGGCAAGAAGATTGATGCTCAGCATAAATATTAACAGACACAATCCTGGAAAAAGAATGAGCCACGGGGCTGTATGTAGATATCTCATAGCATCACGCAGGATATTTCCAATGCTTGCCATCGGTAGCTGTAAGCCAATGCCTAGGAAGGAAAATGCAGATTCCAATCCAACTGCAACTGCCATAAAAGATACCGATTGTGCTAAGACTGTGGGCGCGAGAATCGGCAATATGTGTTTTATCAATATCCATGAGAACGGGGCTGCAAAGAGGCGGCTGGCATGAATATACTCCTCCGCCGATACAATTCTTATTTCATCACGAAGAATCCGGGCAAAAACAGGCGATAGAATAAAGATGAGGGTAATCAGTAACTGGATGCTACCGCTCCCAAAGCTCGCTACAAAAATGAGCCCTAATAATACTGCCGGAAAGGTAAGGAGCGCATCTATCAGCATGTTAAGTATCTGCGCAAGAGCGGGCACAAAAATAATGCCAATGGCAATAATGCCCCCGATAATAAGGGATGCGAGAACTGCCTGAAAAGCAAGCCCTATGCTATTTTGAAATCCCTCAAATACTCGCATTGCATAGTCACGTCCAAAATCATCTGTTCCAAACCAATGCTCTGCACTTGGCGCTCGTAAACGTTGCTCAAGATTATGTTCCTGAACCCGCGTAGGAATAAAAAACAGCAGGATGATGCAGGGTAGGAGAAAAACAGTCTTACTGAATGGTAACATCCCTGAAATCATAGCTATCGAGGACCGGATCAATTTTTAATCCCTGTATTCCCTTCTGTACTCCAACATAGCGATAGGGGGTTCCAATAAAAATGAATGGTAGCTCCTTGGCCATTAATAACTGAAGCTCTTCATACAGCATGCTCCGTGTTGCATTGTCAAATTCAACTCGTGCACGATCAATCAGGTCAGTAGCTGCTGTATTAATCCAACCGACATAGGTCTCATCACTCCCATAAGCACTGAAATGTGCATCGGGATCGAGTTTGCCAGTATGACCAATAACAGTCATATCAAACTGGAACTCGCGATATACCGAGGAAATCCAGCGCGACCACTCAAGGAGCTCTATGTCTATCTCGAGGCCAACCTTGGCTAGCATATCCTGATACATTTCTGCTGCCTTCTTATGTGGCTCAAAGTTTTGTGGAACTGACATAATGAGCTTGCGTGATGGTTGTTTTCGTGCAAAGACCTCCGCAGCATAGTCGGGGTCATAGCTTCGAAGTGAGGTAAAATCTGCATAATAGGCATTCATGGGATCCATGAAACTGCCAATTACCTCCCCTCCCCCATAGGCATGTTCCATAACCTGTTGCTTATCAATGGCAGCATCAATGGCAGAGCGAAATTCAATATCCTGTAATATATCCCTCCGATGATTAAGCGGAATAACCAATACCAGCGATGAAAGTGACTGCTCTATTGCTACACTTGGAAGCTCGCGCAGTCTGCTGAGCTCTGGTTCTACAATAAGATCTATGCCCTGCACATCTCCGTCTATGAATGCCTGCGTTCTGAGAGTGGTATCGCTTAGGATATCAAATTGCAGAGTTTGAAAATGAGGACGATCAAGATCCCAGTACTCATCGTTCTTCTCAAAAATAATGGAAACTCCCTGTACCCACTCCGAAAATTCAAATGGACCGGTTCCTACAGGAGCTCGTGCAAATTCATGTCCAGACTCGATGAGATCTGCTGGCAGGATGGCAGACCATCCGGAAGCAAGAGTAGAGAGAAAGGGCACAGTTGCTTGTTTCAAATCTATTTGTAGATTGTGTTCGTCAAAAATGGTAATGGCAGAAATTTCTCTGTACTCACCAGCACTTGGAGAGGCAAAATCGGGATCGAGGAGTCGTTCCAGACTTGCTTTTACATCCCGAGAGCTCAACATTTGCCCATTATGAAAATATACATTTTTACGCAGACTAATCTTAATTTCCTTCCTATCCTCGCTGTACTCTATAGATTCCGCCAAGGACATGCTGAGTGAACCATCCTCGTCAACTTCCAACAAGGTTTCGTACACGCTACGTAATACCTGAAATGTTAATGTCCCTGTCGTGGCATGGGGATCAAGAGTATCTGGTTCGCCCGAAAGTGCAAATTGAAATATGGAGGTATTATTCCCATCTGTATCCGGTGCACATGACAGCAATAATGTTACCAAAGAAAGAAAGATTATAAGAAACTTCATGCAGTTATTGTTACACAAACACAGTATGATTACAAGCCATCAGAATTTTCTCCGGAGGCGTGGATTTATAAACTGGAGAAGAAGATCTGCAATATTCATGCAGACTATAAAAATACTGGCAAAGAGAAATACCGTCGCCTGAACCAGCGGATAATCCCTATTCAGTATGGCATGCAGTGTCAGGCGCCCCATACCAGGAAGCACAAAAATGCTCTCAATAATAACACTCCCCCCCAGCAGATATCCCAGCTGTATTGCACTAATGTGGATAAAGGCAAGACAGGCATTCGGTCCAGCTACGCGAATAAGCAGATACAATGGCGAAAATCCTTGGGCTCGGGCAAACAGGACATAGGGCTTATCCATCTCCCCCTGCAGGGATATACGTAGATGGCGAATAAGAAGTGGACAATTTGCAAGAGAGAGACTGATGATGGGAAGGATATAGTGTTCCGCCCTCATGTAGCCGAAGGATGGAAGTAGCTCAAAATAGACTGAGAAAATAAGAACGAGCAGCAAGGAAAGCCAAAACAAGGGAATGGAGATAAAGAAGACCTCTATGACACGAACAAGATATAACACAAAACGTGAGTAGCAAGAAAGAAAGACAAGAATAAGAGCAAAAAGGACAGAGAGCAGGAAGGACGCCAAGGCCAACAAAACACTGTAAGGAAAGGCAGTGCGAATTAATTGTACAACGGGAACAGCATGTACATAGGATCTGCCAAAATCAAATTGGATAATTCCCTGTATCCAATCGAGATACTGTATGACTATCGATCGATCAGTTCCAAGCTTTTCCTGTATCCGCACTATTGAATCGACATCAGCATCAATTCCCGCAAGACGCACAGCAGGATCGCCAGGCAGAATCCTCATAATGATAAAAACTAGTGTCGCCAATACAAAGAGTGTTAGGAGTAATTTTACTGTCTGCTCATAGAATAAGCGTAGCACAACTCCGCCCGCCCGCTATGTACTCAAACGCAGAGGGAATGTTTCCTGTATGAGACGCCGTGCAACGATATTCAGGGGATCAACGCAGGGAACAGAGAGACTGAGCTCTCGAGCTAGCAGAGATATTTCAGTACAACCTAATACGATCACTTCTGCACCTTTTTCAATAAGATTGTATGCATTCTTAACTAAGATTGCAATGGCACGCTGGTCAATGGGATCAGATTGTGCCTTAATACCAAAGGTGGGATTATAAATTGAGTCATGCACATCTAATTGTTCTTCCTTCGTTGGCGGTACTAGAATAGATAAATTTCCACCCTCACTTCTGTTTACAGCAGTAGTGGTCTTTTCATATACCTCTGAGAGATAGGTTCCTGCTGTCGAGAGCAAACCAATCTTTTGTATTGATGGGTAGCTACGTTTAATATGCATGAGGGTTTCCTGTACTAAATGCAGGAAACGGATTTTATAATTGCGAAGCTTCATCTCCTCGAGTATGGGATTCAAAATTGCTGGTGCATGTGCAGTATTACAGGGAATAGCAAAGATCGAAACCTTTAATAATTCCAGCTGGTCTATGCCAGCAAGCACAGCATCCTGAGGATGTGGCTCAGTATCAGGATTCATAAGATAGCGACTTCGGTCTGGTATCATAGGGAGATTGAGCAAACAAAGGGGGACATGATCCTGGTCGCAGGCTGCATTGGTATTTTTAAATATCTCTTTTGCCAGTTGCAAGCCCGCATGGGGACCTACGCCACCAATAATGCCGATGAAATTGTGCATTTATTTGTCCTGAAATACAACAACACCATCCCAGTCACTGGGTGGGGGGCTTTGGTAAAATTTATAACAACGAAGGTACATTAATTTTGCTGCCAGATCATGCCTTCTCATATCATAGGCACGTGCGAAATAATGAACGGCCTTGCCCCAATCACGTTGCTGGTAATATCGAGTGCCTGCCTGATACAACTTGAGAAAATTATGGATCTCTTCGCTACTTTCACCTGATCGGCGCAATAGCTCAACTTCGTTCTTTTCTCCAACGAGCTCAAAGATCTTCATGCCCTGTTGCTTACCCTTTACGACAACATTATCAAGAAAACGATGAGAGAAATCGTCACCGACATGGTCGAGAATTGACTCACTAACAATGATCCCGGTATCGTAGTATTTGTTTAGGTTTTCTAGGCGACTTGCAATATTCACGCTATCGCCAATAGCTGTATAGTTGAGTCGCTTGCTTGAGCCAACATTGCCCACAATGGCACTTCCCGTATGGATGCCGATACGTGTGTAGAATATATCCGCAAGTTCGCTTTGCCGGAGTTCACGCATAAATTCTATTGCAGCATGACAGGCAAAGTGGGCATGATTTTCTATAGGAACGGGAGCACCCCAAAATGCCATAACCGCATCACCTATGTATTTGTCAATGGTTGCATGGGATCGGAGGAGTATGGTATTAAACATATCAAAATACAACTCTAATTTTTCCAGCAATTCCTCTGGCTCCATTTGTTCGCTCAAGGTAGTGAAGTTGCGGATGTCCGAAAAGAGCAGTGTTATCTCCTGCCTATCTCCACCTATCTTCGCACTGCCCTGCATTTGAATAAGCCGTGTTACCAAATCTGCCGGAACATATTTCTTGAAAGATATGAGACCATTTAACATGCTATCAAAGGAGGTATTCATTTCCCTGATTTCCCGAATGCGTGACTGCGCACGCTCCCGTACGGTGTTGGTTTGCATGATCTTTACCACATCCATTTCGCGAGCCAGTCCGGCAATGGGGATTGATATCCTTGCAGCAATGACGCTTCCAATAGAGGCAACTACAATAATGAGGAAGATTGAAAAAACTATTATGACTACATTGTTCTGATTGACTGCAGCCATAAAATCGCCCACATACAGCACCAATCCAAGTTGCCAATGAATATCGGAACTTGGTGATATACTCCCTATGGTCGAGAGGTATTCACCATTGTCGTATTCAAAGGTATAGCTCTCAAATAGTTCTTTATCCTCGTGTAAACTTCCCAAGAGATAGAGAAAGAACTTAAGTAAGGGATCACCGGTGTTTGCTATTGTATGTTCCTGTACATATGCATCGTAGGCAAGGAAGGGATAGGGAAGCGGTGTGGTATCGAGGGTCATACGCTCAACAATACTTTGATCACCATCTTGTACAGAATAATACAAATTTTCTGCAGCGAGAACAGCCGGCACGGAAACTGCCACTAAAGATTTGCTCTCTTTTTCAACAATAAAGGCATGTCCATTTTCCCCTAGGTCAATGTCACTAAGGAATGCTGATAATTCCTGCAAGCCAATATCAATACCAAAAACCCCCTGTAATTCCCCTGCATTATCATATATGGGAAGGGCTGTGGTAAGACCGAGTTGTTTATCGGAGGCAAAGACATAGACATCACTCCAAGATAGCTTTTCTTGTATCGCAGCAGTCTTATACCAGGGGCGTTGTCGTGGGTCGTAGCCTTCCTCTAGAGATTCAAATGATATATTGGGAAATGTTCTGACATATTCTGTATTTTCATGCTCCCAAGTACTCACAATACGGTCACCCTGTCGCTGAACCTGTCGAACACTAAAGCTCTTGTCGAGCATGCGTTTAACCATTCTGAAACTACCATCTTTTGAACCATAGTACATGGCAACAAATTCAGGGTTATTCTCTATAAGACCATTGAAAAATGAGATGAACTCCTCATCATTATCAAAGATCTCCCTATTCTGGAAGAATACATTCATATTGTTTAGTACCCTCTCAGAAAGATGCAGATGCTCGCTAATATGATCTGTCGTATTCTGGGTGATTTCGTCCATGAAGGTACTGGCAAGATTGTATAGCGACACCCTACTTCCTGAATAAGAAAGCAGGGTACTGAGGAAGCCAAAGGTGAGGATGAGTACAGTTGTTAAAATAACAACGCTCAATCGGAAGGGAATTGCAACAAATCCAAACCTACTTTTCCTCTTTGGCTTCTGTTTTTGAATTTCTAATACTGAATCCTCATCAAAGTCATCTTGGTCGTCAGCAACTTGGGCTACTGCTGCTTCCTCCTCACTTTCATCATCATCTAGTTGGACATCAAAGACAGTTTCCTGTAGCTCCTGAGAAATCTTGAGAAGTACTGTTTCTTCCTGTTCTTTCGCGACGGTGGGGAGTATCATTGATGTCATAAAGATATTCATGATAAGCGAATAAAATATCTGAAGAGGACGGATAAGGGGAGCCAAGAAGGTCCAAAATCCCATAGTAAAATAGGGAACCACACCGGTATTGCTAACGAAAAAGAGATATTCATTTTTCTCATGTACCGGAATTCCATAGGTATTGCTTGTCAGCGAAAATAGAAGAGATGCAGCGAATATTATGAGCCATCCCAGCAGAGTAACTGATACTGAGCTAATACTCATGGCAAAGAGGGCAAATAGATTTAAGAAAAGAAAATACCCAATATTACCCATAGAAAATAGAAAGGGTATGACAGCACCAGCAGATGGATGGAGATCATTCTCATCCTTTCCAAATATTCTCAGCACCTCAGGCAATGCGGTAATATGGTTATTTGCAGCTATGCCCAGAAAGGTTACTCGAAATAACATACGACAGGCAGAAATAAAACTCTGCTTTCTACGCATCATAAAGATCGGGATAACTAATCCAATACTGACAACAGTCATGATAAGAAAAATAATGGCAAAAATGAATGCTGGTCTTAGGAAGGTAAAATTATAGGTTCGTATATAGTCCACAATAAGAATGAACAAAAATAATGGCAGAAAATACATAAGCCAGCGAAATATTTTCTGGAAGGCAAAATACAAGCTGTGCACAAGATGTATAAATACCTTTACCCGTCGATATTGAATAATTCCCAACACAATTCCCAGCATAAGAGCGAAAAATACAATCGGGGGAAGATATTCATTGATGAGAGACTGGTAAATATTTCCAGGAACTATTGAGAGAAAAAACCGCCGGACTGAATTGTATTCCTGACGTTTTTCATCTTCTCCAATCGCGATCTCGTGTTCTACCGTTGTATTAAGCTCTGTAATCTTACGGACATCTTCCGTACTGTTTACAGCGAAAAATGCATCCACTGTAATGAACAACACCGTGACCACAACAGAACATGCTAGCAGGGTAGACAGAAATACCACAAATAACCTTATCGCTGTCTGAAGTACTCTACCCGCCTTTATAAGTATTGATGCGGAACTAATCAGTGAGAAGACAAATATAGGCACAATGGTTATTGCTAGAAGAAGAAAATAGAACCGGACAAGGAATACCGCAATGGATAAAATTGGATCGATGTTAAAAAAATTCTGTATACCAAACAAAACGCCAAGACATAGGGCGATAAGCAAGATCCATGAACTCTTGAGAAAAGATTGAATTTTATTCGCTACGTGTAACTCAGTATTCAGAATCAACTCCTGCTAATTTTCAAATATTTCTGGATATTCATCCAAGAGTGCGTCAGCATCATAATCCAGATTAAGTGTATGCAAATATCGATTAACCCAATATACAAGCTGTGGATTATTCCAACGCATTGCAATGGCAATGTCGTCACGGGTATCGGTTAGAACTATTGTCTTCAAACGCAACGAAGCATCCGGTCTTGAACGTATGATCTTTTTAACTTCCAACTCATCGCGATAGGCAGCCAACACTCCGCCAGAGACAACGGCCTCAACCACGTCTGCCCAGGTGGGATATTCAATGACATCTGCATCTGGAAAATTTATTCGGGCAAAGTTTGCATATGATGAATTTGCCACAACTCCCAATCTACCCCGAAATGATCTCACAAAGGAAGCAAGACGATCTTCTGGGACAATCTCTGCAAGACGTAGACGATTAACAATAAGTGCCTGACGAAATGTAATATATGGTTCGCTGTACTGAACGAGCTGGGCCCGCTTTAGGGTAAGACTGAGTTTGGATATGACCATGTCAGCATCTCCACGTGCAACGATCTCAACTAAGTTGTTAAAACTCTGTGCATCACGATTAAACTCTAACTTTACACCAAGTGTGTCTGCAATGCCCCGAGCAAGTCGGACATCCAATCCATCAAATTGCCCTGCTTTATTGGTAAAGAAAAAAGGTGCTTGCTCGCGCGAGTGTAATGCAACAACCAACTTACCCCGTTGAATAATGTCTTGTATTTCAGGGGCAAAGGATAGATCCTGTGCAAAGAGAGAAATAGTAATACATAATATCCCAAGAATGAAAAATAATTTTTTTATCATCATACATTAGCTCCTACTTGTTGAAGGCTTTCCTGAGGCTGCCGAAGCACCTCCGGGTTGCCGTTATTTGCATCTGCTTCGGGCGTTACCAATACCGCGAGCATGAGATTTGGTTGTGTAATCAATAATGTCCGCATGGGGTCAATAATGGGATCTATGGAATAAAACACAATCAAGATTGCTTCGCTCGGCAATCCCAAAAGATCTACCAGAAGAATTGATATCATTCCCAAGGTGGCGAATCCCGTGGACCCTGCTGTTGCTGTTCCCGCAATAATGGCCCCTATTCCTATAAGAATAATATCTGTAAATTGAAATGTAATCTCATATATTTGTCCAACATACACTGCTGCCAATGCAAAATAGAGTATGTTACCAAATCGACTAATAGTAATGCTCAGCGGTACCACCAAGCTGGTTATGACCCGATCACGATTGAATTGCTCGCGAAGTGCCTGAATTCCCAAAGGAATGGTTGCAATGCTGTTTCGAGATGAAAAGGAAACAATAATACATTGCAACAATGCCCGGGTAACGTAGAAAATACTTTTGCGAACCTTGATACTAATGACAATCAGACTGATAATAACAATAATAAAGCCAAGACCGTAGAATGTTAGGAGGAAGCGCAAGGAGGCCAGCAAACTAAATATTCCGGTATCCTTTACCTGTTTTGCCACCAATACAAAGAGCCCTATAGGAAGAGGGTACATGGCAAGATTGACAATATGCTGAAATGCCACAAAGGTGCTCGACATAAACGAAATGAGCAGATCTCCCTGTCTACGTTGTAAGAGGGCAATGGCAACTCCAAAAATAATACAGAAAAATACTAATTCTAGGGTACGCCCGCCAGCTAATGAATCAAAAATATTGGCTGGAATAAGAAGGTTGAGGAAACGATAAAACCACCCCAATTCATACTCACTGATACCCGCATCATCCTCAACTGCATGTAATGCAATGCCTAAATCCGTTTCATATGTTGAGGTTTCAATTATCGTTCCGATAGCTTCCTGTTGCTCAGTACTGAGATTGCCAGGACGAACCACTAAGCCTACGAAGACCGCTGAAAAGCTGGCAAACATGAGCACCGCGACGGCATAACTGATGTAACGAATAAAAAAGCGCCCTACATTTGGAGTTCGGGCAAGGCGTGCAATGCTGGACACAATTGCTGAAAACAAAATGGGAACAACACTCATTTCAAGCAGATGTATATATAGCTCGCCAATAGGAGAAATGGCATTGACAACTTCTCTGCTTGCAAAGAGTCCAAACAACACCCCTCCCATAGCTGCCAATAAAATAACCCACGGATTTTTTAATAATTTCATAATTCCCTCTGCCCCTAATAATTATACCCTAGTAATTATAAGAGTATATACCGTAGTATCGACCCTTGGACACGTTAATTTTAGCATATAAACGAAAAAAAGTATGTAACAAGTGAATTGATGCCGTGAAGAACAATTAAAATATTTAATTGTGCCAATATAAGGCATGGGCCATCTTAAAAATAAGATGACCCAAGTACAAGGAGGTTTCTAGCATTGTGCGATGCTATGTGTAGGAAAACAACTAACAATCAATAACATTGACTGTTAATCATTTTTAATATATTAACATTAATAATATTATTATGTCAAACAATAATGTTATAATTTATAAAATTTTACGAAAACTTTCGTAATTCGACTATACATTTGTTGGTTATTTGCTAGAAAAAGTGATATATTTGTTCAGAAAATAGAAAACTGCAGTGTAAAGAAGGGATGCAATGCCCTGAGAAATATAGGGATGCCAGTTGAGAATGCGAAAACAAAAGGAAAGCACAGATATATTCAGGAGGAATGCAACAAAGAAACACAAAAGAAATCGCATCCCTTGCTGTACTATTTTTCCCTCACGGGCACGGAAGACCCAGAGTCGGTTCAGCACAAAGGAAATGCATAATCCGACACAATAGCCAAATACATTGCTGAGCTCGGGCATTACTCCCATAAAGATCAGGAAAAATATAAGGCCATTCCCCGCCAGTGTGTTGATGATGCCTGTCAGTATGAATTTTATGCTACGCGGCAATTCTGGAAAAAACATGTTACATCACTACATCATTGGCGATAATCAATACGGTCAATATGCACCTGAATATTATCGTATGTGAAACTACTGTAGGATTCTACCCTACCCATAGACTGTAGCTCCTTCTCTGCTGGGCTCAGGGCAGCATGGAGTACATCGATGGGATGATCACTGTAGATGCGATAGTATACGCGTCCCTTAACCGGTAGTTCTGGATGTTTTGTAGAATAGAATTCATGATTAGGATCTTCAACCACAGCAAACCAGTAAACTGGATGCCCCACAAATAATACATCGGTGGCTGGCAGATGCTCTCTAACCAGTCCTATGTACTCATTGAAATTCATATTTCGGAGCGACCATGCGAGATAGCCATATTGTGGAAGGACAAACAAAACAGTCGCCACCAAAATTAGAAAGCTTCTTTTATAGTATAAAGCAAAGATAGTATAGAGGACTACGGTGCCAGGATAGAGAAAGCAAGCATAATTTTCGTTGGAACGGGGAATGAGAAGAGACAATAACACCACAGCCAAACCAACACAGAGCGCAAAACGAGCCGGCACACGATATTCTTCCAGCGACCTCCAGCGAATGAGTAGCCACACATAGCCCACCAAGGCAAGAATGAGATCAGGTATATGACGATAATAATTTGCATCTAAAAAATGTGCAGTCAGAAAGGAAAAAGGATAATAGGATTGATCATGCATATAACCACTGCGGGAGCTGATACTCCCCAAATGCTGATAGTGGAGCAGGAGATAATACATGCTACCAATACATATCCCAAGTATGACAGGGAGCACTATGCGACGCAGAGAGCTACGCGAGAATATCTCTCTCCCATGCTGAGCAAAAATGACTGAAAACAAAATAATAAATCCGGCAATGCCCATGGGATGTATTTCCACCGCTAGCGCTGAACATATTCCCGATAGCATGTAGTGTTTTCGGAGAAACAAATGCATTGCTACTGCACAGAAGAACATAATCAATGCCTCGGGCCGCACCCGAGTGCCAATGCTTACGAAGATATCAAATAAAATACTGAACAGAAAAACCATCCAGCCAGCACTTTGCTTCCCGAAAAGACGAGCCGCAGAAGCCCCCCATAAGATGGCAGCAGCAAAAATAAAAATGCTTGAGAGCAACCTCGCTGGAAAGCGTCCCCAGCCAAATAATTTTGCCCAAGTACCATAGATAAAGGCGTGTGTTTTGCCAAAATAAGCAAGTACCGCAGCACCATCCCCAGAAATGCGATCGAATTCGTATCCTTCCTGCATATAGTAATAGTCAAAAGATAGCGTCCAAGGATCGTCCACATGGAAGGTACTATACTTATCGCTCATTACAACATAGGTCGGTATCATGATAAGGATGATGATTACTAGGGCATAACGAGGAAGTGGGATCTGCTGTGGATAGGTTAGGGAAATTTTTTTCTTGTTCATGCCAGCTCTGCTTGTTCTAGTATATTCTTTTTGGCAATTCTTCTTCAATGCTATAGTGCTGGCGAAAATCGACCCAATCAATACGGATCTCCTTACCTGCATATGTAAAGCGTGCATAGGGTTCTATCCTACCAGCACTACGTAGTGCTTCGGTTATTTCAGCAAAGTATGGAGATTCCTTTTCTGCATGTAGGCCATCACTGTGGATGTAATAATAGCTCCTTCCCTTGACCGGGATCTTGGGATGCATGGTAGTATAAAATTCATGCTGTGGGTCGTCAACTACTGCAAACCAATAAATGGGATGCCCGACTAGGAGCTCATCGCTTGCTGGCAGATGCTGCCTGACAAGCTCCATGTATTCATTGAAATTTATATTTCGATTCAGCCATGCCACATAGGCATACTGCGGCAAAACTAATAGACAGACCGCAGCCAATATCAAAAAAGTTTTATGATAGTATAGTGCAATAATAGTGTACATGGTCACTAAGGCAGGATATATCATACAGGCATAGTTCTCATTCCCACGGGTAAAGAAAAATGCAAATAATAAAACTCCAGCCGTCATAAACAGGACAAAGCGGGCAGGAACGCGATACGCTCCCAGCCGCTTCCAGTGAATACCTAGCCATGCATACCCACCGAGTGCAATAATAAGATCGGGGATGTGACGTGAATATCGTGCATGTATAAAATGTTCCTCGAGAAATGAAAAGAGAATATAATCCCCGTATTTTGTGAACTGCGATAAGGACAGCAAGCTTCCAATATGCTGGTAATGGAGGACAAAATAATAGAGCACACCAACAAGGGAGCCCAATGCAGTAGGAAGAACAAGGCGACGCAACAGGGGGGCTGTAAATATCCTTATTCCGTGTTGAGCAAGAGCCATGGAAACAAGAATAATAAGACCGGCAATAGCTATGGGATGTATTTCCACTGCTAATGACGCAACTATCCCTGCTGCCAAATATCGTCTGGCAAGAAAGAGGCGGAGTGCGATGGCACAGAACAACATGATTAGTGCCTCAGGACGCGTCTTAGTTCCCATACTTACGAATATATCAAATAGGATACAGAAAAAGAAAACCATCCAACCGGCAATCTGCCGTTTGAATAATCTGCTCGCGGAAGAGCCCCAGAGGATGGCCGCGAAGAAGACAAAAATACTGGAAAGTAATCGATGCTCATTGCGTCCCCAAGCAAATAGTTTTGCCCATGCCCCATAGACAAGGGCATGAGTTTTACCAAAATAGGCAAGTACGGCGGCACCACTTCCTGAAATGCGGTCAAATTCATATCCCTCACTCAAGTAATAATAGTCGAAGGAGAGAGTCCATGCATCGTCAACAGGGAGAAAACCGTATTTATCAATCATGACTGCATAGCTAAGTATCATGATAAGGATGAGGATGACTAGGGCATAACGTGGTAGTGGCAGTTTTTCTGGATAAGAAGGCGAAGGGATCATTTATCGAATCCAAGCTCTTCTTCAATAATGTACCTTGGACGATGCTTTGCTTCAATGTAGATGCAGGCGACGTATTCCCCAATAATTCCCAAGGCAAGTAGCTGTATACCACCCAGAAAATATATCGGAACGACAATGGAGGTCCAGCCGGGAATTGTCACCTCTGTAAAAAATTTGAGATACAGGGCCCATAATCCAAACAATGCACTGATTATGGCAATGCCTACTCCCAAAAATACAATAAATCGAAGGGGTGCAATGGAAAAAGAACTAATACCATTCAACGCAAGATTTATCATCTTACTCAGACTGTACTTTGTCTTCCCACCAATTCGTTTCTGATATGCATAATGTGATCGTGTAACTTTAAACCCCATGTTGGTAAAAATACCACGCAGATATATCTTCCGTTCCTGATATAAATGCAGGGTTCTGAGTACACGCTGACCCATAAGGCGCGTGTCGGAATGGTCGCGGACTGTTTTAATTCCCAGTAATTGCATGAACCTGTAGAAGGCACGTGCTGTTACCCGCTTAAATACATTGGTTGCATTGCGCTTACTCGATATGCCGAGGACAATGTCACTCCCCTCTATATATTGCCTGATCATATCGGGAATAACAACCTCCGGTTCATGCTGCATGTCAGCATCCGTACTAATAGCGCAATCACAATCTTCCCGCACATGCTCGAGCCCCGCCAACAGTGCATTTTGATGCCCCTCGTTCTTGCTCAGCTTGATGGCTCGAACCTGCTCATACTGCGCTGCCTGATCTTGCAGGATGTCCCAACTTGAATCGCTACTGCCATCATCAACAAAGCAACAATAGCTATCCCCTGCAACGCTATTTTTGGATACGAGGGAATCCAAGATAGCTAAAATTTGTTGAATACATTGTTCGAGAATGATTTCCTCGTTGTAACAGGGCAAGACTATAGCAAGCTGTGGGAGAATCTTATTTTTGTGCATACCTACCCAATATAACATTTTCTATGCATCATATGTCAAGCATTTGCAATGCTGTGATTTTAAGCCAATTCTCTGGCTTGTAATTCGGTCTATGTACATTGTATAATTGTGCCATAATACGGAGGTATTAATATGGCAAAAATATTGGGGATTGGGGGCGTTTTTTTTAAGTCAGACAATCCCAAAGAACTTGCAGAATGGTATGCCCAGCACCTCGGCATAACGATTCAGGATTCTTTTAATGGTGCAATTCTCCCGCACAATGCATTGCCCGAAGGGGCCTATACCGTTTGGTCACCTTTCGACAATGACAGTGAGTTTTTTAGCCCGTCGACAAAAAGTTACATGTTTAATTTTATTGTTGATAATATTGCAGAAGCCCTAAAACAAGTAGAGGCAGGCGGGGCGACAGTCCATGGCGAAGCCACAAAATCGGAGTTTGGAACCTTTGGATGGTTCACAGACCCGGATGGGAATAAGGTGGAACTATGGGAGATGAATTCCTCAGATAAAGAGTAAGAATCGCGGCATTGCTATCTCAATGCCGCGCTACTTCGATAGAGGGCGGCTATTAAAGGGGAGGGGTCGCTTTACAAGTAAAGCGACCCCTATACAAGGAGGAACAATAAGTATCGCACAAATACTATTTGAAGAAAGATAAGCAAGCTCACCTTCTTTCTATATGATAGAACAAAAATATTAATTATGTCAACAAAATATGAAATCTTTTTGAAACTTTTTCAATAATTTTATAATTCAACTACACGTTTATATAGAAACAGGCAGATTCACAGCCCGATAGTCCATTTCGCGGCAGTTCAAGTCTATTTCGCGGCAGTTCAGCGCAGGAAGATCTCTCTACTTGTTGCAAGTAAGGAAAAATGAACATACAATTACATATGCTATCTGTATAAATGTCTGTATAAATGAAAGGGGGCAGCATACATAAAAGAGGGTCATCCTATGATAGGATGACCCAATATCTGGAGGATTATGAGCACGAAAACTCACATGTGGATGCTTTGGGACATCCACATATAGATTTTACTATGACAAATAGAATAATGTCAATAGTTATTTGAATTTTATTTAATAATTAATATATTGATGAAAATAAATAAAACGCCTATTTTTAATGGGATGCGCGTGACGGTTATGGGGCTAGGACTGCATAGCGGTGGAGTCGCATCTGCCCTCTTCTGTTTGCAACATGGTGCTGAGCTCTGTGTAACTGATCTTCAGGATGAAAAAACACTTGCACCCAGCATCGAAAAATTGTCTGATTACACAGTGCGATATGTTCTTGGAAGGCATGAAATACAAGATTTTACACAGGCCGATCTGGTAATAAAGGGACCCTCCGTGCCCCGAAATTCTCGCTATTTAGAGGCCGCAAATTGTGTGGAAACCGATATATCAATTTTTCTTCGCTGTACACAGAATAATATTATTGGCATAACGGGGAGCAAGGGAAAGTCGAGCTCAGCCGCTCTTATCGACCATGTCCTGCGAAGCTCTGGTAAGCAGAGCTGGCTTGTGGGAAATATTACCACCTCCCCGCTTACAATCCTGGATGATCTCCAAAAAGATGACTGGCTTGTCATGGAGCTTTCTTCCTTCCAACTGGGAGATCTTGCATGGATACAACAACGAAAACAACAGAATAACATTCCCGGTCTGGAAGGCAGACCCACTCTCAAACCAAGCATTAGCTTACTCACAAATTTCAGTAGGGACCACCAGAATTATTATCATTCAATGGAAGAATATCGAAAAGATAAGGCAGTCCTCCTAGCCGAACAGGAGGACCATCAGTGGGCAGTAGTCCATTCAAGCTGCACTTCCTTTCTTCAACATAGCAAGGCACAAAATGCTGTTTTCGGTAATGTGGAATTACAGGAGGAACCCTACCCTACCCGCGCATGGTGTTCAGATACAAAAATACATCTGCGTATTGAGCAGAGCGCAGAAACCAAGACAGAAGCCCGAAGAGAAAACAGTGCAGTTAATCAAGAGACAGGGAGAGAAATAACAATAGATGAAAGTTTGGCAACGCAGACACCCATCAGCAATAAACACCGAGAAAATATTGCCGGAACCGTTCTTGCATTGACTTTACTTGGATTAGACAAAAAAAATATATTTTCCGCCATCGCAACATTTCCAGGACTCCCCCATCGTTTGGAATACGTGCGGAGTCTGCATGATGTATCCTATTATAATGATAGTGCTGCGAGCATTCCCGAAGCTGTATTGGCAGCACTGGATTGCTTTAGCAAAAAGATACATCTCATAACGGGTGGTACCGATAAAGAGAGTGAATTACAGATATTACGCGAGCTCCCTGCCCGGGTAGAAAGTATTATACTTCTTGATGGAAGTGCCAGTCGGAAACTCCGTACACTGTTTGAAAATATGGGGCATGCTGATATTATCAGGGGCTACTATGATAATATTGGTGATGCTGTCCTCCGGGCACGGGAGCTCGCAGAACCAGGAGAAATTG
The DNA here is from genome assembly GCA_964291355.2 of Spirochaetia bacterium. Taxonomy (GTDB): domain Bacteria; phylum Spirochaetota; class Spirochaetia; order WTKD01; family WTKD01. The sequence goes on along the minus strand of OZ220222.1, from coordinate 189,807 downwards.
TACTTCTATCCCCCGGTGCGGCATCATTTGAGATGTTTGTACATGCATATGCCAGGGGAGATGCATTTAAGAAAGCTGTTATGGACCTACAATAAATTTCCGCTGCAGCCAGCTACGCAGGGCTCTGAACTTAACATCTGCCCTCTCCAGAGATGAGAGAATCTGGTATGTAAGTGGCTTGATCGGGACATCCCAGCAGCCCGGACGATGAAGGACACGCCCGCCAAAACTTGTCTTAAAACGATAGAGCCCATACAACGGATGGCTGGGATCTGCCGTTGGCGAGATGCCAAATAAATCGTATAGTTTTAGCCCATTATCCTGTGCATCACATATTGCCTGCCACTGCAAGAGAGACGAGGCCATGTAATTCCGCTTGATGTTTGAACTGGCACCATAGAGATAGGTAAGCATATCGCCATATTCCAATACAATAATCCCGGCTAGGATATCTCCCTCATGCGATGCCATGTATAAACGCAGGGCATCGCCCTCTTCTCGCTTCCAAGATTTGAAAACAGTTTGGTAATAGGATCTCGTATGTATACCCATGCCCTGACGTTTATGTGTCTCATAATACATGTCGTACCAGGCGTCAATGTCGTCACTTTGGCTAATGACAACTCCTTTCTTGTCCGCAAGGCGAATATTATAGCGCAATTTCTTTCCAAAAGCAGCGAAGAGCCGATCTCGGGGCTGTTCCAGATTGAGCTGGACGGTATCGGGGGCCTGAACAGAAACAGCTGCCGGATAAAATGACATGCTGTGCAATAACAGAGGATCGCATACTTCCTCCTCGAAGGGCACATCCCAGCGGAGAAAAACTGCCTGAGGAAAACAAGAGCTGCAGATATCGTAGAGGGATTCTCGCAACGCAGCCAGCGTAGCTGGCTTACAGAGAAAATCGAGATCATAGAAAGCAAAAGGAGCGTATACGAGACTCATCCCTGCCACTAGGGCTCTTTCAAATAACAATAGAGTACAGGAGCCCACTTCAAAATGAATGCGGAGGGACTGGGTTTTCCAGCCCTGCTCTTCGCGTATTGATGCCCAAGTCGCAGTCTGGAGGAAATGCCCCGCTTCTAGCTCCTTCGGTTCAATGCATTCCCATGAAAAAGAAGATGCCCTATCCAACTGCCTCTATCCAACCGCACAGTCGCGTAGCCGAGTACAACATACCGCTTTGTCTTCGCATAGGAAGACGGTAGCATCTATGGATAGTTGTCCCTGTTCATCGAGACAGAGGGGAAATGAACGGAAATCATCAGGACTAATCTTCGACAATTTTGCCCTATCTTCTTCGGATACATCCTGCCCCGCCAATGCAAGATCGGAACCAGGACGAACATCATCAAGAAAAATTACTTCGAGATCAGCATCATCCCCTGCAGCGAGGAGCATGCCATTACTCTTTATGCCACGAAGCTGTGCAGGTTTGAGGTTACGTACCAAAACGATGGTTTTTTCTACCAGATCTTCTGGGCTATAGTGCCCAACCAGCCCTGACACAATGGTCCGTGTTTCTTCTTCGCCAATATCAAGCTGCAATACATAGAGCTTATCTGCATTTGGATGCTGCTCAACTGATATAATTTTTGCAGCAGACAGCCGTACCCGCTGTGCAAAAACAGTTGCCAGATTTTGCTGTTTGCCAGAAAAGCGCTGCCTGAGCTCTTCGATCATCTCATCTTCAAGACGAGCAAAAAGTATGTCAGGTCGCTGTATCTGAGATATAGAGTCGTAGCTGCCGAGCATGCTCCATCGAAGTTCAGAAAGACCAAGAAAGGAGGCAATGCGATCTGCAATATCGGGTAAAAATGCTGCAATGAGTACCGCAAGGTCTCGCAGGATGTATACCAACTGAGAAATAAAATGATGTGCAGCATCGGGGTCTGTTTTTCTGAGATTCCAAGGAGTGCGATGTTGGAAGAGGCGGTTCGCATAGTCCGACAGTGCAAATATTTCCCGTAGGGCCTGCCGAAGGGAGGCTTCTTCCATATATTCCTCTATTGCCTTGTGATGTTTTTGTAATTCCTGCTCCACCTCTGCTTCGATAGTTACGGGAATTATCTGCCCATCAAAATAACGTGACGCAAAACTCAGGACCCGATTTACGAGGTTGGAAAAATTCCCAATGAGTTCGGTATTGACCATCCGTTGAAAATCCAACCATGAAAAATTATAATCAGAATTTTCAGGACGATTATACATAAGATAGAAACGCCAGACTGCAGCAGGAATTTGGCTATTTTGGGCATCATCCGCAAAAATGCCTATGCCTCGACTCTTCGAAAACATCCCGCCTTCATAGTTCATATATTCGGTTGCTGAAATATTGTGGAGCATGGTCCATGGCTGCTTACTTCCCATGAGTATGGCAGGGAAGAGAACCGTATGGAAGGGAATATTGTCCTTTCCAACAAACTGGAAGAGCTGTACATCATTCTGCGACAACCACCATTGCTCCCAATCCTTGCTGTGCTGTGCCGTTATGGAAATATACCCTATGGGAGCATCAAACCAAACATAGAACACCTTCGATTCATAGCCGGGAACAGGAATGCCCCAGCGGAGATCCCGAGTAATGGCACGCTCCCGCAATCCATCCCGAAGCCATGCCTGAGACATCTTGAGTGCGTTCTTTGACCATCGTCCCTTCCCCTGCTCAATCCATTCTGAAAGCTTGGCACTCATGGCCGGGAGATCGAGGTATAGATGATTTGTCTCGCGGGGTATTGGCTGTGAATCGTCTATGGCACTCCGAGGATTAATAAGATCTGTCGGATCCAATAGTTTTCCACATTGTTCGCATTGATCGCCCCGGGCTGCCTCATATGTACAATGTGGACAGGTCCCAATGACATATCGATCAGCAAGAAATTGCTTTGACTGCTCAGAATAAAGTTGCGTGATTGTCCGTTCTTGTATAAGCTGATTGTCACGTAATTTTAGAAAAAGCCCCTGAGTCATGTCCGTATGCACGGGATCCGAACTACGTCCAAAATGATCAAAGTTTATCTGGAACCACTCATATAATTCAGCATGAATACGATAATATCTGTCACAGAGCTCCTTTGGCTCAATCTTCTCTTGAGCCGCACGAGTCTCGGTTGCAGTACCATATTCATCCGTTCCGCAAATATACAGGGTATCATAGCCACGGAGGCGGCAGAATCGGGCAAAGACATCAGCTGACAATACCTGAATTAAATTACCAAGGTGCGGTACATTATTTACATAGGGGAGGGCTGATGTTATCAAACGACGATTCATAATGCTACTATGGTAGTCTATTCATCGGAAAATGGTCAAGTCAGCCCCTTACATATACTTATGTTACACTAATCACCCCCAAATCATGTGCAAAAAGAGACACTTGAATTATTCCAAAAATCACAACCAATATAAATTCTATACCAATATATGAATACGGATTTAGAAAAAATGAGTGTAGAATACGAAAAATCGGCATATATGTCCTCCAAATTAAAAACATTAAACATCTGTATATGGAATATCTCCATTATTATACTAATCGGGATCGTCACATAAAAACTTTAATTGCACACATATATTGAGATGTATGACGGTATTTATGCAATGATCATGAGTTTTTGTAGTTATTTCCGCGTTTTTATCTGCACATGGAGAGTCGGGAAACGATATTGCCCAGTAGACATGTATTTCAAAATATTGTATAATTTTCCTAGGAGTTTAATTTACTATGGCAGTTAACACATCATTGCCTCCTTTTTTAAGGAAAAAGAAGGTAGTAGCACTTATAATATTAGTAATATTAGCCATTGCTGTTATTACGAGTACTATATTCGTCGTTGATCAAACTGAAGAAGCTGTTGTTCTATTTCTTGGACAATATAGCCGCATCGCGCAACCCGGTTTGAATATAAAGCTACCTTTTGGAATTGAGAAAAATTTTAATATTCCAACTCAGGTTATTCAGAATATGAGCTTCGGCTTTCGAACAGAGCGACCAGGAATAACAACTGTGTTCTCTGATGTTGATTATCCCGAAGAATCAGTCATGCTAACCGGTGACCTCAACATCGTAGATGTTGAGTGGATCATACAATACCGTATTGTTGATCCCCGTCGATGGTTATTCAATGTTGAAAATCGTGTGCAAACAATTCGTGATATATCCCAATCGGTTGTAAATCAACTGGTAGGAGACCGAACAATTATTGATGTTCTCGGTAGCGAACGATCAAACATCGAAATAGCAGCCCAGGACGAAATGAACAGAATTCTCGCCAGTTATGGCATTGGTGTTAATGTAACTGCAGTCCGTCTGCAAAACATTGTCCCTCCAAGCGGCAGCGTACAGGATGCCTTTGAAGATGTAAACCGGGCAGTTCAGGATATGAACCGCCTTATCAACGAGGGACGCGAAGCTTACAATACCGAGATCCCACGTGCACGAGGTGAGGCCGAACAAATAATACAGATTTCAATGGGCTATGCTTCTGAGCGTGTAAATAATGCACGAGGAGATGTTAATCGCTTTATATCCGTCTTGGGTGAATACCGCAAGGCACCGAATATTACCAGAAAGCGATTGTACTATGAAATGGTGGAAGACGTATTTACACAGGAGGGCGTAGAGCTCGTTGATAAGAACCTGAGCAATTTCATCCCTTTTCTTAATTTGAACAGTAATACACGCGGAGGAATAAACGAATGAAAGCATTTATCAGAATACTCATTGTTATCGCAGTACTCGTAGCATTGTTTATTATTGCTGGTCCCCTATATATCATTAACGAGGGTGAACAGGCAGTTATTATACGATTTGGACAAATCATCAGCGAAAAACGGAGTGCTGGCTTGCAGTTCAAGACGCCCTTTGTAGATAATGCGGTTCGTTATTCAAAACGAATACTCTCATGGGATGCCGATCCTCGCAGAGTTCCTACTGCTGAAAACCAATTTATTTGGGTAGACACGTCTGCCCGATGGCTCATTGAAGACCCAACCCTGTTTTATTCTTCTGTAACAACTATGGTACAGGCATATTCCCGTCTTGACGACATCATTGAAAGTGCCGTGCGAACAACCATTGCAGACAATGAATTGAGTGAGGCGGTCCGAAACAGCAATATCATCAATGACATCGATCGAAGTGCCACCGCTGCAACTCCCGAGGGTGATGAATACGCAGGTCTGGAAGAGATACAGAATCTTTTGGTGTCTACAGAAAAACAACCTGAAATCTCAAAGGGAAGACGGAAACTCAGCCAAGAAATACTTGCTTCTGCCAGCAGGGCAACGCCAGATTTTGGAATAAAATTAATAGACATTGTCATCAGACAAATCCGATACTCTGACGATCTTACCGAGAGTGTGTATAACCGCATGATATCGGAGCGAAACCAAATTGCTGAGGCATACCGATCCTACGGACAGGGACGAAAACAACAGCTTCTCGGTCAGCTTGAGAATGACAAAAGATCTATCATTTCTAGGGCCTATGAGACATCTGAGTCTATTCGTGGTACAGCAGATGCCGAGGCAAGCGCAATCTATGCCAACGCATACAACCAAAACCAGGCATTCTTTGAATTCTGGCGTGCCATTGAATCATATAAAAAGACCCTGCCAAAATTCAAAAAAACACTTACCACCGAACCTGATTATTTCAATTTCCTTTATAATGAAAATGGACGATAATGCACTGCTTACTTTCAGATCTGGTCACATGTTATCCGATCTGTGCCAGCTATGGCAGTCCTAAGCAAAAAATTAATGCTATTGTACATGATTCACGGACGGTACAAGGCGGCGAGCTCTTCGTCGCCCTGTCCGGGTTTCATGTTGATGGACAAGAATACATCGATGATGCAATACGGCGTGGATGTAGCGCAGTACTCTGCAGAAAACGTCCTGAAATCATCCATCCTTCCATTAGCTACCTCGTAGTCCGGGATCCACGGCATGCCATGTCTGTATTGTCCGCACGTTTCTGGAATTTCCCCTCTCGGGAGCTCTTTGTTATTGGAGTAACTGGTACAGATGGAAAAAGCACCTCAGTGCACATCATCCACCAGCTCTTGGAAGAGGCGGGTGTATCCGCAGGTTTTATTTCGACAGTCGCTCAAAACAGCGATGGCGAAACTGTCGAAAATACAGTCCATCTCTCTACCCCAGAAGCTTTTGAGCTGCACAGGCAGTTGGCTGTCATGCGGGATAGCGGGAAAAAAGTCGCCGTCATCGAGGCAACATCCCATGCATTGAGCAATCGTACAATGCGTCTTGCGTCTGTTGATTTTAATGCTGCCATGATAAGTAATATTAGCCACGAACATCTAGATTTTCATGGAACCTTCGCTCAATATCGCAGTGACAAAACAGAACTCCTACGTTCCCTTCCGAATCTTCCTGATTCCTTTGCAGTTCTCAATGCTGATGATCCATCAGTACAATATTGTGCTGGGCATTGTGCCTGCCCAAATGTTCTATACTACAGACTCGAGGGGATGGATCCTTCTGCTGATGCGGGCTTTGGGGGCTTGGATGGAGAGCAGCTCCAGAACATGCAAACAAATTGTTTGCATGCTAGGATTATTCAGGAAGAGCTACAGGACTGCCATGTTGAGATGTCATGGCAGGGAACTACACGTCAGGTCTCCCTCCCCTTTCCGCTGAACACGTATAATGTTCTATCTTCTGTGCTCACGGTAGCGTCTTACCTGCATTGCAATCCCATGGATCTCTGCGAGCTTTCTAAGATTCGCTTGCCCGCGGGTAGGATGGAGAAGATATCTGATAAACCAGCTGTTTTTGTAGATTATGCTCATACCCCTGGGGCATTTGCACGTATCTTTCCCTTTTTCCGTAAACATTCGCAAGGGAAAATTATTGCAGTCTTCGGTTCTGCAGGAGAGCGGGACAAGAAAAAGCGCCCGGAACAGGGGCATATCGCGGGACAATATGCAGACATCATCATCCTCAGTGATGAAGACCCCCGCTCTGAGGATCCGGAGCAGATTGTTAATGACATTGCTGCTGGTCTGGAGACATTCCAAAAGCGGGGCGGAAGTCTACTGAGAATCTGTAATCGGGAAACTGCCATCCAGCGGGCTGTGGAGCTTGCATCGCCACATGATACCATACTCCTACTTGGCAAGGGTCATGAACAATCCATCCTGTATGAAACACAGAACCTGCCCTGGGATGAAAAGAATATTGCAAGGAGGGCACTCAATGCCAGCAGCAGCTCAAGATAAGAAAACAATGTTACTGCTCTACGGCGGACAGTCTACGGAGCATGCAATATCATGCTTCTCTGCTGCTACCATAGTCCGCAGTCTAGCCCAATGCGAGTATGCATGTGAAATAATCGGTATAAGCAAGGAAGGTCTATGGCATCTGCAGGACTGGGATGTCCAGTTGAAGACTGCAAAGAGGAATGAAGGACTGAGCATTGAATGTGATAGGCCCCTAGTCCATCTTGTTCCGGGCAAGGGCTTCTATGCCGAGGGGAGAAAAATCCCCTGTGATTGCGTTCTTCCCATCATCCATGGGAGCAATGGCGAAGATGGCAATGTACAGGGACTGTTGGAACATATGGCTCTTCCTTATGTCGGTGCCGATGTTACGGCCAGTGCACTTGCATTAAACAAGCAATACAGCAAAATACTCTGGAGGGAGGCAGGGCTGCCAGTTCTGCCATTTATGGCCATCAATAAACGTGACTATCTGGAGAATCCTGCTTCCTATTATGCAGAGATATTGCACAGATTCCCTTTTCCAATATTTGTTAAGCCAAATTCTACGGGTTCATCTGTTGGCATTAGACGGATAGTGGATGCGACTGATGTAGCGGAGCTTCAGACTGCCATTGAATATGCATTTCTGTTTGACAATAAGATATTGATAGAGCAGGGAATTTCAGCACGGGAAATCGAGGTCTCGGTTATTGGCAACCACAGGGTACAGGTCTTTAGCCCTGGTGAACTCATTACAGGACATGAGTTCTACAGTTATCAGGCAAAATACATCGACCCGCAGGGTGCCACAATAAAAATACCTGCCCCCATGGATGCGGAGACAGGGCTCCGCATACGAGAGCTTGCCGAACAGGCCTACCGAGTTCTTTCTTGTACCGGTCTTGCACGAGTTGATTTTTTTATCGAGAAGGACTCAGATAATATCTATCTGAACGAAATAAACACTATGCCTGGTTTTAGCTCAATTAGCATGTTTCCACGGATGCTTGCGGAGGATGGCATGGACCTGCCCCAGTTCCTCAGGACTCTCATACAGCTTGCTCTTGAACGGTTTAGCGAGAGAGCCGAACTTACACAGGACTACAGTCACAGTTAGAAGTTACCAGCTATTGTATGAAGAAATATCCTCGATGTTCTGTCTGGGACATTTTTCCTGTACATCTTCCGGCTTCCCATAACCTATGGATAATAACAAAACTACCCGCATGGAAAAGGGCATTGATAAGGTTTCCTGCATCTGGGCCAACTGAAACATAGTAATAGGACAGACAGATAGACCAATATGTTTTGCCTGCAACATCATAAATGACGCAGCTATGGCGACATCTACGGGATAGGCAGGGATATCATTCGGCATGATGTAATTTACATTGGTCGTACATAGGGCTATGAGAAGCGGCGCCTCTATGACGTGTTGCTGATTGTAGGCAGAGCGAGCAATTTTTTTGCGTTGCATGGGATCATCAATAACGATAAAGCGCCATTTCTGACGATTTTTTACCGAAGGCGCACGTCTCCCTGCCTCTAATATTTCTACAACCATATTACTGGGGACTGGCTTGTCCAGAAAAGATAGCGTACTCTGCCAATTTTCAATTTCAGGTAACAATGTCATAACATACCCCTTTATTTATTTGTGAGTACATCGTATACTGGAATTGGTGTGTACAAGCTTTATACATTTGCCATTGCCCTGATTCTAATACATATTCAGATAGATGCGCAAGTACCCTATGGGAAAGAAGGACTCTTACCGACCATCACTGAACGTGTCGAGTTTTCGCAGGAGCAGGGAGATTTCTCCGTTGAAGCTGCCCTGCGTTTAACAAAGGATGAGCTGCGCCGTTTGGATGTTGATTATAGCCATGTTGAATTTCCCGACTTTGGAAATAAGCCCTCATTCTATCCATCAATATATATCAATAATCATAAAAATTCATCCCTACTGCTGGTCTTCCCGCTTACCAACAATCCCCTACTCATTAGCTCTGGCATTTATACTGCGACAATGAGTGGCGTTTTTCCCCTCTCTGTTCTACTTGTGGCACCCTATAACACAGAGAGCGATCGCATGAATCAGGTAACTGAGCTCCTCCGACAAGATGACACTGCTGTCATATGGTTTGACAAGAAACTGACTGCCTCCTCTCTGAATGCCCTAGGTGGGAGAAACAAGCACATCCCGCCCCTCCTCTTGAGTAAGACGGTGCTACGACAGCTACGAGACATCAATGTTGCAGCAAGAACACATGCCCTACAACACAGTGATGTGTTTGATTATCATGTACATGAAATTCCCCTAGAGCGTCTATTGGAGAAAAAAATACCAGCCATGTACCTTGAAAGCAGCCAGAACATAGTCGAGGATGAACAGGCATGGCAATATAGCTTGGCCCATGGATTAGGTAACATCAGTAGAGAACTACAGCAATACTCAAAGCAATACACAGAAAATTGGGAAGAGAACTATCTGAGTTGGCGGATCTTTAACAATACTTTTTTTATCTCTGAACGTGCCTTGATTATATTTTTATTTCTGTTAATGATGTCGACTCTCTTTTATGGAATTTTCTTCCGCTCCATCCTCTTTGTCTATGTTCAGAGGATAATAAAACACTGGTTTGTTGTCCTCTGCATCTTCCTTATTGCTGCCTTGGTCAATGTAACGTCAACCTTTATCGTATGGTTCTTTGTCCATGTTCTGGGAAATGATCTTCTATTTGAACGATGGACAATTTTCTTAAAACTCGCCCTCTTTTTCTTTCTCTTTACCGTACTCTACAGACAGCTTGCCCGGACGCCTGCTTTTTGGGCTCGAAACAGATATCTTTCTGCTACATCCCTACTCCTTTTGGTAATACTCATCCTCCTGCTAAGTAGTCAAACGGTAACCCTGACATTTTATTTTGGGATATCCTATCTCATGGTTTTTTTCTTTTCAATTACCAGAAAAACTATCGTAAAATTTCTCTTTCTTGTTCTTGCAATAATACCCCAGTTCTATGGCATTTACAGCATTGTATCCATACCATCACAGGAAATCATCTCCTTCCTCCTCTATGATCTGCTACTGGGAAACCTCCTATGGACTATTTTTCTCCTTCCCTACATCCTCATCATAGTTCGCATTGACCATCTCCGCCCACATAGGCATAAACGTTCTCCTTCAATTATGGTCTATTTTTCTCTATTCATCGTGTTGTTCACTACCCTTATACTCCCACTACTTGGCACCCCACGGATACCGATAACATTACATGAGGTTATTGATGCCCGAAACAACGAGCATTATCTCAACATAGAAAGCAATACAAACCTTGCCGGGAATTTTCATTTTACCTTCGGCAATACAGAGTTTACCATACCAATCCGATCTGGCACACAGACCATTTCCCTCCCCTATACTCAGCCAGCGATACAGAGCAGTCTAGAAATTAATAGCTTAGCCGGGATCTATGTCTACGACTACCATATTAGCAGTCAGGGAGAGGGAGCTTTCAGATATCTCATTACTCATTCTGTGCAATTTCCTAATTATTTAACCCTGCATTATTCCAGCATAGCCATGAGTGATACTATTGGTCAAAGAGTCAGAACATCAGAATTAAACTTGGGCACCTATCCACCACAGGATTTACACCTGGAATGCCGTATAGCAAGCAATGATCCTCCAGAAGTTCAAATTGAGGCGGAATACGAAACGCTCACTGCTAAATTTTCGATACGATCAGGACAGGCGATTCAACCGAAAATACGGAGAACGGTATTGCTTAATCCCAAAAAAAAATGATATCATTACCGTAATGATACGTATCAACGAAAATTATTTATTATTACAATCAAATTATCTTTTTAAGGAAATAGAACATCGGGTTGCTGATGTTATCAAAAAAAATCCTGATATTTCTATCATTAATTTGGGAATAGGTGATGTAACAAACCCCCTCCCCCCTGTTGCCATCGATGCCCTCCACCGGGCCAGCACTGAGATGGGGAGCGAAGTTGGCTTCCGCGGATATGGTCCCTCTGAGGGATACGAATTTCTCCGCACGGCAATCGCTCAAACAGATTATCTGAGTAGAGATATTAAAATATCTGCCGATGAAATATTTGTCAGTGATGGGGCTAAATGTGATACAAGTAATTTCCAGGAGCTTTTTAGCAAGGATATTGCCATTGCAGTTCAGGACCCCATATATCCCGTGTACATAGAGTCGAATGTTATGGCAGGGAGGAGCGGGCAATGGAAGGATGGGTATTATCAGAATATACACTACCTCCCAGCGGATGAGAGCAATGGTTTTATTCCAGCCCTGCCCGAAACACCGGTAGACCTGATCTATCTTTGTTTTCCAAACAATCCAACTGGTGCTGTTGCAAGCAGGAAACAATTACAAAGCTATGTTGACTATGCCCGGGAGAATCGTGCCCTCATATTGTTTGATGCTGCCTATGTCGCATTCATACGAGATGATGATGTTCCACGTTCTATATTTGAAATTGAAGGTAGTAGGGAATGTGCTGTAGAATTCCGCAGTCTCTCAAAAACAGCCGGCTTTACCGGCCTCCGTTGTGCATATACGGTTATTCCTAAGGAATGTGTAGCATGGGATAATAGCGGAAAACAGCATTCGGTAGCTGAGCTATGGCGACGCAGACAGAATACTCGTTTTAATGGACTCGCCTACCCTGTGCAACGAGCAGCAGAGGCAGTGTTTTCGCCCGATGGGCAGACACAGATACGCGAGCTATGCGATGAATACCTCAAAAATGCTGTTATTCTTATTGCTGCATTGGATGAGCTTGGCTTCTCCTGCTACGGTGGAAAGAATGCACCGTATATCTGGGCAAAAACCACCATGCCCAGCTGGGATTGTTTCGATCTCTTCCTTGAGGAAGGGCAGGTCAGCGTAACACCGGGCGAGGGCTTTGGTGCTGCGGGAGAATATTATATACGCATCAGTGCATTCAATTCTAGGAAGGTGGTATTTAATGCAATAGAAAAAATTAGAAAGGTGGTAAAACAAAATGAAGGACGCTTTCAAGGGTAAACAATTAGAATCAGCTCTCAAACTGGCTGTTCAATGTCGCACAAATGCCTACATTCCCTATTCACATTTTGCCGTAGGCGCTACTGTTAAACTACAGAGTGATCCGCGACTTTTCACAGGATGTAATGTAGAAAACGCAAGCTTCGGTGCAACCATATGTGCAGAGCGATCTGCCATTATGTCTGCTATTTCCGCACATGGCAGGGGATACATTGAGTTTATCCTCGTGTCCGCGGATGGCAGCGAACCCGTTTGCCCCTGTGCAATATGTCTCCAGGTTATTTCTGAGTTTGCAAACGATAAGACCACAATTTACCTTGCGGACACCCATAGGATTATTGCAAATATCAACTTCCAAAACCTTCTGCCCTATAGTTTCACATCCGCAACTGTGCCACATTTTCCCACGCACGAAGCAATCTAGTTCTTGAACAATTACCTCTGTTCCGCTATTATAATGAGATGGAACAGAAGCAACTAGGAATAATTGAACTGCAGGGTGCGACATGCACCTCATGTGCTATCGCAATAGAACATATGGGCAAACGACTGCCCGGAGTTAGCCAGATAGAAATTGATAAGAGAGAAAACACTGTACAGGTTGTATATGATGGCAACATGCAGTCGCTCGAACAAATATGCAGCTTTGTCCATAGCATTGGCTACAGTGCAACAATACGCCAATAGAACAATAGAACAATAAATTTAATTACTTTGAATAATACTCTACAACAAGCTGTTCTTCTGCAACAAAGGGAATCTGCTCCCGCACGGGAATAGTTAGCACCTCAGCTCGCAAATCGTCCCGAGACATTCTCAACCAATCGGGGATGGGTCGTGAAGCATTCTCCGAAAGAAGAGAGCGGATAAAGTCTACCGTTTGCTTGCGTTCTGCAATAGTTATAACGTCACCGGGCCGCACGCGTATGGATGGTATGCTTACCTTGCGACCATTGTAATGAATATGTCCGTGACTTACTAATTGCCTAGATTGCTGTCTACTCACTCCCATGCCAAGACGATAGACCACATTGTCCAAGCGTCTCTCAAGAAGGGCGAGCATATTATATCCGGTAATTCCAGGCATGGCACGAGCTTTGTAGAACAGATTACTGAATTGCCTCTCTGAAAGTCCGTAAGCAAAACGCAGTTTCTGCTTCTCAATAAGCTGTCGTCCATATTCGCTGACACGACCACGTCGTACCTTTGCCTTGCGTGCAACGCCTGGTTTATATGGTTTGCGCTTTAGGAGTCGATCATATTTTGGATTCCCAAAAACATTAATCCCTAATCTTCGTACTATTTTTCCTCTTGCTTTCGTTATACGTGCCATAGGATCACAGTGTATCATCATCTAAAAAAGATGTCAAGCAATAAATTTAACCTTTTACAGAACCAAGTGTTAAACCAGAAATAAGCCAGCGAGAAGATAATAAAAATAAAATCATAACCGGTATCGATACCATGAGAGCCGCAGAGGCAAAGGCGCCCCACTCCGTCTGATACTGGACCACCATGCGGTTCAAACCAAGGGGCCATGTCGCAAGCTCTGGCTTTTGGAGCATGATGCGCGCAAGAAGAAAATCATTCCATACCTGAGTAAAATTAAAAAGGAAGGCAATGGCCAGTGCCGGACGCGAAAGTGGAAGAATGAGCCGAAAGAAACTGCCCATGCGACTCAGACCATCTATCATGCCTGCCTCTTCGAGCTCCTGGGGAATTGTGTCGTAGTATCCCTTGAGTATCCATATCGAAAAGGGCACCGCACCAACCGAATATGCAATAACGACACCTCGCCAGGTGTTAATGAGCCCCAGGGCAGCACCGAGAACATAGAGGGGTATCATGAGCATTGCCGCGGGGATCATCTGTGTGGCTAGGAGGATGATAAGTCCAGTTTTTCTGCCGGGAAAGGTCCATCGGGAAAATGCATAGGCAGAGGTCGCAGCAATCATAATTCCTACGCTGGATGTTGTAATAGTAACAATAAGACTGTTCCAGAGCCAGAGTAAGAATTCCTTCTCGAAGAGAACTCGTGCGTATTGCTCAAAGCTTGCATCCGCTGGGATGAGACTCAATGAGGTGCTTAGTAAGCGATTATTTGGTCGGAGAGATACGCCAAGAATACGGATAAGGGGATACAGAGCGACACAGCAACATATAATAAGAGCGATATGTATCAATGTACGCTTCAAAATACTGTCCTTCATACAGGTCTCCTGTTAATTTTGTTGCCGGCAAACTGCGCATCAACTTTACTAATACGTAAATAGAGAATAGTGAGAGAGATAAGGATGAGAAAAATAACAATGGCAAAGGCCGAAGCAAAACCATAGCGATTATATTCAAAGGCGGCACGAAATAATGCCGTTACCAGAATATCCGATGTTTCTAGCTCCTGCTGATTGATAAAATAGGATACGTTGAAATTATTAAAGGTCCAGATAATGCCCAGTATGACAGCAGGTGTAAGAATGGGCTTTAGCAGGGGGATGGTGATGTAGCGAAAACATGATAGTTTTCCTGCCCCATCAATCTCTGCTACCTCGTAGTATTCGCGATTGATACTCTGCAAGCCGCCCAATAGCACAACTGCCATAAACGGAACTCCAAGCCATATGTTGGTAATGTTAATCGCAATAAAATTCCAAATGGGATCGGACATCCATTTGATGCGATCGAATCCCATCACCTGAAGGATGTTGTTAATATAGCCATACTCATAATTGAATTCTCCCCGGAATGCCATAACAGCAATTACCTGCGGTATCGCCCAGGGAATGAGTATTATCGTACGATAGATGCCCCGAAGTTTCATGGGTCGGTTTAATAAGATAGCAATACTCAGTCCCAAACTGCTATGTGCAGTTACCTGTATTCCTGTCCATAATAATGTGCGTAGGAGTACGGAGAAGAAGCCCTGCCTCTTGAGAACCGGTGCAGTAAATAATAATTTGATATTTTCAAAGAATTCAGCAAAGCCCACCGTCATGCCTCGTTCTGGGGTAAACGTGCGCAGACTCATATTGCTAAAGGCAAGATAAATATTGTAAACAACTGGGTAAAAAATGAGGAGGGAGAGACCAATAATAGCGGGAGCAAGAAGCATAATTGGAAGGGCATGCCGTGCACGTAAGCGCCGTACAAGGACATAATAGAGAAGCCCTTCCAATATAACGATGAATGCTGCTACAAAAAACAGCGTAAGGGTAAGTTCTGAGAAACTGTGTAGCAGAACATCCCCTCTATCCGTCATGCTGCCTACATCGATTGGATGCCAGCTTCAGCTGACTCTTGCATTGCCTCTGCTGCTTCTTCTGGGCTTATCGTTCCTGCAAGTACCGCATTCATTTCTGGTTTCATTGCATCCCAAACTGCTCGCATTTCCACAACCGATGGCATCGGAGTTCCGTATTGGACCTGCCTTGCTGAATTTTTTAGGAGCTCGTCCCCCGAACGCACGAGGTCTGATTCCAGAATGCTCAACAAAGCCGGGAGACGCTTAAAGGTATTCAACATTTCCACCTGTACATCCTGAGACGTTACATAGGCAATAAAACGCTTAATTGCAGCACGAACCTCATCACTTACTCCATCAGCAACCATGAAATACTTGCCTGAGGTATAGGGGGCCGGATATTCTCCCGTCTCTGACGATACAGGAAGGGGGGCAACTGCAAAGTTATCTCCTAGGGCTGTCTGATAATCGCCCAAGGACCAGTCGCCATTGACTATCATCGCTGCCTTGCCTTCTTTAAAAAGTGTATCCATGGTACTGTAGTCAGATTCTTCTGGGACAATTCTATGCTTGAATTTCAAATCGGAGAGAAACTGAAGGGTTGAAACCATCGCAGGGGTATTGAGTGTTGGTGTAATGCCATCATCGTCAAATACCTTCCCACCAAAGGCAGCCAGCCATGGAACTAACCAAAATGGTTCTACCTGATTGTACACCAATCCATAGGAATCTCCCTTTGTCATGCCCTTCCCAATGCGGATGAGCTCGTTGGTGTTCTTTGGCGCTATCTCAACCAATGCTGTATTATACATGAGCATGAGGTGGTTGCCGCTGGAAATAGGAACGGCATAACTATTGCCATTTACAACAACTGATTCGATAAATTTGGAGCTGTCATAGAGATCATCAACAGGAGATATCAATCCGGCTACCGTAAAGGGTCCCGCATGATCATTTACTGTCCACAGCAATTCTGGCGGACTGCCGGCAAAACTTGCTGTTTGAAAATCTTCGCGGAGCGCCTCCGTATCCTTTGCAACCAGCTCAATTTTAATGTCCGGATTGTCATTCATAAAACGATCAGCTATCTCATCTATCCATGCATAGACACCCTCGGTTTCTCCCTCCTGTGTCCATAGCGAAAAACTGACCACACCATCATTGTTTTCTTTCTCACTGCCTCCCATGCCTAGGAATACCAGAACAAAAACAAACAAACATGTTATGTGAATAATATTAGCACGCATTATGCCTCCTTTGTTATCATAAAATACTATGATAACAAATTGTAATATATTTTAAGAAATAATACAATGTTTTTAGAAACATCAGTGATAGATGTATTCGTAGGCACCCATGTCGGGGGCATCGCGAGGATGTGCCCGGGTATTTCCATTTTTATCAACAGGCAGGGGCTCCGTTCTGTCGCCGTCCTGATCAAGATCCAAGATATCGGGAGATAGTAGCTTGGCAGAGCCCGCATTAACGGCAGGGCTTCGGGCATGTAGCGACAGGTCTCCCTGGCGAAATTCTATATTCGCAGATAATAAATTTGGAGGGCGATAGAAGTTTGGGGGAGCCACTAATACCATCTCCCCCTGTATGCCATCAGGTATTCTTATGGAATCCCATCCCTCAATGAGGGAGTTACGAATTGATATTGATGAATCAAGACTAAAAATATTTGCTATGAGCTGCTTGTCCTTGTTATTGACATGATTGTGGTAAGAGATACTGTTGTGCACAGCTGCCCTACTCCCAAGATCTAGAAATATGGCACTCCCCTTGTTGATAACGGGGCTTAAACTCTTATTCTCGGTAAGCGTTGTGTGCACAATTTCTATGCTACTGTTTGCTACCATAATTCCAGCGGCATATTCTGCTGTATTTCCAACAATAATGCTGTTTGCCACCACGGATTCCGTTTCGTTGATGAATATGGCAGCCCCACCTCCCTCTGCTGTATTTGCAACAAAATCTGTATTGTATACGTAGAGCTTCCCGCCCTTTGAATAGATGGCCCCGCCACTCTTGGCTATGTTATTGTAAAAAACTGTGTTTATTAATTCTATCCGTCCACCATCATTGTATATGGCACCGCCATGACCAAGGCTGCTGTTATTTCTGAAAACACAGTTCCTCATTATCAGCCGCGATTGCTCATTGTAAATTCCTGCGCCAGCAGATATTGATGCATTCATTCCCTTATGAGAATCGATACGTCCATCCTCAATAATAAAGCCATCTATGGTAGTGACGCCCTCCGCCCCGTCAATTCGTAGAACACGGTAGTTACTCCTAGCTACATTCTGCCCTGCGCTCAACACGCTCTTCCAATAATTTTCCGGTCTCTCCTCTAGAAGTCGCTCAGTTCCTGAAAACCCGCCATACATGGCAATGCCCGATGGTATAATAAAGCTGTCGTCTTGCTTTTCGTCCCTATGTTCTGTTTTTCTGCTGGTATACAGACCCTGTGCCACCCATATTTCATCTCCTTGTTTGGCATTTCGTAATGCCATTTCAAGATTGGGATAGGCATCCTCCCATGTAAGACCAGTTGAGAGTCCATCAGCATTCTGAGACACATAGAGTATGCTGCGCACCTGCAAGAGGCCGGTAACGAGTGGGCTGTAATCCTTGCCATCATGTACCCGAAGTCCTAAGATGTAATCTCCTATCCTATCCGCTGAATGAATGATGAGTTCGCTACTGTGAAAATCTGATATCTGCAATCCTTCGGGTGGTTCAATGCTCCATTCGTAGCTCAGGGCATTCCTGTCCGGATCATGACTAGCACTTCCGTCTATGCTTATACCACTGCCAACAGCTATGGTGCTTTTAGATGGAATTTTTGCAACGGGAGGCATGTTTATTGTTATGGTCATGCTATCAATATTGCTATGCGTGTAGCCATCGTGCATACGAAGTGATGCTGTATATCTTCCGGACTGATGGGGTACCAGATGGAGCGCCCCGCTTTCTTCGTTTTTCTGTAGTATTTGTAATCCATATTGAGGATATATGTTCCAGTAATAGCTGAGCGGGTCGCCGTCAGCTTCGTAGCTATCACCAACATCAAGGACTATGATGTCCTGAACTTTTCCGTATATGTCGGGACCTAGTTTCGCAACAGGTGGAGTATTTACACGAATATTTGTGCTGTCTGTTGCACTCCTGGTTTCTCCGTTATCCACATATAAATGAACAGTGTGGATGCCCGCCTTGTCTATGGAAATCTGTGGATTTGGAACAGAGTCTATTTCAATGCCAATGTCTGGGCTCAGCGACCAGTGATAGCTAATTTCTTTTTGCTCGGGATCTCCCGATAAGCTCCCATCAAGAAAAAAATTCTCTCCTACATCCACTACGATAAAATCGCCCGCATCGGCAACAGGCAGGGAACTGACAACAACATCACGCTGCACAGTTTTGCTGCTTATCTCATTATTATAGACTCTGAGATAGATGCTGTAGTGCCCCTCGCTTCTAAATAAAAGTTGTCCCTGCATCTTTGTTTTCTCATTGTCCGCGAAGAAGACTCCCTCTGTAGGTATAATTGTCCATTCATAGTGTAGTTTCTTCTTGCCACTGTCGAAGCTATTTCCCGCATCAAGTTTGTATATTTTATCGGGGAGTATGACCTTTGGAAAGTTAAATAGCGCCTTCGGTGGCGCGAGTACCTGTACATGGGTGCTTTTTTCTTTGCTGAAGATGATCCCATCGCTTACTCTGAGTCTAACGGTATATTCTCCAGCCCATATTCCTTCTAGAACAAGCTGTGAGCCATGTTTTTCCCCTTGACTTTGTAATCCATACTGCGGATCTATGCTCCACTGATACTGTAGATTGCCTTTGCCCTGGCTGTCCTCTCCATTGATTATGACCCGATCTCCCTGGGCGAGGGTGTACTCCTCGTTGTCAAGGATGGCAATAGGTCGATTCCCAACGAAAACACAAGAGATACATAATGTATGACAGAACAGGAGTGCCCAGGCAGCACGCATAATAGTATTATAGCATGTTTTATCTATAATTAACATATCCATCTGGAATTAATTTTGACACTGTGTAGTAAATGTACAATCAATAACATATAATACGACTATGAATGTAATATCTCCCCGCGTACCCAAGGGTTTCCGAGACAGTCTTCCAGATGAAGAAAGTTTGCGAATGCACTGTATCCGTCAATTAGAAAGGACCTTTCAAAAGAATGGCTATATAGCCATTGATACGCCCATATTGGAATATGCAGATGTTCTGCTCGGTGCTGGTGGTGGGGAGACCGAAAAACAGATTTACAGGTTTACCCACGCAAATAAGCATGAATTAGCACTGCGCTTTGATCTTACCGTTCCCTTGGCACGATTTATTGCCAGCCACCATGATGCACTCTATTCGCCATTCCGGCGTTATCATATTGCAAAGGTGTTCCGAGGGGAGAATACCCAGCAGGGACGATATCGCGAATTCTATCAATGCGATTTTGATATTGTAGGAACACAGTCGATACATGCAGATTTTGAGACTGCCCGGGTGGCATTGGACTCCCTCCATGCTCTGGGAATTGAAGGTTCCACGCTTCGTCTTTCTCACACAGATATACTGCCTGATTTCCTGAAATCGCGGGGGCATCAGGGCAATCCCATTCCACTACTCCGTATTATCGATAAGCTCAGAAAAATCGGAGTGGAAAATTGTTCCGCCCTCTTACAGGAGGAAGGTTTGACATCTAGCTTAGTCGGAGAACTCCTGCAATATATTAACAATCCCATAGACCTGTCTGAGCTCTCAGAAATAAGCCCCGCGAGCCATGAGGTTTTGAACGAGCTCATGCTCATGATGGATGATTGCGGATATTCCGAACACATCATCATCGATCCCTCAATAACACGGGGCTTGCATTACTATACCGGAATGGTGTTTGAATGTTTTTTAAGGGAAGCCACTGATATTGGCTCTATCTGTTCGGGTGGTCGCTACGACAATCTCGCATCCCGATATACGAAAAAACACTTGCCTGGTGTTGGCGCCTCTGTCGGTCTCGACCGTTTATTGGTTTTGAATACGGTAGCCACGCCCACCCCTGCTCCTTCCATATTGCTTGCATTCCAGGACAGGGAGCTCGGACGACATTATCAGTACCTCGCACAAAGATTTCGGGAAGCAGGAATGCAGACTGAGGTATATCCACAATGGTGCAGATTAGCAGAACAATTTCAATATGCTGAAAAAAAAGGAATTAGTCATGCAATTATCTGTGGTAGTAAGGAATTCGAAGAAAACAAACTGACGCTACGTACCATACAAAACAGAACTGTATACGGTCCCTGCAGCTTTGAGGACTGTCTCGCTGAATTGCGAAAAGAAATATTATGAATTATCGAACAACAGCTATATACAAAAACAGAAGAACAATTCTTCGTGCATTGAAACAACATCAGATTATCATTATTGAGAGCCCAACTGGCTCAGGAAAATCAACCTGTCTTCCTCTCATCCTCCATGAGAAGGGCGTAACAAAAAAAGGAATTATCGGCGTAACACAGCCACGGAGAATCGCAACCTTGTCCCTGGGTGAATTTATTGCTAAACAAATAAAAACTACTATCCCCGGTCTTGTGGGATATAAGATGCGTTTTGAAGATTGTACGAACCAGCAAACCAGAATAAAGATTATGACCGATGGGACCCTCCTACAAGAAATGAAGGCAGACCATTCCCTATCGGCTTACAAGGTTATTATTATTGATGAGGCACATGAGCGCAGTCTTACTATTGATTTTATTCTTGGAATCCTTAAACGTATTGCTGCTGTTCGTAGCGACCTGAAAATAATTATATCTTCAGCTACTATTAATCCCGAATTCTTCGCAAAATATTTCAACGATGCTCCCATCATCAGCATTAAAACGAAGAGCTACCCCGTAGAGATACAGTATCAACAACATGCAAAGCGCGCCATCATGGCAGAACAAGCGGTTGGACATATTATCAAAAAAAGGATGCAGGATAATGAGGAGGGCGATATTTTGGTCTTTCTTCAGGGAGAACAGAACATCAAAAAGTGTTTCATGCAGCTCCAGCGAAGCTCCTTTAGTAAGCATCTCGTTATCTATCCCCTGTACGGTCGACTCTCAAAGGAGGAACAGGAAACCGCTGTATATGATACTGTGCCCCCAGATAAGACCAAGGTCATCCTAGCAACGAACATTGCAGAAACGAGTTTAACCATCGATAATATACGCGTTATTATCGATTCAGGTCTCTTCAAAATTCATCGCTACAATACCGTAAATCGTACCTTTGCATTAAATGAAATACCTATCTCACAGTCTTCTGCTACGCAACGAGCAGGTCGTGCAGGAAGACAGCAAGCAGGCACGTGCTACCGGTTATACACTGAAAAAGATTTGACAAGCAGAAAGCAGTTTACAACACCAGAAATTATTCGCACCGATCTATCCGAGGTTGTACTGAGAATGGCAGAGATTGGAATCAAGGACTTTGAGCAGTTTGATTTTATATCACAGCCAAATAAGAAGGACATTCATGCAGCAGTTGAAATTCTTAAAAACCTTGATGCCCTAGACAAAAAAAGAAACCTTACAGAAATAGGAAACAAGATGCTTGAATTCCCCCTCATTCCCCGCCATGGACGCATCCTCCTTGAGGCGATGATGCACTATCCTAATGTGCTGTCAGAAATCCTGATTGTCATCTCCTTTCTGACCTCACAATCTCCCTACCTCATCCCTATAGGCGAAGAAGCGGAGGCACGACGAGCACATCGTATTTTTAGCGATCAACGCGGCGATTTTTATTCCGTAATTAATATTTTTAATAGTTTCACGGAGACGAGTAATCCAGCGCGATTCTGTACGAATTATTATTTTGATAGCAGAATTTTGAATGATATAGTCAATGCACGTCAACAATTAGAAGATATATGTATAGAGTTTGGTTCCCATATTGGAAAAGGTGGTTCAACAAAGGACTTGCATTCTGCCCTTGCCCGGGGACTTTTTGACTTTATTTGCATCAGACACAGAGGAATCCAGTACTGTACAACTGCTGTACAGAATGTATTTATCCATCCTGGTTCAGTGCTCTTCGGTAAGAACCCCGAAGTGTTCCTAGCGGGGGAGATAGTCTATACAACAAAGATGTACGCTCGTTCCAATGGTGTACTAGATGCGGCATGGTTGCCCGAGATATCTCCCGAACTCCACAAGTTATTTACTTCCCTGCAAAAAAGAACGGATAGCAAAAAAGCTCCGCAGGGCAAACTGCATGCCGACAGGAAGAAGGAAGGGACGTCCAAAATAAAAAAGGAAGCAGCCAATAAATCTCGGAGAAATAGGAGAAACGATAAAAAAAGTAGCTAGTTATTCCCAATAAATGCAGGAAGTAGCTCGCGGAGCAGGGTCTCATCCATTGCTTCCATGCCGATCTCTTCCTCACCCTTAGGGAGAATGAGGACAATCTGATTATTCTTCCTCTTTTTATCCCAATGCATCGCTTGTATGAGCTCGTCAGCAACAAGGGGGTATCGTTGCAGATAGCCATACATATCAAGAAGATTATTAATCCTTTCAACAAAGGCAGCATCTACAAAATTAATTGCATGTGCATACTGGACTGCTATCCGGATGCCCCAGGCCACTGCCTCGCCATGTCGCAGGGTTGACAGCCCGGTGAGCGATTCAAGTCCATGCGCAAAGCTGTGTCCGAGGTTTAGCACCTGTCGCAATCCTAGGTCGCGTTCATCCTGTTGAACTATCCTTACCTTAACATGGATGGCACGTGGTAATATTTCTTCCTGTAATAGATCTTTGTCTCGTTGTAATACGAGCTCGGATTGTTCTTCCATGATCCGCAGGAGCTCTGAATCTCCAATCATGGCTGCCTTTATGACCTCTGCCAATCCACTCTTATATTCTGCCATGGGCAGACTACTGAGAAAATCTGAACATATACGAATTTCCTGTGCAGGATAGAAGCTGCCAATCATGTTTTTGTAACCTGCATAATTTACACCACTCTTCCCACCTATGGCAGCATCGACCATGCCGAGGAGTGTTGTTGGAATTAAAATAAGGGGAATGCCCCGAAATAGAATACTTGCAACAAAGCCAGTAACGTCTGTTACAGCTCCCCCACCAATGCCAAGTAAGGTATGGTGGCGGTCTATGCCCTTTTGCAATAAGCTATCAATGATAGCAAGACAAATGTCAAAGGTCTTACATTCTTCCCCATTCGGAAGGGTTCTTATAAGGGGAAGATGAAAGGGCAGGAGGGCCGCAACATTTCGGTCGGAAACTATTGAGTGTTCACGCTCAATGCGTAAACATTCTTCTTTGCTGGCAAAGAATATCTCTGATTTTCGTGTTGACAGCTCTAGTGATAGCAGCTGTTTCATAGAGACTTATGCTGACGAGGCAGTTGTCGACGCATTGCTCTCCACCGTCTTTGGTTTTGAAGATGCGCCACTGTCTGTGCCAGTCCCACTGCTTTTTTCTGTGTTCTCTGTGCTCGTGGCTGCTTCTGTACCCTGGGATGCTACCTTGCTTTTCTTTGTGTTTGAACGCGAATCGTTCCGGTAGAAACCAGAGCCCTTAAAAATAATGCCTGAACCTTTACCAATAATCCTCTGGAGTTCCCCATCATTACAATCAGGGCAGGAGCTTTTGTAGTCCTCCAGAATTCCATGAAATATTTCAAAACGTTGTGCACACAATGTACATTCATAATCATATGTCGGCATGTTGTCTCCTTTCTTATTTTATAATATCAAACTAATCCAGACTACAGTGTATCGAAATAATTTTTCTCTGTCAATAATCCATGCGGACCTCAGCATCATGCTCTGATAAATACTGTTTTATATCGCCTATGCTGTATTCCTGATAATGCACCATGGATGCAACAAGGGCAGCATCTGCCCTCGCCTCGTGGTAACATTCCAAAATATGCGCGGGCTTTCCTGCACCACCGGAAGCAACCACCGGTATGCCCACTGCTTCCGCAATCATACGCGTTAGAAGGAGCTCATAGCCCGATTTTGTACCATCAGCATCTATGCTGTTCAAAACAATTTCACCCGCACCCAGCTGCTCTGCCTGCCTTGCCCATTGTAGGGCATCCAATGTTGTTGCATGCCTTCCGCCATGTGTAACTACTCGGTATCCCGAGGGCATGCTACTATCTGCAGCCGCATCCATACCTAATACAATGCATTGCCGACCGAAGTGGGATGCACCCTCTTCAATAATTCCGGGATCCTGTACGGCCCGACTGTTGACGCTTACTTTTTCTGCACCCGCTAATAATACAGCTCGCATATCTGCAATGCTACTTATTCCCCCGCCCACTGAAAATGGGATAAAGATTGCACGGGCTACCTGTTCGACAACATCTATCATGATGCCTCGGTCCTCGGCTGAGGCGGTAATATCATAAAATACCAACTCATCAGCACCAGCATGATAGTATTCCTTTGCCATTTCTACGGGGTCACCAATATCAACATTGTTTTGGAATCGAACACCCTTAGTGGTTTTGCCGTTCCGAACATCGAGACATACAATAATACGAAACATCTCTAATAGTACTCCAGCCAATTCTGTAATAATCGGAGACCCCATCCTGCAGATT
The DNA here is from genome assembly GCA_964291355.2 of Spirochaetia bacterium. Classification (GTDB taxonomy): domain Bacteria; phylum Spirochaetota; class Spirochaetia; order WTKD01; family WTKD01. The sequence continues at coordinate 164,614 of OZ220222.1, read as the reverse complement.
TCTCCGGATGGAACTGTGTTGCAATCAGGTTTTCACTCTTCCACATGGCACAAAAGCTTTCTCCGTATTCACTTTCTGCGATGATGGATTCCTCTGATTCAAGGATCGGATAATAGGAATGTACAAAGTAGAATGATGAGCCATCCGGTATGGCATGAAAGATTTTCTCGTCCTTCCTCTGGAAAACCTTGCTCCAACCCATGTGGGGGATCTTGAGATCGGATGAGAGGCGGCGGACTCGTCCCGCTACCAGTCCTAGGCATGGTTCATCGCTTTCTTCTGATGAATCAAGAAATATATGGGCACCAATGCATATGCCGAAAATGGGCTTGCCCGATCGATAAAATGCACCTAGGGCATTATCAAATCCATGTTCTGTGAGACATCGTTGTACACTGCCTGCCTCCCCTACCCCAGGAAAAATGAGCCGCGAAAAAGATGCAAGAGCTTTGCCATCTGTTACAATTTGATACTCCACAGCTAAATAATCGAGTGCAGTTGTAACACTGTGTAAATTTCCTCCGCCATAATCAATTATTGCTATGTTCATTGCCATACTTTGCTATACTCCACTGTCCGTTGTACTATATCAGATATGTCCTTTTTACTCAAGACAGAGCTGGAACTGTATAGCACTGCTCCCTCCCTCTGTGCATGTTCAGCAAAGCCATCAATAAAAAAGAAACTACTGGAATCCTGCATGGCCAGACGGAAGAGAACAAGGCCTACCTGGGCTAACTGTTCCGATTTCATATGTATTGCTAGGTGCAGAATGCCATCAGCAGATAGTGATAACATCGTTTTCTGAACAAAATCCGATAATTGCAAAGGGAGATAGTTTTGTAAAGAATTGAAAACAACTGCAGCATGCTGTCCTTGTAAAAATTGCAGCGTTTCTCGCGAAACAGCTCCTGCCGCTAGACTGCCGGTCCTTTCGACATTCACGTGGTAGGCGACAATCCTCCCTCGGTATAATTCTATTACCGTCTCATCTGTGGGATCGCTCCAGACCCACTGACTGATCTTTTTCCAGCCAGCCTGTCTTAACAAGAGGACCATAGACGAAGCTGGTATATCCATCGTTATCTGGAGATAGATTCCCGCATCAAAGAGTGCAAAATACACCCTCTCAAGATGCGAGATAAGTCGGGCACTGTCCGCATCTGTAATATCGGGAATAATGTTGCGAATAAAATATCCTGCAATATCTTCCTCTTCCTGTGGTGCAAATGATGCATAGAGATGCGCAGCGCCTGGTAGAAAGATTTCCTCCGAGGGACTTGGCGTTACACATGATAATATAGCGAAACTACTGAGTAGGAGTATTGCTCCCTGAATCGTACAGCTTTTCAATGGATATTTCTCCAATGTTCGTGTCTGGCTTAGCTACTTCCTGCCATATGATATTTGTTGCTAAGGTTTCTTCCTTGAGATAGTCTAGAAAATCTGCCATTGCTGCCTGTTGCTCTGATCCTGCTTCAATGGAAAGGATAATGCGATCACTCACATCAAGCTTCTCTTCCTTCCTCATATTCTGTATTTTCCGTACCAAATCACGCACCAATCCTTCCTGCCGTAATTCCTCGTTTATTCGGGTATCAAGGGCAATGGTAATGGTTCCTTCGTTCAATATTTTGAGCTCTTCTTTCTCTCTGCGTTCAATAATGACATTATCGCTGTGTATTTCGCAGGTGCTTCCGTCAATATCAAGATATAGGGTATTCCCCTCCACCAAGGCACGTACATCTTCTGAACTGAGCTCATCCATTTTCTCTCGTAGTTTCTGAACAGAAGAGCCAAGTTGTTTGCCAAGGACGGCATAGTTTGGCTTTGTGCGATATTCTACCAGCTCGGACTCATCATGTTGAAATACTATTGATTTGACGTTCAGCTCCTCGCGGATAACATCTTCCATTTCCATCAGTACGGTACGTTCTTCTCTGTTGGGCGTTACAATGTGCAAGGCGGTGAGGGGTTGCCTGGTTTTTACCGCATGCACCCGCCGCAATGCATGCCCCATACGAACAACATTGCGAACCAGATCCATCTTCTGTTCCAATATTTTATCCCGCAGTGAATCATCCGCCTGAGGATAGTCACAGAGATGTACCGATTTTGGCATTTCTTCGTTCCGAAGATCCTGGTATATGTATTCACTAAGAAATGGAATGATGGGTGCAACCAACTGACAGAGACGCAGTAAGATGTAACAGAGCACCGCATAGGCCTGCTGCTTGTCGGTATCGCTGTCGCTTTTCCAAAATCTTCTGCGTGAACGCCGAATATACCAGTTGTTCATCATATCAATATACTCTACCATGTGATCTATGCTTGGCTTTATCAGGAAGGCATCGAGCTCCTTGCGCATATCATGCGTAAGACGTTCTATCTCTGATACTATCCAACGATCGAGGGAATTATGCAATGTCTCTGGGAGGCGTCCATCTTGGACTACGCCGTCTATGTTGGCATAGGTTACAAAAAATGAGTAGGCATTCCAGAGCGGGATGAGAATGGATTTTAGTACATCACGCACGCCATTGTCCGAAAATTTTACATCCTCTGCCTGAACGACTACAGAATGCATGAGGAAGAGTCGGAGTGCATCGCTGCCGTAGCTGTTGATGACTTCTTTGGGATCGCTGTAGTTGTTTGCCGATTTGCTCATCTTCTTGCCATCTTCCGCCAATACCAATCCGCTTACGACAACATTACGAAAGGCGGGTTTTTCAAAGAGAGCGGTCGCATGTACCATGAGTGTATAAAACCATCCCCTGGTTTGGTCCAATCCTTCGCTTACAAAATCTGCCGGAAAATTAGCTTCAAAGCTTTTACTGTTTTCCATGGGGTAATGGTTCTGCGCATAGGGCATTGCACCGGATTCAAACCAACAATCGAGTACTTCAGGAACCCTACGCATTGTTCCATTCGGACCCTCCCAAACTAATGTATCAACTACGTGTTTGTGCAGGTCTGTTATTGGTGCATTAACTCGTGCTTCCAGTTCAGCACGGGAACCGATAACTTCTATGTCGCTTCCGTCCTCATTACTCCATACGGGTATGGGGTTGCCCCAAAAACGGTTGCGACTGATTGCCCAGTCCTTGGCATTTTCAAGCCAGTTTCCAAAACGTCCTGATTGAAGATGTTCAGGAACCCAGCGTATGGTTTTGTTTAATTCCACCAGTTTATCCCGGAGCATGCTCACACGAACAAACCATGAGCTCACTGCACGATAGATAAGCGGTTTTCCACTTCGATAGCAGAAGGGGTAACTATGGAGTATCTGCTCTCGTTTTACCACCTTGCCCTCTTCCTGCAGACGCTTCATAATTGCCTTGTCCGCATCCTTTACGAATTGCCCGGCATAGTCTGGAACCTCATCGGTAAAGCGACATTCTGCATCTATGGGACAGATGGTTGGTATGCCGCTGTCCTTGAGCAGGGCGAAATCGTCCTCGCCAAAACCTGGCGCTAGATGGACAATGCCACTTCCATCCTCGGCCTGTACGAAGTTACCACAAAATACCCTGAATGCCCCCTCCTTCTCTAAGTCAGAAAAATACGGGAATAGTGGCTCATACTGTTCATCCTGTAAACTGCTTCCAGGAAAGGTCCCCACAATGTTGTAATCATCCTTGTAATAACGATGCAGGGCCGCGGCGGCAAGAATAAAATATTCATCCCCTTGTTGTATGCGAACATAGTCCAGATCTGGCGAAACTGCAAGTGCTAGGTTTGACGGCAGAGTCCATGGGGTGGTGGTCCATACCACGAAATACGTATCTTTTTGAGAACGCATGCGGAAACGCACCGTAAGAGAGGGATCATGCACATCTTGGTATCCACCAAGGTTCACCTCAAAATTAGATAGGGGTGATGCAAGGTTCGGACTGTAGGGGAGTATGTTGTAACCACGATATACTAGATCCTGTTCCCATAGTCGCCGAAAAACCCACCAGATGGATTCCATGTAATCACAATCCATGGTGCGATATTCGTTGTCAAAGTCGACCCAGCGCCCCATGCGGATAACGGTTTCCCGCCATTCTTTTGCATAGCGAAGAACGATGTCTCTGCATGCCTCATTAAAACGGTCTATCCCATATTCCTCTATCTGACGCAGTCCTGATATACCAAGTTGCTTCTCTACTTCATATTCTACAGGCAAGCCGTGACAATCCCAGCCGAAGCGCCGCTCGACATAATATCCCTTCATAGAAAAATAACGAGGAAAGATATCCTTGATTGTCCCAGGAACAAAATGTCCGAAATGTGGTAGTCCAGTCGCAAAGGGCGGACCATCATAGAATACGAATTGTTCGCCATCCTTCCGTTGTTGTAGCGATTGTTCAAATACCTTATGTTCTTTCCAGTATGCAAGTATTTCCTGCTCTAGATCGGGAAAATGTGGCTTTGCCTGTACTGTGCGATATATTTGTTTCATATTAATTACTCACCTATGAGGTCATTTCCCTGTCCATCTGCAAGAAGCAGCATGCGTTCCAGCTCTACATTGTAGCGATACAGGATGAGGGTTGTCCCAGGAATGCCTTGATAGGGAAAATGAAATACGCCACCGTAATGTTTGCCCGTAAAAATAGAGATCTCCTCTCCATCCTGTAATTGAGCAACTATCGATACATTTGCAAGGATCATCTGCTGTGGGAGTTCAAAACGAAGCAAAGAAAAAATCTGTCCTTCTATGGGTTCTGGTGGAACCATAATAAGATTTACCACATTACCGGGGTTCATAAACATACCAGAACTCGGAGATTGCTCTACAATGCTACCCCTGTCTGCCTCATCATCATTGGTAAGTTGAAATGTAAGCGGAAGACCTTGCTCAGCTAAACTGACTATTGCATCCTGATAATCCACACCCAGATAGTTCTGAACTGTCTTGACAACTCGTTCCTTCCCCTTGCTTACCACTAACTGCAGAAGGGTTGCTTCTACTATGGGAGTTGCTGGAACGGGCGACTGTTCGAGGATGGAGCCCGGTTCATCAGAACTGTAGACATAGCTTATTTCACCAATAGAGAAGAGGGGGTTGCTCTGTCCTGCATATAATCTCTGCAATTCCCTGCGAAGCTCAGAAAGCTTCCAGCCCATATAATTCTTTACTGTTTCAACCACAGCACCACGGCTTACCGTTAACATAATGGTTTTTCCTACTTTTACAACCGTGCCTGCTATGGGCTGCTGGGAAATAACATGATCTTTTAATCGCGGATCAGAAACATAGCGGAGCTGCACATTTGCATACATGCCGCGTTCTTGCAATGTAACTATGGCTTCGGACAGAGAATATCTTTCCACATTAGGAACAACGACCTCCTCTGGACCACGAAACATTGCAAAGAAAAAAACGATTCCCACAGACACTGCAAATATACTGATAATAACAAAGGAATATACAAAGGAAGAAATATTGTAAGATCGTGGCTGATTCCCCTGCATTTTTCGCTGGTGTAGATGCTCCCGATTCTTAAGATGCTGGCTGCCCCCTCCCTCTGCACGTGTTCTCTCAATACCATAACGGGAACGTTCTGGCTGTATTTTTTTCTCATGTGTTTTCCTGTCGACCATTTTCTTGTCGATTGAGAGTACTGATTTCTTTTTCGGTTTTATAAAAAGAAGTCTGAGTGGCTTAAAGGCCTCTCTGAGAGTTGATATAAAATATTGTTTCTTTCTTTGTCGCAAGGTATTACCCCTTATTCGTTGTTACGAACGTACTATGATAGCACTGTACCAATAAAATTATCTACCCCACTCAGAAATGATTTCCAGTCCAAGACCTTTCGAGTGGGCAGCTGAAGCTCCTTCAATACAAGAACATCCTCCACTGTTGCAATAAGAATTCCCAAACCCTTGACATAGCCCAGGATCTTCCCTGGTGAAGGATTGGGATCGGTAATAATATTATGTTTTTCGCCCCGTAATCTTCCTGCTGCAACAATGGCTGTATAATCCGCCTGGGAAAGGAGGGCTGCTCGATGAAATTTGATGTGCAGATCGTGAAACCCAGCCATAACGCCAGGCCAGCTATTATAGGCACGAATCATGCGTTCAATTTTCCTTGCAGAAAACTGCCAGTCAATCCTACCATCCTCCTTGCTAATTTTTGAGCAATGCAGTACGGGATAGGGGGCATCTTCCTGCCTCGTTCCTTTTTCTTTTTGCTGTTGAATACTTCGTATTGCCCGAGCCATAAGAGGGACAGCACATTCACCGAGTGTCTTTGATAGCTCCTGAAAGGTCTCCGTCCCATGCAGTGTGATGGCTTCCTGTTCAATAATATCTCCGCCGTCAATTTCCTGTACCATGTAATGAATGCTCACGCCAGTTTCTGCATCCCCATTCAAAATTGCTGCCTGCATGGGAGAAGCACCCCGGTGAGACGGCAGGAGTGATGGATGGACATTAATTGCGCCACGGGGAAAGAGCGAAAGAAATCGTGGTCCAAGTATTTTGCCGTAGGCAGTACAGACGAGGAGCTCAGGTTCATAGCTGGTAATATAGTCGCGTGCCTCGGCGTCTAGTTTCGGCGGTTGAAAGATTGGGATGCCCCGCTCTTCGGCAATATGAACCAGAGATGATTCATGTATCTTCTGCCCCCTTCCTGCGGGCTTATTGTCCCTACTAATCAATAGGAGAAAGGGAAATTCCGCTGCAAGACCACGGAACACTATCCGTGATATCTCGCTATCACTACCGGCAAAGAGAATTCTCATATTTGTCATGTGGATTTTTTTCGATTCTCCTGTTGTTTGTTATACTGTAGGAGCAATTTCTCACGCAATTCATCATCAAGATAATCAACAAATAAAGCTCCATTGAGATGATCCATCTCATGTTGAATTATCCGGGCATACATACCATCGACATGCAGGACAAATCCTTCGCCCTGTTCATTCTGTGCCTGTATGCTAATACTACTCGAACGCCGTACATCTGCATATGTATTCAGAATGCTCAGACATCCCTCGCGCATAACACAGGTTTCCTGTGAAGACTGAATAATGCTCGGATTGATAAAAGTCTGATACGTTTCCATCTCTTTTGATTGTACAATAAAAATACGGAGCGATACATCTACCTGAGGTGCGGCAAGTCCAATGCCATCAGCTTGGTGCATAGCATCCCCCAACTCACTGACAAGTGAACGGATGGAATCATCTATCTCCTGAACCGGTTCAGCATGCTTTAATAATGTCTCATGAGGATAAGCAATAATTTCTAACATACTCTATTATGCAATAAAAAGTGGATCAATATCTACCTCCAGATAAACAGAGGACTGTATCTCTGTTTCTTTAAGCAGGCTACGAACATATTGATGTAGCAATCCAACTCCTGCCGAAGAAAATACGAGATGCATGCGGTGCTTTCCCGCCATGGTATGGATGTAACAGTCGCTCGGACCGGTAATGCGGATATCGGCAGGAAATATTTCGCGGGCACGCTTGCCCAGAATAGCAATGGCTTCCTGCACCTTTATTTTTGAGCTCGCGCGGCAGACCAGCCGAATAATGCGACTGTAGGGTGGAAATGCCGTTTCCCGCCTTACTTGGAGCTCATTTTTATAGAATTCTTCTATGTTCATAGTGGCTGCACATTGCAGAGCAGGATGATCGCAGCGCAATGTTTGTACAAGAACCAGACCCCCAGAGGAAAAACGGCTCGCCCGTCCTGATACCTGCACAATTTGCGAAAAAGTGCGTTCAGCAGCACGGAAATCAGGAATGCTCAGAGCACTGTCGGCAAGAACAATTCCAACTAATTTGACACCGGGTATATTCAGTCCCTTGCTTATCATCTGTGTGCCAACTAATATATCATATTGATGCTGTTGAAAATCTGCAATAATCTGCGCAGCATTGCCCTGTTTTCGTGCAACATCACTGTCAAGACGGGCAATGCGAAATGTCGGGAAATACTGTGCAAGTTCTTCCTCTAATTTCTGCGTTCCAAAGCTAACATAGCCAACATCAAGCGAGGAGCAATATTCACAGCTCTGCCGGGTAGCCGTACTATATCCACAGTAGTGGCAGAGCATTTTATTTGATTTTTTATGAAAGGTCATGTACACCGAGCAATGTATGCAACGCATGGGTTCCTGACAGCTCCGACAAAAAAAGAGATGAGCAAAGCCCCTGCGATTCAGAAAGAGCATAACCTGTGAGCCATCATGCACCGTTTGATGTACCGCATCAATGAGCCGGTCAGAGAGCATCTTGTCCGTTTGAGATATATCTATCAATTCAACCTTCGGAATGCTTCCACCTGCAACCCGTTGTTTCAAAGCAATGCGTTCAATCTTCCCCGTCTCCATCTGCTGCCAGGCCTCCATTGATGGAGTGGCTGATCCTAATAGGATCCGAGCCCCCTCCAAATGATTGCGCATCATAGCAACTTGGCGGGCATGGTAGCGGGGACTCTGACTTGATTTGTAAGAATTATCATGTTCCTCATCAATAATGATGAGTCCAAGATCATGCAAGGGGGCGAAAATTGCACTACGAGTTCCAATTACCAAGCGTATTTCACCATTCATAATTGCACGCCATTGTCCCAAGCGCTCCGCCTTGCTGATCGAAGAATGGAGAATAGCACTTTTCTCCTGAAAACGAATTCGGATCGCTGTAATTAACTGATAGCTCAATGCAATCTCAGGCACAAGATAGATAACTGATTTTCCCTGATCAAGATGCTGTCGTGCAGCACGCAGGAAAATCTCAGTCTTACCAGAACCGGTAATTCCGTAGACATATACGATGGATTTTGCATCATCGCCTAATACATTCAGGGCATGTTGTTGATCTGGTGCAAGCTCATGCCATCCATCTTCTGTATTATCCTCCTGTGCTACTAGTTTCTTTTCCCTCTTAACAACAGCTGTAGGTACCATGCAAAATAAACACTCACCAAGACTTGCAAAATACAAGGAGGCAATCTTCTTGGCCAGTTCAAGATAGGAAGGTTGAAAGAGCGCCTGACTATCAAGACATTCAAGGACATCCTTAATGTCCTGCTCGTCCATTTCAACATCCTCTACAATACCAATAACAATGCCAATCCGCTTCTGCCGTCCCAGCTCTGCCCGTACCCGCATGCCAATCACAGTGCCAGATGCTGCACGATACGTAAACGCACGTTGCAGTGGTATGTGAAAAACGACGTTAACATATATAAATGATGTCTGTAATGATACCAGTTCGGTCATGCTATTGAATCAAGGAGCTTCCGAAGCTTCTTTAGATCTTCCCAGACCGGAGAACGATAACTGGGATTGCGAAGCACTGCACTGGGATGATAGCTTATCATGGCAGGAATGCCCCGTATCTCCTGTACCCTACCATGGCTGGATTTCATGCTATCTTCCACTCCAAGCATTGCCTTCATGGCTACCGCGCCAAGGATGAAAATAGCCCTAGGTCTTACGAGCTCAATTTGTTGATAGAGATATCCTATACATGCCCGACATTCATCATCAGTCGGATTGCGGTTACATGGAGGGCGACATTTTACGATGTTGGCTATGTATACATTCTTATCTCGGGAGAGCTCTATGGCTTCCAGCCATTTATCAAGATACTGCCCTGCCTTTCCGACAAAGGGCAGCCCCTGCGCATCCTCATCCGCTCCCGGTCCTTCTCCAATAACCATAAGCAATGGAGATAAGACCCCAACACCGAAGACTGTTTTGTTTCGATTTTGCGCTAGAGAGCAACGCGTACAGCTCGCAACCTGTTCTGCGAGAAGGTTGAGCTGCCGAGAAGATTCAGTCGGATCAGAGGAAGCGGAGGGCTCCGCCCGAAGATATCCTCCAGAAAGAAAATCATGTGTGTAGCGCAATAATTCACTATATTCATCTCTATTCATCATATTCCACATCTACCAACGTTAAACCCTGTGGTCCTGCCGATGTACCAGCAACTGAACGCCGTTTACTTTGTAGTATATCAGTAATACTCATTTTTGGTGACCACCCCCGCAAACGCTGCAGCTCCCGATCGACAATAGTACCGGTAATGGAACGTACCATGCCACGGAGAAAGCCATTGGCACTGATGTACATGTGCAGGAAATCCCCCTCACTGCTGTAATGGGCATATCGTACGGTACGGATAGCAGAGTAGCCCTCCTCTATTGAACAGGCAAAGGAAGAAAAATCCTGCGTCCCAACACAATCAGCAATGTCCCGATTCAAACGTTCGACACTACACCTAGGATCGAGTGGACTGGCATAGGAACGATATTGTGGAAGGATGATGGGAAGAAGACAGTATACATAACGATACAGGCGCCAACGCCCGCTGTAGCGGGCATGAAAGGTAGCAGGAACCTCCCTACTCGTGAGTGCACGGATGTCCGGAGGAAGATAAGAATTCAAGCCAAGGGAAAACCGGTCAGGCGGAATGCTGGATAGATCGCTCTGAACATTGATATACTGCCCCTCTGCATGCACTCCCCTGTCAGTACGACCCGCTGCATGAAATTCAGGCATCACACCTCGATGCATCCTACGCAGGGCATGCCCCAATTCACCTTGGACAGTCCGGACATTTTGCCCAATCTGCAGTTGATAGCCAAAAAAGGCGCTTCCATCATATGCTATTTTTAGTAGGATGTTAGGCATGTATCATTGACAATTCAATATGTTCGATTTCTTTCTTTAGATCTTCATGCAAATCTTCAGCATGCATCAGTAGCGCAGTAGGTTTAGATTTTGAAGTTTTCCCGATACCAAACATTTTTGATACAGTTAAACGGACATTCTTGAGGTTCTCCACCCGCAGTTTCATATCTACCTTCTGCCCATGTTTAAGATTTAGCGTTGCCATTACCAACATGAAACCATCAAAACCAAAATTTTTATCAATATCTGGTCCAAGATTCGTAACATGGTGTAGGGCCTGCTTATGTGCATTATCAAGCTCCCAGGCCATATTGTAGCAATAGCAGGCCTTTCTATAAAAAAACAATTCAAGATAGTTATAGTTTTCCTCAGGATAGGTCTCATGCATGTAATGGGACAACCATGCCGCTCTGAGACTACAGATCCCCTGTTTAACCATGGGCGCAAGACTATCTGGAAAATGTTCGTAGGTATACATGGCAAGAATATGCGATGCAAGTCCCGCGATGAGATTTCGTGGTTCATTAAAATTACATGATTCATGTAAGATGTCAAGTGATTCTTCCCGTTCTTCCTTTTTCTTTGCAAGAATCGCTGCAGTGTTGGCGGGAAGTATTGCAAGATCCTGTGGCATTACGGCAAACAAACAGGATGGACAAACAGCAATATTATAGGCAAGGGGAAACACCGCCCCGAAACGTTGCGATGGCTGATAGAGGCGTTGAAGTTCATTCGTCAATTCCCCAGCAATAAGTCGCCCACGTCCGGTGTAGAGATCTTCCCTGAAGAATTGGACATCGCATACAGGACAGGATGTCGCAGTCTTAGCATAAAAACTAATTTTTTGCTTCTTAGTTTCGTTCTTCACTCCTCTCGCCCTCGATAACTACAACTGCACAGGCATAATCGCCCTCATGCGTTAAAGAAATATAGACATGCTGACCGCCAACAGAATTGATACATTTCTGAGCCCGCTCAGCAAATTTCAATTCAGGCCTGCCCGCCTCATTCCTCCTGAGCAACATATCATGCATGGACAAACCACGTAAGCCCGTACCGATTGCCTTGCTGAATGCCTCCTTTGCAGCATAATTTGCTGCAAGTGATTCCACAGGATTCAAGCGCCCTCGTGCATAGGCAAGCTCTTCGTCATCAAAACAACGGCTCAGCAGTCTTTCCTGCGACATCCAGCGTTCTATACGTGCTATGCGTACCATATCAATACCAATACCAACTATCATTCGTCTCTCCGCTCTACTTGTAGACTAACAGTCACCGGTTCATATCCGAGCACCGTTAAACCAAGTGGCACCTGTGGAGTTACTGATACCTCGTAGGTCCCCACAGTTCTAATAAAACTTGCATCAACAATAAGACGCAGATCCCGCTGTAGGACACCCTCTATATCTTTTAGCAAGGCCTGTACCTGTACCTTCCCTGAACGCAGTGGAGAAACAAGACGAAGATTTTCGTCAAGATCTAATAGAACGAGCTCTACTGAGTTGAACTCATTCAGGATCGGAACCTCCTCAATAGACAACTGGTATTCGACCACGTCGCCGAGGGGGAATTGAATGAATGGATTTGGAGGAAGTAACTGTACCCGTGTAGAAAAATCTCTTGTACGATTGGAAAGATCAATTTCACGTGTTTCAATATGGGTTATCTCCCGCACCCTGCTGGATGGACCCGCGATAACCACAACATCTGGTGTTAAACGCGAGCTAACCATTTTGTAGCCTGCTGGAAGGAAATCCGACGTTATAGCGGTAATACTAACTTCCTTACGTAGCAGTTTTTCGATACCGAGCTCTATAATTTCTGGCTCTACGCGAATTTCCAGCGGATTAATACGCAAGGCCTTCCCCGACCTCTGTATACTCACCGGTGCAGAATATGTACCGGTATTGCTATTGTTCGTAAAGTCTACACTGGCAGTAATATCTCCAGCTGTTATCTGTTGGATGGCATCCACCTCTCCCCGCATTCTTATCTGTACCTGCCGTGGATAGGTACTAGACGGAGATACACTTTCATGTAAGAGCAAATCAAGAGGAATCGTAAAATACTGTACCTGAAAATTAATGCTGCGATTGGCAATAAGAATAAGGAGCGCTACGACCAGACAGGTAGTTTTCGCTGGCCAATTTCTAAAGATCCGTTTCAACATCTTACTTTAGCCCCTGTTGCGTAGCAATCTGTATGGAACTACAGAGCGTCAATAAATTACTCTTAAAAGACTCCGGCGATAGATCGTAGTGTAATTGTCCATCATGGGCAAGACTGATGGCACCATTCTCCTCAGAAACAACAACAACCACAGCATCGCTTTCTTCTGCCAGCCCTAGGGCAGCCCGATGCCGGGTACCCCATGAGTATTCCTGTCTTGCTCTCTCGGATAGGGGCAGAAGGCAGGCAGCCGCAATAATCCTTCCATTTTCTATTACAATAGCTCCATCATGGAGACGGGTATCATGTTCAAAAATTGTAAGTAATATATCCCGATTGAGATTTGCATTCAAAAAAATTCCCCGATCTGCCACACTGGCTTGGGTAACGCGTCTGCTGATAACGAACAATGCACCCCGCTTCTTCCCAGATAAGTATTCGCTTGCTTCAATTACGGGGGAGGGATCGAATGGGTAGCTGTCCTTATGGGTAAATTGAAAAAAACCGCCCTGCCCTATGCGCAGGAAGATCTTCCTGAGCTCAGGTTGGAATATGATGGCAAGAGCGATAACAACACTGGGAGCTAAGAAGTTTAGTACCCATAGGAGGGTTTGTAGCTGTAGGAAATAAGCCAGAAGGTAGAGAATACCAATATAGCTCGCACCACGAATAAGCTGCACCGCCTGCGTTTGTACCAGCAAACGATAGCCCTGATAAATAAAGAAAAAGAGAAGGAGCACATCAAGTGCGGGAAGAAGATAATCAGGAAAAAAACGTAGCGATACAAACCAATCTAACATGATCTTGTATAATATCGGTTTATTTTGACATCTCTATACAATTAAAAACACGAAACATGTCGACTGTTTCCCGTACATCATGTACACGAAGATACCTAACACCGTTCAGAGAACAGAAAGCATATCCAGCCAGACTCCCTGCCAGACGCTCTTCTGCCGTTCGCTCAACACCTTCCAAAGCAGAAAGGAAACTCTTCCTTGACAGCCCAATCAAGATGGGATAACCCAGCTCCTGCAGACTCCGCAAATTTTTGATGAGGGATAAGTTATCCTCCAGTCGCTTTGCAAAGCCAATCCCTGGATCGATAATAATCTGATCCTTCCCTATGCCAGCCGAAAGAGCACGGTCAATGCGCTCTCTAATTTCCGAACAAACCTCTTGCACCGTGTTACTGTATTCAGGTGAATCCTGCATAGTTTGAGGAAGACCTCGCATATGCATGAGGATAACCGGAACCCTTCTATCAGCAACTAAGGTAAGCATATCAGGATCAAAGCTAAGAGCAGAGACATCATTAACCATGTTTGCTCCGGCATTGAGTGCTGCCTCAGCGACATCTGCCTTCCGCGTATCAATGGATATACACACATCGCTATGCTCCCGTATCGCTTTGATAATGGGAATAACACGCTTTTTTTCTTCCTGAGAATCCACCGCTTCACTTCCTGGACGAGTTGATTCGCCGCCGACATCGATAATATCAGCACCATCATCACACATTGCAAGAGCTCTATGCAGAGCATCATGAATACACGTAGTCCGGCTTACATGATAAAAGGAATCCGGAGTAGCATTCAAAATACCCATAATTATGGGTCTGGGAAACAGTGGGTGATTATTGTCCGAATTTTGTGACCATAACATCCTCAGGTTATTATGCTATTTACCTTTCTTTTTATGACGGTTTTTTCTTAATTTCTTTTTTCTTTTATGCGTTGCTATCTTATGTCGTTTTCGTTTGCGTCCACAGGGCACTAAAAAACTCCTTGAAAATTATTTATTTATATCTTCTACTCGAATAATACAGGTAGCCATTATTTTTGTCAACACAGCAAACTGCGGACAAAATCCAAAACCTCACCGCTATCAAACCATGTGATCTCTTTCAGCCGGGAGAAAAACAGCGTTTGACGTTTAGCGTATTGTACGCTATTGCCTACGATCCTCTTACGAATCTTATTCAGTATAATAGTATCTGTAAATATTGACAAGCCATATTGCTCATGATATTGCCAAAATTCTCTATATCCTATTGCCCGCATGCCGGGATCTTGGGCTACATAGCCCTGATCCATAAGATTTCTAACTTCCTTAGCGAGCCCTTCTTCGAACATCCTGTAGCTGCGTTTTTCAATACGTTGACGCAGGATATCACGAGCTCGGCTTATTCCCACAAGAGATGTCTTGTAGCAGCTACGAAGTTTGTCAGGATGCGGAAAGGAAGACAGCGGCCGACCGGTAGAACGATAGACCTCTAAAGCACGCAATACCCTGTGATTATCTGCAGGATGAATGCGCCCAGCACTGAGTGCATCTATTGCAGAAAGTTCTGCATGCATGGCCTCCCCGCCTCGTTCCTCCAATTCCTGCCGTAATGCAGAGCGTATTTCTGCTGAGGGGGGTGGTGTCTGGGGCAGACCATAAAGTAGACAATAGACATAAAAAGCGGTTCCGCCAACAAGGACCGGCATACGTCCCCTAGCATGGATGGCAGGAATAAGTTCGTCACATTGACGCACAAATTCAGCAACATGGTATTGCTGATTAGGCAACATAATATCAAGCAAATGATGACGAATACTTTGCCGTAGCACCTGCGAGGGTTTAGCTGTTCCAATATCCATGCCACAATATACCTGCATGGAATCGGCATTAATAATTTCTATAGTATCAGGTGGGAGCTGGCAGATACAGTCTGTTTTTCCACTCGCCGTCGCTCCGACTATGCAAATAAGCGGAAAGGGATCGCTCATTCTCCTATATGATAGGTGATGCTCTCAGACAGTATTTCTTCAAAGGTAACTGAAACCACCTTCTCTTCGTTTGAGAATATTTTTTGATTCTCTGTGGGATAATGGCCATCCTGGCACCATTTTCGTAATTCTGCTACATACTGGGAACGCTTAATTGCAGCACAGGTAAATGTATATATGTTGTCGTTATAGTCAATTAACTTATCTAAATCTATGGCCACGCCGGACTCCTTCCGGTCATTATATCATAATGCATATAATTAGGCAATAACATTGCACAGATAATAGTTATATGCTATAGTCATTCATGACAAACAAGAGTGACAGTAAAAAAAAACCTGTAAGTCGCGATTTGACATCAGGTAGTATCTGGAAACATATTTCCTATATAGCAATCCCCGCAATGTTCGGGCAAATTTTCTCGACAGTCTATAACTGGACTGATACCTTCTGGGCTGGGAAAATTTCCACCGATGCCCTAGCAGCTATGTCGATTACATTCCCCCTCTTTATCATCGCAATGGCACTTGGTCAATGCTTTGCCGTAGGAGGCATGGTATTGGTTTCCAATGCACTTGGTGCAAAAGAGGACGACAAGGCAGTTTATTATCTGGAGCAAGCAGCATCAGCTTCCTTTATCTGGGGAATCGTAATGATGTTCGCACTACAGTTATTTAACAATCCTTTTCTCATCTTCTTGGGTGCAGAGGGGGATGTACTCGTTCATGCAAAGGAATTTATTAATGTCTTTGTCATTTCCTTCCCCTTTATGATGCTGTTCTTTTCCTTGAACGGAGGATTAACAAGCCGTGGAAACACCCGCTTTATGCGTAATGTCCTGATAATCAATGCAATCATAAACATGGGGCTCGACCCCCTCTTTCTCTATGGTTTGCAGATTTCGGGTGTTACCATCATCCCGGCAATGGGGCTTTCCGGCATTGCTATGGCAACTGTTTTTGTACAAATACTGGCAAGCGTCCTCATCTGTATTGAAACAATCCGTCTGGGTTATCTTCGTTTTGATACCATCCGTCGGTTCGTCCTACACGGAAAAACTATTATGAAGATATGTTGGTATGGACTCCCTTCCTTTATCCAAATTGGACTTATCAGCATCGGGCTGGGTCTGGTCAATTTTTTCCTGAGCCGCATTGCCGGGTCTACTGCAATTGCTGCCTACGGCATTGGTCTGCGCATAGAGCAATTAGTACTTATCCCGTCCTTTGGAATAGGCATGGCACTGAGCACGCTGGTAGGACAGAATAACGGGGCACAAAACTATACACGAATTATGGAGAGCTACAGAAAAACACTCTTCCTCATGTTCTGCTTGTTTGTCGTATGTATGGTACCTCTTACGTTGCTGGGACGTTACGTCAGTCGCTTATTTACCTCCGACTTGCAGGTAATTGAAACAACACAGCATTATCTTTACTTTGCATGCGGTGCATTCTATGCCTACACGCTCCTTTCATCCAGTGGCTCAGTCCTGCAAGGCATGAAGCGTCCTACTATTCCTATTATTGTCCATAGCATCCGACAGTTGGTCTTTCCATGGTTGTTTATACCCCTTTTGGTCTATGTCTTGCATTGGGGAATGTATGGTATCTTTACTTCTGTTGTAGCATCAGTATGGCTCGCGGCACTCTTGATGTGTGCCTTCGCCGTCCAGAGCATCAGAAAGAAAATAAAAACAGCATCAGAAGAAGAGCCGGAAGTGAAAGCAGTCCAAGAAACACAGGAAGCACAGGAAACACAGGAAGCATAAGAAACATAAGGTAATTGCACAATCTTCCGAGCATTAATATAATGACAATTGATTCCACCCCCCATAACACATGGTGGGTGGAAATGATAACATAAAGGAGTGAATATGAATGCAAAGAAAGGGCAGATTCTCGTCATTGTAGAATCGCCAACAAAGGCCCGGACAATTTCCCGTTTTCTTTCATCAGAATATAATATCCAAGCAACACTAGGACATATTCGTGACCTTCCACAGTCTGCAAGTGATGTGCCAAAGGATATGAAATCCCTGCCATGGACACGATTGGGTATAGACGTTGAGAACGATTTCAAACCCTTGTACATCCAACCGAAAACAAGTAAAAAAACAATTAGTGCCTTAAAAAAAGAAATAAAGGAATGCAGTAGCATCCTACTTGCAACGGACGAAGATCGAGAAGGCGAAAGCATCTGTTGGCATTTATTGGAGGTTCTAAAACCCAAGAAGGAATTAAAACGCATTGTATTCCATGAAATAACCAGTAAGGCAATACACAATGCCATAGAAAATGCCCGCGACGTCAATATGCAGCTCGTTCGGGCACAGGAAACAAGACGAATCCTCGACCGTCTCTACGGATACACCCTCTCCCCTCTTATTTGGAAAAAAATTGCCTTCGGACTCAGTGCGGGACGGGTTCAATCTCCAGCCCTGCGCATGATTGTCGAACGGGAGCGTGAGCGAATACGTTTTATTTCCAATGAATACTGGGATATTAAAGCCGAACTGAGTGGTGGTGAGGACGTTGAATTCCACGCAAGTCTTTCCAAGGTCGATAATCGCATCATCGTAGGTGGAAAACATTACGATGCGACCTCCGGTGTCTTTACTGGTGATGACAATCTCATCCATATTGGAGAAGAGGCCTGCACGGCTCTTTGTGCAGAGCTACAAGATGTCACTTGGCAGGTGACTGATCTCACAACGCGCAACAGCACCCAACGACCATCACCACCTTTTATTACATCTACCCTGCAACAGGAGGGTAACCGAAAACTTGGACTGAGTGCACGCCAAACAATGCGCTATGCCCAGCAATTATACGAAAAAGGATTGATAACCTATATGCGAACTGATTCCCCCTCCCTCTCGCAGGAGGCCATATCAGCAGCTCGCAGCATAGTCGAAACAAAATTTGGCTCAGAATATTTATCTCCCGAGCCCCGCCAATTTGCTCCTCGATCTGCACAGGCACAGGAAGCCCACGAGGCCATCCGCCCTGCGGGGGCAGACTTTAAGGACCCGGACGACATCGGCTTTGATACGATGCAGGAACAGCGTATCTACACAATGATATATCAACGAACACTTGCAACACAGATGGCAGAAGCCAAACGCTGTACATACAATGTACACATAGTCGCAGGAAGAACCCTCTTTAATGCCACAGCTACGGTTACAACATTTCCTGGTTTTTTGCGTGCGAGTATTGCAAAGGAAAATGCCGACCGAAACCCGGAGGAAATAGCAACAATCCAAATAGGGAGTGAGCTCACGCTGCTGGATATTGAGCCGCGTGAACATCACACCAAGCCACCAGCCCGGTTTAACGAAGCAAGTTTGATACAGAAGCTGGAGGGCATGGACATTGGCCGTCCATCAACATATTCCAGCATCATCAGCACCCTCTACGATCGAAAATACGTTGAGAAACGTGACAATGCCCTGATACCTACCTTTGTGGGGATTGCTGTTATCCAATTTCTGGAAGAGCATTTCAAATATCTTATTGAATATCAGTTTACCTCACAGATGGAGGAGGCATTAGACAAGATTGCAAATGGGGACCTAGACTATTTGGGGTATCTGAAAGATTTCTTTCTCAAAGAAGAGGGACTGCGTGAACGCACGGAAGTAGGCGAAAAGAATATTGATGCTGATCCCTGCCGCATTATCCGTCTTCCCTACGACATCTCGGAAAATATTGAGATTCGGGTGGGACGCTATGGACCCTTCGTCGTTTTTAAGGATGCGGAGAAGGAAAAACCCATAACCTTTTCCCTGCCGAATGATCTTGCTCCAGCAGAGCTTGATGAAGACGTAATACAAAAACTTGTAGAGATCGAAAAACAAGGTCCTATCGTTATCGGTGTGGACCCAGAAACAGGGAAAAACATATACTGTCTCTACGGCCGATATGGGCATCATTTACAACTTGGAGAAACAGATGACGAGGAAAAACCAAAACGCGCAACTCTAAAAATTCCACCGGAAGAGGTCGATCTGGAATATGCTCTGAAACTCTTGAGTCTACCCCGTAAGCTTGGCAAACATCCCGAGAGTGGTAAGGAAATACGTGCAGCGATCGGACCCTATGGTCCCTACATCGTACACGATGGCGATTACCGTTCCCTTAAGAAACATGATGTATACACTATTAGTTTAGAAGAATCATTGGAAATTTTGGCACAGGAGAAGAAGCTGCGGCGACGGCGAACAAAGAAATAGATCCTCCGATGCCCAACCCGACGCAGTGGAGCTGCGAAAGGGTATAAATTTTGCTGTGGTACTTGTATCGGGCTATTTATTTGTGCATCTTTTGATAGTAATTTGCTTCTTTAACAATAGCCAATGTATCATGCACATGTATCTTTCCATCAGAAATACTGACAGAATTGTTGTTTAATAGCTCACGCAGAGCCATGTTCCCTTCATCAATAGATAGTCCTACCCAGTTTATTAATTCCTGAGGTCCAAAGCCCAATACAAACTGCTGCCCATCAACAATGGGAGTATGCAATTTTTCCAGATGGACAAGAATGGCATCATACATGCGGGCTACCTTATTCGTCATAACCGCATTGGAAAGCTGCCTGTACACTACCCATATACGTTCTGCCAGAAGAGCAGTTAATCGAACAATAACCTGTGGCTGTGTGTCGACAATCCGCTGGAAGTTCTCGCGATTTACTGACAAAAGTACTGCATCCTCATAGGAAATAGCAGAGGCAGATCGTGGTTTTTGTTCCACAAGAGCCATCTCTCCAAAGATGTCCCCTGTTCGAAGAATAGCAAGTAAGACTTCCGTATTATTTATAACCTTCGTAATTTTTACACTGCCCTGCTGGATGATGTACATTTCCTTGCCGTGCATCATCTCCGAAAAAATCATGGTATTCTTGGGGTATTTTCTGATAAACTCAGTCGATGAGTCCTCTTCCAGATGCACTACCGACTTTGCCTTATCTTTGATGCCCTCCATAATTTCTTTTGCCGCCGTCACGTGGGGATCCTGAGGACACTGCTTTACAAATTGGTAGTAGACATAGTAGGCCAGATCATATTGCTGTTGATCTTCATAGTATTTTGCAATATTAAACATGTGGTCCATCTGCACTTCGCCACTGCTTGAACCAGATATGTTAGCAAGTGCAGCATCAAGATATCTCATTCTGCGTGAGAAACTCTCAATAATCTTCATAGCAACCGCAGTATTATGCTTGATCAAATTGCCATATTCATCTTTATGAACAGCAATCAGTACACAATCAGTGAGGGCTCGCGCAGTTTCTATGCTACGCTGTGATGACATTGCCGAAATAACACCGAAGAAATCCCCTGGATTCAGAATATTCCCGCTTTCCTCCTGGACAACCTCAGTAGATTTTGTAAGTCTTACTACTCCGGATTGGATAATGTAAAAGCGGCTCATTTCCGCTTTCCCCTCTACAATAATGTATGCACCCTTACTAAAACTGACTCGCGAAACCTGAGTATTTGTATTCATCCCTATCTCCTATGGCTCTGTAGTAAACAATGGAAACCCCTGACATAAATCACAAACTGTTTGTGCAAATCCCTGAAGTTTCTTATTATCATGACGATTTTTTATGATTGCTATAATTAATCTTCCAATATCCTTCATTTCACTTTCCTTCATTCCCCGTGTGGTCAATGCAGGCGTTCCAAACCGAATCCCGGAACAAAGAAGAGGACTTTTGGTATCAAAGGGGATGGCATTTTTATTCACCGTAATGCCAGCCTGATACAGAACGTTTTCTGCCTCTTTGCCAGTTATGTCAAATGCTGTCAAATCCATTAGAACAATATGATTATCAGTTCCTCCACTGACAATACGAGCACCTTCCTCTTGTAAAGTATCGGATAATACACGCGCATTATGAACTACTTGTCTCTGGTATCTTTGATAATTTGGCTGACTGGCTTCCAAAAAAGCCACCGCCTTAGCAGCAATTACATGCATCATGGGACCACCCTGCACACCGGGAATCACAGCAGAATCGATGAGCTCTGAAACATTCTTGAGTCGACCTGATTTCGGTGCACGAATATCTTGATCATTCTCTATGTCTTTGCCCATTAGAATAAGACCTCCACGCGGACCACGCAGGGTTTTATGGGTCGTTGCCGTAACAACATGGGCATGGGGAATCGGACTGGGATGCAGATCTGTTGCAACCAATCCGGCAATATGTGCCATGTCGACAACAAACAGGGCACCTACCTCATCGGCTATGCTACGAATTTTTTCAAAATCAATAATCCGTGAATAGGATGATGCCCCTGCAACAATAACTCGCGGACGCGCAGAACGTGCCGTAGTACGCAAGGCATCATAGTCGATGAGCTCGCTATCCTTATCTACGCCATAAAAGGCAGTCTTGTATAATTTTCCGGAAAAACTTACCGCCGCACCATGCGTTAAATGCCCCCCATGAGCAAGATCCATGCCCAACAAGCATTCCCCAGGTTGCATAAGTGCAAAATACGCTGCCATATTCGCAGTGCTCCCAGAATGCGGTTGTACATTGGCATAAGTGGCACGAAACAATGCCTTTGCCCTTTCAATGGCGAGTATTTCTGCCTTGTCGACTTGTTCACAACCACCATAATATCGCTTTCCGGGATAGCCCTCTGCATATTTATGAGTTAGCACTGAACCATTAACCTCTCGCACAGCAGGACTTACAAAATTCTCCGAAGCAATGAGCTCAAGCCCCTGTCTCTGACGAGTTTCTTCCAACTGTAATATCTCTGCTATCTGATTATCAGATTCTTTTATTGATGTCTGCATGCCCCAACCGTAATACAATTCATTATCGGATTATAACATTTTTTTGGCGATAAGTCAAGAATTTTCTGCGATAATTTTTGGCTAGTCAATAGTTGCATAACGTATAAGCACTAAAGGTTTATATGTAATAATAAAACGTGATGAGCCATGAAAATAACCCTGTATGCGTTGCATGGTATAATCAGGTGAGTGCTGATATATTTTCTGCGATGTCGGATCAATCATGCTTAGCAATTCTTCATTGTTGCGGAAAGAAATATGTCGACCATCAATATTGCCAAAATATCTGAGACGATCACGAAAAAATCCTGTGGATAATGCGGAATACATGCCATCGGCAAGTGCTGGATCCACCGGAACCCAACCAAAATCATCCAGATAAAATTCAGACCACACATGGGGGGTTGTGCCATCCTCCATAAGAAGAACCCCAGTTACCAAACGAGCAGGAATGCCCAGCAGACGAAGACAACTCACATAGAGAGCCGCATAATCAAAGGAATCACCTTTTTTGTCTGCAAAGACATCTTCGAGAACAGTGGTCGTAAATGAAGGGGCTTTCTCGCTGACCTCCATGCGCTGTATCAACGCACGGAATACTGTTTCTGCCTTTCGATATGGGTTTCTTTCCCGTTGAACAACAGCTTGAGCAAAATTGCGAAGACTTCGAGGAAAGGTCAGGAAGAAATCCTCTGTGTTGAGATATTCTTTGACCTCATCAATGTCATAGTCAAGAGATAGATCAGCTGGGGTAATGTCTGTATATTCTGCAAAGCGGAATATACGCAAGACACGCTGTATCGGCGTAGGACCTGCCGGTATTAAGGTCGGAGAAAATTCCGTGCGCATGTTTCTGTCCTCTTCTACTATCTCTACAAGAGCTTGCGCGGCTAAATGTTCCGGATGGGGCAACCATAGACGAAGAAGATCAGGAACCTGAAGATATGTAACAGAAACATCCTGTCTGAGTACTACCTCATAACCATCACCATATATTTTGTTTCCACCCCTACTCCGAATATTCAAGTCCTCGTTGAGAACTGTGCCACGCTCTGTTCGTAGCCGCATAAGAGAATGAGCTGCCCCATCAGGAATCCTAACAATTATCTCCACATCCGACCAGATAATATTAGTCATGTCGGCGGGAATCCAGATATCCTTCCTTCGTTGATGCGAAAATTCTATCATCGCATTATGGGGAATCATGCCGAAATTTTCTCCCTTAATCCTTAGACGATCACCAACAAAAACCTCTGTGGGCTCAACAGAAATTATCTCTGGTTGTATGGACGAGCTTCCACGCGATGCGGATTGGGCATCCTCGGCAAATAATCTTACATTGCTCTTCCCTCGTTCGGTTTCCACCATCACTAAACCCTTGGGTGTTCGTGCACTTACAAGAAGATGTATTTCACGTTCCGACCATAGCTGATAATGACTCCTCGTTATCATCTGCTCCATTATGTACACACGCCCGGAGTCCGACCCGCCAAAATTTTTTCCCCGAATGATTAATATTCCGCCATCGCTGGTGGCCGAGAATGAAAGATCGCTTATCTGCGGCATGCGAAGATAGTAAGAAAAAAAAATTATACTGGTGGCAATAAGTAGGATAAGAACAAAAATTACAAATAAAATTTCTGGAAGACGAGTTTTCGATGTGCCCATATCTAGTCGTTTGTTTCCGTAATTTTTCTTTCAATAATAAACTGTAATTCCATAACAGGGGGAGGGGGTAGTATTGGGTGGTCATGCTCTTCCCAATCCTCGTCGTCGTCGTGATCTTCCCAATCGTCGTCGTCGTGATCTTCCCAATCGTCGTCGTAGTCGTCCTGCTCTTCCCAATCCTCCTCGTCGTCGTCGTAGTCGTCGTGATCTTCCCAGTCCTGTCTTTGTATAAATCTCCTCATTCGCTGACGAAATCCTGCATGATCGCGGATCCCGAAGGGAATAAACAAAACTGGCTCGTTCAAGGGCACCGTAATATTCTGATTAATTGTACGATGGCTAATATTCTGTTCTCCATGTCTCAGCCATAATCGTCCGTTCAGAAATAATTTAATACGTTCGTCTGTTGCATAATACGGAAAGAGTTGGAGCTCTGCAAATATATTGTTGCCAGATAACTGTAGATGGGTTGCTTGACCAACCTCTGCTTCTTCGTCGATCTCTAAGGACCACAGCTCACCTCCGTCCGGAGAAACAGCACGAATTGTCATGTTAACGAGATAGCTGTGCTCAAAACTCTCGTTCAAAAATTTCATGATCTCTGTAAGTATTAATCGTTTGATTTGTGATGCAATGCCCTCAGCGGATACTGGAGACAGAAACATCATGCTCATAATAATACCAAAGAGAGTTATCAGAGACATGGCTATTCAGTAGCATCCCTTAACAGAGTGGAGCTCTGTTTTACTGGTATAAAACGCGGCTCGCCCATGAGGTCAAAGTCTGTATCGGGCAGAATGATAATGCGCGAGCCATTTGATGGCCTAGACTTTACAAGAAAATCGATAAAGGTATCGAAATCGTTCTGAAAAATTGTATCCTCACT
The DNA here is from genome assembly GCA_964291355.2 of Spirochaetia bacterium. GTDB lineage: Bacteria > Spirochaetota > Spirochaetia > WTKD01 > WTKD01. Next base: position 139,648 of record OZ220222.1, on the reverse strand, counting down.
ACTTATAACATCACCCAGCACGGCAGAGGTATTTGTTAAATCAACCGTAGCACCATCCCCCATATCTCCCACAAAGAAGGATGGGGCATCCTGTCTAATAGCAATGGTATTTATTACGGTTTCATTCAGGAAGGGGAGAATAAAAATGACAATCAGGAGAGAGGCAAAAATAGGTATCGGAACAATCGAAAAAGGGCTTTGCTTTTTTATTTTGCGCGCCTCCAGCTGCTGAGATAATCGCTCCCAACACCGGGTTGTTTCAGGTTGCGGAATGCATACCTGTTCTAGATTTCTCTGCAGTCCTTGCATACTAGTCCATTCTTCCTGCAAAGGTCCCTGAATCTGTTTTTGCAGATCCGGTCGTATATTTTCAGACAATTCATTGTCAATGTGTTCAGACAATAAACGCCTTATATCATATGTCATTACTCACCCCCCGGGATTGTAAGATGCTCGCAAGTTTAATTCGTGCTCTATACATTCTTGCTTTGATGGCTGTATCACTTATTCCTAATACACTTCCTATCTCTTTATAGCTTAAATCGGCGTATAATTTCAAGACTAATGTTTCGCGGAGCCGTGCTGGTAATTGAGATATTGCTACAAGCATCTCTTGGCTCAGCTCCTCGCGGATAAGGTTTGCCTCCCCCGTACGTTCGGCTGGAGACAGAGGTTGGCGTAATACCTTGTCATAGGCGCGGTACTCCCGTTCCTTTCGTTTGGCATAATTAATTGCAAGATTCTTTGCCACACGAATAAGCCAGTATTTTTCTATTTCCTTTGCTATCTTATCCATATGCTTGTAGTATCTGATAAAGGCCTCCTGACACAGCTCCTCGCTCGCCTCCTGATCGCGCACAATTACATACACCACGCGAAAGATAAGCGAAAAATATTGTTTATAAACGCCTTGAAAGGCATCCTTTTCAGAAACATTCTCATACATAAAACAAACGAAACGATAATTAATTACACACTATTGTAAAATAATCTGTGTTTATTATATTATACACATACAGGTGCAATTACAACAGTTCTTTTCAGAAGCAGACATTTATTTCTTGCCCAATGTGGCGATGAAACAGCATACTACTATACGAATTGGTGGTCCAGCGGAAATATTTACCATACCAAAAAACATAGAAGAAATACGTAGCATCCTCAAAATCAAAAAAATTACAAAATCACCATTGTTTGTCCTTGGCGGTGGCTCGAACATTATTGTCTCAGATTTGGGAATTCCTGGAATCATCATGTCTATGGAAAAATTTACAGGAATGAGGATAGAAGATGATGGAAGCTGCCCGATACTGCATTGTGGCACTGGAGTGGCAATTTCTGATGCAGCAGATTATGCTGCCGAGAGGGGCTATTCGGGCATTGATTTTCTATATTCCATGCCGGGAACTGTAGGGGGGGCATTGTGGATAAATGCACGCTGCTACGGTCATGAAATATCTGATGTGCTCTTGGAGACAGACTATTTGGACCATGAAGGGCATCAACAGACATATCACACAAAGAAGGATGACTTTGGATATAAGCTTTCGCCCTTCCAAGACAAGGAGCGGATCATGCTATCATGTACATTTAAGATGCAGAAGGAGGATCCCAGAATTATTCGGAAACGGATGGACGGACATAGGGCAGATCGTGCCAAGAAGGGTCATTTTTCTTATCCATCCGCCGGTTCTGTGTTCAAAAACGATGTCCGACATGGCGAACCCACCGGCACCCTACTTGACCGTATGCAGATGCGCGGAAAGAGCTGTGGAGATGCTCAGATTTCTGAGCTTCATGCAAATATTCTGATAAACAAGGGAAATGCACGAGCATCTGAGGCCCTTTTTCTTATTGAAGATGCACGAGAGCAATTATTTCGTAGACATAAAATAAAAATGGAACTCGACCTTCTCCTTGTTGGAGACTGGTCGGAAAATACCATGCAAGACAAATAACTCCCCTCACGGTAGCTCCTATCACTAGGACTACCTAGACATCTATGCATTTGCAAAAGATAACAAATTCAATTATATATATTGTCAAATATACAATGTTTATTATATCCTATACATGGAGATGCTATTACAAAACCTCTTTACGCATACTGATATTTTTTTCCTGCCTGCTGTGGAAATGAAGAAACATACAAGCATCGGCATTGGTGGCCCCGCAGAAATATTTACCGTACCAAAAAATATAGAAGAAATTCGTTCTGTTCTCGAGATTAAGCAGAAAGCGAACGCAGCTCTCTTTATTCTTGGTGGTGGTTCAAACATTATAGTGTCTGATTGGGGCATTCCGGGAATTATCATGTCAATGGAAAAAATCATTGGAATAAGGATAGAAGATGATGGAAACACCCCCGTACTACATTGTGGGGCTGGAATAGGAATTTCTGATGCTGCTGATTATGCTGCCCGGGAGGGTTATTCTGGCATTGATTTTCTATATTCCATGCCGGGAACTGTGGGGGGAGCACTGTGGACCAATGCACGCTGCTATGGTCGTGAAATTGCTGATGTACTCGTGGAGGTGGGCTATTTGGACCATGAGGGAAATCAACAGATATATTATATGGACAAGGAGGACTTTGCACATAAAATTTCTCCCTTCCAGAGCAAGGAATGCATTATATTATCATGTACATTTAGAATGCAGAGGGAGCCAAGTAAAGATATCTTTGAGCGAATGGAAAAATACAAGGCAGACCGCAGTGCAAAGGGACATTTCAATGCCCCATCCGCAGGATCTGTATTCAAAAACAATCCCCTGACTGGTGCACCCTCTGGCGTTATTATTGACAGCATGCAGATGCGTGGCAGTAGTTGCGGCGATGCGCAAATTTCAAATCTTCATGCAAATATTTTGATAAACAAGGGTGATGCTCGTGCATCAGATGTGTTGTTTCTCATTGAACATGTAGAAAGACGATTGATGAGAGAACGCAAAATAAAAATGGAACGTGAAATCCTTCTTGTTGGGGACTGGACAGGAAAAGATAGTATAAGCAATCTGTAAACGGGCAAAGGCGATATGGACATCAGCGAGACAATAGATGTGATTTGCAGGTTTATTGGAAGTCCTGAAAATGCAATATATTTGCAGGATTTTCAACATATCTCTGTTCCTGATATCTACCACGTATGGGACGAGTTTAACCCCACAGAACAGCGCTCAATATTTTTTCGACTCGATGTCGCTTCTCGCGTTGATCTGGTCTGTCTTATGACGCCGGAAGATCAAGAAACGCTCATTAGCTCCCTGCATTTTTCTAACATGAAGGAAATCTTTGCCAATATGGAGCCCGATGATTTGGTCGACATCATCCAGCAGCTTGCTCCTGACGTACGCTCCTCTGTATGGAACTCTCTGAGTGATGAGGCACGGCGCGAGACCTTATTTCTCCTCCGCTTTGACGAGACTGAGGCGGCTGGCATAATGACTCCGCGTTATTTGGCCATTAGAACTGATCTATTGGTGCAGCAGACCATCAGCTTTGTCCGCACCACCGCACCAAAGGTACAGAATATATCATATATATATGTGCTGGATAATCTCAACCGTTTGCAGGGCATTGTATCGCTACGTAAGCTTATGGGATCTGAAGATGATACCCTCATATCATCCATTATGAAGACAGATATTATCTCGGTGGGAGAACAAACAGATCAGGAGATTGTCGCCTCTCTGTTAGAAAGCCATGACCTACTCGCCCTCCCCGTCCTAGATAGCTACGGTCGTCTCCTGGGCATTGTAACCATTGACGATGCAATTAATGTTATTCGCGATGAGCAGACAGAGGATGTGTATAAGATGGGTGCAATGGGGGGAAGTACCGATCAATATCTCAAGACTTCGGTTTTCGGCCTAGTAAAAAAACGTATGCCTTGGCTTGCTTTATTGCTCTTTGCTGGAACATTAACAACAAACATGCTTGGTTTGTTTGATGATGTCATACGGGGCTCAATCTTCCTGTTTTGGTTTATTCCGGTAATTATGCAAACCGGGGGGAATACGAGCGTCCAGAGCTCCACCCTGATGATACGGGGGCTGTCTCGTCATGAGCTCAGTTTCAGAAATATATGGCAGATTCTGAGACGTGAATTTTTCGTCGCCCTTGTCCTTGGTCTCCTACTTGGACTGTTGATCATTCTGCGAAGCTCATTTATAACTCCCACTGTTTCCATGCATCAGTCGCTTATTCTAGGCCTTGCCCTTTCCCTAGTGGTAATTTTTGCTTCTATTATTGGTGTCCTAGCCCCGCTCTGCATTCACCGTCTGGGCTATGATCCTACTGTAATGACTGGCCCACTCATGGCTACTTTTATTGATGTTGTGGGGCTTGCAATTTATTTTCTTATCGCCCAAGCAATTCTTGCTTTCTGACTACTCTAGCGCTGATTATCCTTCGATACCTGCAAATGTAAATTGTCCATACAGTTTTATCTTTTCCCATGCATCAACCCACGACCATGTTTTTGATAGATCAATAAAATCAGAACTTTCGACACTAACTTGTACGGAGCAATGCTCTGCAAAGTCCATCTTCCATCCAAATTTTCCCCGCAGATACCATCTTCCCTGCTCCTCCTGCATGCCAATGCCAAGGGATATTTTATGCCCCCTTTGCCACCATTCCAGAGCAGAATTGTAGACCTGCCGGTGGAGACTAAACTCTTCGACTGTCCATTTTCCATCAACAGTCCATCTCAGATTGATCATCCTCATAATAAAGCGGTATTCAATATGCACTCCATTCGGAATGAGTCCCCGGGCTGTGGCAGTAATTTTATGCGAAAATGAGCTTCGCTGGTAGATTCGTGATTCAAAAGCAAGGCGCATGCTATGTTCCAGCACATGTGCTCCCTCTTTATCAATGTAATAATCCTTTGGCTTTTCATAGGCAACACGATACTGAATAAGGAACTCTCGTATCCGAAGCTCTGTACTTACAGAGGCCTGCCATTCCAATTTATTTATTTGGGAACCTAACTGTCTGTAGCGTTTCTGACTATATCCCAAGAGCAATCGCAGGGTAAGGGGAGATATTAGAATGCGGCTATAGCCCAGTGTGTGTAGTTGTGGCAGGTTATTTTTTGCCAGTGACATGAATATATCTGTGCTGAGATGGAAGTATTTTTTCCGATAACGCAATGATGTTGCAAGATGGAGGACTGGTACACGAGGCCCACTAGCATCGTAGAACCAGCTATCGTAGGTTTTGGAAAGCGGGTAGCTTCCCAGTGCAAGCAACTGTATATCTAGTGCATCTGTAATGGGAAGTGATAGGTCTGCTCCCATTGCCTGCCAGGATCGCGTCTGCCATATCCAAAACGAGATCTGACTCAGCCGCAGAGCAAGACTCACTGTGTCGGTCATGTCATGCCCGCGTGCAAGAGAAAAATAGCTACTGCCACCCAGATCCGACCAAGCTCTGAGTCCATCAGAATTACGAAGGCGACTATAGATTCCCTTTGATTGGAAGCTACCCAGTCGAAGCCAGTCATTTTGTATGGCAACTCCAAATATATTGCGCTCCTTTAGAGGATCGTAGCCGTAGAGCAATGCATAACGGCCCTGCAATATATGAAATTCTCCATACCCGCCTACCTCCCTGCTGCCAACAAAACCTGTAACACTATGATGGTTCTGGGCATAGCCCACATTCAATAGCAAGAGAAATATAACACAAAAAATACATCTGTACACATATTAGAAATACAGCTGTACATGCTACCTTACTTCAAATTCTGAATGTGAGATATTATTTTGACGAGACGAGCTCCATATCAAAGACAAGGAAGGAACTCGGCGGAATAACACCTGGAACCCCTCTGTCCCCGTATGCAAGTTCTGGTGGAATAATTGCTGTAATGCTATCTCCTGGGCCCATTTCTTGCAGTGCTTCTTCCCAACCGGGAATGACCATGCCTGCACCAATGGTTAACTCAATAGGCTGATTGCGATCGTAGCTCGAATCAAATTGCGTTCCGTCAAGTAATGTTCCAACATAATGGACGGATACCACATTTCCTGCTACGACCTTTGTTGCATTCGCACGTTCTTTTTCAACAATGTACACGCCATTTTTAGTTTGCTTGGCATCTGGCCATCGCTCTTCTATAATCTTCATATTGTTCGCTAACTCCTCTTGAATCTGCTGTTTTTTTCGTTCCTCCTGCCCTGCAATAAGCTCTGCAAAAGTTTCTTGATCGTTCTTAAACGCCTCTGCTGCTTCTCCCACCCGCAGGATGACTATTTTTTCTATGCTATCTCCTTCTGCAATGGCATTCACTACATCCATACCGGATACTACCTTGCCAAAAACCGAATGCTTATCATCTAGCCATGGCGTTGCTACGTGGGTGATAAAGAATTGACTCCCATTTGTTCCTGGTCCGCTATTCGCCATAGAAAGAATGCCGGGAGAATCGTGACGAAGCTGGGGATGAAACTCATCAGGAAAATTGTAGCCGGGACCTCCGGTGCCGTCCCCGCGTGGGTCCCCGCCCTGAATAACAAAGTTTGGAACTACACGATGAAATTTTAGCCCATCATAATATGGCTTTCCCGGACGAACTTCCGTGTCCAGTTTTCCCTCCGCTAATCCAACAAAATTAACAACAGTAAGCGGCGTTAAATCATAATACAGGCGTGCAACTATCTCTCCCTGTGTTGTAACAAAACGCACATATAATCCATCTTCTAGATTTGTTTGTGCACATGCCGGGATGGCACCCAACATAAAATACATAAAAATAAGAACAAGGTATTTTAAGAAAATCATGTACCCATAGTAGCATGCCATACGTAGAATTACTACCCACATGCCGACTGCGGATAAATAAAATGGGCTGACAAGGAATGGAATTTCTGCTATACTCGTGAAGTTAGCGAGCGTAGTATAACGGTATTATCCCAGCTTCCCAAGCTGGTGACGCGGGTTCGACTCCCGTCGCTCGCTCTATGAATATTCTTGCTGTAGACATAGGAAATACTAATATATCAATTGGCTATTCATTAAACGCTTCATGGGTAGAACATTGGAGTCTCGCTAGCTCCGAGCAGAGAAGTGCAGACGAATACCGCATTATATTCAGTATGTTGTTTCAAAATGCTCGCTCTGACATCAGTGCAACAGATTTAGTTGCACTCTGCTCGGTTGTTCCAAACAAGGTGGCTGCTATTCATGCTGCACTCCAAGATATTTTTAGTATCCAGACCATCATTATCAGTACAAATATCAAGCACGGATTAGTGGAACCTATTTCTCCTGAAATCGGCAATGATCTTCTATCCAATGCAGTGGCTGCATATCATAGCTATCATTGTGATTGTATTATTGTGGACTCCGGAACTGCTCTAACCTGTACGGCTGTGTCTGCCCAGGGCAAGATTCTCGGGGTAAGTATATTTCCCGGCATACAAAGCTCCCTGCTCACATTGGGAACATCGACAGCTCAACTACCCACTCTGGATATGGCGTATTCGTCAAATGCCTTTGGCAAGGACAGCAGGGGTGCCATTCATGCTGGCATCTCACTTGGATATACTGGAATCATTCGTGAAATAAGTGGTCGGATGAAGGGGGAAATGTCCGCAGACACAAAGGTTATCGGAACCGGGGGCGATATATACATCATCCATGAACATGATCCCTCCCTCTTCTCTATACTTGATCCTTGGCACACTCTGAGTGGAATACGGCAACTTGCTCTGCTAAACAAGCCCTAGAGCCCGTCCTAACAACACATTGCAGTGGCTATTTCTTCTGCAATCTCTTTGCCTACAAGATATTCAACAACTGCAAGAGAAAAATCCACAGCAACACCGGGACCACGCCCTGTAATAATATTGCCATCAAGAACCACGGGCTCGCCCGCACAATGTTTGCCCTCAGAGCTTACCTGCTGTTCTGTACCAGGATAACAGGTATATGATTTTCCTGAAAGGAGATCTGCCTTATCAAGTACTAAGGCCGCTGAGGCACATATTGCAGCAATGAGATGCCCATCCTTTGCTGCGTTGCTGAGTGTAGAACATAATGCCGTAGATTCAGAAAGAGATCTTGCATTTGCTCCTCCTCCGGGAAGAACAAATGCTGCTTCCTGACCAGTGTAAGAATAATCTGCAAAGGATTTATCTGCCTGAACAACAATGCCATGAGCACCAGTAAGCACAGTGCCGGTAAGCCCTACTGTAAGGACATCAATCCCGGCACGGCGTAAAATATCTATCGGCACAATAGTTTCGATTTCTTCAAAGCCATCAGAAAATACTATAATTGCCTGCTTCATCTGAACTCCGTTATTCTTCTTTTGCTGCCTCTTCGGCTGCTGGCGCTGCCTCTTCGGCTGCTGGTGCTGCCTCTTCGGCTGCTGGTGCTACCTCTTCGGCTGCTGGTGCTGCCTCTTCGGCTGCTGGCGCTACTTCTGCTGCCTCTTCGGCTGCTGCTGCTGCTTCGGCTGCTGGTGCTGCTTCTGCTGCCTCTTCGGCTGCTGGCGCTGCTGCTTCAGCCACTGGCGCTGCTTCAGCCACTGGCGCTGCCTCTTCGGCTGCTGGCGCTGCTGCTTCGGCTGCTGGTGCTGCTTCTGCTACCTCTTCGGCTGCTGGTGCTGCTTCAGCCACTGGCGCTGCTTCTGCTGCTGCTGGCGCTGCTTCAGCCACTGGTGCTGGTGCTGGTGCTGCTGGCGCTGCTGGCGCTGCTGGCGCTACTGGTGCTGGTGCTGCTGGCGCTGCTGGTGCTGGTGCTGCTGGCGCTGATGCTCCGGCTGCGGTGGATACAACATCCCGCCTCTTTTGTGCATTTGCCAGAGTAGCACGCCCTACTTTTGAAATTAATGTTTTTACTCCATTTATTTCATGCTCATATAACAATTTTGTTGCTGTCTGTCCAGTAACAGGACAGGTTCCGCGAAAATTCTTTTCCTTTGACTCGGTTCGCAGTGGTTTACCGCGATGTGATTTTCCCATGTTTTCTCCTTTATTCCTCTGTAGTTTGTTTCTCTTTATCCAAAATAAATTCTACGCGCCGGTTCTTCCATAGATTTACCCGATCACTGTGTTGTACAATGGGGACGGCACCGCCAATCCCTTCTATCTTCATTCTACTCCGAGTAACTCCTAGGATGATGAGTGCACGCCTTACATTTTCTGCACGAGAGCGTGAAAGCGGCAACAATACCTCTTCCTGCTCCTGTTCCATGCGATCAGCATCCTGCCAGAAAATATGTGCCGCATGCCCCTCAATTAAAATACGATGCTCGTGGTAACGATTGAGAATTTGTGCTAACTTTCGTACCGTTTTGAGATTGGATTCCAACTGCTCGTCATGAACCAACAATAAATCAGAGAGGAAGCCCGCAAAATAAATACTGGGAATTCGTATTCTGAGACGATCGCCCTCCCGAATAACCAGAATATCCGTAGAAATAACTGTTTCAGTAGTTCCCGTATTTTCAAATACATCTACCGCACTTAAAACCACGCGATAGTCCTCGGCCGCTTGCACGAGCTCGCCATTAGTCGACAAACCGTCCCAAACAATGGTCTCATTTGGTTCACCCTCACCCCCAGGGAAATTTATAAATACATTACCCCTTGGATCAAGGATACTCAGCTTCCAGCTTTTAATCCCACTGTTTTTATCTGCTTTTACCGTGATGGTAATCGTATCGTTGATATTATCACCATCAGGTGAGAATGGTTGTGGTGTTGCCTGAATGTCTACGGCAGGAATCCAACGCCTGCCCGTGCTCGTCGCACCAATAATTATGGGAAGTGCCTTCTCCGTTACGTTGCCGGCAACATCGCTGCCCCGAAGGATGTATAGATAATCACCATCCTCAATAATATTACCATCATTGTTATCGCCCTTCCATACGATGGTATCGACCGCATCACCATATTCAAAGATCCGAAGAACATCTCCGCTGGAATTAATAATTCTGGCATCCCAGGTAACATCATCAGCTGTTTCGACTTTTTGCTGTATTCTTATATCGTCCCGTACGGAATCGCCATCGGGCGAGAAGAATTTCTGTTCTGAACCAAGTAGCGTAATAACTGGCTTCGTGCTATCGAGTATGATAGGACCAACGTCTGTTATTTCCGGTGTATTTCCGTTGTAATATTGTACCTTATAGGTTACTGAGTATTCACCATCAGGAGCGATCTCATAACTGTTCGTAAATCCATCCCAGGCAAATTCAGCAAAGGGCTTGCGCTTGTAATGTGAACGCACTATTTTTCCATTTGCATCAACAATACTCAACAAATACTGAGATGCACCCTCTTCAATGGATTGTTGTACCTGAATAGGAACGGATGCAGATGCCCCCTCACTCTGTGGAGCAAGATAGAGCCCATCAACTGAGGCAGACACGGTCGCAAGTCGGCTGTCTTTTATTCCCTTAATGGGCGGACTGGTGCCGAAGTTTCCTGCCATATCATATCCCTTGACTGTAAGGGTGTAGCGTCCATCCGGAATCTGCAGGGCACTATCCAGAACGTTTACTTTATAATACAGACGCCCCGATCGGAGTCCAACATCACTCAGTCGAACTTTAGTACTCACTGCTGTATTTTCATTGGATATATTCGCTATCCAATCAACTTCTGGTTCTCCTATCATGGAAAACACGACGGTATTTCGGTCGCTCCCACCAAAGTAAAATGGTTCCCCGGGGACGGTGGCGACTGGCTCAGTTACCAATTCAATTCCCAGTCGGGGAGGTGTTGTGTCTATACGAACAAAAAGCTCCGACGTTGCGAGCTCCTGACCATCGGCGAAAAGACCGAGAACTATGATATAATTCCCGTCGGGAAGTATCTGCCCGGATGAATCCATTCCATCAAACACATAGCGATCAATAACCGGCGCTGGGCCGTCTAAATATACCAGTGTTGTAGCAGGATCAAGGGCCGAAACAACGGATATCGACCAATCAGAAATACCGGCAGCCTCGTAGAGTGATATTTGCGTACGTATATCATCACGTATGCCATCTCCGTTCGGAGAAAATGCATCTATGCCATCTTCTGTCACAATAGTAGCAAACTCTGCGGTATAGCTGATAATAATGTTCAAAGGCAAGGGGGTTTCCGATGTATTTCCTGCCCGGTCCTCGCCAATTACAACATAGCTATATTCACCCTCTGCTTGTACCTTCCCATCGTTATCTGTACCACCCCAAGAAAATTCCTGCGGTAGCTCTATGTCATCAGTGACCATGCCGTCATTTTCAAATACTTCTTCATATACAGTTTGCTTGCTGCTGTTCTGAATACGTATCGTCCAACGCGGTTCACGACTACTGACCTGTCTGACAATAACGGAATCTCGGATCCGATCGCCGTCAGGCGAAAATACAATGTTGATGGTCGGAAGAAAAGCATAAACTTCTGGAGCACTGTTATCAATAGTAACACCAAGTGGTGGTGATTCTATTTCATGTCCACGGTCGTCAGTAATAACAACCTGATAGGCATAGTCGCCATCCGGGACCAGAGAGCCATTTCGGGAATCACCCTCTAGATTATACGTTCCCTTCCAGATAAGCTCAGCTGGAAGCTGTATCGTATCACCTACCCATTTTATGCCCCCAAAGGCCGACCGAAAACGCTCCTGCCCATCCTGAAAGGTTGAGACAAGCTCGCCATTGCTGTCAAATACATTAAATTCATAACGTTTTACCTCGCTCCCGTCAGGCAAACTAACAAGATTGGACAGAGGTACACGTAACTCATTTCCTTGGCTATCAGGTGCAATATATACTCGCGGAGTCGCATCAAGATTGAGCTCCGCCATTACTTCAGGTTTCGACCCAGCAAAGATATTCCACGTAACCGAGGAGAACATTAGGACAATAATCAAAAACATAGCTTTACTGTGCATAGAAATTCCTCCAACTTTATTCCTCACGTGATTATTATTGCACGCTTCTAGCAATTTAGCAAGATATATGATACTATTTTCTACAAGTTTTTATCTTATGAGTATAATATTAATTAAACATTTATTCAAACACTTCAACGGCACTCCAGCAGTACAGGATGTATCCTTTACTATTGAACCTTCTCAATGTTTTGCTTTTCTCGGTCCCAACGGTTCGGGGAAAACTACCACCATGCGTATGCTCTACGGATCGGCAAAACCAGACCCACATGCCGAAACAAGCATGGATGTATTGGGCTTTGACCCCCGTAAAAACCCCCTTGAGGTCAAGGCAGGCATTGGCATAGTCCCACAGGAAGACACCCTCGATGAGGAGCTCGATGTATACCAAAACCTGAGTATATATTCCCGTTTTTATCGGATACCCTCACAGAAGGCGAAGCAACGCATAGAGGAATTATTGGCATTTATGGAACTGGAAGAAAAAATACATGCCGAAGTTCGAACTCTTTCGGGAGGCATGAAACGCCGCCTAGTAATTGCCCGCTCCCTTATTAACCAGCCGGAAGTTCTCATTCTTGATGAACCCACAACCGGGCTTGATCCCCAAGTTAGACAGATCATCTGGCAAAAACTACGTTCGCTCATGGAAAATGGACTGACAATATTGCTTACCACTCATTATATGGAAGAGGCCTATCAGATTGCACATAATATCCACATCCTAGATAAGGGTAAGACAATTATGACCGGCAACCCCCAGGAATTAACCCAAGAGCATATGGAAACCCATGTCCTGACTCTCAAAGACCAAAGCAGTAGAAATACCATCACCCCAACAGATGCCATGCGGAGCGAGATACATGAGGGCTTGTTCATGGTATATAGTAACGATTCACAGGAGCTACATGAGCTAGCAAAGAACATTCCTCCACATCATTACGATATTAGAGCAACAACCCTAGAAGATCTCTTTCTAAAAATAACCGGGAGACATTTAAATGAATAATCAAACAAAAACTGATCTTGCCTTTTTACATACGCAGACAACTCAGCGTTACATTCCTCCATTCTGGTATCAGATTATATCTGTCTGGTACCGACACATGCGCCAGTATGTCCGATATTGGGTAAGCAATGCCCTGCCTCCCTTTCTGGAACCCATTATTTTTCTTGTTGGTATAGGCGTGGGACTCGGGAAATATATCGACAGTATGGATGGATTGCCGTACATTGCATATCTCTCTGTCGGGCTGTTGATTACAGTAAGTATGTTTACTGCTGCATTTGAATGTACCTACGCCACATTTTACCGACTCAAATTTGATAAGGTCTATGCATTGATGCTTGCTGCCCCCCTGCGGGCACATAATCTGCTCTTGGGAGAAATTTTGTGGGCAAGTAGCAAGGGATTCTTCTTTTCCACTTCTGTGCTTATTGTCATGCTCTTTGCTGGGATTCTCGGTCCAACATGGACTATTTTCCTTGCACCCTTTATTGGCTTCCTGAACGCGGCAATGTTTGCTGTGCTTGGACACCTGGTTACTTCATTTGTAAAAACCATGAGCCATTTTAGTTTTCTCTTTTCCGGACTGCTATCTCCAATGTTCTTCTTCTCGGGGGCTGTATTTCCCGTAGAAAATCTGCCTCCTGCCTTCCAAATGGTATCTGAGGTGGTGCCTTTGACTCATTCGGTACGGCTTATGAGACATCTTGCCAATCAGTCATTTACGATGATGCAACTATGGGATATCGGATATATCATTCTCTTCATTGTCATCATTGGCTTTTTCTCTACACGACGGCTGGTGGGGCATCTTATAGATTAGCTGTGGATGTGGTAGAACGCTTAAAGCGTGCACGTGCTACTGCGCGTTCACTCAGCCGCTTCCCGTTTGCTCGCACACCTTTAATGAGATATTGTGAGAGCTCAAATTCCTCCTCCGATTTGCGTTGATAGGGTGCCTTTCGATAGCGCAGGTGTATTTTTACGTTTTCTTTGGTGCTTGCTACTAGTAGCTTTGTGTTTGGTGGCAACAAGGTATATTCCTTTCCGAACATGAACTGCGTTATGTGGCAACGTTTGATGTATGCACGCTGCTCTGCATCTGCGTAGATGATGCTTATGATTGTTTTTGCCAGCAAGTCCTTCTCAGCCAACATGCACATTACGAGCCCCGCGACATAGAGACGGGCAGGGGCTGCGATGACGGTATAACTCCCGTCATCCCGAATAAGGAGCAGACGGTCAAACTCCGACACTTCCATCAGTTTTTCGCCAGCCACCCCCTTGTATCCAAGCTGTTGTTTCTCCGCATCATAGTATATGCTAATGTCGCGGGCACTCACCTCGCGGGCATGTACTTGGGTAAATTCTATAATTTTGCTTTTGCGGGGAAAGTCCTCTGCATATTCGCCCATGAGCCCATCAAGATAGTTTATAGCATGCCTTCGTATGTTGCTGAGTTGCTCCTGTAATTCAGCGAGTTCGCTGCGGAGCTGCCTTTCTTCTGCCTGTGAGCGTTCCTGATCATATAATGAGATGCGCCTAATGGGAATTTTAAGAAGGTACTCTATGTCCTCGTCTTGCAAGTCCCCTTCTAAACGGTCTAAAAATGGCTCGAAGCCACTGCGGATTGCCTTATGCATGGCTGCTAGGGTGGAAGATTTTTCTATTCGCTGATATATTTTTTCGCCGATAAATAGGCGCTCTAATATGTTTGCATGTAGTTTTTTCCTGAGAGCATTACATTCAACCTCCAGCCGGTATTTGAGCAGACGTTGGATCCGGTCGGCATAATGCTCTATAACCTCACGAACGGTCATCTTACAGGGCTTATTGTCCTTTATGAGCAGGCAATTCAAGGATATAGATATTTCGCAATCGGTTAATGCATAGAGACTGTCTATGATATCCGCAGCTCGTTCCCCCCGTCCTAGACGGCATTCTATTTCTGCCGTTTCAGCCGTGTAATCATTAATTTCTGATATGTTTATCTTCCCCTTACGTACCGCAGCTTCAATGGATGCAATAAGCGATGACGTTGTTCTTCCATAGGGCAGTTCCCGAATGACGATGCGCTTATCACTGACAACATCAATGCCCGCTCGCAATAATATCTTGCCCATCCCGTCCTGATATGCCGATACATCTGCATATCCACCGGTAGGGAAGTCGGGATACAATGCAAAGGATTCTTTTTTCAATGCCGCTTGAACTGCCTGCATGACCTCTAGGCAGTTATGTGGCATGATGGTTGTCGACATACCGACGGCTATTCCCTCTGCACCAAGAATAAGCGCGAAGGGCAGGAGGGCGGGGAAAACTGTCGGTTCCCTGTTTCTGCCGTCATATGATTCAACATAGTCAGTAATTCTTGGATAATACAAACAGGTTTTTGCAAAGGAATTTATTCTACATTCAATGTAGCGGGCGGCAGATGCTTCGTCCCCAGTAAAGATGTTGCCAAAATTCCCTTGTTTTTCAATAAAAAGCTCTTTGTTCGCAAGCACAACTAGGGCCATAAAGATGGAGTTGTCTCCATGCGGATGGTATTTCATAGTATTTCCAACAACGTTTGAAACCTTGTGAAATTTCCCATCATCCATTTCAAATAAGCTATGGAGAATCCTACGTTGTACGGGTTTTAGTCCATCATCTATATGGGGAATAGCCCGATCGCGTATAACGTATGATGCATAGAACAAGAAATTATCCGAGAGAATCTTTTGTACCATTGAATGTCTGCCTGTACCTTATTGTAAATGTTTCATAATAAATTGCTGCCGCTCAGGAGTGTTGCGTCCCATATAGAAACGCATTGCTTCCCGACTTTCCTTTCGTGATTGCAGGTTGACCGGTATGAGTCGCATGTCGCCACTAATCAGATGGCGGAATTCATGGGTTGATATCTCTCCCAAACCCTTGAAACGAGTAACCTCATGATGCTGGAGCTCCTGCATGGCTCGATTGCGCTCCGCTTCATTGTAACAGTATCTGTTTTCTTTCTTATTCCGAACCCGAAACAGGGGTGTTTCTAATAAATAAAGATGCCCATTGTGTATCAGATCCTCAAAGAATGTAAGAAAGAATGTAAGCAGGAGGTTCCGGATGTGATATCCATCATGGTCTGCATCACTGGCAATAATAATGCGCTCATAGCGCAGGGTGTCCAATTCGTGCTCAATGCCAAGAGCAACCACAAGGTTGTACATTTCCAGATTTCGATAGATATCTGCCTTGCTGCTATCTATCATGTTTTTTGGCTTGCCCCGTAGGGCAAAGACCGCCTGAGTATATACATCCCGTGCTCCTACCATGGCACCTGCTGCCGAGCGTCCCTCTGTAATAAAAATTGAGCTACTTTCCCCGTACTTTCCCTTACCACGATGATACTTACAATCGCGTAAATTTGCAATGTTGAGCGATGCCTGTGATGCCGCTGCACGTGCCTGCTTCCGCACAGATACGATTTCCTTCCTGAGCTGTTCATTTCGGGTGATGATATCTTTGAGAATCTGTGCTATATCAGGGTTTTGGAGAAGAAAGTCCTGTACCGCTGTCTTGGTCTCTGCCACAACCCAGGGGCGGATGTCATTATTTCCCAGCTTATTTTTCGTCTGGCTCTCAAACATGGGATTCTGAATACGCAATGCTACAGCTGCAACAATGCCCTCCCGTACATCAACACCGCTGTAGCTCGATTCGAAGTGCTCATTTATTCCCTTGAGCATCCCTTCCCGAAAGGCACTGAGATGGGTCCCTCCATCACTGGTATGTTGTCCGTTTACAAAGGAAAAATAGTTCTCCCCATAACTGCTACCATGTGTCCAGGCAAATTCAAGCCGTTGTGAACGATAGCAACAAGCTTGATATCGTGATTGCTCTCCCATCCTTGCTTGCAGAAAATCTTCCAACCCTTTTTCTGACTGGAAGATCTTATCCTTCCATATCAGCTGTAGCCCGGTGTTCAAATAGACATAATTCCACAGCCGTTGGGTAATGTGATCCTCCTGAAATGAATACTCTCCAAATATTTCCTGGTCTGGACGAAATTCTACGAGGAGTCCGTCCGCTTCCTTCGGCTTCGTTCCCTTGTTTTCTGCCAGCAACTTTCCCTGCGAAAATGTTGCTTCAACAAATTTTCCATCACGATACGAGACTATGCGGAAGGTCTCGGAGAGTGCATTGACTGCCTTCGTACCTACGCCATTCAAACCAACACTGAACTGGAATACCTCGTCATCATATTTTGCTCCTGTATTGATAACGGTTACGCATTCGACAAGTTTCCCAAAGGGAATGCCACGTCCATAGTCACGAATGGCTAGCAATGCATTATCCCGAATGTCCAGACGAATCTTTCTTCCATTACCCATGATGAATTCATCTATGCTATTGTCAATAATTTCCTTGAGCATGATATATATACCGTCGTCGGCATGGCTGCCATCACCTAGTCGACCTACATACATTCCGCTGCGCAGCCGGATGTGCTCCAGTGAACTTAATGTTTTAATTTTCGCTTCATCATATATTATTTTTGACATATTTTCTGTTGTATTATAACCTTCTTTCATATTATTACACACTTGCAATAATTCTAAATATATACTATCATATGACAATATGAGTGTTCCACAAGAGCCGAAGTATGTGTCAATGGACGAGCGCGACAGAGAGGCCTTTCTATCGCAAAATGGCAGTTTCCTTCCGAGCGAGCGTGTTGTATTCCATGGACTCTGTAACATTTGGCAAAAAAAAATATCATATGTACAGGCAGTAAATGTTGTGAATAAATTGTCAACGTCTAGTCTGAATGACTTCCAGCTACTCATGAATAAGTTGCGTTCACGTGGTCTTGGAATGATTCGTACTACGATACATGAACGTTCACAAACTCCCGATTACATCGTCTTGGCGGATGAATGGAGTCCATTCTTTGTGTATGAGATGCTTGCTGAGTGGCTGGTTAGTGTGCAAATGTACTCAAAACAAAAATTACCAACTGCTTCTGCATTGAACCAACAGAAGCTCACAATACCCCCAGAACTTACAAAGCAAGTTACGTATCCTGAGGCCTTAAATTTATTTGAAAAAGCCAAGGCACGACAGGACACAGAGGATGAAGAGGTAACAATCCTCAAGCTGCCAATGCCTTCCTCAGATGCCCTATATGTTGGAGACGGGCAATTTTTTCAGATGCTGAACATAATTATCCTGAAAATCAAAAATGAATTCCGAAACCCCGAGTTGTTGGCAAAACTTGCCCGGGCAACAGACAAGGGAGTCATGGAATTAAAATCGCAGCTACAGGGCAAGGACATTCCATTCTGGAAATGGCTAGTCAACATTATTAGTACCCATGAGGACTGGAAACAGAACACGGAGATGCTACAGTGTGTCTATTTTCTGCAACAATATCTCATGGCTCAAGAAATCAATCAGGAAGAACAGCAACACGCATCAGAAAAAAGGGAGGAGCAGTTTCGCTTGGTGCTTGAGAGCATTCGTCTTGAACAGTCGCTTATCATTCCTATTTCCGCTATGGAAGTAAAGTTACAGGAATACAAGGAAGCATATCAGGAAGGTTACGTTCATTTCCGTGAAGAATTTGTTACCCGTTTTGTAAAACCAATTACATCAGAAAATCTTCCCTTTCTTTTGGGAATCAATGAACAAATCATTCACCGAGATAATATTTGTAAATATTTCCTGAGCAAATTTTATGAATTGGGAGGCATACTTAAACGCGAATGTACAAAAAATTTACACAGTGAGTTAGGTGGAAAGACTGGGAATGCGAATACTTTCAAGTCGCCATCACATTTTGAACAATTTGTCCGTCACGAGGTACATACCCGGGATATATTTGTCTATGCCATACTCGAACGTCCCCTCTTGCTTGCAACAATTATTGCACATCATTTTAAGAGTATGAGAAAATCAAAACCACAAGAATTCAATCTATTGTTAGAACGTTTTTTCAACACAAAGGAAATGATGCTTCGGCCCTATGTTAAAATATTCGATCTTGTTATTGAAGACATATTTGAGATCGGATACAAAAAATTGAGTTTCTTCCAACGTATATGGTTTCGGATGAATGGGCAATACAATGTCAGAAAAGCAGAATTGAACTGGAGTGAAAAAAATGAGGACTTGTTCGCTGCAACGCCATCCGAAGAAGAAGAAGAACTGTTGTTGAAACAGCAGAAAAAATCTCGCCTAAGTAGGATACTCGTGGGTGAGGGTCCCGCTAATCATGATGGCGGTGCACCACTCAAGATGAGCCGGGAAAACAATAAATCATCTCTGTTACAAAAGAAACCGGAAGCACGTGTAGACGAAAAGAAAACAGATGAATTATGGGCCGATTTTAAGCAGGCCATCCATGCAAAAGACAAGCCCCCGTCCTGATACAGACTTTGCTATCGTCGGTAGTGGCATACATGGCACTGTTTTTGCCCGGGCAATTCAGCGCTATCTGCCAAAATTAAGAATCCTATCGATCGATCCTTTTGCCCGTCCCCTAGGGCTGTGGACTCACCGGACGACAATGTCCGGCATGCTGCGTTTGCGCTCCCCTGCGAGTCATAATATTGATACTTCCTTCCGCTCGCTCCTGAGATTTGCTCATAATAATAATTATGGAAAGGAGCATTTCGAACTCCCCTATCATCGCCCAAGTTTAGAGCTTTTTCAGAAACATTGCGAAAAGATATTGGACGAGCTCAATATCGACCGTATGGAGGCACGATTACTAAATATTCGTCGCGGAGCTCATCTTGTCCTGCACACAGACCGAGGTGATGTCTCAACACGATATGTTCTCCTAGCTCTCGGACATGGCGATGTCAACATTCCCTCTTGGATAGAAGATGAACCGGAAAAACATATCTTTCATCCGGATTTTACTCCTCCACCTCCGGATCATTCCCCCTGTATTGTAGGCGCTGGCTTATCGGCCATACAATTCGCCCTCAGTCTTATACAAAAGGGAGAAAGAACTGTACACATAATCTCTCATCATCCAATATGTATCACACAGTTTGACAGCAATCCCTGCTATATTGGTCCTGCATGCAGAGGTTTGTTTCTCGATCTCAATGATTATCAGAAAAGAAGAACTCTTATCCATGCCATGCGTCACACCGGAACCACTACGCCGGATACCGCAAAGCGTATGTATAAGGCAATACAATCAAATAAACTGATACTGCATCAGGATAAAGTACAAGCATGTAAAAAAACTCCTGACGGGAAGTATAGCTTAGTTTTGGATTTCTCCCCTGATCTTGTGGTTGATGACGTAGTGATAGCTACAGGATTTTGTTCCACGCCCCCTGATCCCTCGCTTCTCAATCGCTGTTCTGAGTCCCTAGACCTGAAATTTTCCTCCTGCGGATATCCCATACCCGATCGCTGGCTTCAGTGGTGCAGGGATGTGTTTCTCAGTGGTTCATTAGCAGAATTAGAAATTGGTCCGCCAGCGCGCAACATCATTGGAGCGCATCTGGCAATGCGTCGAATAATACCCTATCTCATAGAGAATGGCTATGCAAGCTGAAATACCAACACCCGCACTCGTCCGGCAAGATCACGGATGGCATCGCAGGATGCATAGCCATGGGCTTGGGCAAATGCTCTGCAGCCCGCTTCCTGTGTAGGGTCAATCTCCATTACCAGTCGTCCCCTTGGCTCTAATCGCTGCCTTCCTTGAATCAGTAAGTCCCGGAGCACATGCATACCATCATCACCACCATGGAGGGCAAGCTGGGGATCGCCGCTACGCCGCAGGGCTGATAATTCATCGCTCCGGAGGTAGGGCGGATTTGCTGTAATAACGTCAAAGCGTCCGGGAACAGATTCTAAACAATTACTGTGATACAGTGCTTCCAGTACATTGCCATGCAGAGCATTATTCTCTGCACAGATCCGGAGGGCACGGCGGGAAATATCGCTCGCTGAAACCCGGAACCTTCCCTCTCGTGCAAGAGAAATTGCAATACAGCCACTTCCCGTACAGGCATCATGAATTGTTTGAACGTCAGTAGAAAAGGATAAGACGGCATCAACCAAGGTTTCGCTATCTGGACGTGGCACAAGCACGGAACGCGTTACTTTGAACATCCGGCTGTAGAACTCCTTCCTACCAGTAATGTATGCCAATGCTCGTCCACGCCCTCTCTGCATGACGGTTCGACGATACTGTAGGGATTGTATCCATGATAGTCTTTTTTCTGGCTTGGTGTATATTTCTTCCTTACGTAGCTGCAAACAGTCTGCAAGGAGCAGGCAGGCCTCATGCGAAGGATTTTCCACATCTGCTGCCATGAGTTTTCCTCTGCCGTATGTTAGGGCTGCCCGTCTATCGGAGAAGGGCATCATTCCGGCTGTGCGAGAAGCAGGGGATCAACGACGAGACTGAGCTCCCCTTCCATAACCGCATCAAGGCGATAGAGGGTAAGATTAATTCTGTGATCACTAATGCGGTTCTGTGGAAAGTTATATGTCCGTATTCTCTCGCTCCGATCTCCACTTCCTATTTGTTTTTTTCGAGCACTCGCCTCCTCTGTGCGTCTGTTATTTTCTTCTAATTCATACAGCCGTGCCTTGAGTACGCGCAGGGCCTTTGCTTTATTTTTATGCTGGCTCTTCTCGTCCTGACAGGTTACCACCAATGAGCTGGGAAGGTGGGTAATTCGCACTGCGGAATCGGTTGTGTTAACGCTCTGTCCTCCCGGACCTGAGGAACGGAACACATCTATTCTGATGTCCTCATTTCGAATCTCTATATCTGTTTCATCAGCTTCAGGAAGTATCGCTACAGTAATAGCCGAGGTATGTATGCGGCCACTACTCTCTGTTTCTGGAATGCGCTGGACCCGGTGGACACCCCGCTCATATTTTAACGTTCCAAATACTGAATTACCACTGACGGAGAAAATGACTTCGCGAAAGCCCCCCAGCGGAGATTGGCTAGACTGGAGTATGTCGATTTTCCATGACTTCGATTCGGCATATTTACTGTACATGCGAAATATATCCTCAGCAAATAGAGCTGCCTCCTCTCCTCCAGTGCCAGCTCGTATTTCTGCAATAACGTTTTTATCGTCAAGTGGATCGGGAATAATGGAACGAATGCGGAGTATCTTGAGCACATCCTCGGCTTTTATTTCAAGCTCTTCATGTTCTTTTTGAGCAACGCTGAGCATCTCGCTATCGCTCTCTTCCTGTATAAATTCCTGCAGGTCCTGTTTCTCTTGTTCAATTTTCTGATATCGCTCGTATAGGTCGCGTAGCTCATTTAGGCGTGCATATTCACGCATACGCGTTCTGTATGCTTCTGAACGATGGTTTTGATCCTGTGCAAGCTCATCCTCAATGGTTTTTAGTTCTTCTAGTAGCGTCTCAAATTTTCCTAATTGTTCATCCATATTCATTCCTTATCTGCGAATATCCAACAATGCTCCACAGATTGTCGCAGCTGTTGATTATAGCAAATGCGCATATCTAGAGTATAGAGTGCAGTGAACAAATGAACAAGTACCAGTGCCACTAGCCATATTGTCAAAATATACTCACTCGGATAGAATACGACGTATGGAAACCCTAAGAAAACCACCATGGCTTCGTGTACAGTTGAACGCAAATAATAGTTTTCAATATATTAAAAACCTCGTTCGCGAAGATCGCCTACACACTGTCTGCGAAGAGGCACGATGTCCAAATATTCATGAATGTTGGGGCAAACATAAAACAGCGACCTTTATGATACTGGGTGATGTTTGTACTCGGCGCTGTCGTTTTTGTGCAGTAAAAACAGGGCTACCAGGTAGCGTGGACCATCAGGAACCCCAGCGTGTTGCTGAATCCGTTGCAAAATTGGAACTAAAACATGTCGTCATCACTATGGTAAACCGAGATGAACTCCCTGACGGGGGAGCCGCGGTTATGGCAGAAACAGTTCGAGCGATTCGTAGAGAGGCAAAGGACTGTGGCGTTGAAGTATTGACATCAGATTTTATGGGATTATACAGTGCCATTCAAACCGTCATGGACAGCGAGCCCGATATTATGAGCCATAATGTTGAGACCGTGCGCCGTCTTACGCCCCAGGTCAGATCCCGATCCGACTACGACCGTTCGCTGGAAGTTTTGCAGATTGCACGAAAAATAAAGCCCGACGCTGTCACAAAGTCTAGCATGATGCTTGGACTCGGGGAGGAGAAGGAAGAGATCTGCACAGCAATGGATGACATGCTGGCACATGATATACAGATGCTCAATCTTGGACAATATCTACAACCAAGTGTCAGTCACCTTCCCGTACAGAAATACTGGCATCCAGATGAATTTAAGGAATTACAGGACATCGCGTACGAAAAGGGCTTCCTGCATTGCGAAGCTGCTCCCCTCGTACGCTCATCCTATCATGCGGGCGAAGATTACGAAAGCTATCGAAGAAAAATTCACCCGCTATATAACTCTTAGTTGCTAAGATCAACTAGGGATTTTTCGCGATCCAACAGAGTGAAGACTCCGTTTTTGGCACTGCGCTTTAGATATTCTTCAAAGGCCACGGTATAGGATACACCGAGGTTTACTTTCTTCTCTACCGGATGGTTCTTAAAGGTGCTGTAGCCATCACCCCCAGCTGCGATAAAGGAATTTGTTACGAGACTATAACGTCCCTTACTGTCCACTACCTTGCCATCTCGAACTATGCCCTTGTCGCCGATACGGATTGATGTAACACGCGACCCTGCTGGCTGTGACGAACGATAGGTAACTACAATACCTGCTGCCTGCATAAATTGACCGCCTGCCTCGGGTAGACTGGAAACTGAATGTTCAAATATATCTAGCACATCCTGAGCAGAGAGGTCAGACAGGACCGTCAGATAATTGCTAAACGGAAGTATATTGTATACATCGTATTTACTCACCTCTGAACCTGCAGACAAAACCACGCTGTTTCGTACACCTCCGCCATTTGTAATGGCAAAATCAACAGGTGCATTCAATGCATCGGCAACTGCAAGATAGGCATCTGTAATTGCACGTCCCATGGTAGTTTCGCGGGTTCGGATAAGGGCACGGGTTCCATCCAAACCAACTTTTGTTTTTGCAAGAATCTCCTTGTTGAAATCTGCAATAGTGTTCTTAACTGGAACAACAATGTCTTTCTGAATGATAGGATGGGGCTTTTCATTGGGATGAACGGCAACAGGGCCAGTCTTTTTTGTATCCACGCTCTTGATAACTCCCTTACTGTTAAAGGTAACAACGAGGCGTCCAATATAGTTATAGGAACCATCCGTTGCAACAACAAGCACGGGGTCGCCATTTGGAGAATTTGTGCGGTAGGGATAGGGTTCTTCAGGTGTATCAGCTACTTTCGTACCATCTCTCATTTCTCGTATGAGATAGTCATTATGATCATTTCCTAGGAGATTATCTCCGCCTCCGGCCACAAAAACATCGACGCCATTAATACGGGAAGCAAGCTCCTTTTCTTCATCTACATTCTGCAAATGGGATAGGGAGATAATGATGGAAACACCATCGGCTAACAACTTGTTAACTTCTTGTTGGAGGCTTTCCTCGACATCAGCAATGCTAATGTTCTTGCCGGGACTTGAAATTACCGGCAGTGACTCCGTTGTTGCTCCTATAAAACCAACACGAACTTTTCCGTATTGTTTTACGATGCTCGATTTTAGTTTCGTATCCACAAGGGCTGCGAGCTTAGGATCGCGTGAAAAATCAAGATTTGCCGAAACAAATGGAAAATCTGCCTCCTGAGCAAAACGATAGAAGCCCTCAGGACCAAAATCGAATTCATGATTCCCAATTGCTGACACGTCAAAGCCCATTATCGATAGGGCACGTGCATCGAAAATCCCCTCAGAAGCACCGTATTGTAATCCAGCAAGATAATTATCGCCAGCCGATATAACGACTACCTCACTATTACCTGCTTCATCTCGTAAACGATCAAGAACTGTTGCAAATTGTGCTATACTACCAGAATAGCTGTTCTCAAGAATAGCTGATTCACCGTCATTACTATGAAGGATAGTAATGGTAAAATCCTGTGCATAGAGCACTCCTGCTAATAATAACACCAGCAATAACAAATACGCTTTTCGGATCATAAATCCTCCTGTTTTTTACTTTCATATTACCATAAGAAAAATAATAATGCAATAAATATTATTCAATGCTATACTAGAATATGACAGAGAACACAGAAAAAAAATACAAGGTGGTCATTCTACACAATTTTGACTACCAGGAAATCACCGCAATTATGAATGCTGTCCGCAAGGTACAGGAGGGAGAACGAAATGAGCTCATTTTTGCAAAAAGTACAGAGAAATCGCTCAAAATGAAACTCGGAGAGCTGATAGAAGATATGACCGAAGATCATGAATACCTCATGCAAAACCCACCCGACCTCAATAAAAAAGGAGACTAGGATATAGAATGCGTGATAAACAAGCTTTCAACACCCTCCCGACCTACCTGCCGGGAACAACACAAACAGGTACCATCAAACTTTCATCGAATGAAAATCCCTTCGGTGTTTCACCTGCCGCAGGGCGTATTATGCGAAAAGCATGTGCTGAGTTACATCGTTATCCAGACAGTGGCATTGTTACACTCAGAAAGAAAATAGCAGATAACTTCTCCCTCGAGCCCGAGCAGGTAGTTGTTGGCAATGGCTCTGATGAGGTCATGCTCCTGGCTGCCATTGCATTTCTTGAGGCAGGTGATGAGGCATTAGTAGGTGAATACACCTTCAGTGTCTATGCCTTTGTATCACAACTGCTTACAGCAACCGTACAATGCATTCCCATGCCGGATGGGAGCTACGATCTGGAAAAGATCCTCGCCCGGCTGAACAACAGGACGCGCATGATATTTCTGGGCAATCCAAACAATCCAACAGGACGCATTATCAACCGCAGGATGCTAGAAGAACTATTGCAAGCCGTACCAAGGGATGTACTTATTGTTATGGATGAGGCCTACGGTGAATTTGCGAATGACGAGCAGTATCAGACTGCGATTTCCTATATCCATGAATATCAAAACCTCTTGGTGCTCCGTACATTCTCGAAAATATACGGTCTCGCTGGTGTCCGCATTGGCTATGGATTAGCAGATGCAGAAACTGCAGCAAAATTACTTCGGGTAAGATTGCCCTTTACTTGTAACACAGTGGGACAGTACGCTGCTACTGCTGCCTTGGGCGATCACGGCTTTGTGCAAAAGACGCAACGCTGTATCTGGAAGGAACGCGAACGACTGCAGCATACATTAGAGCGATTAGGATTACCATACTATCCTAGTCAGGCAAATTTCATCAGTTTTCAGGTCCCTGAACCTGCCGATATTGCAATAGATCGCATAGCTGCTCATGGCGTTACGCTTCGCTCCTTGCGTTCCTTCGGGCTGGACAACTGGCTACGTGCAAGTATTGGAAATAAAAAACAGAATAATGTCTGTATGGCTGCATTAACAACACTCTATGGATGATCTTGTACTGAAATTATTCTGCATTTTTCTCCTACCAATTATGTACATACTTTTGCTACGGAAGAGAACCCTGCTCCTTGCTCTATCAACTGGTGCTGGGGCTGCCCTGCTGGCTCTGCTTGTGATTAGTTTGCTGAAATTGCTTTTTTCATGGATGTACAGTAGCATCCCGCAGATCTTCTGGAACATTACTACTATTATGGTAGAAGAGCTCGCAAAATTTTTCTTACTTCATCAATTCATCAGCCGCTATCGGGAGCGCCTGGAGCTCGTTGCCATAGCGCTGGGATTGGGCTTTGCCTGCGTAGAGACGGTGCTCCACATTTCATTGTCCATTGAAATTATTATCCTTCGCCTCGTTGCTACATCTCTATTGCATATCGCAACCATGCTTATACTCACAGGCGTCATCAGAAAAACGACTGGCTCTCAATGGCATCTCAACCTGTATACCCTGAGAATATTCATTTCCTTACCCATACAAATCCTGCTACATGTCGGCTATAACGAAATTTTTTAGGATTTTTTTCAGAATACACTTGCATTTCCCGAGTCTTAATGTTAGAATAACAATGTACATCGCAGGGTGGAGCAGTGGTAGCTCGTCGGGCTCATAACCCGAAGGTCGCAGGTTCAAATCCTGCCCCTGCTAACCGTTGAATTAATCTTCCTCTGGAACTACAAATACGTTCTCTGCAACATGTGTCGGCAGTAAGATGTTTCCATCCATTTCCAGCGCCCTCATCTCGATAAAGTTATTGCCTATGTCGTTGTTCTCAAGGACGAATATCTTCCCTGGCAGTATGCCCACTGTCTTCATGTAGCGGAGCAGCTGTGCATCGTGATCATTCTGAATATGATCGATACGTATGGGCCCCTGTCCACGATATGTAGCAAGACAGGATGCATCGGACACGACAATGTCCCCCGCCTGATTTGGAATTGGAGAACCATGGGGGTCAAAACGAGGGTATCCGAGCTTTGCGTCTACACGTTCAATAAAGATATCCGATACAACATGTTCCAACTGCTCTGCCTCCCCATGTGTCTCGGACCAGTCATAATCAAGGATACGACAGAGAAATTCTTCGATAAGTCGGTGGCGACGTTGGAGATTAATACCAAGCTCCTCTCCTTTTGAACTCAGTCTGCATCCCTTATGGGGAATGTAGGTAACATAGCCCTGCTGATCCAATTTTTTAATCATTGCCGTGGATGTTGCTGGTGCAACATCCATACTGGTTGAGATATCCTTCATAGATACGATGCCGCCTGATGTACCCTGTAATTTGTAGAGTTCTTTTATGTACTGTTCAACCGTGCTCGACGGTGAAGCGTCCTGCATCAACCGGCCTTCCCCTGACTTGCAACTGACTGCAAGGCCTTCTTTGCAACATCCTGATCGCCAAGATAATACGATTTAATTGGTCTGAGATTCTTGTCGAGATCGTAGATAAGAGGAATTCCTGTTGGAATATTCAAAGCCAGAATGTCTTCATCAGATATATTATCCAGATGTTTTATGAGGGCGCGCAGACTATTCCCATGTGCAGCAATAATAATACGCTTGCCAGCTCGTATTGCTGGTTCTATATCTGTTTCCCAGAGAGGGAGAAAGCGTTGGATGGTGTCCTTGAGAGATTCGGCACAGGGTAGTCCCTGTTGGGGAACATCGGCATAGCGTCGATCTTTTCCTGGGAATCGCTCATCGTTTTTCTCCAAAGCAGGGGGAGGCAGGTCATAGCTTCTCCGCCACTGGAGAACCTGTTCTTCGCCGAATTTCTGTGCCGTTTCTGCCTTGTTCAGTCCCTGCAGGGCCCCATAATGTCGTTCATTAAGGCGCCAATCTTTAACAACCGGTATCCATAAATGACCAAGACCCTCCAATACGAGGTTTAATGTGCGAATTGCTCGCACCAGCAAGGAGGTATAGGCAATATCAAATTCGTAACCCTCCTCATGCAATAATACTGAGGCAAATAATGCCTCCTCCACACCACGAGCAGAGAGATCAACATCAGTCCAACCAGTAAAACGGTTTTCCCTATTCCAATCACTCTCTCCATGTCTCAGCAATACAAGTTTATACATAGAATATCTCCTATTTCAAGCAATCAGAAATTGCCTGCCACGGTAACAGTATACATGCTCTCCTCCCAGAAAATTCTGACAATGCATGCAAAACAACTGGATCTACTTCGATCTCACTACTACTAATATTATTATAGCGTTTACTCGCTAAGGCAAGGAGCCGCTCAACAAGATTATATGCCCAATCATGGGCTCTATTATGCAGCTGCATGCACATAAGATGTGCTGCTGCACAACAAAGTTGGCAGGCCTCGCCATTATAACAAATATCCTGTATACAATCATCGCGTAGAACACAGCACATGGTAAGGGAATCACCACAGTTATTCGCCCGAGCACTCCTGAGAGCCATGCCCTCATCGCTGACAGTTCGCCGATACTTTCTGTCTCGTGCATATTGCGCTATCTGTTGTATCATCTTACTTTAATACTGTGTGCACACGTTGTATTCCTTCTATCAATTTCTCTACATCTGCTATGCTATTATACACAGCGAGGGATGCACGTATCGTACCAGATATATTCCAGTAATCCACCAAGGGTTGAGCACAGTGATGCCCCACCCGAACTGCGACTCCCAGACTGTCCAACATACTGCCAACATCGTGAGAATGCACACCCTCGACATTAAAAGAACAAATTGATGTGCAATGCTCATTGTTCCCCACAATACGTACATAGTCCAACTCCTGGAGATGTTCTACCAGATACTGAAGTAGTCTGTGTTCATGTTCTATAATACTTTGCAAACCTATTGTTTCAATATATTCAATGGCGGCATGCAATCCTATGGCGCCTGCGACATGGGGAGTGCCACCCTCTAAGCGTTCGGGGAGGCGGGCGAGTTTATACTCTGTACCATGCACCCACTCAATCATGCCTCCGCCGTAATGTACTGGCTGATACTGCTCAAGTAGCTCGGATTTTGCATATAAGACTCCAATGCCAGTGGGGCCGTAGAGTTTATGTCCCGAACAACAGAAAACATCGCAGTCCAGCGCGGAGAGATCCGGATGCTGATGCCCTGCATATTGTGCACCATCAAGTACAACGATTGCACCGACATCATGTGCCGCTTGAATGAGATTCGGCAAATCAGGCACATAGCCGGTAACATTGGACATGCCAGTAAGAGCAACTATCGTCGGTCTTTCCTCTTCCAATATCCGATAGAAGTCTGCTTCATCCAACATTCCATTCTTCCGTATTGAAACCTGATGGAGAGTAGTACCCCGTGTTTCCGATAGCATCTTCCATGGAAGGAGGTTGGAATGATGCTCGAAAATACTCAGGAGAATACTGTCTTTTGCAGAAAGATTCCTTCCTAATGATGCTGCAGTCATATTGATGCCGTGCGTCGTTCCTGCTGTAAAAATAATTGTTCCCTCTTCGACATTGAAATATTTGTGAAGGGCTTGCCGTGCCTCCTCAAAGGCCTGGCTTGCACGAACACTCATTGCATAGGTTCCACGATGAATATTTGCTGGATACTCACCATAGTATTGCAACAATGCGTCAATTACCGATTGTGGCTTGAGCGTTGTTGCTGCATTGTCAAGATACGCTAGGGATCTATTCTGAGTATGCAGTCCGAGAGCAGGAAAATTTTTTGCTTGACCTTCCATCAACCGTAAATCACTTAGCATGCAAATAACCATGCTATGCTAACATTTTTCTCTTTTTATTGCAAGTAATATATTACTGGGGTAATTGCAGAATTGTTTCTTTCCGATTGCCCCAGCGAATTGCATCAAGAGTTCTCTGGAATAAATTTGCTTTTTGTATTGGCTCTGCGGTGCTCAGTGGTATACGTACAACTTCCTGGCCCCCAAGGAAGTATCGGGCAACTGCCAGATCAGTATTTTGCATGATGGGTGGCGCTAGACGCGGCAGGGGATCAATGCGATAGCTAAGCTGTTTGAAATCTGAACGAAACAGTGTAAGCTGCTGACGCTCCCCCTGTAGGGCAACCCTCCGCGGCAATCCACCTGGTATGTACGCCTGCACTGCTTCTACCTCCAATACCCGGGTGGTGAAATTTTGGAAGCCAAAATCGAAGAGATTTATTGCATCCGCAGTGCGCTGTCTACTGCCCACGTCATGGTTTTCGCCGCGTACCGATAACAGCACTACAATAAGCTCTCTCCCCGCCCTCCGAGCGCTTGCTACCAATGCATACTTTGCCTCTTCAGTGTATCCTGTTTTGAGCCCCTCTGCTCCTTCGTATTCCCAGAGGAGGCGGTTGCGATTTTTTTGTGTGATGGGTTCAGTGATTGCGTGCTTTGGAGCATCAGACATTAGACTGTCCTCAGTGGGATAGGTAAAATATTGCGTGGATGCAAGTTTTCGAACTAATTCTGGCCATCTGCTGATGAGATCAATCGCTAAGAGGGCAATCTCCCTGCTATTTGCTCTGTTGTTGGAATGGAGTCCAGCTGGATCTGCAAAACTTGTATGCTGCAGGCCTATTTCCTGTGCTGTGTGGTTCATGCGTTCTACAAAGTGTGCGACGGAACCAGCCAGAATAATGGCGAGTGCCGTTGCGGCATCATTTCCTGAACTTACCATGAGTCCATACAGGAGATCGAGGACGCGCGGTTTCTGTCCTGCAGAGAGAAACATTAGGGATGAGCCGGGCATCTGATTTTTACTATGAGCCCTTTCAGGAAGGTCGACTAATTCCTCTAAGGAAAAATTGCCCGCATCTACTTCCTGTAATGCTATATGCAGGGTCATTAATTTGCTGAGAGATGCAATGGGATATATGACATCGGCTTCTTTTTCAAAGAGGATGCTATGAGTGGCAGATTCCATAAGAATGGCCGAACGCGCATAGAGCTCTCGTTCTGGTTGAACATCAGCATTGTACAGCCAAACTGGGATGCCATTGCTATTCCATACACAGAACAAAAATAGAACATAGAATACATACCGAATACTAATGCGTTTCATGTTCAATTCGTAGCTTACGTTCAAGAATGCGAGCGACTTTCGATACAATAATGATGAGGACAAGATATTCTAATATCAGGATGGTATAAATTTCCAGTGGCCGATACTCTACTACTGTTAGTTCCTGTGCCTTGCGAGTGAGCTCCTGCAATCCAATGACCGATGCCAGTGAGGATACCTTAAGCATGTACACAAACTGATTAACAAGGGGTGGGAGGATGCGCCGCAGTGCCTGGGGAAGGATAACATAACGCATAGATTGCAAACTGGTAAAGCCCAGAGACCGGGCAGATTCAATTTGGTCATTCGTGATGGATGCAATGCCCGCTCGAAATATTTCTGCCTCAAAGGCACTGTCACAGAGGGAGAGTGCAAGTACGGCCGAAAAAAATACATCCAGCCGTAGCCCTACAGTTATGGGAAGACCATAATAGACCCAGAGCAACATTGCTAGGACCGGAACTGAACGAAAGATTTCTACATATACCCGGTTTATTGTACGCAGTATGCGTGACGGGAAAAACCCCAATAAGGCAATGACAAGCCCCAAAATAACAGAACAGAAAAAAGATAACAGCGCTACAGAGATGGTTGGCCATAGACCAACCAATAGAAAGAGAAGGTTGCTCCGCCCTCTTGCATCAGCAGGAGAGACGGTTTCCCAAAACCAAATTTGATCATTTGTGCATCCAATGAGGTAGCCTGAAACAATGAAAAGTCCTGTAAAAAATAGGGCTCGCCACCCTTTGTGCGTAATAATAATATCCTTAAAAATCAGTAGGAAGATTCCATCTCTTACTGAGTTCTGTAAAATATCCCTCAGTTTGTTTCATCGTAATCCATACATTAACGTAATTAAGAAATTCCTGCTCGTCTCGTCCAAGTATCATGCCGTTCGCATTCTGATTACGTGGTTTATCAACAGTAATTATCATCAACTGTGGATAGGTTTGGATAAGGGTCGATGCCTCAATGGTACTCGTTATGGATACATCTGCCCGCTCTGCAAGAACTTCCTGATAATCGCGTGCCGGGGGTTCGACTGCCACAATGTCTGCTTGAGGAAAGTAGCGCCTAGATTGCTCATCAAATACTGTTCCAAGGGTAACTGCTACCCGTACCCCGGATGTATCGATGCTTTCCCAGCTAGTAAATCTCTCGG
The DNA here is from genome assembly GCA_964291355.2 of Spirochaetia bacterium. Taxonomy (GTDB): domain Bacteria; phylum Spirochaetota; class Spirochaetia; order WTKD01; family WTKD01. The sequence goes on along the minus strand of OZ220222.1, from coordinate 106,993 downwards.
CATTTGCCTTTAACGTTAGGGGGACGGTGCCAACCTGCGCAATAGGTAGGGTAAAGGCGGCAGCCCGGGCACGCCCCATGTTAAAACTTGCTCCGGTTGTAAGATCGTATTTGTCAGCTGTAATGCCACTAACAAGATCCCGCCAGGTGGTCTGGACCCACTCTACCTCTACACCCATATCTGCAGCAAAATCCTTGACCACATCAACATAGTAGCCAACATATTCCCCACTTTCCGGATCAAGATAGGTCATTGGATTGAAATCTCCTGGATTTCCTACACGTATAACTCCATCTTTCAGTATACTGTCCAGCTTGGACAATGTACGATTACCTTGTTCTGTAGTATCTGATTGACCGACACAAGAACCAAACATAAATATCATTAACAATATAGCAATGACAGGCAATTTTTTTAATAAAAACATAAAGACTCCTTCTGCATTGTAACACAATATGCAAAAATGGTGTCAAAATGATACCATTTTTTACCATCACATATAAAAGATCTGCCAATATTACTATACATAGACATGAAACTATACTATAATTGCTGTAATATGCTTTGTAGAACCATACGAAAAAAAACTCTATGCTTAATTTTCTTTTTTATTTTTCTGGGAGCTGCGGACTCACAGGATTCCTCACGCAATGACGATCGGATCAAAATTGTTACTGCCATTGCACCACTGGAATATCTGGTAAAGGGAATTGGCGGAGATCGGATAATAGTTCAGACCATCCTTCCTTCCACCCAAGCTCCAGAGACCTTCGATCCGCAACCTTCGGATATTACCATGCTGCTCAAATCAGATTTGTATATTGCAGCAGGATTCCCTTTTGAGAACAAATTGATAGATTTATTGTCAATACCTGTTATCAGAAGCTATCTTGCAGCCGAACATCGCAGTTTTACTATTAACGAGGAACACGAGCACGACGAAGATAATCACGACGATCACGACAAGCACGAGGAACACGACGATCACGACCATGAAAAGCACGACGAGCACGAGGAACACGACGAGCACGCAGAAGATAATCACGACGATCACGACAAGCACGAGGAACACGAAGAGCACGACGAAGAGCATGAAGAGCACGAGGAGCACGACGATCATGGTCACGCACATGATGAGGACTTAGATCCCCATATTTGGCTGGGACCGAAACAGATGCGCCAACAGATCCCCTACATTCTTTCAGAATTATCTGCCATTGATCCTGCAGGAAAGAACTATTACAGTGCCCGGGCAGAGACCTTGCATGATAGAATATCAGAGCTTGAACATCAGATAGCAGAAAAACTGCAGAACATGCGTGGAACTGCCTTTCTCTGCTATCATCCCGCCTATGGCTATTTTGCCGATGCATTTGGCTTGGTCCAATATGCTATTGAGGCAGAGGCACGCGAGGCGAGTCCTCAGAGATTGCTATATCTTAACAGGTTAGTACAAGAACTAGATATTCAGACCATACTGGTGACGCCACAGTTTTCACAACGTAGTGCAGAGGTTATAGCTAGGGCTACACAAACACAGTACTATGTTATTGATATTTTACAAGCAGATTGGGAAAAGACCATGCATGAACTTGCAGATGTCATATTAAATGCAGAATAAAGAGGAACGTAACACAGAACTTATTTCTTGTGAGAATTTGTATTTTTCCCATATAACAGGGCAAAATCTTCTGGAGAATGTTTCTTTTTCCATCAACGCAGGGGAGAATGTTTGTCTTATTGGTCCAAATGGTAGCGGAAAGAGCACCATAGCCCATCTTATTCTGGGACTCTTCAAGCCACAGGCGGGAAGCATTTCAGTTCTTGACAGGTCTCCTGCGGAGTCCCGTCTCCATGTTGCCTATGTTCCACAGCACATTCATTTTGACCCCTTATTCCCAGTAACAGCCATAGATGTTGTTCTTATGGGAAGAAGGGGGGGATATTTCGGGCATCTTACAAAACATGATAAGGAGGAGGCCATGCGTGCACTGCATGAGGTTGGAATGGAGCAATATGCCGATACCTCCTTTACTCATCTTTCGGGAGGAGAATGTCAACGGATTCTTATTGCCCGGGCCCTTGCCGACAGTGATTGGCGTATACTCATCATGGATGAACCATCTGCACATGTTGATACAGAATTCCAAACTGTGCTGGAAAATCTGTTATCGAACTGCCCATCAAATAAGGCAGTATTATGTATATCGCATGACATGGATTTTGTGGCTACTCAATTTGAACGAATTCTCTGCCTGTATAAGAACATAGAAGAACACAGTCTTGATGACGAAACAAAGACATTCCACCTCCTCCACAACAATGTAAAGAAGGTATTGCATCATCACCATGATGGAGCTCCAACATGAGTACGAGCATTGCCGATTTCTTCTTCCTACTTACAAATGAGGACATCTCCTTTCTTCGTAATGCCATGCTGGCTGCTATTTTTAGTGCCGTCCCCTGTGGACTAATTGGTAGCTTTATTGTTGTAAAACGTATATCCTACATTACCGGTGCATTGTCCCATTCCCTGCTCGCTGGTATCGGATTGTCATTATTTCTTGGCAGATATAATATTAGCTTTACTCCAACAGTTGGCATGTTCATAGTTGCAATTCTTGCATCTCTCGTTATCACTCATCATGGGAAACAACGTGATGATACAAAGCTTTCCCTACTCTGGTCGCTTGGTATGGGCATAGGTATTTTACTCATTAGTAGGGTTCCTCAGTACATCGATGTGTCCAGCTATCTTTTTGGTAGCATCCTGCTTATTGGTCAGCAAGAATTGTATATGGTGGGTGGGCTTGCTATATTTGTATGCTTGCTCATTATCCTCTGCTACCGACGTTTTATTGCCCTTGCCTTTGATGAGGAATATTTACATACCCGCTGCAAGCATGTACATGTGTATCGTTATATCTTCTTCCTTACCATTGGTGTTAGCATTGCCTCCCTCGTTGCCCTCGTTGGCATCCTCCTCCTTATTGCATTGCTCACCCTGCCAGCTGCCTCGTGCTTGCTGGTCTGTCGCAATGTTCGTCATGCAATCATCGCCTCTGTCCCACTAACAATGTGTATTGGCTGCCTTGGTATCTTTGTAAGTTATCTCTTTGATCTGCCATCTGGGGCATGCATTGTTGTTATTGCAGGATTGATATACATCCTCTGCTCACTTCTCCGGGCACTGAGAAGAAACTAAGCAATATTAATCAACAAGAAATGTTCACTTAACTTAGAAAGCCCTTGTCTTTCTTATCCATTACAACGATGTCTATACCGAATGCAGCGGCAATCTGTAGGCAGAGCTTACTATCTGTAGGCAGAGCTTACTACCAAAATTTAATAAAATTTCCGGTAAATACAGCTATTACTGCTCTAATCTGTTTTGTGGTAAGTTTATGCTTCGCTGATAGGGCAGAACGGATTTTTGACGCACTCAAATTCGGATCTCTCTGGTACTCTGCAAGTACATCCTGAATTTCCGCAGCTGATGTAGTTCGTCCTGAATACAATGCAATCTGACCCCTTCTCGTAATGAGGATTTCCTCATCTATGGATTCTTGCAATGTGTTGATTTTGGTAGTCATGCTACGCAGCTCGTCTTTTAGTTCCGTGAGGATGCGTTCTTCTGATTCTTGCTGGGTAGAGATAATATTGGGAACAGTTGCCTGCTGTAATTCAACAAGTTCGTCCTGTAATTCGCTAATTCGCTGGGTCAGAAAACTGGGTTCCTCAGAAGAGAGAAAGAATATCGGATCGGCTAGAGCTTTCTGTATACGCGAAAGGAGATGCATCTCATTAAAAAATCTTCCCTTCAGATTAAGCATGAGGTTGTCAATGCGAAGATAAAAATCATATTCAAGGGTCTTTTCGTAATAGAAGCGAAGATTACCCGAAGGCAGATATTTTGTAGCATTTTCCTCGCCCGATGGTATGTATTGCGGTACCAAATACATAACCAGCGACTGGTCCTGTATAATGATCTCCAGCTTCCGTGGAATAATTTGCATAAAGCTGTCCATGTGGGCGGTCAATGTTAATAATTTTTTGGCATACAACTCGTAATCATCACCTGCAATACCTATACTCACATCTACCATATTCCCTGCAATATTCTTTCGTGCCTGAATATTATTGCCGTCGGATGACAGGGAAACTATTTCCAAATTTGGAATATCGGAAAGTAGCTCATCCCATTCTACAGCAAACAATGGAAAAACCAATACACATATTAAAACAAGTAGTATATACAATCGAGGCATTATTCTTCCTCCTGTGCTCCGTTTACATCATCGGGGGCATTGTTTTCGTTCTGCCTAAATAAATCGGTAGAATCAAGAATTACCCGATCAGTCTCAAGCATCTCACCCTCTATAGTGTCTGTGTCGTCTATTGCGTCTGGCTCATTGATGGATTCGAAAATAGATTCTAATTCCATTCTCAAAGCATCTGAATCCAATATCGGGTCAATATCTTGTAGCCCATCTTCTGTTTCCTCAGGAAGCAAAGCACCAGATTCAAATAGATCCATTTCCACAGGTTCATCTCCGTACTCTATCTCCGGAACACTAAAAATGTCGCGTTCACCACTATCCTCCCATGAAATAAGAAGGGTATCAAATGGTTGTATGCTAACATCAGTATTGTTGTAACTCATAAGTGCGGCTCGGGTGTGATAGGTATAGGGCAGAAGGTTTACTGTGGCAATGAGAATGTCATTATCACGAAACACATATCCTATTGATTCCGTATCGACCGGGACCGCATCATCCACATAGATCATAATGTCATCTTCGTTACGCGGATCAATAATATAGCCGTTTTCTCTGTTTGCGCTACTCAAGGATTGAAAGGCAAATAGCTGCCGATCGACCTGAAGTTGCAGGCGGTCTCTTTCATCAATGTACTGTACCAACAGATTGCTCAGATTATCAATAAAGTTGTGGTAGGTCAGCACTGTGTTCTGATAACGAGTTTCTATGTGCTCAAGAGACGAAGACACATCATTCTCATAGGGAAGATTTTTCAGTGTTTGAACAATGCGGACAAATTGTCCGTGATATGCTTCTTCTCCTTGTACATCATCAGAGGAAAGGAAGGTATTTTCCCTAAGATTTGTAAATGATGTCTCTGTAGTTGCTTTGGAAAATTGTGAATCGGCTAACAAGGCATCCAGCTTGGGAAGCTGTGGATCGAGACGATCTATTGTAGTAGCAAGCTCCTGGGCATGTGTATTCTTTAAGTCACTAACTAACGAGGTGTAGTATGTTTCTGTTTCGCTCAATTTTGCTGCATGGTCCCTCCTGAGGATCAGCATCTCTTTGTTGTGCGTAGAACTGAGAAGCTCTAACTCGATGGTGTATAAACGACGTTCGTTTGCAAGCACCTCTTCCTGCCTGCGTGCTATTTCTAGCTGTTGCGTATCGTAAGAGTTTAAATCATTCCGAACGCGGAGAATAATAGCATCCTGAGCGGCTATTTGCACATCATACTTGTTTTCCACCATCGCAACAGCATCGGAATGCTCGGTTCGTAGGGCATCTGCCCTGCGCTTAAATTCTGCAGGTAGCATGCTTTGTGTCGACAAGCTCGTAACATCCCGCTCTAATTGAGTACTTAGTTCTTCCAATTCGAGATTTTTACTCATAAGTAGCTCTTCTCTTTTTTGCACTGCCAGCGCAATCTCCGCCTCTAATTGCTTGGTAATATCTAGGAGCTCGCGGAGATTCGCATTTTGAAATGTAGTAATATCAATGGATGCTAGTTCATAGCGGTTTCTCACTATGGCATTCATTATAGATATGAGCACGAGGAAAGAAATAAGAGTAAGGAGGGTTATGATCAATACACGATAATTTTTATTCTTGCGAGTTTTCTCAAACTCTGCTTGTACATTGTATTGCTCTTGTTCATGGATCTCCCGCTTGATTTGTTCAAGAAAGATGTTCCTACTTTGTATTATACGTTTCTCTACTTGCTTTCCATCTGCCATACGCCACTCCAGTCTTTTGGTGGTTTCTTCGCACCAGACATTCGTTGAAGAAAAATATCAATGATTGGTAATTCGCATTTTTTCATCAAGTTCATCGCTTCTTTCCAATCCCCGTTGCGATATTTCTCCAGCCCACGAGTAAATACATCAAACTGTTCCTGCATGATACCATCAACCAGTGAATTTTCAATTACCCAATAGATACTCTCTGCCGAAGTTTTTCCCTTAACAATTACCGAGTCCAGCTCAAGAAAAAAGAATTCGTCCTTATGCTCATCGTGAATCATCACATCTCTAATCGCTGCCGAACATATTACTGGAACACGATAAAAACGCGTTAATCCTTCCAATCGTGCAGCAAAGTTTACATGGTCTCCTATAACCGTGTGTGTCATTCTTTCGTTTGAACCAATATTACCATAGAAAACCTCTCCGCCATCAACGCCAACCCCCACTTCCAGCAGGACAGCATCGTACAACTGCTCTTCTCCATGGATAAGATGTCCTCGCTGTCGGACAATTGCTTCACGCCTGCGTGCCATCTCCTCCCGAAGGAGTGAGGTGCATTGCTGTATTTCAAAGGCGGAGCGCAGGGCTAGATAATATTTATGCTCGCTCACATCTTGCAGGGTTCCAAATATTGCGAGCAAGGCATCGCCTATAATAGAACCGACATCGCCCGACCATCGGTAAATAACATCAATTACCTTGCCGTAGTGTAAATTCAGTAACTTGATGATATCCATACCTAGTGTTTCTGTAATGTAGGTAAAGCGTCGAATATCAGTAAACAGGATGGCAAGATCTTGTTTCTTTCCCTCAAGACGAACCTCACGCTCCTGATAGGCCTTCATGGCGATATCACGAGCGACAAACTTTTTAAAGATGTCAACGAGGTTTTCAACTGTTGTTGAAAGAGCATTGAATGCTATGCCGAGATAGGTTACATTGTCGCTACTTGCATCTGCCATATCTATCATTCTTAATTTCTGTTGCCGTTGCATGGCAATAATAGAGCTGGTTAATACCCGTATAAAGCGGAAAATATAATTGATAACATAAATTCCGATAACCATACAGAGTACCGTCAGGATGATGATGAGGATGGAAACATTAAAAAATATACGCCGTGTCGAGGATTGAAATTCGTTATTCTCTTCTGCCCGAATAAAGTGCATGTCCCAGATCTGGCTATATTTGAAAACAGCGTAATATTTATAGCCACTATAGTTAAATGACACTGCCCCACCCGTCTCCAGCTTGGTATTCATGAACTCAAGGGCCTCAGAATCGTCAAAGTCTTCTGGTTGGACATCACCTTTGCCTGCAAGAAAGGACATGCTACCGTCTGTCCCCACTCCCAGCACCAACGACCGTTCGCCTGACAGACGGACCATCGCATTTTCTATAATGCCATTGATGGCACTCTCGCGATCATCGTTGAATACACTGATTTCGTACTGGGTCGATGCATAATCAAGGGTATTTTCTAGGTCTCGAATCATGACCAAACGTAATAGCCGTAATTGATCTTCCTGATTTAAGATGAAATTAAGATAGTTAGTGGTGAAATTGGATGCCAATAAAAGTACAGAAAATACCAATGTAGCTTTTAAAGAAATAGGAACAACACGAGTCGTGCCAATCTTCTCACCTAAAATTCTGTCGATAAAACTCCCCATACTACTATTCCTTTTGTTACATCCTTATACAACCTGTGTCTATAACAACATAAGCAATAGTACATTAAAAGACAACATTATACAAGTAATTATATGGTATCACAACTGCAATTTTCAATCTATAAACAGATTTTCCTGAAGACGACTTAAAAGATTTCTAATGTGCATGACGATGATATTATGCTGCGTAATTTTTACGTCATATTCATGCTCCAGTTTCTCTTGCTGCTTAACCTGTTCTTGGCGAAGTGTCCTGAGAACGTCCTGAAAATTAGCAATAGAAGCTTTCAACTGAAGATCATTAATACGCGCTACAAATGCGGCTTGTATCTCATCCTGCTTCTTCAATTTCTCATCAATAAGCAGATTATGTTCATTGATAGCAGCTGCCAGATGCTGTTCTACTCCCCGAATAATAAGTCTCCGAAGTTCCAATTCCCCCAAAACTTGCTCATCAGAGGATGTAATGATCTGTTCCAATAGCACTTGTATTTTGCTTGTTTGTTCAATGATTACTTCAAGCTCGTGAATACGAAGTAAATAGTCTTCATTAAGAATTTCACGGGATAATATGTGCCGTTCTTCCAGTTTTTGTTGTTCTTTTGCCTGTATGTTTACTGGTGCCAAGAGAAGATTGTTGATATCTTCAAAATAATTTTCCTCTAGTTCCTTTAATCGTGCATTCAACCTATTGGTCAAAATTTCACGCTCATTTTTTGCTCTGCTAATTTCGTTTCGAAACTGCCTGATGAGAATTTGAATATGCTCTCGTAAATCTGTCGTTTGTATCAAGAGGATATCCACTGATGTATCTGCATAATGCTTCTCTGTAAAAAAATACATAAGGGTAGCCCCACATATACAACATACCAGTAGTAGCAAAATGAGTATCCTAACACGCCAATTCTTATTACGAGCTGTTTTGCCAAACTCTTCATGTACGTTATATCGGGGTGGATGATCTCCGTACTCCCCTCCGGCATCCGATAACATGCTTTGTTCACTTTCGAGAATCAGTTGTTGTATAATGTATTGCTGTTCTACTTTGTCTTCATTATCCATACACCATTCCAATTCTTGGGAGGAATTTCCATTGTTGCTATGCGACGAATAAAGACGTCTTTTGGCGGGAGTGTGCACGCTGCAAATATTTTTTTCGCATCAGACCATTGCCCGCCGTAATACAGATGCAGGCCATGGGTAAATATCATGACTTGCTGCTTGAGCTCATCATCCATCTGTTGTTTCTCCATAACCCAATACACCTTTTGTTCAGTGGTCTTCCCATGCACAATAACGGTGTCCAATTCTAAGAAATAAAAGTCATGGTTAAAATACTCTTCTGCATTTCGTCGAACAATGTCCGAACAAATAATGGGAACTTGATACCAACGCGTCAACCCTTCGAGACGGGATGCAAAATTCACTTGATCTCCAATGACTGTATTTGTCATCCGAGAGGGTGCTCCAATTGTGCCATAGAAGACTTCCCCACCATCAATGCCTATTCCGATATTCATGTGTATCTTCTTCAGTAGGGGGGATATGCAGCGCTGTATTGCAAATGCTGCGCTGATTGATTGGTGGTATTTCAGAGCAGCAAAGCCATGCTGATTTTCTGTGGCATCGGAGTTTGAACCAAAGAGTCCAAATATTGCCAGCAAGGCATCTCCAATAATTGAATTAATATCACCTTCCCAGCTGTGAATGGCGTTGATAACTTGCTTGTAATGTGCGTTGAGCAAGGTGATGACATCCGGTCCAAGTATTTCTGTCATTCGCGAAAACTGCGGTATATCAGTAAAGAGTACTACAAGATCTCTTCTCTGCCCACCCCGCGGGATAACCCCCTCGTATGCCTGCCTCGCAACATCGCGGGCAACAAAGCATTTGAATGTCGTTACTAGTCGCTCCACCTTTGTCGATAGGGCATTAAAGGTCGTGGCAAGATAGGTAATGTCATCATTTGCTGCTCCTTGTATGTCAATAAGTCGTAGTTGCTTGCTCTCTTGTATGGAATGCAGGGAACTGGTCAATATCTTAATATACCGTAGCAAATAATGAATAGAATAGATTCCAATGATTGCACAAAATATGGTGAGTACTGTTATAAGAAGTAAGACATTCGTAAAGATACTCTGGCTGGTTGCTGTAAAATCTGTGTAGACCTCCGCACGAATAAAATGCATGTCCAAGAGCGAATTGTATTTATATACCCCATAGTACAGACGGTCAAATAGCGTGAAAGTCAGGGCTCCTCCTTTGTTTTTCGTCTCCTTCATCCGCTGTAAGCACTCGCTATCAGAAAAAAAGCTGCGGGGCTCATTCTCTGGCCCGGCAAGAAAATGTATTTGTCCATTATCAGAAACACCGAGGAAGAGGGCATTTTCCTTTGTAAGATATAATCGTGCATGTCCCTGAACATTTTCTAGTGACACCGCCCGTGATTGATTAAATGCGAGAATCTCTTTTTGAAATTGTTCTGACGAAAAAACCAGAACCCTCTCCAGATCTCTAACCATCAATATTCTTCGCAAGCGAACATGCTCTCGTTGGTTTAACAGTAAGTTGAGATAATTTGAGATGAAATTTGATGCGGATAAGAGTATGAAAAAAAGTACCGCAACCTTCAGGGATATAGGCACAATACGTACCTTGCCAATTCTACCACCTGCAAAAAAACCTTTAAGAAATCCTATAACCCCATACTCCATAGTTAAGATCCTCCTTCATTCAAACCGCCCCCCCAGGTTATAACTATGACAAAAAAATACTGATTTATTGTACGTTACCAGCTAACAGTCGCTTTGTCAATGCCCACATAAGAAATACAAATAAATATAACAAATAGTGATATAATTTTATATGCGTTTTTTTCGATTGCAGAACGAAGTTCAACATTACGACTGGGGAACGACTGATATAATACCTAATCTATTGGGGATATCAAACCATAAAGAAATTCCCTACGCTGAGTTATGGATGGGAACACATGCATCAGCCCCGTCATACATTATTACTGATGCGGGAAAGATCCCTCTCGCAGATCAACTACAAGAGGATATGGCTACGGATTTGCCCTTCCTGTTTAAGCTGCTTTCATCCCGACTACCCCTGTCCATACAGCTACACCCCGATAAAAAGCAGGCCGAGGCAGGATATGCACGAGAAGAGATCTCAGAGCACCGTCCCCGTTTGTACCGAGATAGAAACCATAAACCAGAAATGCTCGCTGCACTGAACAGGGTTTATGCACTCTGCTCCTTTCGCAATACAAATGATATAGTGGCAGACCTTGCTGCCATTCCCATTTTCCGAGAGAAGGTATTGGAAGCTGGTAGGGAAAATCAGATTGCAGATGTATTCCGAAGAGTTCTGAGTTTGGAAGAGCCCCAACAATGCATTGCGGATCTCTGTTCCTATGCAGAGTTACATAGCAGGGCATCACATGACAAATTTTGGTGGATTACTGCTTTGTCAGAATATTTTCCCAACGATATCAGCTGTGTTGCTCCGCTCTTTCTTAATCTCGTTCGGCTTGAACCCGGTGAGGGTTTGTTCATAGCTCCACGAGAAATACATGCATATCTCCAAGGAAGCGGCTTAGAAATAATGGCTCCATCGGATAATGTCCTGCGGGCTGGGTGTACGAAAAAACCGGTAGATGTTGATGAGCTTCTTAAGGTGGCTTCCTTTGAACCACATTCGCCACAGATATTACAGCCCGCTCCTGCATCACAGTGCGAGCAGCTGTATCCCATCATGGCAGAGGAATTCGAGCTCTCTCGCATTGATATTCCTGCTACTTCCCGAGTACAGGGCAAACGTCTGCCCCTTCCTGAAATTCTTCTCTGTATACATGGTAATCTCACCCTCAGAGCAGCGGATTCCAGCATGCAGCTACAGAAGGGGGATTCAATATACATCCCTCCTAAGACAGCTGATATACAATTCTCAAATACGGATGCCGAAGCAGCGATACTATACCGGGCATCCTGCCCGGGCGCAGCAGGACAATTATTGATGCAATCATGATTCGAATTATTATCGATGCTGATTCTTGTTCTCGATATGCCAGAGATATCCTCCTCCGCAGGGTAGGTGGTAGGAAGAATGATATTGCCCTACTTTTTATTGCAAACCAGGCATCCAAACTACCGACAGAGTCTCGGCATATGCAACAACAGCAGAATGCCGACCCAGCTACAGCAGCAGTAGATACAATACAGGGCTTAGTCGTTTCCCCTGACCCTGAGGCAACTGACAATGCCATTATTGAACATGCAGAAGCCGGAGATCTTGTAATTACTCGTGATATTCCGCTTGCTTCACGGCTTCTTGAACTGGGCATTGCTGTAATGAATGATTATGGGCATGTCTTTAACGCAGAGAGCATAGGCGAGCGAGTAAGCGAACGGGGCTTCAGTATGTATTTGCGTGATGCCGGGCTACGGCGCTCATCCCCGCACAAGGATAAGAACGCGAATTTTGCAAACTCATTGGATCGCTTCCTAACCCAGGCAGGGTGATGTCTTTGCTACAGTGATGCTTTCGGTTTATTTCTGTATAGAAAGCATCTGAAAAAATGGCTACTCATGTGCCTCGTAGGTCCTACGAAGATTTTCCACTACAGAGGCATCTGCAAGAGTCGTAATGTCTCCTAATACCCGTCCCTCGGCAACATCCTTGAGTAATCGTCTCATTATCTTTCCCGATCGTGTTTTTGGGAGGTCTGCAGTAAAACAAATATCTTCGGGACGAGCAAGTGAGCCAATTTTGTTTGCAACATGTTCTTTTATTTCTTGTTGTAAATTGCTGTGCATTGACACATCTGCTTTGAGAGTAACAAAGGCAACAATGCCCTGTCCCTTGATATCATGTGTTTTACCAACAACAGCTGCTTCTGCGACTGAAGGATGATCCACCAATGCGGATTCCACCTCCATCGTGCTGATGCGATGGCCTGACACATTGAGTACATCGTCAATACGACCAAGTACCATCATGTAATTATCGGCAGCCCTTTTTGCTCCATCACCCGGAAAATACACACTGCTATTCCATTTTGAGAAATAGGTTTTGATATACCGCTCATCATCTCCCCAGATGGTTCTTGCTATTGATGGCCATGGTTTCATGATGGCAAGAAGTCCGCTACCATCCCAGATCTCCTTCCCATCTTCGTCTAGTATGGTCGCTGCTACCCCCGGCAGCGCCTTCCCTGCATAGCCGGGACGCATCGGATTGAGCCCGGGCAGACCGCTAATCATTATTGATCCCGTTTCTGTCTGCCACCAGGTATCAACAATGGGGGCATTTTCCCGACCGATGTGTGTGTAATACCACATCCAAGCTTCGGGATTGATTGGTTCACCAACGGAACCAAGAAGTCGAAGACTGTCGAGACGATATTTTTTCGGATACTGCGCTCCCCATTTCATGAATGTACGTATTGCTGTCGGTGCGGTATAGAATATACTTACCTGGTGATCATCAATAAGACGCCAGAATCTGTCTTTGTCGGGATAGTCAGGTGAACCTTCATAGACGAGAACCGTTGCAGCACAAAGGAGGGGACCATAGACAATGTAACTATGTCCAGTTATCCATCCGACATCAGCAGTGCACCAGAACATATCATCATCACGCATATCAAAAACATATTTACAACTTGTCTGGGCACCTACAGCGTAGCCACCTGTAGTGTGCACAATGCCCTTAGGTTTTCCTGTCGTTCCTGATGTATAGAGAATGAACAGGGGATCCTCTGCATCCATTTCTACTGCCGGACAATCAACAACATCATGATCCATAAGATGATGATACCAGTGGTCACGACCTTCCTCTATGTTTGGCATGTCTTCAGTGGGAATTGCCCGGACTACGACGACATTCTCAATACTGGGGCATTGCTCAAGTGCCTGATCTGCATTGGACTTAAGGGGGATAACCTTGCCTCGCCTTCGACAACCATCGGCAGTAATGAGCAGCTTACATTCAGAATCGTTAATCCGATCTGCAAGTGAGTCCGAAGAAAATCCTGCAAAAACGACGCTATGTATCGCACCAATCCGGGCACAGGCCAACATGGCAATAATTGCCTCAGGTATCATGGGCATGTAGATTGCTACCCGATCTCCAAGCTGTATGCCGAGCTTGTTTTGTAATGCATGGGCAAATTTGCAGACTTCGCGATGAAGACTAAGATAGGTAAAGGTTTTTTGCTCGCCCTCTTCGCCTTCCCATACAATGGCTGCCTTATGTCTTCGGGGTCCGGAAAGATGCCGGTCAAGACAGTTATAGCAGATGTTCAGCTTGCCACCCGTAAACCATTGTACATGGGGAGGATTCCAATCCATAACCGTCTGCCATGGCTGAAACCAATGTAATTCCTTGGCTTGTTCCTCCCAGTATCGCTCGCTATTTTCATCGGCTTGCTGGTGTAACTGCCCTGTTGTTACCCGGGCTTTTTGCACAAAATCCTCAGGCGGATGAAATACCCGTTCTTCACGTAACAAATCATCAATCATTACTCATGTTTCCTCCTTTGTGTGGCATCATTCTTTTTGGTGATGCCATTTTTTTCTATATTCTTCTATGGTATTCATTGCCGGCCGCTCTTCTGGAATAATCGTATTGTCTTGTAGGCGGTGCCCATCTTCGGATCGATTAAACTGATGCAGTACCTGCGATATTTTTTGTTGTACAGATACAACACCAAGTGTTTCTGCACGTTGTAAAAACACCTGCAAAATGCTAAATGCCATTCGTCCAAGACTTTTTGTATCCTGATTGCGATGTATACGCTGTTCTAGATCGGTCTGAGCAAAGGCCTCCATACCATGTTTGATGTATACATCGAGCAAATGAGAGGTCTCCACTCCATAGCCAATGGGAAAGGGTATCTCCTCGAGCACTCCTCGACGCACTGCATATTCGCCCGAAAGCGGTTGAATGATAGCCGTAAGATCGGGAAAAAAGAGGGACAGGAGCGGACGAATCAATATTTCCGTAACCCTTCCACCTCCAGAGGGACGGGTTACCCCACTATCCGAGAGCGGTCTCTCATAAAAGGCCTTTACATACTGTATCTTTGGATTGTAGATAAGGGGAGCAACGAGCCCATATATAAAGCGGGGATGGACGTTGCGGATATCGGCATCGATGTATACGATGATGTCTCCGCTCAGCTGATACACTGCCTTCCATAGATTTTCTCCCTTTCCCCGCCTTTCCCCGAGACTCGGTATAATCTCCGAAGCAGAATAAACATCCGCTCCAAAGGAAGCTGCTATCTCTACTGTCTTGTCTGTTGAACCCGAATCAATAACCGCCAACTCGTCAACCAGTGGATGTCGCTGCATAAGCTCGGAACGGAAGATGACAACCTCTTTGCCTATGGTCTTTTCTTCGTTCAGGGTAGGAATACAAACTGAAATTTTTAGCTTCTGCTTTTCCTTTTCCCGAATAAGTTTTGGTAGATCGGAAAATTTCGAATAATGGAAGGTATGGCTATTCAACCATGTATTGTGATCAATCATTGTTATCCTCCCATTGACTATCTATGGACTGGAGAAGGGCTATTAACTGTGTTACTCCATCGAAAAGCGGCTCTATCGCTAGGCGTTCCTGATGCGTGTTATAATACTCTGCTTGACTCAGTCCTATGGTGATGGCCGGAATGTTGCGCACCATGAAGGCAGTTAATTCCGACGTACTGGGTATCATCCGTGCTTCTATTTCTAACATGCCGAAAATTTTTAATGTATCTGCTACCAAAGGGTGTGCTACGGGGAGGTTGCCGGGATGTCGGCGGGCAATTTCTTCAAATGAAACCTCAGCTCCACTCTTGGCAGCTGCCTCAGCACATATATTTTCTATCTTTGTTTGCAATGTTTTGACCATGTCTATGGAATCGCTCCGAATCTCCAGCTGCAGTCGCGCATCCCCTGGTATGGTATTGTATGCGGCAATACTTTCCAATCTATTGAGAACAATGGAGGTGCGGGGACGCTGTGGACAGGGGATCTCCAGGATGCGGTTGATAATTTCATTGATGCTGACAATGGCACCGCTCGCGCCGAAGCGCGTCCAATCGTAGGAATCTGGAACATGGTAACGTATTTGCCCGCGTAACATGCCTATGGAGAGACAACTTATTCTCCCTAGTGGGTAACCCTCAAGACAGATTGCAGTATCAGGCATGGCATCGGTTCCGTCAAGATAGTTTTGTATCCCGCCCAGGTTGCCCTTGCCAAGACTCTGGCTGGAGGCAAGAAGAACGATGTTTGATGAGAGTTGAATGTTCATTGCCTTAAGCAAACGCGGGAGAGATACGAGGGTTGCCAAACCAAGTCCATTATCTGCTAGCCCCACACCAGTAAGATAGCTCGGATGAACAACCACCGTATGATCGTCCGTTTCCGAAAAATTGGTGTCCTGGTGAGCACTCACAAGTATGGTCTTCCGTCCGCCGCTGCCGGGGAGGTAACCAATTACATTGCCGACATCATCTATTGCACAGTCTGTTACGGTTAAATCACTATCTACCATGCGATCGAGCAATAATTCCCCGCGACGTAATTCTTGGAATGTCGGTGCTGGGACCTCGGCTATCATTACGAGATTAGCTAATAAATATTCGCGATGTTTGCGAATTTCCTCACGATAAAAGGCAATATTATTGACAGAACTACTCATGTTCACTACTATGGTACCATAGTATAGAGTGAATGTAAAATAATCAATCCCCAAATACAAATAAACCAATGAGGAGGAGTACTGATGGGATTTACTGTGCTTGATGAGCAACATATTGATGAAGTAGATGGAGTTGTACGTTATGTACAACACGAAGAAACTGGTTTTGAAATTTTCCAGATAAAGAATGCTGACAAAGAGGCCTTGTTCTCTTTTTGTTTTCGCACTGTTCCCGAAAATTCACGAGGTGTTGCACATATTCTGGAACACAGCGTTCTCTGTGGATCGAAAAAATATCCCGTTAAGGATCCCTTTGTCCAGCTAGCGAAGGGGAGCATGAATACATTCCTTAATGCAATGACCTATCCCGACCGTACCCTCTATCCAGCATCATCTGCCGTTCAGGCCGATCTACTGAATATCATGAGGGTTTACGGAGATGCGGTTTTCTTCCCCCTGCTCCGAAAATCTATGTTCCAGCAAGAGGGGCATCATCTGCGTTTAGAGGATGGTATGTTGAATATCCACGGCATTGTCTATAATGAGATGAAGGGAAATTATTCAAGCCATGACGGGGTTGCCATGCGCCATTGCCTGCCTTCTCTCTTTGCCCACGCCCCCTATGCCTACGATTACGGTGGGGCCCCCGATGAAATACCCAATCTGAGCTACGAGGAATTCATTAACTTCCATAAGAAATTCTATCACCCCTCGAATGCCCTGTTATTCCTATATGGAGATATTGATATGGAGCCCTTCCTAGAGATAGTGGAAACAGAGATTCTCCCTTCCTTTACCCGACAGGATGCTCATCATCATCTACTCAGGAATATGGAGGAGCCCGATAAGGACAAGCCCCTAACATTGGAAGTCCCCTACCCCAGCTCATCAGGACAGGAAAAATCTTCTGTCTCGCTGAATTGGCGGCTTTTTCCGGTTACGGATAAAAAACAGCTCCTCTCCCTTGCTGTTCTCAACGAATTGCTTATAGGAAATGCTGCGGCACCACTGTACAAGGCATTGATTGAGTCTAAGCTGGGTGAGAGTCTTACCCAATTCAGCGGCTGTGAAACAGATCTTCACTGGACTTTATTTTCTGTTGGACTAGAGGGCAGTCGCCGTGAACATGCTGGAGCCATTGAACAATGCATCATGGATACATTACGGAAAATATACAGCGAGGGGTTTACAGAAAAAAACATAGAGGCAACCCTGCGACGTGCAGAGATTATCTACCGAGAGCTACGGAGCGGGCACAGTGCCTCCCTGAGCATACTCGGAAGGATCATGCGTGCATGGACATATCACAGTAATCCGTGTGAGGCATTAAAAACCAATGAGGTCTTGGTAGAGCTGAAACAGACTGTTAAAGATAATCCCGCATATTTACAGCAATTAATCAAACCATGGTTTCTCGATAACACCAATCGCTCCCAGCTAACGGTGTATCCCGATAACGATTTGCAGGAGAAGGAAGCAATTGCGATTAAAGACAAGCTGAAAAAACAGCTCTCCGCTATGAATGATGGCGACAAGCAACAGATACAGGATGAGGCCGCTGCTCTGGATCAGCTACAGCAACAACCTGACAGCCCCGAAGACCTTGCTTCCATTCCATTTCTTCAGCGCAAGGATGTGCCAACAGAGGTTGAGAAGCTACATTGGGAGAAACAAGAACTCCAACAAACTCCCATAGTGTACACACCCCTGTTTAGCAATGATATTGTCTATTTACAATGTGCCTTCGATGTAGGAGATATTACCGATAACGAGCTATCCCTCCTGCCACTCTTTGGCTCTGCCCTAACCGAATGTGGTTTGGAAGATATGAGCCCAGAAGATCTTGCAAGTGAAATCAGCTTTCGAACGGGTGGGATCTACTGTAATATCGGATGCGATGCACAGATGAAGAATAATATGGGGCATCTGCGCCCGATGATCTTCATACAGACTAAGGTGCTGAGCCATCTCTTTGCTGATGCCTGCAAGATACTCTCCCGCGTCCTTCTACAGGCAAACTTTAAGCATGCGAGTCGCTTGCAGGATTCCCTGCTGGAAACACAGAATGGCATTATTTCTTCTGTTATTCCTGATGGGCATCATTTCTTGATGATGCGGGGCGGACGGAATATATCGGCACAGTCCCGCTTAGAAGACTGCTGGCATGGAATTGAACAGCTCTTCTATCTGCAAAATATGCAGGCGGATTCCGTTGCAGACAATCTCATGCAGATGCGGCAGAAGATCTTTACTGCTGACCGATTAACGATATCATTGACCTGTTCTGAGAAGAATTATTCAGCAATTACACAGCATGTGGGAAGCCTTATTGCCTCCCTCCCCTCTCAGGGAAAGGACCTACGTGCACAAAGTGGAATACAACTGATGCCGGATGAGCGCATTCCTGCAGAATCACTCATTGTTCCCGCGAGTATCTCTCATGTTGGGCTCATACTACCCGCTGCGCCATACTCCAGCCACGAATCTGCCGCTGAACGAGTGCTGGCACATCTGATGGCAGCCGATTATCTCTGGCAGAAGATCCGTATGGAGGGGGGCGCCTACGGGGGCTTTGCCGTTTGCAGGCCACGAGAGGGGATTTTTTCCTTCATATCCTACCGCGATCCTCATCTTGAGCGCAGCTTGACGGTTTTCCATCAGGCACTGGAGGAGTATGCTCGCAAGGAACAGAGCATGCATGATATAGATCTGGCACTGTTTAGCATTATCGGAAACGACCTACAGTCACTTTCTCCACAGAGACAGGGTGATATGAATTTCAACCGCTACCTACACGACATCAGTGATGACATGCGACAGATTGCACGCGATAATTTACTCAAGATTAGCCCTGCCGATGTTCAAAAGGCAGCCGAACGGTTACAAGCAAAGATTGCAGAGGGGAGCATTGCCGTTATGGCAAACGAACAGAAGATCAGCGAGGCAGTTAAGGACTATCCCGATCTTGATAATAAGAAAACCGTGTTGCCGCTTTAGATCATAGTGCACAATGTTTGGCGACAGTACGATAAAGAAATACCGATAGCGAGATCAGCAATAAGGAGCATAGATTAATAGTGAAACCAGCAGCAGGAACAACGAAATGGGCACTCATTACTGGTAGTTCTAGTGGCATCGGCAGGGAATTTGCCCTTGTCTGCGCACGAGAGGGCTATGATACAGTCCTCTGTGCCAGAAGAGAGGAACATCTCCGTGAACTGGCCGAAGAAATTCACCAGAAATACAATCGCAGTTCTCATATTATTTCTGCCGATCTGTCAGAGCAGGATGCTCTGGATAGCATCTGCGAAAATCTTAAAGAATCCGGCATTGAGATATCCCTCCTTATAAACAATGCGGGTTTTGGGAATTGGCATCCCTTCCATCAGGCATCTCTCCCCATGCTACTGGATATGATACGGGTGAATGTTTCGGCATTGACCGAGCTGACCCATCGCCTTCTGCCCGATATGATACGCAATAATGCGGGCATCATCCTGAATGTAGCATCCGTTGCTGGCTTCCAGCCGGGTCCCTACATGGCTGTCTACTATGCTACTAAGGCCTTTGTGCTCTCTTTATCGCAGGCACTGGCTGAGGAGCTGCGCAGAACAAATATACAGGTTTCGGTGCTCTGCCCGGGTCCCATCAAAACAGAGTTTGGCAATGTTGCAAGGAGCTTGGATGCAAAGGAAAACCGCCCCTTCCCCCTCTTCGACCGTGCGAGTAATCCCGATGCCCATGCTCTTGTAAAATATGCATGGCGGCAGCTGCAAAAAAAACGTAGAATCATTATTTTCAATGCCCCCTTTCGTTTGCTTGTGTTTCTGCAGCGTTTTATGCCTCGCAAGATGATTCTGCGAATTATGACAAACATTCAGGAATATAAGAATAACGAGTAAAAAGTGGTATTGCTACTGGACAACACAAAAGACCGTTGCTGATGCACTATGTAACATCGTACATAACACAAAATAATGCCTGCGACATTGCAATATGACATTATTTATTATACACTTAGGACACAATTTTCATGGAGGTTACTATGTATAAGAAGATGCTGTCTATGCGGAATTTATTCAGTTGTACCAGTTTTGCACTATTTGCTGGAGCGAAGAGTGTGATATTCAACGAACCCATCAAGGGGTGTGTCCAAATCGGACAAAAAATAAGGAGAATAATATGGCGGATACCCCGCTCCTCAAAATAACAGATGTTTCCAAATCTTTTGGTCCAGTTCAAGCATTACGTAATGTTGAATTTACTTTGCATGAGGGGGAAATACATGCATTGCTTGGAGAGAATGGAGCTGGAAAATCTACTCTCATAAAAGTACTAACCGGTGCAGAACATTTTACCGAAGGAAATATCGATCTGGCAGGACATTCTATTCACTGTAAGAATCCTGCTGATGCACAAAAAAAAGGGATAAGCACTGTCTACCAAGAAGTGAATCTTTGTCCCAATATAACAGTTGCTGAGAATATTTTTATTAATAGACAACCACGCAACAAGTTTGGACTCATTCAATGGGATGAGATGAATAAAGCAGCAAAAAGTATATTATTATCTCTGAACATTGATATAGATGTTACCAAAAATTTAGAATCCTATTCAACGGCAATTCAACAAATGGTGGCTATTGCTCGTGCCTGTGATATATCAGCCAAAGTATTGGTACTAGATGAACCAACATCATCTCTAACCACCGCTGAGGTGGATAAATTATTTGAGGTCATGAAGACCTTGAAAGCACGTAATATGGGCATTATTTTTGTCACCCACTTTCTTGACCAGGTATACGAAGTTTGTGACAAAATAACTGTCTTGCGTAATGGTCATTATATATGTTCAGAGTCAGTACACGAGCTCAATAAAGTGCAGCTGGTTGCAAAAATGGTGGGAAAAGATTATAACGAGCTCATCGAAACTCATCAAAAAACAACCGAGAAGAACAACAATCAGGATGTTTTCGTTTCCATTAATAATGCTATTGATAGCATGGGGAAATTACATCCCATCAATATGTGTGTTCATGAGGGTGAGGTTCTTGGCTTTGCTGGATTATTAGGATCAGGACGTAGTGAAGTGGCGCGACTAATTTATGGTGCAGATAAAATGGAGAATGGCACATTGATGTTCCGTGGAAAATTACTAAGATTAGATGGTCCAATCACGGCAATTCGCAATGGCATGGCATTTTGTCCGGAAGATAGAAAACTAGAAGGCATTGTACCCGATCTATCGATTCAAGACAATATTATCCTTGCACTACAAACAAAAAGAGGGATGATGAAACCAATAAACCGGCGTGAGGCAGCTGAAATTGCAGATAAATATATTGACATGCTGCAGATAAAAGCAAGCTCAAAAGATCAAGCCATCAAAAATTTAAGTGGCGGCAATCAACAAAAAGCAGTGGTTGCCCGTTGGCTTGCTACACAACCATCCTTACTCATACTCGATGAACCCACAAGAGGCATTGATATTGGAGCAAAAGCAGAGATTCAAAAATTAATCTTGCTCCTTGCCGAAGAAGGGATGTCGGTAATCTTCATCTCGTCGGAAATAGATGAGATGATGCGATGTTGTGAACGCATGATTATTATGAAAGACAAAAGAAAAATAGGCGAAATAATGAACGATGATCTAACGGAGAGTCAGTTGATGGAAGCCATTGCAGGAGAAGAATAGACGATGAGTATGTTTGAAAGAATAAAAAAATGGAGAATCCTATGGCCTCTTGTAGTGTTTATAAGCATTCTTCTTTTTAATTTAATTATTAGTAGAGGAGAATTCCTGAAACTAACTATTGTTGATGGACATTTATTTGGAAGGTTAATAGATATACTTCGAAATGGCAGTAAGCTCATTCTTCTGGCAATTGGAATGACATTTGTAATAGCTTCCGGTGGTATTGATATTTCTGTCGGTTCTATTATGGCAATTTCTGGTGCCATAGCATGTAGTATTGTAGGAGAAAAAATATTTCCTATCTTTGGTGGTAATGTCTATATTGCGGTACTACTTGCAATTATTGCCTGTACGATAGCAGGTTGTTGGAGTGGATTTCTTGTATCACGAGTGAATATACAACCAATGGTGGCAACGTTAATCCTTATGGTTGCAGGACGAGGCATAGCACAGTTAATTACCAAAGGAAGAATTGTTACCATTGCTTCAGAAGAATATTATTATATAAGTGGTGGATATATTTTTGGGCTTCCCGTTTCTATCTACCTGGCTTTAATTGTACTACTCTGTGCCTGGCTGTTTACCGAAAAAACATCGTTTGGGTTATTTCTCAAATCCTTGGGAATGAACGCCGCATCAAGTAGATTAGCCGGAATAAACGTTAAGCGTATCAAATTACTGGTATATGCATTCTCTGGAACAACGGCTGCTATTGCTGGGCTGATCGAGAGTGCAGGCATCCGCGGTGCTGACAGCAACAATGCTGGACTGATGATTGAATTGGATGCAATATTGGCAGTTGCGATTAGTGGAAACCTACTAACAGGAGGTTCTTTTTCCATTGGTGCAAGTGTCATTGGGGCTCTTATTATTCAAAGTATTACAACTACTATATACGCCCTAAAAATTCCTCCTGAGATCATACAATTAGCCAAAGCAATTTTGGTGGTCATTATTTGTTTCATTCAATCCCCTGGTTTCAACGAAATGTTAAAAAGAAAAATAGCAAGTCTAAGGAGCAAGAAACGTGCATAACAAACATCCCATACAAATACTTTTATCATCTAAACATGTCACGCCCTTAACCATTGCTGTAGTGCTATTTCTTTCTGTCTTTGTGGCAGGAATATTTATTTATGGATTTAGTTACTCAAGTTTCTTAAATCTTTTCAACGATAATGCACATCTCATCGTTGCCACAATAGGTGTTTTTTTCGTAATTCTCATAGGTGGCATCGACATATCTGTTGGTTCTATGATGGCCTTTGTGGGTGTCTCAACAGCATATATGTTACGAGAAGGAATGCCATCCTTTTTTGTCATCGTCATGATGCTAGCATTTGGAATGCTCTTTGGAACACTACAAGGATATCTTGTGGTTATTTATCGTCTGCAGCCATTCATCGTAACACTAGCCGGTTTGTTTTTCCTACGTGCGTTATGTTCCATTGTAAGTAGAAGTGCTATTGCAATTCAAAATCCTTTTTTTCTTCAAGTAGCATTGGCTAAAGCCCAAATAAACATTGGAGGAATACGTGGAAAGATTTATTACTACGCTCTTATCCCCTTTCTTATTGTTATATTCGTATTTCTCATACTACGATATACCAAAACTGGAAGAAATTTCTATGCAATTGGTGGAAATCAACAATCTGCCATTCTCATGGGCTTGCCTGCTAAAAGGACACGTATACTTGCCTATTCAATAAGTGGTTTCTGTGCTGCTATTGCTGGTATTTTGTTTAGTTTTTACACATTGGCAGGATATTCGCTGCAGAATGTTGGACTGGAATTAGAAGCCATTTCTTCTGCTGTTATTGGTGGTGCCTTGCTCACTGGTGGCGTTGGTTCAGTTTTTGGGGTAACAATAGGTTCATTAATGCAGGGACTTATACAGACCATTGTAACCTATCAAAATTTGAACGCGTGGTGGACCAAGGTTGCTATTGCACTCCTTTTATGTTTTTTTATTGTTATACAAAAAATGATCGCTGTAAATACACGAAAAATAAGAAAATAAATTGTATTGCCGGTATATACAAGTCATTGTCTTACGACAAGTAGCACCAACAGCAACTCCCTCGGGAGTTGCTGTTTTTTGTTCCCTATACAATCATCTATACATAGATTATGGTCTGGCAATAGCATTATCAATAACATATACTGCAAATAATCATTCCCTACTTGACACAACATGCTATTGTCTGATATAATAAGACCACATTATTATTACGGAGGTTACTATGTATAAGAAGATACTATTTATACTGATCTCATTCAGTTGTATCGGTTTTACGCTGTTTGCAGGCGCAGAGAGCGAAAGGGCTAATGATAAACTCGTCGTGGGTTTTGCCCAAATCGGTCAAGAGTCAGGGTGGCGAGATGCTGAAACGGAATCTATCCGTTCGTATGCTGCTGAAAACAGCGACAGGATTGAATTGCATTTTGCTGATGCACAGCAAAAGCAAGAAAATCAAATCAAAGCCCTACGTTCTTTTATTGATATCGGCGTAGATGTTATTGGACTACCACCAGTTGTAGAGACAGGTTGGGAAGCTGTTCTTACAGAAGCGAAGGAAGCAGGTATTCCTGTTATCTTTATTGACCGAAAGGCAGCTGTATCAGATGATCTCTATGCTACCTTTATCGGGTCGGACTTTGTCCTTGAAGGCGAGAATGCTGCAAAGGAAATGGGACGTTTGCTCGGTGGCAGTGGAAATGTGGTTGAATTAGAAGGAACTGTTGGAGCTTCGGTATCAAATGACCGCAAGAACGGCTTTCACCGTGAACTTTCAGCAAGTTTTCCCGGCATTACAGTACTTGAATCGCAAACCGGTGACTTTACCCGGGCAAAGGGAAAAGAAGTCATGGAATCATTCATCAAGACCTATGGTGATGCAATAGATGGGGTCTATGCACACAATGACGACATGGTGTTGGGTGCTGTAGAGGCCTTGAAAGAAGCAGGTTACCGACCAGCAGTAGATGTAAAAACAGTATCTATTGATGGAGTACGGGATATCTTTGTTGCTATGGAAAAGGGTGAAGCGAATGTTACCGTGGAATGCAATCCATTATTAGGACCACAATTCTTTGAAGCAGCAGCAGAATTAAAGGCCGGAAAGACCTTACCGCGCTGGGTGAAATCTATTGAGGGTGTCTATCGTATGGAGACCGCTGCACAGGATTTACCAACACGGAAATACTAAGAAATTGAGAATTGGATGCACCGACAGCAGTGATGTTGTTGGTGCATAAGAAACAGATAAACAATTGTCCATGCGGGCAATACTATTTTGTACTACATTGTGTGGGCATTGTTCATCATAACGGAGAATTATCATGTACAAACATGCACACAAAATAGTATTGAGTATCATATTACTCATTGGCATTGTCTTGGCGGGATGTCCCGAGACAAGTGTTTCAGAGACTGCCCAGATAACATTCACTGGTGCTCGGAGCGAGGTGACATCAAAAGAATATTCAGTTGGAGAGGCAATAACCCTTGAAAAACCCGAGCAAGAACGACCAGGATATGTCTTTAGCGGATGGAATACCCAAGAAGACGGAAGTGGCACATCGTATCTTGCTGGCTCTACCCTTACCGTAACAGCCGATCTGAGCGTTCATGCACAGTGGAAGCCAGCATCCTACACCATTACCTTTGATGGAAATGGAGCAACAAGTACCGCTCCAGACCCCATGACGGGAGACTATGACACAACGATTACCCTCCCGGCTGCTCCAACACGGACTGGATATACTTTTACAGAGTGGAATACAGAGCAAGTTGGAACAGAAGATGGCAAGGTCGATGCATCGTACACCATAACGGGTAATGCAACCCTCTATGCACAGTGGACGCTAGCTTCCTACACCATTACCTTTGATGGAAACGGAGCTACCTTCAATGGAAATGGAGCGGACAGCTCTCCTACTCAAGAAATAAAAGGAGGTCATGGTACTAGTATTACCCTCCCGACTGCTCCAACACGGACTGGATATACTTTTACAGAGTGGAACACAAAGAAAGATGGAAATGATGGCGACAAGGTCGATGCATCGTACACCATAACGGGTGATGCAACCCTCTATGCTCGGTGGAGCCCAATTTCCTACACCATTACCTTTGATGGAAATGAAGCGACAAGTACCGTTCCAGACCCCGAGACGGGAGACTATGACACATCGATTACCCTCCCACCCGCTCCAAGTCGGACTGGATATACTTTTACAGGGTGGAACACAGAGCAAGGTGGAAGAACGGGCACACGGTATGCTGCAAAGGCATCGTATACTATCAAGGGTAATGTAACCCTCTATGCTCGGTGGAGCCCAATTTCCTACACCATTACCTTCGATGGAAATGAAGCGACAAGTACCGTTCCAGACCCCAAGACGGGAGACTATGACACATCGATTACCCTCCCACCCGCTCCAACACGGACTGGATATACTTTTACAGGGTGGAACACAGAGCAAGGTGGAAGAACGGGCACACGGTATGCTGCAAAGGCATCGTATACTATCAAGGGTAATGTAACCCTCTATGCTCGGTGGAGCCCAATTTCCTACACCATTACCTTCGATGGAAATGAAGCGACAAGTACCGTTCCAGACCCCAAGACGGGAGACTATGACACATCGATTACCCTCCCACCCGCTCCAAGTCGGACTGGATATACTTTTACAGGGTGGAACACAGAGCAAGGTGGAAGAACGGGCACACGGTATGCTGCAAAGGCATCGTATACTATCAAGGGTAATGTAACCCTCTATGCTCGGTGGAGCCCAATTTCCTACACCATTACCTTCGATGGAAATGAAGCGACAAGTACCGTTCCAGACCCCAAGACGGGAGACTATGACACATCGATTACCCTCCCACCCGCTCCAAGTCGGACTGGATATACTTTTACAGGGTGGAACACAGAGCAAGGTGGAAGAACGGGCACACGGTATGATGCAAAGGCATCGTATACTATCAAGGGTAATGTAACCCTCTATGCTCGGTGGAGCCCAATTTCCTACACCATTACCTTCGATGGAAATGAAGCGACAAGTACCGTTCCAGACCCCAAGACGGGAGACTATGACACATCGATTACCCTCCCACCCGCTCCAAGTCGGACTGGATATACTTTTACAGGGTGGAACACAGAGCAAGGTGGAAGAACGGGCACACGGTATGCTGCAAAGGCATCGTATACTATCAAGGGCAATGCAACCCTCTATGCTCGGTGGTCAACGAATAGTTACATCGTTACCTTTGAAGGAAACGGAGCAACAAGTACCGTTCCAGGCATCATGACGGGAAACTACAACACAGTTATTAACCTCCCGACTGCTCCAAGTCGGACTGGATATACTTTTACAGGGTGGAACACAGAGCAAGTTGGAACAAAAGATGGCAAGGTCGGTGCATCGTACACCATAACGGGTCATGCAACCCTCTATGCACAGTGGACGCTAGCTTCCTACACCATTACCTTTGAAGGAAACGGAGAGGGTGCTTCCACTACGCCATCAATAACTGGAAACTATAACACAGTTATTAACCTCCCGACTGCTCCAAGTCGGACTGGATATACTTTTACAGGGTGGAACACAGAGCAAGTTGGAACAAAAGATGGCAAGGTCGGTGCATCGTACACCATAACGGGTAATGCAACCCTCTATGCACAGTGGACAGCAAAGAGCTATACCATTACCTTCGATGGAAATGAAGCGACAAGTACCGTTCCAGACCCCAAGACGGGAGACTATGACACATCGATTACCCTCCCACCCGCTCCAAGTCGGACTGGACATACTTTTACAGGGTGGAACACAGAGCAAGTTGGAACAAAAGATGGCAAGGTCGGTGCATCGTACACCATAACGGGTAATGCAACCCTCTATGCACAGTGGAATCCAATTCGCTACACCATTACCTTTCATCCAAGCGGAGCTCGATGGGGAAGCACAACTCGCAGGCAGCATGATTGGGGTAGCAAAATTACTTTACCTACTGCATCAAGGGTAGCCTTTAGCGATGATAAGAGGTCCTTTAAAGGATGGAGTACAGAACTAAAAGGAGGGACAGTGCGTGCCGCTGGCACCTCCCATACAGTAAATGGTGATGTAACCTTCTTTGCACAGTGGACAGAACCTGTTACTATAACCTTCAAAACGAATGGAGCAACACACGGATCAGAATTTACCAAACCATCTGCGAAAGGTGCAACAATCACATTACCCTACCTCAACAGTAACAGTGGATCAACTGAGAGGATTAGTAGAACAAACTACCGTTTTGTGGAATGGAATACAAAGCAAGATGGAAGCGGCACTGGCTACAAGCCCGGTGACACGTACACTGTTACAACAGCAATCACATTCTATATTATATGGAAACCAATCCCTTACACCATTTCCTTCGATGGAAACGGAGAGGACAGCTCTGATACGCAATCAATAAGTGGAGGTCATGGTACTAGTATTACCCTCCCGGCTGGTCCAACGCGAAATATCCACTACTTTACAGAATGGAATACACAGAAAAATGGAGGGGGAAAAGGCTACGATGCAGGAGCATCGTACACCGTCCCACTCTTTGGTACAACCCTCTATGCACAGTGGACGACAACAGGCTACACCATTACCTTTGATGGAAATGGACAAAAAAGTGGAGAGCCACCGTCTCCCATAACCGGGGCAAACGTCACGCTACCTGGCAAAAACACCCTTGTAAAAACAGGACATCCTTTTTTCGGGTGGAATACCAGGAAAGACGGTAACGAAGGGACTTTCTATCTGCCAAACGCCAACATACGCCTGACAAAAGACATTACCCTGTATGCTCAGTATGACGTTGTCAACTGGGATACATTAATAAAACCCTATATTGAAAAATTCAATACTGACGATACAGAAGACGTTAGTAACCTTTTTCCGAACAACAAAGCTATAGATTTTCTCAGAGAAAACATTCCCTATCTCCATATCCCGGAGAAAGAATTGGAGAAAACATATTATTTCCGATGGTGGACGTTCAGAAAGCATATCAAGCAATATCCGGGAGGATATCTTATTACAGAATTCCTTCCTACGGTTGGCTGGGCAGGGAAGCATAACGGCATTTCCTGTCCTGCTGGACATCATTTTTACGAAGGACGCTGGTTACATGATGACAAATACCTCAAAGCCTATGCTAACTATTGGTTCACCATAGGAAGCCCGCGTACATACAGTTTCTGGGCGGCTGATTCAATGCTGGCTTTTGCAAAGACACACAATCTAAAAACTTTTATTACTGGTCATCTATCCAATTTAAAAACAAATTACATTGGATGGAACCACAAATTCGACAAGCATGGCGCTGGATTGTATAAACAGACAGACAATCACGACGGCATGGAATATAGCATTGGTGGTAATGGCAGAAGAGCCACAATCAATTCCTATATGTATGGTGATGCCATGGCAATAAGTAAAATTGCTGCAATGGCCGGCGCATCATCAGACAAAAATACCTATGCAACAAAAGCTTCTACCTTAAAAACGAAAATGTTAGACAAATTGTGGGATACAAATGCTAAGTTCTTTAAGGTATTGAAAGACGATGGCACACTTGCTGATGTGCGTGAATTACATGGTTACACTCCATGGTATTTTAATATACCGGACTCCCGACATACAGAAGCATGGTCACAATTGCTTGATAGTCAGGGCTTTAAGGCAAAGTATGGACCAACAAGTGCCGAACGACGCCATAATAATTTTGATATAAAAATAAATTATAGTAAACATGAATGTCTATGGAATGGACCAAGCTGGCCGTTCGCGACATCAATAACATTGAAAGCAATGGCAAATCTTTTGCGTAATTATTCCCAAACGATAATTTCAAAGAAGGATTTTCTCGATCAGTTGCGTACCTACTCTGATAGCCATCGCAGAGGAGCTAGTCGAACACAACCTTGGATTGACGAGAATTTACATCCTGACAACGGTACATGGATTGCTAAGTCCGTATTGGAATATAAAAAACAAAAACCGGAAAATAGAGGTAAGGATTACAACCATTCAGCATTTAATGATCACATCATTAGTGATTTAATTGGTGTGCGTTCTGCAATGGCAGATACAAGTAACGATGAATTGGTGATTGACCCACTCCTTGAACAATCAACGTGGGATTTCTTTGCATTGGACAGAGTAAAATATCATGGACATATGTTGACCATAATATGGGATAAAGATGGAACAAAATACAATCTAGGTAGAGGATTCTCTGTTTATATTGATGGAGAACGCAAACACAATGGAACACGTCTGGAGAAAGTTACGATTGACCTAAAAAACCTCAGTAACTAATAGTTAGAAAGTATCAGACAGAAATAGCACTAACAGCAACTCCCTCGGGAGTTGCTGTTTTTTGTTCCCTATGCAATCATCTATACATAGATTATGGTGTGGTAATAGCATTATCAATAACATATACTGCAAATAATCATTCCCTACTTGACACAACATGCTATTGTCTGATATAATAAGACCACATTATTATTACGGAGGTTACTATGTACAAGAAGATACTATTTATACTGATCTTATTCAGTTGTATCGGTTTTACGCTGTTTGCAGGCGCAGAGAGCGAAAGGGCTAATGATAAACTCGTCGTGGGTTTCGCCCAAATCGGTCAAGAGTCAGGGTGGCGGGATGCTGAAACGGAATCTATCCGTTCGTATGCTGCTGAAAACAGCGACACGATTGAATTGCATTTTGCTGATGCACAGCAAAAACAAGAAAATCAAATCAAGGCTCTGCGTTCTTTTATTGATATCGGCGTAGATGTTATTGGACTACCACCCGTTGTGGAGACAGGTTGGGAAGCTGTTCTTACAGAAGCGAAGGAAGCAGGTATTCCTGTTATCTTTATTGACCGAAAGGCAGCTGTATCAGATGATCTCTATGCTACCTTTATCGGGTCGGACTTTGTCCTTGAAGGCGCGAATGCTGCAAAGGAAATGGGACGCTTGCTCGGTGGCAGTGGAAATGTGGTTGAATTAGAAGGAACTGTTGGAGCTTCGGTATCAAATGACCGCAAGAACGGCTTTCACCGTGAACTTTCAGCAAGTTTTCCCGGCATTACAGTACTTGAATCGCAAACCGGTGACTTTACCCGGGCAAAGGGAAAAGAAGTCATGGAATCATTCATCAAGACCTATGGTGATGCAATAGATGGGGTCTATGCACACAATGACGACATGGTGTTGGGTGCTGTAGAGGCCTTGAAAGAAGCAGGTTACCGACCAGCAGTAGATGTAAAAACAGTATCTATTGATGGAGTACGGGATATCTTTGTTGCTATGGAAAAGGGTGAAGCGAATGTTACCGTGGAATGCAATCCATTATTAGGACCACAATTCTTTGAAGCAGCAGCAGAATTAAAGGCCGGAAAGACCTTACCGCGCTGGGTGAAATCTATTGAGGGTGTCTATCGTATGGAGACCGCTGCACAGGATTTACCAACACGGAAATACTAAGAAATTGAGAATTGGATGCACCGACAGCAGTGATGTTGTTGGTGCATAAGAAACAGATAAACAATTGTCCATGCGGGCAATACTATTTTGTACTACATTGTGTGGGCATTGTTCATCATAACGGAGAATTATCATGTACAAACATGCACACAAAATAGTATTGAGTATCATATTACTCATTGGCATTGTCTTGGCGGGATGTCCCGAGACAAGTGTTTCAGAGACTGCACAGATAACATTCACTGGTGCTCGGAACGAAGTGACATCAAAAGAATATTCAGTTGGAGAGGCAATAACCCTTGAAAAACCCGAGCAAGAACGACCAGGATATGTCTTTACCGGATGGAATACCCAAGAAGACGGAAGTGGCACATCGTATCTTGCTGGCTCTACCCTTACCGTAACAGCCGATCTGAGCGTTCATGCACAGTGGAAGCCAGCATCCTACACCATTACCTTTGATGGAAATGGAGCAACAAGTACCGCTCCAGACCCCATGACGGGAGACTATGACACAACGATTACCCTCCCGGCTGCTCCAACACGGACTGGATATACTTTTACAGAGTGGAATACAGAGCAAGTTGGAACAGAAGATGGCAAGGTCGATGCATCGTACACCATAACGGGTAATGCAACCCTCTATGCACAGTGGACGCTAGCTTCCTACACCATTACCTTTGATGGAAACGGAGCTACCTTCAATGGAAATGGAGCGGACAGCTCTCCTACTCAAGAAATAAAAGGAGGTCATGGTACTAGTATTACCCTCCCTAAGGCTCCAACACAGACTGGATATACTTTTACAGAGTGGAACACAAAGAAAGATGGAAATGATGGCCACAAGGTCGATGCATCGTACACCATAACGGGTGATGCAACCCTCTATGCACAGTGGACGCTAGCTTCCTACACCATTACCTTTGATGGAAATGAAGCGACAAGTACCGTTCCAGGCATCATGACGGGAGACTATGACACATCGATTACCCTCCCACCCGCTCCAAGTCGGACTGGATATACTTTTACAGGGTGGAACACAGAGCAAGGTGGAAGAACGGGCACACGGTATGATGCAAAGGCATCGTATACTATCAAGGGTAATGTAACCCTCTATGCTCGGTGGAGCCCAATTTCCTACACCATTACCTTCGATGGAAATGAAGCGACAAGTACCGTTCCAGGCATCATGACGGGAGACTATGACACATCGATTACCCTCCCACCCGCTCCAACACGGACTGGATATACTTTTACAGGGTGGAACACAGAGCAAGGTGGAAGAACGGGCACACGGTATGCTGCAAAGGCATCGTATACTATCAAGGGTAATGTAACCCTCTATGCTCGGTGGAGCCCAATTTCCTACACCATTACCTTCGATGGAAATGAAGCGACAAGTACCGTTCCAGACCCCGAGACGGGAGACTATGACACATCGATTACCCTCCCACCCGCTCCAAGTCGGACTGGATATACTTTTACAGGGTGGAACACAGAGCAAGGTGGAAGAACGGGCACACGGTATGCTGCAAAGGCATCGTATACTATCAAGGGTAATGTAACCCTCTATGCTCGGTGGAGCCCAATTTCCTACACCATTACCTTCGATGGAAATGAAGCGACAAGTACCGTTCCAGACCCCGAGACGGGAGACTATGACACATCGATTACCCTCCCACCCGCTCCAAGTCGGACTGGATATACTTTTACAGGGTGGAACACAGAGCAAGGTGGAAGAACGGGCACACGGTATGCTGCAAAGGCATCGTATACTATCAAGGGTAATGTAACCCTCTATGCTCGGTGGAGCCCGATTTCCTACACCATTACCTTCGATGGAAATGAAGCGACAAGTACCGTTCCAGACCCCGAGACGGGAGACTATGACACATCGATTACCCTCCCACCCGCTCCAAGTCGGACTGGATATACTTTTACAGGGTGGAACACAGAGCAAGGTGGAAGAACGGGCACACGGTATGCTGCAAAGGCATCGTATACTATCAAGGGTAATGTAACCCTCTATGCTCGGTGGAGCCCAATTTCCTACACCATTACCTTCGATGGAAATGAAGCGACAAGTACCGTTCCAGACCCCGAGACGGGAGACTATGACACATCGATTACCCTCCCACCCGCTCCAAGTCGGACTGGATATACTTTTACAGGGTGGAACACAGAGCAAGGTGGAAGAACGGGCACACGGTATGCTGCAAAGGCATCGTATACTATCAAGGGTAATGTAACCCTCTATGCTCGGTGGAGCCCAATTTCCTACACCATTACCTTCGATGGAAATGAAGCGACAAGTACCGTTCCAGGCATCATGACGGGAGACTATGACACATCGATTACCCTCCCACCCGCTCCAAGTCGGACTGGATATACTTTTACAGGGTGGAACACAGAGCAAGGTGGAAGAACGGGCACACGGTATGCTGCAAAGGCATCGTATACTATCAAGGGTAATGTAACCCTCTATGCTCGGTGGAGCCCAATTTCCTACACCATTACCTTCGATGGAAATGAAGCGACAAGTACCGTTCCAGACCCCGAGACGGGAGACTATGACACATCGATTACCCTCCCACCCGCTCCAAGTCGGACTGGATATACTTTTACAGGGTGGAACACAGAGCAAGGTGGAAGAACGGGCACACGGTATGCTGCAAAGGCATCGTATACTATCAAGGGTAATGTAACCCTCTATGCTCGGTGGAGCCCAATTTCCTACACCATTACCTTCGATGGAAATGAAGCGACAAGTACCGTTCCAGACCCCGAGACGGGAGACTATGACACATCGATTACCCTCCCACCCGCTCCAAGTCGGACTGGATATACTTTTACAGGGTGGAACACAGAGCAAGGTGGAAGAACGGGCACACGGTATGCTGCAAAGGCATCGTATACTATCAAGGGTAATGTAACCCTCTATGCTCGGTGGAGCCCAATTTCCTACACCATTACCTTCGATGGAAATGAAGCGACAAGTACCGTTCCAGACCCCGAGACGGGAGACTATGACACATCGATTACCCTCCCACCCGCTCCAAGTCGGACTGGATATACTTTTACAGGGTGGAACACAGAGCAAGGTGGAAGAACGGGCACACGGTATGCTGCAAAGGCATCGTATACTATCAAGGGCAATGCAACCCTCTATGCACAGTGGACGCTAGCTTCCTACACCATTACCTTTGAAGGAAACGGAGAGGGTGCTTCCACTACGCCATCAATAACTGGAAACTATAACACAGTTATTAACCTCCTGGCTGCTCCAAGTCGGACTGGATATACTTTTACAGGGTGGAACACAGAGCAAGTTGGAACAAAAGATGGCAAGGTCGGTGCATCGTACACCATAACGGGTAATGCAACCCTCTATGCACAGTGGACAGCAAAGAGCTATACCATTACCTTCGATGGAAATGAAGCGACAAGTACCGTTCCAGACCCCGAGACGGGAGACTATGACACATCGATTACCCTCCCACCCGCTCCAAGTCGGACTGGATATACTTTTACAGGGTGGAACACAGAGCAAGGTGGAAGAACGGGCACACGGTATGCTGCAAAGGCATCGTATACTATCAAGGGTAATGTAACCCTCTATGCACAGTGGACGCCGAAGAAATATACCATTACCTTTAATGCAAACGGAGCTCGATGGGGAAGCACAACTCGCAGGCAGCATGATTGGGGTAGCAAAATTACTTTACCTACTGCATCAAGGGTAGCCTTTAGCGATGATGAGAAGTCCTTTAAAGGATGGAGTACAGAACTAAAAGGAGGGACAGTGCGTGCCGCTGGCACCTCCCATACAGTAAATGGTGATGTAACCTTCTATGCACAGTGGACAGAACCTGTTGCTATAACCTTCAATACGAATGTAGACGGATCATCATTTACCAAACCATCTGCGAAAGGTGCAACAATCACATTACCCTACCTCAACAGTGGATCAACGAGGATTAGTAGAACAAACTACCGTTTTGTGGAATGGAATACAAAGCAAGATGGAACAGGCACTGGCTACAAGCCCGGTGACACGTACACTGTTACAACAGCAATCACATTCTATATTATATGGGAACCAATCAGTTACACCATTTCCTTCGATGGAAACGGAGATGGCAGCTCTGATACGCAATCAATAAGTGGAGGTCATGGTACTAGTATTACCCTCCCGCCTGCTCCAACGCGAAATACCCACTACTTTACAGAATGGAATACACAGAGAAATGGAAGGGGAAAAGGCTACGATGCAGGAGCATCGTACACCGTCCCACTCTCTGATGTAACCCTCTATGCACAGTGGACGCTACTTTACACTCTTACCTACGATGGAAATGGGAAGGACAAGGGCACTGTACCAAAGAGTGTAAAAAAGAAGAGTGGTGAATCAACTACAGTATCCGGCAAAAAACTCTTGGAACGCTCAGGATATATCTTCAAAGGGTGGAAAGACGAAGCAGGAACAATACATAAGGAGTATAGTACCATTACATTAAAATCCGATGTAAAACTGACTGCTCATTGGGTGAAAGCAACTGCGTATCTCATGTCATATTTTAAAAGTTCATCACAGAACTTGCATTTTGCATATAGTACTGATGCAAAGAATTGGACTGCCTTGAATAGTGACCAGCCAGTATTCAAAGTGCCAGATGACCATATTCCGCTCGGCACTGATACAAGTAATCATTATGAACCTAATGATCCAGTAGCAAGTAAGACGAAACGTGCTGCAAATATTCGGGACCCGTTTCTTAATCGTGCACGAGGTAAATTTCATATGGTACATACTAGAGGGTGGGATCATCCCTATATTTATCATTGGGAATCGGATGACCTTTTCTCGTGGAATGGAGGAGTAATCTGGGTAAAAGAGTATGCAGCAGGAGATGATAATCGAGCATGGGCACCTGAATTTTATTATGAACCAGAAACTGATAAATTCTATGTCTTCTGGGCATCCGATGTGAGACGAAAAAATTCTAATAATGCAGATGTTCATCTGAATACGATGCGCTATCTTACAACAACAAACTGGACTGACATCACAAATAAAAAAGGGACAACAGAAGCGAAGGTGAAATCCTATTATGAAACAGATATACATGTTATTGATCTTCACATCGTAAAACATAAGAATACGTATTATGGTTTTCATAAGCCAGGAACAATAGCGGCTAGTATGGGGAATAGAATGATAAAATCACCAACTTTGGATCCAGAGTCTTCATCCTTTACATTTGGTGGAGATGGAAGTGTATTTCTTCCAAATGAAACAAAGCCTACAGAAGGAGCTGAAAGTATTCAACTCATTGGGAAAAACGAATGGTATATATATGCAGACCCATTTCACCACCCGCTAGAAGCATGGAAAACAACAGATTTTAGTACATTCACGAAAATTACTGTGAGTACACCAAGTGGGGCAAAACATTGTAGCTTTATTCAAATAACACAGGCTGAATTAGATGCCTTAAAACAGAAATATCCGAACTAATAACATACCAGTTTCTACACACTAACAGCAACTCCCTCGGGAGTTGCTGTTTTTTTCTATACAATCATCTATACATAGATTATAGTGTGGTAATAGCATTATCAATAACATATACTGCAAATAATCATTCCCTACTTGACACAACATGCTATTGTCTGATATAATAAGACCACATTATTATTACGGGGGTTACTATGTACAAGAAGATACTATTTATACTGATCTTATTCAGTTGTATCGGTTTTACGCTGTTTGCAGGCGCAGAGAGCGAAAAGTCTAATGATAAACTCGTCGTGGGTTTTGCCCAAATCGGTCAAGAGTCAGGGTGGCGGGATGCTGAAACGGAATCTATCCGTTCGTATGCTGCTGAAAACAGCGACAAGATTGAATTGCATTTTGCTGATGCACAGCAAAAACAAGAAAATCAAATCAAGGCCTTGCGTTCTTTTATTGATATCGGCGTAGATGTTATTGGACTACCACCAGTTGTAGAGACAGGTTGGGAAGCTGTTCTTACAGAAGCGAAGGAAGCAGGTATTCCTGTTATCTTTATTGACCGAAAGGCAGCTGTATCAGATGATCTCTATGCTACCTTTATCGGGTCGGACTTTGTCCTTGAAGGCGAGAATGCTGCAAAGGAAATGGGACGCTTGCTCGGTGGCAGTGGAAATGTGGTTGAATTAGAAGGAACTGTTGGAGCTTCGGTATCAAATGACCGAAAGAACGGCTTTCACCGTGAACTTTCAGCAAGTTTTCCCGGCATTACAGTACTTGAATCGCAAACCGGTGACTTTACCCGGGCAAAGGGAAAAGAAGTCATGGAATCATTCATCAAGACCTATGGTGATGCAATAGATGGGGTCTATGCACACAATGACGACATGGTGTTGGGTGCTGTAGAGGCCTTGAAAGAAGCAGGTTACCGACCAGCAGTAGATGTAAAAACAGTATCTATTGATGGAGTACGGGATATCTTTGTTGCTATGGAAAAGGGTGAAGCGAATGTTACCGTGGAATGCAATCCATTATTAGGACCACAATTCTTTGAAGCAGCAGCAGAATTAAAGGCCGGAAAGACCTTACCGCGCTGGGTGAAATCTATTGAGGGTGTCTATCGTATGGAGACCGCTGCACAGGATTTACCAACACGGAAATACTAAGAAATTGAGAATTGGATGCACCGACAGCAGTGATGTTGTTGGTGCATAAGAAACAGATAAACAATTGTCCATGCGGGCAATACTATTTTGTACTACATTGTGTGGGCATTGTTCATCATAACGGAGAATTATTATGTACAAACATGCACACAAAATAGTATTGAGTATCGTATTACTCATTGGCATTGTCTTGACGGGATGCCCCGAGACAAGTGTTTCAGAGACTGCACAGATAACATTCACTGGTGCTCGGAACGAAGTGACATCAAAAGAATATTCAGTTGGGGAGGCAATAACCCTTGAAAAACCCGAGCAAGAACGACCAGGATATGAATTTACCGGATGGAATACCCAAGAAGACGGAAGCGGCACATCGTATCTTGCTGGCTCTACCCTTACCGTAACAGCCGATCTGAGACTTTATGCACAGTGGAAGCCAGCATCCTACACCATTACCTTTGATGGAAATGGAGCAACAAGTACCGCTCCAGACCCCATGACGGGAGACTATGACACAACGATTACCCTCCCGGCTGCTCCAACACGGACTGGATATACTTTTACAGAGTGGAATACAGAGCAAGTTGGAACAGAAGATGGCAAGGTCGATGCATCGTACACCATAACGGGTAATGCAACCCTCTATGCACAGTGGACGCTAGCTTCCTACACCATTACCTTTGATGGAAACGGAGCTACCTTCAATGGAAATGGAGCGGACAGCTCTCCTACTCAAGAAATAAAAGGAGGTCATGGTACTAGTATTACCCTCCCGACTGCTCCAACACGGACTGGATATACTTTTACAGGGTGGAACACAGAGCAAGGTGGAAGAACGGGCACACGGTATGATGCAAAGGCATCGTATACTATCAAGGGTAATGTAACCCTCTATGCTCGGTGGAGCCCAATTTCCTACACCATTACCTTTGATGGAAATGAAGCGACAAGTACCGTTCCAGGCATCATGACGGGAGACTATGACACATCGATTACCCTCCCACCCGCTCCAAGTCGGACTGGATATACTTTTACAGGGTGGAACACAGAGCAAGGTGGAAGAACGGGCACACGGTATGCTGCAAAGGCATCGTATACTATCAAGGGTAATGTAACCCTCTATGCTCGGTGGAGCCCAATTTCCTACACCATTACCTTCGATGGAAATGAAGCGACAAGTACCGTTCCAGACCCCGAGACGGGAGACTATGACACATCGATTACCCTCCCACCCGCTCCAAGTCGGACTGGATATACTTTTACAGGGTGGAACACAGAGCAAGGTGGAAGAACGGGCACACGGTATGCTGCAAAGGCATCGTATACTATCAAGGGTAATGTAACCCTCTATGCTCGGTGGAGCCCAATTTCCTACACCATTACCTTCGATGGAAATGAAGCGACAAGTACCGTTCCAGACCCCGAGACGGGAGACTATGACACATCGATTACCCTCCCACCCGCTCCAAGTCGGACTGGATATACTTTTACAGGGTGGAACACAGAGCAAGGTGGAAGAACGGGCACACGGTATGCTGCAAAGGCATCGTATACTATCAAGGGTAATGTAACCCTCTATGCTCGGTGGAGCCCGATTTCCTACACCATTACCTTCGATGGAAATGAAGCGACAAGTACCGTTCCAGACCCCGAGACGGGAGACTATGACACATCGATTACCCTCCCACCCGCTCCAAGTCGGACTGGATATACTTTTACAGGGTGGAACACAGAGCAAGGTGGAAGAACGGGCACACGGTATGCTGCAAAGGCATCGTATACTATCAAGGGTAATGTAACCCTCTATGCTCGGTGGAGCCCAATTTCCTACACCATTACCTTCGATGGAAATGAAGCGACAAGTACCGTTCCAGACCCCGAGACGGGAGACTATGACACATCGATTACCCTCCCACCCGCTCCAAGTCGGACTGGATATACTTTTACAGGGTGGAACACAGAGCAAGGTGGAAGAACGGGCACACGGTATGCTGCAAAGGCATCGTATACTATCAAGGGTAATGTAACCCTCTATGCTCGGTGGAGCCCAATTTCCTACACCATTACCTTCGATGGAAATGAAGCGACAAGTACCGTTCCAGACCCCGAGACGGGAGACTATGACACATCGATTACCCTCCCACCCGCTCCAAGTCGGACTGGATATACTTTTACAGGGTGGAACACAGAGCAAGGTGGAAGAACGGGCACACGGTATGCTGCAAAGGCATCGTATACTATCAAGGGTAATGTAACCCTCTATGCTCGGTGGAGCCCAATTTCCTACACCATTACCTTCGATGGAAATGAAGCGACAAGTACCGTTCCAGACCCCGAGACGGGAGACTATGACACATCGATTACCCTCCCACCCGCTCCAAGTCGGACTGGATATACTTTTACAGGGTGGAACACAGAGCAAGGTGGAAGAACGGGCACACGGTATGCTGCAAAGGCATCGTATACTATCAAGGGTAATGTAACCCTCTATGCTCGGTGGAGCCCAATTTCCTACACCATTACCTTCGATGGAAATGAAGCGACAAGTACCGTTCCAGACCCCGAGACGGGAGACTATGACACATCGATTACCCTCCCACCCGCTCCAAGTCGGACTGGATATACTTTTACAGGGTGGAACACAGAGCAAGGTGGAAGAACGGGCACACGGTATGCTGCAAAGGCATCGTATACTATCAAGGGCAATGCAACCCTCTATGCTCGGTGGTCAACGAATAGTTACATCGTTACCTTTGAAGGAAACGGAGCAACAAGTACCGTTCCAGGCATCATGACGGGAAACTACAACACAGTTATTAACCTCCCGACTGCTCCAAGTCGGACTGGATATACTTTTACAGGGTGGAACACAGAGCAAGTTGGAACAAAAGATGGCAAGGTCGGTGCATCGTACACCATAACGGGTCATGCAACCCTCTATGCACAGTGGGCAAAAAGTATTATTATAACCTTCGATACGAATGGAGCAACGAGCGGATCATCATTTACCAAAACATATGCTGAAGGTGCAACAATTAAAATACCAGCCAACGATGGAGTAACGACGATTAGTAGAAACAACTACCGTTTTAAGGAATGGAATACAAAGCAACTTGGTGGAGATGATACTTCCTACCAGGTCGATGACTTGTACACTGTTACAACACCAATCACATTCTATATTATATGGGAACCAATCAGTTACACCATCTATTTCAATGGAAACGGAGAGGGTGCTTCCACTACGCCATCAATAACTGGAAACTATAACACAGTTATTAACCTCCCACCCGCTCCAAGTCGGACTGGATATACTTTTACAGGGTGGAACACAGAGCAAGTTGGAACAAAAGATGGCAAGGTCGGTGCATCGTACACCATAACGGGTAATGCAACCCTCTATGCACAGTGGACAGCAAAGAGCTATACCATTACCTTTGATGGAAACGGAGCAACAAGTACCGTTCCAGACCCCGAGACGGGAGACTATGACACATCGATTAACCTCCCGACTGCTCCAAGTCGGACTGGACATACTTTTACAGGGTGGAACACAGAGCAAGTTGGAACAAAAGATGGCAAGGTCGGTGCATCGTACACCATAACGGGTAATGCAACCCTCTATGCACAGTGGAATCCAATTCGCTACACCATTACCTTTAATGCAAACGGAGCTCGATGGGGAAGCACAACTCGCAGGCAGCATGATTGGGGTAGCAAAATTACTTTACCTACTGCATCAAGGGTAGCCTTTAGCGATGATGAGAAGTCCTTTAAAGGATGGAGTACAGAACTAAAAGGAGGGACAGTGCGTGCCGCTGGCACCTCCCATACAGTAAATGGTGATGTAACCTTCTATGCACAGTGGACAGAACCTGTTGCTATAACCTTCAATACGAATGTAGACGGATCATCATTTACCAAACCATCTGCGAAAGGTGCAACAATCACATTACCCTACCTCAACAGTGGATCAACGAGGATTAGTAGAACAAACTACCGTTTTGTGGAATGGAATACAAAGCAAGATGGAACAGGCACTGGCTACAAGCCCGGTGACACGTACACTGTTACAACAGCAATCACATTCTATATTATATGGGAACCAATCAGTTACACCATTTCCTTCGATGGAAACGGAGATGGCAGCTCTGATACGCAATCAATAAGTGGAGGTCATGGTACTAGTATTACCCTCCCTAAGGCACCATGGCGACCGGGCTACGCCTTTGGAAAATGGAATACACAGAAAAATGGAAGGGGACAAAACTACGATGCAAGAGCATCATACACCATCCCCCTCTCTGATGTAACCTTCTATGCACAATGGAAATACACCGTCACGTTCGATCCGAACGGGGGAACCGGAAAGGCACCAGGGACGCGATCAGGAGTAACTGGTACAGTCATTACTCTTCCTGAAGGACCAACACGATTGTTTGAACCACAATATAGCTTTTCAGGGTGGAACACCAAAGCTGATGGAAGCGGCAAGCGTTACGAAAGAGGCGACACCTACACTATTCAGAACAACAGCATAACACTCTATGCACAGTGGACTACCCCTAAGTATACTGTTACGTACAATCCGAATGGAGCATCGGGCGATCCTACCGAAAGTGAGATAGCCTATGGTACAATCATTACCATATCTACGGCACCATCACGACCTGGCTATTTCTTCATGGGATGGAATGAGAGACCGGATGGAAAAGGGAACTCTTATCTAGCAGGAAAAACCTTTAAGGTTGTCTATCATACTACC
Organism: Spirochaetia bacterium; assembly: GCA_964291355.2. GTDB lineage: Bacteria > Spirochaetota > Spirochaetia > WTKD01 > WTKD01. Next base: position 63,943 of record OZ220222.1, on the reverse strand, counting down.
TTCTACGCACAGTGGAAAAGAAAACCACCTTACACAGTTACCGGAACCATAAGACCGTACTTATTCCATGCATTCACGAAAGGAAGTCAGTTTGACATGCATCTGTACAAATCATATGACGGTGAGACTTTTGGTCGAATAGCACCAAAGATATATAGAGATGATGACGATGGACTTACATTCCGTGATCCGAGCGTTATTCAGGTAGCAGAGGATAGATTCCTTATGGCATACACCAATAATGTTGCTGCAAGCTATGACTGGACTAGCAAACATTTCATCATTGCAGAAAGTGCAAATGGTATAGAATTTGATAAATCAAAGAAAAAAAAGATAGATCTGAAGGGCACGGTAGACGGTATAAACATAGACTATGTTTGGGCTCCTGAATGGTTTCAAGATCCTGCAGATAATGCGTACTATATTATCGTAACATTAGGCGTGAAAGGTAGCGGCGGACACTCAGAGGGTGTTTTCAAAACATATCTGGTTCCAATAGATGTTGACAAAGTGAAAAAAAATGGATCTGTCAAAGTATTGGTGTCCAAAAATACTATTGATATGTTCCTCGTAACACAGATGATAACCAAAAATGGCCAACAGAAACGAGAATATGTTGGATTTATCAAAGACGAAACCACCAAACAAATAGAGGTTGTCACTGCATCAAAAGTAGACGGTCCGTATGACTACCAGAAAACTGGATTGTGGACAACGTGGCCGTCTTGGGTTGAAGGAGCTTCAGTGTACAAAAAGCCAAATGGACAATGGCGTATTATCTTTGATAAGTATACGAGTCCTATAAAATACTATTATAGTGATCTCACAATGAATTCAGATCTCTGGCGTCCAGCGGGTAATGACCAGAACACGAACTGGAGTGCTATAAAAGAAGTACAGAGAGGTGTAAGTGGTACTGCAGCACATGGCACTGTTATCAGAGACATACGAGAATTCAAACAGATCTCACCCATAGTAGATACTCGGGTATCATTTGAAGCGTCCAATTTCGGAAATCAGTATCTCAGACATCAGAATAGCATCTTAAAAAAGACGCATATATCAACTGCTTTTGATAAAAGCGATGCAACATTTATAGTTCGAGCAGCACTCAATGGAGAAGATAATATGTTTTCTTTTGAATCAAAAAATGTCACGGGTGCCTACATTGCAAGCGACGGAACGACAGCAAAGATAAGAACCAGACCTACGTCGAATACAGCATCGTTTGATAATAGTGCATCATTCTATATCCGTCCGGGGTTAAATAATTCTACAGATCCAAAATATATATCGTTTGAAACACATGATAAAGGGAAATTTCTGGTTCATGACAACGGAAATGCATATATAAAAACTGGCGATGGAACTCAAAGGACGTACTGGAAGGATGGGACATGGATTATTCGCCATGGCTTAGATGAATAATAACATCTCACTGTCTTACGACAAATAGCACTAACGGCAACTCCCTCGTGAGTTGCCGTTTTTTGTTCCCTGTACAATCATCTATACATAGATTGTGGTATGGCAATAGCATTATCAATAACATATACTGCAAATAATCATTCCCTACTTGACACAACATGCTATTGTCTGATACAATGAAATTACATTATTATTATGGAGGTTACTATGTACAAGAAGATACTATTTATACTGATCTTATTCAGTTGTATCGGTTTTACGCTGTTTGCAGGCGCAGAGAGCGAAAAGTCTAATGATAAACTCGTCGTGGGTTTTGCCCAAATCGGTCAAGAGTCAGGGTGGCGGGATGCTGAAACGGAATCTATCCGTTCGTATGCTGCTGAAAACAGCGACAGGATTGAATTGCATTTTGCTGATGCACAGCAAAAACAAGAAAATCAAATCAAGGCTCTGCGTTCTTTTATTGATATCGGCGTAGATGTTATTGGACTACCACCAGTTGTAGAGACAGGTTGGGAAGCTGTTCTTACAGAAGCGAAGGAAGCAGGTATTCCTGTTATCTTTATTGACCGAAAGGCAGCTGTATCAGATGATCTCTATGCTACCTTTATCGGGTCGGACTTTGTCCTTGAAGGCGAGAATGCTGCAAAGGAAATGGGACGCTTGCTCGGTGGCAGTGGAAATGTGGTTGAATTAGAAGGAACTGTTGGAGCTTCGGTATCAAATGACCGCAAGAACGGCTTTCACCGTGAACTTTCAGCAAGTTTTCCCGGCATTACAGTACTTGAATCGCAAACCGGTGACTTTACCCGGGCAAAGGGAAAAGAAGTCATGGAATCATTCATCAAGACCTATGGTGATGCAATAGATGGGGTCTATGCACACAATGACGACATGGTGTTGGGTGCTGTAGAGGCCTTGAAAGAAGCAGGTTACCGACCAGCAGTAGATGTAAAAACAGTATCTATTGATGGAGTACGGGATATCTTTGTTGCTATGGAAAAGGGTGAAGCGAATGTTACCGTGGAATGCAATCCATTATTAGGACCACAATTCTTTGAAGCAGCAGCAGAATTAAAGGCCGGAAAGACCTTACCGCGCTGGGTAAAATCTATTGAGGGTGTCTATCGTATGGAGACCGCTGCACAGGATTTACCAACACGGAAATACTAGGAATTTGAGAATTATGCACCGACAGCAGTGATGTTGTTGGTGCATGATATGTCTGGACTAGCAAACATTAACACCAATTCGTAGAACGTGAAACTGCTTTTTTCCATCCAGCATATAATTTTTGCCGTTCTTCTTCTTGCATCGTTGGAACGAATACTCGGCTTTGTGTCCATCTCTCTGCTATTTCTTTCTTGCTCTGCCAGAATCCAATGGCCATGCCAGCAAGAAGGGCTGCCCCTAAGGCAGTTGTTTCGGCTACGGCAGGACGCACGACATGTTGTCCTATTATGTCCGATTGGAATTGCATCAGGAAATTATTCATACTAGCGCCACCGTCCACACGCAATTCCGGCAATGCAATGCCTGAATCTTTGACCATGCTTTCAATGACATCCCTTGATTGATATGCGATGCTTTCTAAGGCTGCCCGAATAATATGTTCCCGCGAAACACCCCGCGTTAACCCGACTATAATTCCTCTCGCATGCATATCCCAGTAGGGCGCCCCCAAACCAACAAAGGCAGGCACGAGATACGCACCATTGGTATCGGCTACCTTGGATGCATAATATTCACTGTCGCGTGCGTCGGTGATCATATGGAGCTCATCACGCAACCATTGTATAATAGCACCAGCAATAAACACACTGCCTTCTAATGCATAATCTATGCTCCCATCTATTCCCCATGCAATAGTCGTAAGAAGCCCATGTTGGGATCGCTTTATTTCTGGTCCAGTTTGCATAATAATAAAACTGCCTGTTCCGTAGGTGTTTTTTACCATGCCCGGTTCGAAACATGCTTGCCCAAACAATGCGGCCTGTTGGTCGCCGGCTACTCCAGACAAAGGGATCTCTGTGGCATTATCTGTTAAGCCGATATGTGCATATATTTCACTGTTATTTCGCAGCTCAGGGAGCATAGTTTTTGGTATGTGCAATGTATTAAGTATTTCTTCATCCCAACATAATGTTTTGATGTTAAATAACAGCGTTCGCGCAGCGTTAGAATAATCCGTAACATGCATCTTGCCACCCGTTAAATTCCAAATAAGCCAAGAATCTACTGTTCCAAATAGCAGGGTGCCATTTTGTGCTTTTTCTCGTGCACCTGCTACATTATCAAGAATCCATTGTATCTTCGTGCCTGAAAAATACGCATCCAGCAAGAGCCCTGTCGCATCACGAACATAATCTTCAAAACCAGATATGGATTTCAGATTATTACAAATATCTGCCGTTCGCCTACACTGCCAGACAATTGCATTGTAGATGGGCTTACCGGTATTCTTATCCCAAACAATAGTTGTTTCCCGTTGATTGGTAATACCAATAGCTGCAATGTCGGCATCAGAAATGGTAGATAATACCTCGGTAATGGTCGAACGTTGCGATCCCCAAATTTCCATTGGATCATGTTCAACCCAGCCCGCATGAGGATAATATTGGGTAAATTCACGTTGTGCAGATGCTACAATATTCAGTTCCTTATCAAATACTATTGCCCGGGAACTAGTCGTCCCCTGATCCAGTGCAAGAATATATTTTGCCATACCTACCTCCAGTACTGATAGTGTATCATAGAGTGCAAAAATGAATAAACACAGAACCAGTGCAGACTGGCTCTGTGTTATTCTTCACAAATATTTACTATTTTTTATTCGGGATTGTTCTTCAATGTTGGTCTAGCTCCTGGTGATTTTATTTCCCATATTGTAGAACTAAAGCCAGTTGGGAGAGTAGTGCCAGAAAGAATATGCTGCGCTGCTGATCCTGTTCCACTACCTCGCGCTACATTTGAATATACATGTGTAGTAGATGTAACGTTTACATTGTCCGATAGTTTTGTATTATTGTCAGTGCTTTCCACCCACACCCGAGAAAGAGTTGTAGACGATGTAGATCCATCTCTATCCCCTATAATGATACCAATATTACTGCCTGCAGTGCTTGTTCCAGCATAGAGATCTGCAATAACATAAGAATCGGTCATTGTTAGGACATAATCGCTCGGATATCTACCAATTATACCACCGGCGGAAAATTTTGCACGCAAAACTACATCTTTTACATAGCTTTCCTGCACAATGATCCTGCCTCTTGCTAAGCCAATAAAACCGCCAAATCGTACTGGTCCCTCTGCTGATTTCGTTTTTATGCCGGTTACGGAAGATTTTATAATTTTCACTGCTGTCTCTGCGTACATTTCAGCTATCAATCCACCAAAGATTAGTTCATAATTCCCCTTTTGTTCATATTCGGTATTATTCGGGTTTACAATATGGACATTATTTATTTCTATATTTTTATTGGAAGATTCTATGCCTGCCACAAAGGGGCTTATTTTTGTCCATGCTCCTTGTGAGACAGACTTAAACACACTTCCTATGGCTATTGTCAGATTTTTTATTATTGCATTCGTTTCTAGGTTGCTAAAAAAAGCATACTTTTCATCACCTGGAGACGAAATATCAAGATTAAAATTAATTATTTTATAGCCGTTTCCATCAAACTCACCAGAAAAGGGTTTTAAGACTACCGATTGATCGTAGGTATTTTCTAAAGTAATGTTATTAAGCAGTTTATATTTTGCAGTTGGTGCATCTGCAATAAATCCTAGTTCTACTTCGGCCGTTATAATTCTATATGCTGTTTCAAGGCCAGTAGGGTCTGCAAGGTTTTGATTGTTGCTACTATCTTTCACTGCACCTGCAAGTAAGCTTACTCTGACCGTACTCCCTCCATTACCTGTCAATAATGCTTGTAATTTTACTTCTTTACTATTCTGGATTACCGGATTTGATAGTGATATGTTATTTGTTCCACTTTTGACAACAAACTTGCTAGCATCAGGAAACTGTACGTTTTCATTAAATCCCATTACTATTTCTGATGAATTATCTATTCTTATCGAGGTCAACAGTGGTGGTTGACCATCTGTTACTGTTGTGGTTGATGCAGTTGTTGCTGTTCCAAGCACTTCATTCATATTATTTCCGCCGTCTTTTACTGCTCCAGCCGACATGGTAATTCTCAGAACATCATTTACAGAAAACTCTGTAGTTGTAAGTGTTACTGTCCGGCTTGCTGATCCACCTGAAGTTACAGCTCCAGATACTGCTCCATTATTCACCTTAAAATAAGCCGATTGAACAACGATTACTTCTTCGCTAAAGGTTACTTCTACTTGTTTTGGTTTTCCGTTATTTGCACGCACCGATGTTATAGTTGGGCGTGTTATATCAATGACAGCTGATTCTATGCCACTTGTGAGAATTGCATTTGTATTGCCACTTGCATCTGTTACTGCACCTTCTTTTAGGGTTACATTGACTGTACTGCCAACTATTAATCGACTGCCATCTGCAAGACGTAGATTAATCTTTTTCTTGTCTGTATCAGGGTTTGCTGTTTTTACGGTATAACTTGTCGTTCCAATTTTTACAATAAAATTGGTCAACGTGCTGCTAACGTGAGAGATTTCTTCATCAAATTCCAATACAAGCTGATCTTGGTTATTCTCACCATCATCAGCTATTATTCTTTTGAGGGACGGTGGCGTTATATCAACGACGGATATTGTCTGAGAAATACTGTCGGAGGTATTACCACTGTTATCTGTTACTACACCCGGTGCCAAAGCTATGTTTACGGTACTTGTGGCCGTTAAGCGACTGTTATCAAGCAATTTCAATTTGACCGCGTTCTTATTTGAGTCAAGGATTGCTGTTTTGACTCCATACCTTGTTGATCCAATTTTTACCGTAAAATCTGCCATTGAATTGCTCACGTTAGCGAGCTTCTCGTTGAACTCCAATACAAGCTGATCTTGGGAATTATCACCATCATTTGCTGTTATTTTCTGAATAAAGGGTTTTGTTATATCAATGACAGCTGATTCTATGCCACTTACGAGAATTGTATTTGTATTGCCACTTGCATCTGTTACTGCACCTTCTTTTAGGGTTACATTGACTGTACTGCCAACTATTAATCGACTGCCATCTGCAAGACGTAGATTAATCTTTTTCTTGTCTGTATCAGGGTTTGCTGTTTTTACGGTATAACTTGTCGTTCCAATTTTTACAATAAAATTGGTCAACGTGCTGCTAACGTGAGAGATTTCTTCATCAAATTCCAATACAAGCTGATCTTGGTTATTCTCACCATCGTCAGCTATTATTCTTTTGAGGGACGGTGGCGTTATATCGCTTACTGGGGCACTGCTTTCTGACAGTATGGTGCTACTTGCATTTCCTTTGGTATCGGTTATTGATCCAGATGCTAGGGTTACTGTTACAGTGCTATCCCTCGTTAAACGCAACGGCTCTGCGAGAGTGATATGTATTTCTTTTTTGTTCTTCGAATCAAGTTTGGCTGTTTGTACACTGAGTGTTTTGTTTCCTTCTTTGACCACAAAATCACTGATTCTTGTACTGATTGTTGTGAGTTCTTCGCTTAATTCCAAAATAATTTGCGTCTGTGTATTCGGACCATCGTTCGCTTTTACTGTCTGTAATACCGGCGGTGTTACATCACTTACTGGGGCACTGCTTTCTGACAGTATAGTGCTACTTGCATTTCCTTTGGTATCGGTTATTGATCCAGATGCTAGGGTTACTGTTACAATGCTATCCCTCGTTAAACGCAACGGCTCTGCGAGAGTGATATGTATTTCTTTTTTATTACTTGAATCAAGTTTGGCTGTTTGTATGCTGAGTGCTTTGTTTCCTTCTTTGACCACAAAATCACTGATTCTTGTGCTGATTGTTGTCAGTTCTTCGCTCAATTCCAAAATAATTTGCGTCTGTGTATTCGGGCCATCGTTCGCTACTACTGTTTTGAGGGACGGTGGTGTTACATCACGTACTGTTGCTACAATGCCCGTAGTGGAGCTCGTATTTTTATTTCCCGTTATGTCTGCTACTGCTCCCTCTGCTAGGGTTAGGCCTACGCTACTGTCCTTTGGTAATCGACTATCATCTACCAGATATAGGTTAATGTTGGTTTTGATTGTAGCGAGCGTTGCTCTTTTAACGGGATAGGTTGTTGTGCCCACCTTGACAATAAAATCATTGGTTACATTGCTAACTGTAGCTATATCTTCGCTAAATTCTAATACAAGCTGTACCTGAGAATTGTCGCCATCGTTCGCTGTTACTGTTTTGAGGGATGGCAGCGTTACATCTGCTACAGGAGCTACAATGCCCGTAGTGGAGCTCGTATTTTTGTTTCCTGTTATGTCTGCTACTGCCCCCTCCGCTAGGGTTACGCGTACGATGCTTCCAGTAAAATCTGCATTCAGAGTGAGTATTACCTCACCATCCTTGACAGTTCGCGCTGCTGATGCCGCTACATTATTTACCAGAAAGTTATTTTCTTGAAGAATGCGTACTCCTTCGTTAAAATATGCTACTACTTGTTTTTTGTTTGCATCGTTCGCTTTCACTGTCTGTAATACCGGCGGTGTTACATCGCTTACTGGGGCACTGCTTCCTGACAGTATAGTGCTACTTGCATTTCCTTTGGTATCGGTTATTGATCCAGATGCTAGGGTTACTGTTACAATGCTATCCCTCGTTAAACGCAACGGCTCTGCGAGAGTGATATGTATTTCTTTTTTGTTCCTTGAATCAAGTTTGGCTGTTTGTATGCTGAGTGCTTTGTTTCCTTCTTTGACCACAAAATCACTGATTCTTGTGCTGATTGTTGTGAGTTCTTCGCTCAATTCCAAAATAATTTGCGTCTGTGTATTCGGGCCATCGTTCGCTACTACTGTTTTGAGTGTTGGTGGGGTTACATCACTTACTGGGGCACTGCTTCCTGACAGTATGGTGCTACTTGCATTTCCTTTGGTATCGGTTATTGATCCAGATGCTAGGGTTACTGTTACAGTGCTATCCTTCGTTAAACGCGATGGCTCTGCGAGAGTGATATGTATTTCTTTTTTGTTCCTTGAATCAAGTTTGGCTGCTTGTATGCTGAGTGCTTTGTTTCCTTCTTTGACCACAAAATCACTGATTCTTGTGCTGATTGTTGTGAGTTCTTCGCTCAATTCCAAAATAATTTGCGTCTGTGTATTCGGACCATCGTTCGCTACTACTGTTTTGAGTGTTGGTGGGGTTACATCGCTTACTGGGGCACTGGTTTCTGACAGTATGGTGCTACTTGCATTTCCTTTGGTATCTGTTATTGATCCAGATGCTAGGATTACTGTTACAGTGCTATCCCTCGTTAAACGCAACGGCTCTGCGAGAGTGATATGTATTTCTTTTTTATTACCTGAATCAATTTTGGCTGTTTGTACACTGAGTTCTATGTCTTCTTCTTTGACCACAAAATCACCGATTCTTGTGCTGATTGTTGTGAGTTCTTCGCTCAATTCCAAAATAATTTGCGTCTGTGTATTCGGGCCATCGTTCGCTATTACCGCTTTGAGGGAGGGCGGTGTTATATCTTGTACTGTTGCTACTACTCCACTCGTAAGAGCTACATTCTCATTGTTTTTTGCATCTGCTACTGCTCCTTCTGCTAGGGTTAGGACTACGCTACTGTCCTTTGGTAATCGACTGTCATCTACTAGATATAGGTTAATGTTCGTTTTAATGGTAGCAAGCGTCGCTCTTTTAACGGGATATATTGTTGTACCCACCTTGACAATAAAATCATTGCTCACATTGCTAACTGTAGTTATATCTTCGCTAAATTCTAATACAAGCTGTGCCTGAGAATTATCGCCATCGTTCGCTGTTACTGTTTTGAGTGTTGGTGGTGTTACATCAACTACCAGAGCTACAATGCCCGTAGTAAAACTCGTACTTTCATTTCCTGTTATATCTGTTACTGCCCCCTCCGCTAGGGTTACGCGTACGATGCTTCCAGTAAAATCTGCATTCAAAGTGAGTATCACCTCACCATCCTTGACAGTTCTCGCTTCTGCTGCCGCTACATTATTTACCAGAAAGTTATTTTCTTGAAGAATGCGTACTCCTTCGTTAAAATATACCACTACCTGTTTTTTGTTTGCATCGTTCGCTTTCACTGTCTGTAATACCGGCGGAGTTACATCACGTACTGCTTCACTGCTTCCTGATAGTATAGTGGTACTTGCATTTCCTTCGGCATCTGTTATTGATCCAGATGCTAGCGTTACTGTTACAGTGCTATCCTTCGTTAAACGCGATGGCTCTGCGAGAGTGATATGTATTTCTTTTTTGTTCCTTGAATCAAGTTCGACTGTTTGTACGCTGAGTGCTTTGTCTCCTTCTTTGACCACAAAGTCACTTATTCTTGTACTGATTGTTGTGAGTTCTTCGCTCAATTCTAGGATAATTTGTGTCTGTGTATTTGGGCCATCGTTCGCTATTATCGATGCAAGTTCCGGTGCAGTTACATCTGTTACAGTAGCTGTTACACTATCCTGCTCGTTTTTATACCCCGGAGTCGCTGTATCAACTACTGCACCGACAGCCATGTCTACTGTTACAGTACTTCCCTTTGGTAAACGAGAACCATCTACCAACAGCAGCTCAACTCCAAACTTGTTTGCTGCAAGTGTTGCCTTCTGAACAGCGTAGCTCCTGGTTCCGACCTTTACCGTAAAATAACTGCCAGTAACACTGCTTATCTCCTCGCTAAATGTCAGCATCAACTGTGTTTTACTGTTATCACCATCATTCGCTACGACACTCTCCAGCTGTGGTGCAGTTACATCGTTTACTGCTACACGTATCCCTGTGGTATCTGTTATGCTCTCATTTCTTGCATTATCTACTACAGCACCTGCCCCTAATGTTACCGTTACATATTCATTTTTTGTAAGGCGAATATCCTTTGCTAGTGTCAGAGCTACCTTTGTCGGCACATTTCCTAAGGCAGCTGTCTTGATGGCATAACTCCTTGTTCCAATTTTTACTGTAAAATCTATTGTCGCGGTGCTAATACGAGAAAGTTCTTCGTTGAATTCTAGTACAAGCTGGTTTTGGGTATTGTTCCCGTCGTTCGCTATTACCGTTTTGAGGAATGGCGGTGTTATATCTTGCACAACTATTTGCTTTCCAGTTGATGCATCACTTATATTGTTATTGTCTGCTGCATCTTGCACCGCTCCTGATTCTATGCTTATCGATAATATACTGGCTCGGGTATAGGGGATGGATTCTTCGGCAATTAAAGAAACTTTCGTATTATTACGTACCTCTACATCTTTTAATGCCACGTTGACCGATGCATCTTTTACAACAAACTGCTCTTTGGCTATTACACGTATTGCCTCGCTGAATTCTATGATGATCTCAGGTTTATCAGTAGCACTAATAGATAACACACGAGGTGGCGTTTGATCTATTACCTTGACACTCTGTCCATTGGCATCTGCCACATTCTTATGCACCTCTCCTGTTACATTCGTATCGCTGACTGCATCAGCATCAAGTGTAACTTGTACCGTATCATCCCTTGTAAGGGAGGTGTCAATGCTCAACAATATTTTTTGTGAATTCTGTTCATCTATTTCTGCCTTTGTTATACCAACGGCTGTATTATTTACAGTGATATGAAATTTCTGTGGATCAACAGTCGATATGATTCTATTAAAAATTGCTGTAACTAGTAACGGAGATGCATCACTTGCAGCAATCGATTGTAAGAGAGGGAGGGATGAGTCAAAGACCGTAGTTATCTTTCCAACATCATCTGCAATATTACTATTTGCAATGGGGTTTGCCATATCAGTAACAGCTTCTTTCTCCAAGAGAACACGAATTTCATCTCCTACCTGAAAAGATGCACTCAGAGTGAGATTGACTTTGATCTTTTCGGTGCTATCTATTGATGCTGATTGCACTACGACTGGTTTTCCTGCTACGGTTACCAGAAATTTTTCTGCATCGCTCAATGCTATTTCTTCGTCAAAACTGACAACAATATTGGCAGATGAACCACCGTTGTTTGCGGTTATTGATTGTAATATTGGTCCTGTTGTATCGGCTACCTGCGTTGTATTCGTTGAAGATGCATTATCATTTCCTTCGCTATTTTGTACTGCTCCAGCGCCTATTTGTACCACCAGTGTATCTCTTACAGCATGCCCCCGATCAAGAATGATGTAGATTTCACGTTTGTTATCGGCATTGATATTTGCAGTAAAGTCATTGTTTACATCATTGTTTATGGTTATTTCTATCCGCTCTTTCTTGATCGATGTTATTATTTCATCAAACACCAGTATTATGCGCGTATCATGTGCGCTTGATGCTTCAATACGTACGAGTTCTGGAAATATATCATCAATTTTACTGATGGAAATATTGTTTGCTATTTCCGATAGGGTTTGCCCATCTATGCTTGTTGCTGCTCCTTCTTTTGCAGTTAATGAAATGCTGTCGCTTGCGCTAATTGGTTTTGCTACAGTAATTTGCACAATGTAATTGCTAAAACTTGCAGCACTGATTCCCTTTTCCTCGCTAATATATTTATTACTTACGAGTGCTTGTTCCGTATGGCTGGTAATATCGGTTATTACCTTTGCCTCTGTTACTGTATTACCTGACGAAAGCTCATATTGTAGTTTGTTTGCCCAAGAAACTAATCCGTCGTACACAAGATAGATATGCCGAGAATTTGGTACACTTATTGTGTCAATTATATTGGGCGGAGATGGTTCTGCAACTGCATTCTTATTTTGTGGATTGTTTGTTTTTCCCGATACGCTCATTACTGCTCCCGGGGTTATGGTCATTGATATTGCATCATCTTTTTCTATGCTGTCTTTTACTGTAATATATACATCGTTCTCTCTAAAAAAAGCACCTTTAGGAATAAGTTCTTGGTCATTCTTTTTAACCTTAACATAATCCATATCAATACTTTGTACTGCATCACTGAATTCCAAAACGACAGAAGACTGATTTTGTCCACCTGTCATAGCACGTACTGCAGTAATATCGAATGCTACGTTGTCATCATCCGAATCAAACATTGTTGTTCCATCACATGAAAAAAGCAATGAACTCAATGTAATGAAAGCAAAAATTATTATTTTTAATATATTAAACATATATACCCCCATAAACCTAGCATAGGTTAGCATATAATATATATAAAGGCAATACTATTTTTATAGTATATAAGCATATTTTATAAATTATTTAATATATTGTGATTATATAAGCCATTTTCTATAAAGCAAGAGACAGATGATATCTGTCTCTTGCTCTCATAAAAAGGAATAGAGTGGAAATTTCAATGCAGTTTATAACGACTCATCAATAATTCATTCAATAATTTTTAGTCCGAATGTTTTTGTAAGATGTATTGCATCGTCCCCACTACCGTCTCTTACCGATACATCAAAATGAAAGCGTGGATAGAGGGAAGATTGTGTAAGCTTACTGCTATTTACAATTTGGATTTCTCCAGTAGTTTCATTAATTCCTAGTCCGCCGAAACTGGAATCGTGTAATAGTTTGAATGTGAAAGATGCCGGTTTTGTCGTACCAGAAGCAAGTGTAATGTCATCAGTTTTTGCAGTTGCAATGACGGTTCCATTTACAACATTTTTCTTTTGCATTTCAAGTAGCTGATCTTGATTGGATGCATTCGCAGCATAAAAATGTGTATTCCGATAAAAATTAATTACTCTGATATCATCATGATAAAATACGTGGGGTGTTTTTATGGTGCTCCTCCCGCCATTTGGACGATAGTTCCCCCATTTAATATACCCCTTAGATGTCGTTGGCTTTGTATCGAATTTTTTGTTCATAGTAATGCCAGTATTTTTTGCATATACGGTGTATGCCGTGTCGGATGCTTTCTTCCAAAAGATGTGTAAATATCCGTCTGTACTTGTCGACCATTGAACATCAAACACGAAATCATACCATTCTCCTCGCGTTATATCATCCATCATGACATCAAGAGTATCTTTTACTATTGGGTTTGTTATGTCACCCTTTCCTGCCCAATTATTTCGAAAAGACAGGAGAACTAATTCATTTTTACCCTTATTGCCTCGTACTGCGAGTCCTATGTCAGGACCCGCACTGTTATGGCGTTTTGCCTGAAAAATAATATCATCATAGGTATATTCAGATTCCGATTCCCAATTTGAAGGAAGGTAAAAACTGAATGCAATACGTAATTCGGGTTTCGGAGGATTAGTTGAACTCAACAGATCCAATCGAGTATACCATAAATCATGGAGCATGGATATTTCAGAACGGCGGACGGTTGGTTGTTGTTGCGAAGACGACGCATAATCGGGGCTAGTAAATATTTTTGTCCTGAGTGAATATTTTCCGGTGCGTGCTATCGTTCCTATAGTGCTCGCGTCTAATGCCGCGGCAGATTGGCAATTATATTCGGAATATTTGGTGTAATGTCATTATTTTCATAATCCACGAGTAATCCTGCTTCTGCGGCTTTGTTCGCATGTGTTGTTGCAGCCGAAGTTGTCAGGACAAAATTACGAACTGCAGTAGTTTCATCACCAGCTCTTGGAGTAAAAGTATAAACTTGTCCCTTGGTTTCATCTCCATCTCCAACTTTTACGATATATTCAACATTCTCCCATAAAAGCTTTGATGCTGCTATGGTTATAGGCCATACTTCTTGATTTTCTACTGCCCCATTGAGTTTGCCAATAATTCTCGTTGGAGAAGATTTTTTATACAAGCCAAATGTCTTATTGTTTTTAACATAGCTCACATTAACCACTTGATTAAGTTTCAAACGTATAATATCGCGGCTTCCTACTCTTGGTAATGTACCAACAAGTGGATTTGCAACAAATGCTACCAAAGTGTTTTTATAGGGAGATATGATCTTAGGTTTTGTACGGGGAACTGCCGTGCTATTATTAGGAGTGCTTGCAGTATCCGTTACGATGCCATCAGCTAATATTACTGATACGTATGTGTTATTGCTGATAGAATTAGTCAAGCTTAGTTTTATGACATAACTGTATCCTTTCACAGCGCTGTCTGTTCGATACACGTTTACTGCATATTTTCTTGCCTCAGGTATTTCCACTGTAATAGCTTCTTTGACAGATGTAACGTTGTTATTCGTACCTGATACAACTTGATCTTTGTTTGTTGCTGTGGTAATAGTATAGTTATTGGCATTAAAAGCATTGAGTTGTATTTTCTCAGAAAAATAGAGGAAGATGGCTTGTGCATTGCTCCTCTGAACGATGGCATCAACAAGCTCAGGTGATTTCTGCACTACTTTTGCAATATAGGTGGTACGGATATTCTGTGTCTTCATTGTAGTGAGCAGGGCAGGTCTGAATGCAAGATACACGTATTGATCTACTATGAGTTGATCTGCAAGGGTTATATAGATATTTTTATCCTGTCTCCAATATCCGAGAATTTCGTTTTTTTCACCAGTCGTAGCGACTGTCGTTTCATCAGGACCCGTTTTTACGATCATAAAATTTGTCTTATAGCTTGGCATAAATGAAACGCTGTCGGGCATTGTAAGCATGATGGTATGTCCGTCGTTCGCAAGCACATCAAAGGTTTCGAGCTCCGAATCTGCATCTTCTAGGGGTTTAACTGGAGGACCAGCAAAACGATCGGACTTTGTTTTTCCATCGATACTGGTTACTGCTCCGTTCGATGCGGTGATGGTTATTGATGTTTTCTTTGGAACGGAATGGGCAAGGGTTATTCGCACAATGTACTGTCCTATTCCCTCTGTATTTACATTATTTTGTGCATACCCTGCTTGAATAAAGGCCTTTTGCATACGTTGCGTAACATCACGAACTATCTCTGTTGACATCACTTTTTTCTCTACCCCTCCCACAGATACCGTAAATTCTGATTCGCTTGCTGCCGATACAAGACCATCGTATATCAGATAAATATCTGTGGATTGTGCTATACTAACGGTATCTAGCAGCTTCGGCGCTTTTCTCGTTGCCTTTGCACTCTTCCGTCTGGCGGTGTTCTTTTTTCCAGTGCTACTTTCTACTGCACCTGGGGATACCGTTACCTCTATGGAATCATCCGTTGTTATGGTATCAGCAACAGTAATGTACACATATTGCTGTCGAATAAAAGATCCTCTCCGTTTGAGGGTAACGATCTTGCCATTTTTCATTGTTTTTCGAATAGTAAACTTTGAAGCATCAATAGCCCTTATGGCCACTGGATTATTTGCTGAACCTGTGGAACGCACCAGTGCAGTATTTGTCAAACTCCCAAATTCTACCACCACAGTAGATTGATCATTTCCACCTGCCTGCGCTCGTACAGAAATAAGTCCGAATGATGATGTATCAGTATTATTCGGAGTTGCATTGTCTGCATTTGGTGTTGCTTCTACACAGCCAACGAATGGCATGCATACACAGAGAAAAATAAGAGTATTTCTTATAAGATATTTCATTTTCGTCTCCATTATATTTATTTTACCGTGTAACCCACAGTTTTTGTAAACTGAGCTCCATTATTCCCCGTTATCCGTACATCAAAATGAAGTCTTGGATAGAGAGGCGACGTTTTTATTTTTTGCATATCAGCTATTTTTACTTTTCCACTAGTTGATTCAATTTTCAACCCTCCCATGCTCACATCGTTGAGCAATGAAAAGGTATACGAACTTGGCTTAAAGGGAGTATAACCGGTAACACTGCTTGATTGTGCAATGGCAATAACATCACCTGTTGCAGCATTGGCGCTTACCTCAAGCAATCTCCCACTATGGGTATGCGAGGAGAAATTAATGATTCTAATATCATCATGGTAATATACGTGGGGAACAGAGGCAATGCTGTACCCGCCGCCTGGACGGTAGTTTCCCCATTTTGCCTTGCCTGTATCGGTGCCGTTGCTCTTTTGTGGTCGGATGCTTTTACCGCTGTATTTTTTATGGGTTGTAAATTGTGCATCCTTCGCCTTCTTCCAGAACACATTGATAAAACCGTTCTCATTTGCAACTTCCCATTTTATGTCAAGCACTAAATCGATCCATGTGTCCTTGGGAAAATTCGGGATAATATGGTCACTTGAATCACTGAGCTTAAATGAACGGAGTACAATATTCTTGTCGTGTACGAGCATGACGACATCGGGAGCATCGCTTCCTCGTTTTGCTTGAAATATAATATCTCCGTTACTCTCATGTTCCCATCCCAGAGGGATCATTACACTCATAGTATATCGCGCTGTTCTTCCAGCTTGAAATGCCCATTTTTTATTTTCTGCTGCACTCTCTGCTCGCCTCACTGTTTCATGATGCATACCTGCGCCATAATCTTCTGACGATCCTATCTGTGTTCGTATTGCATATTTTCCGCTACGTGCTACGCCACGGTTACTAATGGTCATCGATTTTTGATGAGGTGGTATTGGTCGGGGGTATACGCCACGTATTGGTGGTTTAATATTGCCACTTTCATAATCTACTAAAAGACTATCACCTAATACATTCCCATCCTTATCGGTAATATTAAAATCCCAAATACCAGTCGTAATATCTCCTGCCCGAGGTTTGAATACGACCTCTTTATTATCCCCGAGTCCATCATCGAGTCGTATAACATATTCCTCATCTTCCCAATAAAATGTTGCATCGCTATCCTTGTCGGAAACTGGGCTGATCCACCATGCAGCTTGCGTATCATCGCTTGAGGAGACATAATCCTGCCTTCTTCTACTGGAACCTACAACCTTGAAAAATCGTATCCTTTGTTGCATCTCACTGACGTCTAATTCTTGGTTCATAACTATTCTAAACATGTCCTGACTGCCTAATCGCGGTTTTAGCATATCACTGTGATCAGCTAGGAGCAGTTCGGTACTGCTTTTTATGCTATACACTGCTTGAACAACAAATGCTTTGCTACTTTCAATAGCTGCAATGTTATTGCCCCACATATCGTATACAGCTCCTTCATCTAGTGTTAATGCCATATAGATATTTTCAGACATGATATTGGTTAATTTAAGCGTTACAATTTTTGAGAGATTCGCCGGATTCTCATTGGGAAGATCAATTACGGAAGCGGGATTTGCTGCCTTTATCACTTCTTTTTTTCCCGTTACGGCATCTGTTGCATTGTTTGCTAGATTGACTTTGTAGAGATGCTTATTGTGATTCTGATGTATCTTTTCTGAATAATATAAGAACATGGTTCGGGGACTCTGAAATATAACGCGTTCTAATGTCGGTCTGATGGTATCACGGATATCATGGACCTGTGATATTGCAACATTCGCATTGCCCCCTCCGTCTGTTACTACTCCTTCGGCAAGTTGTATCGACATGTCTGTGTTTTCAGGAAGTGCCTTGTCTACTACCAGAGTGATGGACCTTCCCATGTAATCTGTATCGTCGCCTTTGAGATCATCACCAGTCGAGGCATTGATAGATTTAATAGAGTATGTTGTCCCGGATTTTGCCTCTTGTATCGTATATTTTGTAGCTTCGGTATTAACGGTGATTGGTTCAGAAAAGAAAAATAATATTTTTGTTGTACTGCTACCCTTCATTTTGAGACCAAGCATGGTCGGCTTGACGTCATCAATGACGCGGAATGTTTTGCTGCCCGCAGAAATACTATTGCCGCTGCTATCTTTTACGGTAGCTTGTTGGTATGTAAGGGCAATGTGTGTATCCCTGGGTAACTTATTCAGCACAATAATTTTTACTACCGTTCCAACCTTATTTTTATCTGCAGCAGGCAATTCTTTTTCTTCTGCCAATTCTATTTGTGTAACAGCATTTGTTATGCCAGTACTGAGACCCGCTTCTGATGTTGCTGTTTTTACTGTGTATTTACTTTTGTCGACATCAACAATGACGGGTTCTGAATAGTAGGCATATATTATTCTTTCACCAGGATATACCTTTGCCTGCACAAATGAAGGGGCCTGGGTATCTTGTGTTTTTATAATGCGTGGATCTGCCGTTTTTATTGCAACATTATTATTATTGCTCAAATCTTTTACTATCCCCGCTGTAATTCCTATGGCAAGATATGAATTTTTTACAACATCATCCTGTAAATGAAGTTTTATTACCTTTCCGTTCTCCCCACTATCAGAGCTCGGAAGTTCGCTTGCAGTCGCAATAGAGGCAGAGAGCACTGCATTACGGCGGGCAGCACTGCTACCAAAATCAGTTAGCACTGACGCAGTATATATGGCATAATTATTTGCAGAGAACTCCCCGAGTGTAATGGATTCTGAGAAATAAACATATAATGTTTTTGTGCCCTGCAAGATGGATTTTGTATACACTGGGGGTTTCGTATCAGATACTTGAATTATTTTTTTGTCTGCATCAAGCAATTCATCATTTTCATTGCTCTTGATGTCAATTACCACTCCCGATTTTAATTCTATCGATACATAGGTATTAACTGCTGCGGTATTGGTAAGGGTAAGTTTTACTACCTTCCCCGCCTGACTGCGATCGGATAGTGGCAAATCAATGCTACTTGCAAGATATGCTTGCTTTGCGACATTTTGAACGCTATTACTCAGGGTAGATGCACTGCTGGTTTTAATAATGTATTTTGTAAGATAGGAGCTAAATTCCTTATGTGGCTGTATCTTCTCGGAAAAATAGAGGTAAAGGAATCTACTTTCTGCTTCCCATGTTGCCTTTTCTAGGGTTGGTTTGACGGTATCAGCAATATCAGTACTCGTAATATGTTTCTTGTCGCTGTCTTCCACCTTGGTACTAACATTATCGCTATAATCTTTTACGACGCCCTTTGCCAACACTATGGATACATATGTTTGAGTTGGCACTGCATTCGTTAATGTTACTTTAATAACTCTTCCGACCTTATCTTTGTCTGCGTCAAGCAAATCACTGCTTACTGCATAGCTTGTTGCCGTTGCAATGTTCACATTAGCACTATTGAGAGATGCCTCATCACTTGCCGTCCTAATGGTGTAATCAGTGGAATAAAAAGCACGGAGGATAATGTTTTCGGAAAAGAACAGATATAATTCTCGCGAACCAGCAATGATGAATGCCTTCTCAAACACTGGGGGCGTACTATCTCCATTGCCCGTTGATTGGATAACGAGGCGGTCGGCATAAATTTTTGGAGCATTCTCATTTCCATTATCATCACTGACTGCCCCTTGTTCAAGAGCAATAGATATATACGTCGATATTCTTACGATGTTTTGTAATGTCAAGATGATGCGTTTATCGTTTGCATCATCTACCCTTGCTGTCTTTACGACATTATCTGTAGTTATGGTAGTAGAACGTGCACCTGTTTTGACCGTTATTTTGTTTGCTTGGGGATTCTTTATTGGTTCTGAGAAGATAAGATGCAATGTGTCCGTATCAGCCATCAAAGATGCACTGGTTAATGTCGGTCCCTGCACATATGTAGATTGCACAACACGATTGTTTGCCGTTGTAATTGCATTGTTCTTATTCTTTCCTCCATCTTCCACAATACCCTCTTTGAAAACAACGGAGACATAGGCATTTTGTGCTACATCATTGGTTAACATTACGATGAGTTTTGTAGTATCTGTTGCATCTCGGCTTACTTGCGTAACAGGGTTTTCTACACCGGTACTGGCAGATGCTGCTGTATCTGCTGTTTTTATTATATAATTATTCCTATCAAAAGATGTCGGTGTAATTGTCTCGCTGAATTTTAACATTAATACATTACTTCCAGCGTTGATGCTGAATTGTGCCAATGTTGGTGGTATATCGTCGACCACCGGAGGCATGCCGTCCGTTACCTTTGTTGTTATTACTTTCTCAACACTGTCATTCTTCCCACCATCCTGCACTGCACCGACTTGGAGGGTCACGACTATGGTGTCATTAAGGGACAGCATGTCAGCAAGAGTGATATATACTTCTTGAGGATTGTTGGCATTTTTTTCTACTTGGAATGCTGTCTTGGCTACTTCATTTATAGTAAGTACAATCTTCTTTGTGTCTATTGTGTGCACATCTTCATCAAAATATAATACTATTCGCTTTTGAGACGAATTTGTTGCCGTTACCTGTGTGAGTACTGGACCTACTTCGTCTGCTTGTACGGTATTTGTCTGAGTTGTTTCTTTGTTCCCATTCCCCGCTGCATCCTGTACTGCTGCTTCTGCTATAACAACACTGATAGATGCTCCAGTTGGCATTGCAGAAGTTAGTGTAATATATATTTCTTTGGTATTATTAGCATTGATGGATGCCACACTGTCTACCTGAGTTGTACCATTTACACTCACCGTAATGCGGTCACTTACAATGTTGGCAAGTGCTGTATTGAATACCAGTACGATTCCTTTGTCATTGCTGTCCTTTGCTTCTATACGTATGAGTTTTGGGGATACATCCTGAACAGATTGCACAGGAGAACGTAAGATTGCCTCGGACTGTGTCGTCCCATCTATACTCGTTACTGCACCAGCTGTGGCATTCACTGCTATTGAAGCATTGATGGGCTTGAGAAGAGTTAATTTTACCATATACTGGGCAAAGCTCCTTGTATCTATGCTATCTGACGCATAGCCGGAGCTAGTAAATGCCTGTTGGATTTGACGAGTAACATCACCCACTACTTCTGCCGCCGCTACTGTATTCTGTGCATCACCCATAAGTACAGTAAATTCTGACCTACTCGCTGCTGATACCAACCCATCGTATATCAGATAAACATCGGTAGATTGTGATACAGCAATAGCACCTATCAAACGTGGCGATGCTCCTATTGCACGGGTGTTCTTACTTGATGCTGTATTTTTTTTGCCCGCTGTGCTTTCTACTGCTCCCGATGATAACGTTACTTCTATGGTATCGTCCTTCATTATTGTATCAGCTACGGTAATATACACATATTGCTTCCAAATAAAGAGACCTTTTTGTTTGAGCGTGGCACGGGTTCCATCTTTCAGGGTCTTCTGAATGATAAATTTTGTAGCATCAATTTTTTTTATTAGCCCTGCTATGGTACTAGCTGTCTTAGAGTCAGCTACATTGTTGGTCGATCGAGTTGTTGATTGAATAATGGCTGGACTATTTCCAAACTCTATTGCTATGGTAGATTGATCATTGCCGCCTACCTGGGCACGAATAGAAATAACATTAAACGATGCATCAGCATGGGAAGCAGGATTATTGTTCTGTGGTGTGGCTGCTACACAGGTCCACAACATAGTAACAACACAAATTATATATATATAAAGAATTTTTTTTAACATAATTACTCCATTATATCTAATGCACATGAAAATGCATCTGTTTCATTATAGAAGTATATTTTTTACATGTCAAGTATTATGATAATATTGTCGTCACAAAGGTTTATCAAAACAAGCATATAGTTACAACACCCCAACAACTCTCCCCCAAAAAAACAGCACCCTCGCGGGTGCTGTTTAACTATCTGTTCAGAATCTGGCTGAAGAAGCTGCTATTCTCCGCTTACTCCACAAAAACGTCTGGTTTACGAATCATCGGTTTTTGCTCTGGCTGCCCATCCGGAAAATCATCCGGGAAATTCAGGATTGGCCAGTAGTCATCTGCATCTCCACCCATAGTCCACTCGCCAACTGAGCTGCCAAATGAAAATTTGTCAAAACTTGCCTTGTTCTGTGAATAGTATGTTGTCGCATCATTGCTTCCTGGACCTTCAATAATGACTCTTGTTGGTGCTCCACCGCTGTTTGTGGTTGGGCCACTTCCACTCAGAGTACCCACATGGTCGCCTGCACCTGGAGTTTTTGCTTCTTCTGTCTGTTCCGTCGTTTTGCGACCAACATGAACAGTGAAGTCCAATGGCTTAAATGTATTCGGACCTGTTTGACTCGCCGAAAATCCCATTCCAGGACTAACCTTTGACGGTTGTGTAGAACCGTGAGGGCGTTGCACTACATAACCCAATGCATAGCCCGTTATTGGGTCAGGGTCAGTATTGCTGTTTTGCCCCACGAGCCCACCGACATTGCTTGTGCCAGTTACCGTCCCCGTCGCATAGCCCCGTACCTTGACCGTAGTATCTCCCACGAGCCCACCGACATTGCGCTTGCCAGTTACCGCACCAGTCGCAAAACCCGTTATTCCTGGTCCACGCTGAGCGTTTCCCACGAGCCCGCCGACATAGTTTGTGCCAGTTACCGACCCCGTCGCATAGCCACTCACTGCACCTTCGGCGTACCCCACGAGCCCACCGACAAAGTTTGTGCCAGTTATCGCACCAGTCGCATAGCCCGTCACTGTGCGGGCGCCTTGGTACCCCGCGAGCCCGCCAACATTAGCGTCAGTGGCTTCAACCCGAACCTCACTACTCCCCGAAAGGGATCCGCCATTGTACCCAACCAAACCACCGATATTCCCTTCGCCCTTTATTAATGCAGTGCTACCGGAGGAAACGGTTACTTTAACACCGGTAACGGAACCTCCTCTCAGTCCCCCCACCAAAGCTCCGACACGAGCTTTGCCGGTAACGCTAGGATCATGGAGTGTCAGGTCCCGTACTACTATCGTTGTAGGTCCTGCTACTTTGATGAATCCAAAGAGTCCAGCATAACCCTTATACACTCGATTTGCTACTGTGCTTGTACTATCTTCGTGTGATATGGTCAATCCCGTAATAGTATGCCCATTTCCATCAAAGGTGCCCGTAAAGGGCTCGCTGTATGTACCAATGGGGGTGAAATTTGCTAGGCGTCCTTCTGATCCGAGGTCCTTTGTAAGTTTGTAATGCCCCTTGAGTGAATCTGCGTCCGTTCCTATGGCTTGTAACTTTTGCCATGTATCAATCTCTGTAATGGTTGCTGTTGTCGTCCCCGTTGTGTGTTTCACCACATCACTTGGCGTAGAAAATCCTGCAATGTTCTCTATAACATAAATTATGGCATACTCTGTTGCTGTTTCAAGGTTCGAAATAACAGTCTCAGTCAAAAAAGTTGCAACTACGATTTTCCCGTCATAATTACCTGTGGACACGATTTGACCTTTCTTCCAGTAGAGACTGAAAGTAGTTTGGTGCTCAAAAATCCTATTTCCTTTTGCATCTGTTCCATAATTGTCTGATTTTGTCCAGCTTACTTTCAGTTGTCCTGTGGTACCTTCTGCTGTTTTATCTTCTACGCCTGTAATGGTTGACTTGCCGGGAGCTTTTGCTAATGATGCTGTTGTTGGCGTTGTTGGTGTTGCAGTCAGAATGGCACTTGCCACACTTGCTCCTTTGAGATTACGTGCAACTACCATCACTGCATACCCTGTACCTCCCGTAAGCTCGAGAATATCGTATTTCCGTCCAGTTAGTGTTTTCGCGCCATCATGGCTACTCGTGCTCACGGTCGTTCCTGCCTTCCAGTAGACGCTGTAACCCGTAATAGCTGCCTTTGCACCTGTTGCCGTTGTTCCCGTGCTTGTGGGTTCGTCCCACGTAACCGTAATCTTTCTTTCTCCAGCAGTTGCAGTGACATTAGTTGGTACACCGGGTACAGTTCCTGATGATGCTGCCTTAGGAGCGAGCTTCTTTTCCTGACTTTGTTCTGTATTCTGATTTTCCTTAGCATCCTTTACTGCGCCAGCTTTCAAGGTCAGAGTTATCGTTATTTCCGTTGTACCTGCCGATACTGCTTGATCAAGGGTCAATGTTATTGTGTCTGTGCCCGTCCCTGAAGCGCCTATTATCGAGTTCGTTACGGAAGATACTGTTAGCTTGAATTTACTTCTATCAAGAATTGTCACTGCTTCATCAAAGACAGCTGTAAGCGTATCGGATCCGGCTGTAATGCCAATACTCGTAAGCCTTGGTGGCGTTTTGTCCTCTACCTGCACGTCTACATCAGTCTTGGCGATCTCATTGCCGTCCTTGTCTTTTACTGCTCCTGCTTCGAGGGTAACTGCTATCGGTCCTACACTGAGAGCTTTGTCCACCTTCAGGGTTACCTTGTCCCCAGATACTGTTGCCTCGGTTACTGTATTCGCTTCGGCAGGATTACCTTGTTTCACTATAAATTTCGTTGTGTCTAATGCGGGCGTCGTTTCCAGCGCTTCGCTAAAGGTCAGCGTTACCTCTTTCTTATCCGATCTTGCTGCTACTTTCTTGAGCGTCGGTGGCGTTTTGTCATCTACTGTCCCCACAACTGGCTTTGCAGTCGCTTTGCTCTTGTTATTTGCTCGATCGCTTACTGCATCTGGCCCCAACGCAACCGTTATCTCACCGGGGGTAAGTGTATTGGTAACCGTCAGGATTACCTGGTCCCCAGATACTTTTGCCCCGGTTACTGGATTCTCTGTACCGCCCGTACCGCCCGTACTGCCCTGTTTTACCGTAAAGTTACCTATTTGTAATGGGTACTTCGTACTCAGAACTTCGGTAAAAACGAGTGTTACCGTTGTTGTCTCTGAATCCGCTTTTATCCCCATCCCCTTATCCTTCAATGTCGGAGGCGTTGTGTCTTTTACCTCCCCGGTTACCGCTGGGATCGTCTCATTCTCATTGCCAGCTGTGTCTTTTACGGCTCCCTTTTCGAGACGAACTGATATCGGTCCTACACTGAGAGCTTTGTCCACCGTCAGGGTTACCTGTTTGGCTTCCTCGCCTAATGTTCCCTTCCTTACTGCCGTCTCTATTACATAGGTTACCGTTCCCGTTCCCTGTGTTACCGTAAATTTCTTTTTTGCATCTTCCGTGACCGGTATGGCTTGCAGCTCTTCGCTAAAGGTGAGTGTTATTGTCTTCGGTTCATTGTTCGCTGCAGTGATGGGGTTCGTTGAAGCTATCGTTGGGAGCGTTCTATCCTCTACCTCCCCGCGTACTTCAATCTCCTCATTCTCATTCTCATTGTTGGTATTGTCTTTTACTGCTCCCTTTACGAGAGTAACCCATATCGGTCCTACACTGAGAGCTTTGTCCACCGTCAGGGTTACCTGTTTCTTGTCATCACGATCTACTTCTGCCCCGGTTACTGTATTCTCTACTTTATTCGTGTCCGTTCCTTGTTTCACCTTAAAGTTATCTCCTGCCACTTGCGTTTTCGGTATCTCTTTCAGATCTTTGCTAAAGCGTAAGATAACCGTCGTCGGTTTATCAGTACTTGCTGTTATCGGCTTTTCCAGCAATAAGGTCGGTTTCGCCCCATCCGTTACCGTCGCGGTTACCGCATTTTCCGGTAGCAACTCCACATTCTTATTGCCGGCTTCGTCCTCTACGGCTTGCGCCGCCAAGCTAACTGCTATCTCTCCTATGGTGAGGTTACTCGTTACCGTCAGGATTACCTGGTCCCCAGATACTGTTGCCCCGGTTACTGTATTCGCTGTACCGCCCTGTGTTACCGTAAAATTCTCATCTACTTTATCCGTGTCCGGTATGTCCTTCAGCGCTTCGCTAAAGGTCAACGTTACTGTTCTCGCTGCTGATACAGCACGTACGCTGCGGAGCGTCGGAGGGGTCTTGTCCGCTACCTTCACGGGTACCGCATTTTCCGGCAGCAACTCCACATTCCCATTATTGGCCTGGTCTTTTACTGCACCTTCTTCGAGGGTAATTGATATATCCGCTTCACTAAGATTATTCGTTACCGTCAGGGTTACCTGGTTCTGCTTCTTGTCAGTACCTACTGTTGCCGTCTGTACTTCATTCAGCTTACCTCCCTGTGTAACCCTAAAATTACCGGGAACTAATGCGGGTGGCGTTTGCGTTTTCAGCGCTTCGCTAAAGGTCAGCGTTACCACTTTCGTATCCGATGATGCTGCCACTCCCGTGAGTGTGGGTGGCGTTTTGTCCGCTACCTTCCCGGTTACCGCTATTGGCCCAACGTTCTCGTTCCCTGCACTGTCCTTCACCGCTGATGCTTTTACCGTTACTGTTATCTCCCCAGGAACTAACCGATTGTTTACTGTTAATTTGACATTGCTGCCGGTAATGACAGCTTCTCCCACATTGTTTGCGACATCTTGTCCGTCTTTATTTGGTTGAGTGACCCTAAAATCAGTCGTCTTAAGTGTGTCTTTTGTGTATAATGGTTCACTAAAAACGAGTGTTACCTTGTTTGTCCCTGAATCCGCTTTTATCCCCATCCCCTTATCCTTCAATGTCGGCGGCGTTTTATCCTCTACCTCCCCGGTTACCGCTGGGATCGTCTCATTCTCATTGCCAGCTGTGTCTTTTACGGCTCCCTTTTCGAGACGAACTGATATCGGGCCTACACTGAGAGCTTTGTCCACCGTCAGGGTTACCTGTTTGGCTTCCTCGCCTAATGTTCCCTTCCTTACTGCCGTCTCTATTACATAGGTTACCGTTCCCGTTCCCTGTGTTACCGTAAATTTCTTTTTTGCATCTTCCGTGACCGGTATGGCTTGCAGCTCTTCGCTAAAGGTGAGTGTTATTGTCTTCGGTTCATTGTTCGCTGCAGTGATGGGGTTCGTTGAAGCTATCGTTGGGAGCGTTTTATCTTCTACCTCCCCGGTTACCGCTGGGGTCGCTTCATTCTCATTACCGGACCCGTCTTTTACTGCTCCCTTTACGAGAGTAACTGATATCGGTCCTACACTGAGAGCTTTGTCCACCGTCAGGGTTACCTGGTCCCCAGATACTGTTGCCCCGGTTACTGTATTCGCTGTACCGCCCTGTGTTACCGTAAATTTCTTTCTCGCCTCAGCCGTGTCCGGTATGGCTTCCAGCGCTTTGCTAAAGTGTAAGATAACCGTCGTCGGTTTATCAGTCCTTGCTGTTATCGGCTTTTCCAGCAATAAGGTCGGTTTCGCCCCATCCGTTACCGTCGCGGTTCCCGCATTTTCCGGCAGCAACTCCACATTCCCATTATTGGCCTGGTCTTTTACTGCACCTGCTTTGAGGGTAACTGATATCTCTCCTATGGTGAGATCATTCGTCACCGTCAGGGTTACCTGGTCCCCAGATACTGTTGCCTTCGTTACTTTATTCGGCTTACCTCCCTGTGTTACCGTAAAATTCTCATCTACTTTATCCGTGTCCGGTATGTCCTTCAGCGCTTCGCTAAAGGTCAACGTTACTGTTCTCGCTGCTGATACAGCACGTACGCTGCGGAGCGTCGGAGGGGTCTTGTCCGCTACCTTCACGGGTACCGCATTTTCCGGCAGCAACTCCACATTCCCATTATTGGCCTGGTCTTTTACTGCACCTTCTTCGAGGGTAATTGATATATCCGCTTCACTAAGATTATTCGTTACCGTCAGGGTTACCTGGTTCTGCTTCTTGTCAGTACCTACTGTTGCCGTCTGTACTTCATTCAGCTTACCTCCCTGTGTAACCCTAAAGTTATTTTTTACATTATCCGTGCTCGGTATCGTTTTCAACTTTTCGCTAAAGGTCAGCGTTACCACTTTCGTATCCGATGATGCTGCCACTCCCGTGAGTGTGGGTGGCGTTTTGTCTTTTACCTCCCCCTTTACTGCTTCGCCATCAGGCGTCTCTTCGTTCTCTTTCCCGCCTTCATCAGCTACCGCTCCAGCTTCTAATCCTACCGTTATATCTCCGGGTTGCGGTGCCGCCTCGAGGGTTATGATGACGACACTTGGATCATCCGTATCTACTACCGCTCCTGCTACCTCTCGCTTTACCTCTCCCTGCTTAATGATAAATTTCTTCACCTCGAGTGCTTTTTGTCGTAATGCTTCATTAAAGATGAGCGTTATCGTTTTCTTGTCGGAAGACGCTTGAATCCCGTCTGTTTGTAATACCGGGCGATCCTTGTCCCGGACGCTCTTTGTTGTATTTATTTCCTCGTTCTTGTTCCCCTGTAGGTCTGATACTGTATCAGCTGTTACGGTAATCTTTATCTCTCCCGGAAGGAGTACTTCCCCCAGTGTTACCGTTACTCGTGTTGCGGTTGCGTCTGTACTATCCAGCTCAACTGTTTCTACGTTATACGGCTTGTCGACCTCCTTCCCACCCTCTTGGATCTTTCGGCTAAAGCCAAAGCTACTCGGAGTGAGTTTTTGTCCAGCTTTTAAGGATTCGCTAAAGACCAGAACTATCTTCTTCTCTCCCGATTTCGCCTCTATGCTGGCT
Organism: Spirochaetia bacterium; assembly: GCA_964291355.2. Taxonomy (GTDB): domain Bacteria; phylum Spirochaetota; class Spirochaetia; order WTKD01; family WTKD01. The sequence continues at coordinate 35,335 of OZ220222.1, read as the reverse complement.
ATGGTCGGGAACTCCGTATCCGCTGGTACCGTTACCTTCTTTTGATCACTCGTGCTGATAAACCCAGTACTGGTGTTTCTCGTAACAATCAGGATGCTATATACTTGCTTACTGTTTTTCTGTTCGATGCCGAGAATTTCCGCTGTTCGTTTTGTTGTCGGGGCTTGTTTTGTGCCTGTGTAGCGAGTAACACTACTCCCGAGTGTGTAATATACTTGATACTGATACTGCAACTCAGGTTTTGATGTTCCACTCTCCGTCTGTGCAACCCATGCTAGCCTAATCTTTCCCTCTGACCACTCTGCAGTTGTTATCTTTGCCTTCCCCGGAGCGGTCGCCCCTAATTGTTTGGTCGCTATTATCCCAGCTTGTTTCCCTAACAACTCAGGAACCTTCTCCCCAGTTTTTTGTACATGAACCGATACGATGTATTTCCCATCCGGAAGTACAACAGATTCTCTGTAGTTTTGTGTGGCCTTGTCATGGACTATCGTTTGAGCACTGACAACTTCTCCATTTACTTTGTCCTCCCGTACTTCAATGATATAAGCTTCTGCGCCGTTTACCCCTGACCAGCTCGCTATAACGGTGCTGCTGTCTTTTTGAAGGGCAACACTTACTGCTGCTGTGCTCCCTCCGTCTCCCCCACTCGGGGATGCCGCGGGACAGGCAAGTATCGTAACCAGTGTCAGGAGTGATGCCACTCCTGTAAGTCCCTTCATGAGACCACGCAATAACTGTCGGAATAAAATGGGTGCTTGTCGTAATCGAAAATTCATATTCATACTCGTACCCCTTGTTCGACGAGGTTGCCCCCCCCCCCACACTCGGGGACTTCGGAACAATGCTGATAACTGCTTTCTGACAGTTTGGGTACCAATATACCCTGCATTCAAAAATATATTGAGTAATATACTCAATGGACGAATAATTATTTTCATAATGGCTCCTCCTAGATACCAAAAATAGCGCTACATCTATGTACATCGGCATAGCGAACATTTACATTATATGCAGAATTAAAAAAATGTCAAGGGTTTTTTGATTTTTATTTTACTATCTAGTATAATGTGCAAATGAGAGCAACAAGTTTGACAAAATGTCATGCTATGGTAGCATCAATTTTTTTTATTAGCCCTGCTATGGTGCTAGCTGTCTTAGAGTCAGCTACATTGTTGGTCGATCGAGTTGTTGATTGAATAATGGCTGGACTATTTCCAAACTCTATTGCTATGGTAGATTGATCATTGCCGCCTACCTGGGCACGAATAGAAATAACATTAAACGATGCATCAGCATGGGAAGCAGGATTATTGTTCTGTGGTGTGGCTGCTACACAGGTCCACAACATAGTAACAACACAAATTATATATATATAAAGAATTTTTTTTAACATAATTGCTCCATTATATCCAATGCATATGAAAATGCATCAGTTTCATTATAGAAGTATATTTTTTACATGTCAAGTATTATGATAATATTGTCGTCACAAAGGTTTATCAAAACAAGCATATAGTTACAACACCCCAACAACTCTCCCCCAAAAAAACAGCACCCTCGCGGGGTGCTGTTTAACTATCTGTTCAGAATCTGGCTGAAGAAGCTGTTGCCATTCTCCGCTTACTCCACAAAAACGTCTGGTTTACGAATCATCGGTTTTTGCTCTGGCTGCCCATCCGGAAAATCATCCGGGAAATTCAGGATTGGCCAGTAGTCATCTGCATCTCCACCCATAGTCCACTCGCCAACTGAGCTACCAAATGAAAATTTGTCAAAACTTGCCTTGTTCTGTGAATAGTATGTTGTCGCATCATTGCTTCCTGTACCTTCAATAATGACTCTTGCTGGTTCTTCACCGCTGTGTTTGGTTGGGCCACTTCCACTCAGAGTACCCACATGGTCGCCTGCACCGGGGTTTGCTGCTTCAGCTTTGACTTCGGCCGCTGCGCGACCAGCATACCACCGTGAGATGGGATGTGGGTCGGGGTTTAGTGGGCTATGAACATATTTTACTCCAAAACCAGGGCCAATATTTGTCGGTGTTGTAGGCTGTGTTGTAGAATTGTCAGTGACTTGCACTACATAGCCCAATGCATACATCTGAACACCAATATGCCCTTCTCCTCCCATGAGCCCACCGACATTGCTTGTGCCAGTTACCGTCCCCGTCGAATAGCCAACTGCAGAGTCAAGGGTACGTCCCGAGAACCCACCGACAGTGCTTGTGCCAGTTACTGCACCCGTCGCAAAACCCGTTATAGCAAGACCACCATAGTAACTCCCCACGAACCCACCGACAGTGTCTTTGCCAGTTACCGCACCCGTCGCATAGCCAATTATCTTGCTATAGCTTTCACTTCCCACGAGCCCGCCGACATCGCTTGTGCCAGTTACCGACCCCGTCGCATAACCCATTGTCGTTGCCGGTCCCTGCACACCCCCCACGAGCCCGCCAATATTATATGCAGTGGCTTCAACCCGAACCTCACTACTTCCCGAAACGTGTCCCTCGTTATTATACCCAATCAAACCACCGACATAGTTTTCGCCCTTTATTGATGCAGTAGTGGCTTTGGAAACGGTTACTTTAACACCGGTAACGGTACCCTTCAGTTCTCCCACCAAAGCTCCGACCCTTCCTTTGCCGGTAACGCTAGGATCATGGAGTGTCAGGTCCCGTACTACTGTTACAGTTACTGCTACATTGATGTATCCAAAGAGTCCAGCATGATCCTTATACACTTGATTTGTTGCTGTGCTTGTACTATCTTCGTGCGATATGGTCAATCCAGTAATGGTGTGCCCACCTCCATCAAAGCTGCCTGTAAAGGGCTTGTCTTTTGTACCAATGGGGGTGAAATTTGCTGGGCGTCCTTCTGATCCGAGGTCCTTTGTAAGTTTGTAATGCCCCTTGAGTGAATCTACGTCCGTTCCTATGGCTTGTAACTCTTGCCATGTATCAATCTCTGTAATGGTCTCTGTTGTCGTCCCCGTTGTTCCTGTCTTCACATCACTTGGCGTAAAAAGCCCTGCAGTGTTCGTAGCAACCACGATAATGGCATACTCTGTACCTGTCTCAAGGTTCGAAATAACATACGATGTAGCGACGCTTAGGAGTCCGGTTCTCTCTTCATCATAATCACCTGTGGACACGGTTGAACCTTTCTTCCAGTAGATCTTATTCCGGCCCGTACGGCCTGCTCCGTAATTGGTTGGGTTCTTCCAGGTTACTTTCAGCTGTCCTGTGAGTTGTCCTGCAGTTGTGTCTGTTACTACTACATTGGTTGGCTTGTCGGGAGCTGTTGCTGATGATGCTGTTGTTGGTGTTGCAGTCAGAATGGCACTTGCCATACCTGCTCCATTGACATTACGTGCAACTACTATCACTGCATACCCTGTTCCCGTAAGCCCGAGAATATCGTATTTCCGTCCAGTTAGTGTGTTCGCGCCATCAAAGTCACTCGTGCTCACGGTCGTTCCTGCCTTCCAGTAGACGCTGTAACCTGTAATAGCTGCCTGTGCACCTGTTGCCGTTGTTCCCGTGCTTGTGGGTTCGTCCCACGTAACCGTAATCTTTCCTTCTCCAGCAGTTGCAGTGACATTAGTTGGTACACCGGGTACAGTTCCTGATGCTGCCTTAGGAGCGAGCTTCTTTTCCTGTCTTTGTTCTGTATTCTGATTTTCCTTAGCATCCTTTACTGCGCCAGCTTCCAAGGTCAGAGTTATCGTTATTTCCGTTGTACCTGCCGATACTGCTTGATCAAGGGTCAATGTTATTGTGTCTGTGCCCGTCCCTGAAGCGCCTATTATCGAGTTCGTTACGGAAGATACTGTTAGCTTGAATTTACCTCTATCAAGAATTGTCACTGCTTCATCAAAGACAGCTGTAAGCGTATCGGATCCGGCTGTAATGTCAATCCTCGTAAGCATTGGTGGCGTTTTGTCCTCTACCTGCACGTCTACATCAGTCTTGGCGATCTCATTGCCGTCCTTGTCTTTTACTGCTCCTGCTTCGAGGGTAACTGCTATCGGTCCTACACTGAGAGCTTTGTCCACCTTCAGGGTTACCTTGTCCCCAGATACTGTTGCCTCGGTTACTGTATTCGCTTCGGCAGGATTACCTTGTTTCACTATAAATTTCGTTGTGTCTAATGCGGGCGTCGTTTCCAGCGCTTCGCTAAAGGTCAGCGTTACCTCTTTCTTATCCGATCTTGCTGCTACTTTCTTGAGCGTCGGTGGCGTTTTGTCATCTACTGTCCCCACAACTGGCTTTGCAGTCGCTTTGCTCTTGTTATTTGCTCGATCGCTTACTGCATCTGGCCCCAACGCAACCGTTATCTCACCGGGGGTAAGTGTATTGGTAACCGTCAGGATTACCTGGTCCCCAGATACTTTTGCCCCGGTTACTGGATTCTCTGTACCGCCCGTACCGCCCGTACTGCCCTGTTTTACCGTAAAGTTACCTATTTGTAATGGGTACTTCGTACTCAGAACTTCGGTAAAAACGAGTGTTACCGTTGTTGTCTCTGAATCCGCTTTTATCCCCATCCCCTTATCCTTCAATGTCGGAGGCGTTGTGTCTTTTACCTCCCCGGTTACCGCTGGGATCGTCTCATTCTCATTGCCAGCTGTGTCTTTTACGGCTCCCTTTTCGAGACGAACTGATATCGGTCCTACACTGAGAGCTTTGTCCACCGTCAGGGTTACCTGTTTGGCTTCCTCGCCTAATGTTCCCTTCCTTACTGCCGTCTCTATTACATAGGTTACCGTTCCCGTTCCCTGTGTTACCGTAAATTTCTTTTTTGCATCTTCCGTGACCGGTATGGCTTGCAGCTCTTCGCTAAAGGTGAGTGTTATTGTCTTCGGTTCATTGTTCGCTGCAGTGATGGGGTTCGTTGAAGCTATCGTTGGGAGCGTTCTATCCTCTACCTCCCCGCGTACTTCAATCTCCTCATTCTCATTCTCATTGTTGGTATTGTCTTTTACTGCTCCCTTTACGAGAGTAACCCATATCGGTCCTACACTGAGAGCTTTGTCCACCGTCAGGGTTACCTGTTTCTTGTCATCACGATCTACTTCTGCCCCGGTTACTGTATTCTCTACTTTATTCGTGTCCGTTCCTTGTTTCACCTTAAAGTTATCTCCTGCCACTTGCGTTTTCGGTATCTCTTTCAGATCTTTGCTAAAGCGTAAGATAACCGTCGTCGGTTTATCAGTACTTGCTGTTATCGGCTTTTCCAGCAATAAGGTCGGTTTCGCCCCATCCGTTACCGTCGCGGTTACCGCATTTTCCGGTAGCAACTCCACATTCTTATTGCCGGCTTCGTCCTCTACGGCTTGCGCCGCCAAGCTAACTGCTATCTCTCCTATGGTGAGGTTACTCGTTACCGTCAGGATTACCTGGTCCCCAGATACTGTTGCCCCGGTTACTGTATTCGCTGTACCGCCCTGTGTTACCGTAAAATTCTCATCTACTTTATCCGTGTCCGGTATGTCCTTCAGCGCTTCGCTAAAGGTCAACGTTACTGTTCTCGCTGCTGATACAGCACGTACGCTGCGGAGCGTCGGAGGGGTCTTGTCCGCTACCTTCACGGGTACCGCATTTTCCGGCAGCAACTCCACATTCCCATTATTGGCCTGGTCTTTTACTGCACCTTCTTCGAGGGTAATTGATATATCCGCTTCACTAAGATTATTCGTTACCGTCAGGGTTACCTGGTTCTGCTTCTTGTCAGTACCTACTGTTGCCGTCTGTACTTCATTCAGCTTACCTCCCTGTGTAACCCTAAAATTACCGGGAACTAATGCGGGTGGCGTTTGCGTTTTCAGCGCTTCGCTAAAGGTCAGCGTTACCACTTTCGTATCCGATGATGCTGCCACTCCCGTGAGTGTGGGTGGCGTTTTGTCCGCTACCTTCCCGGTTACCGCTATTGGCCCAACGTTCTCGTTCCCTGCACTGTCCTTCACCGCTGATGCTTTTACCGTTACTGTTATCTCCCCAGGAACTAACCGATTGTTTACTGTTAATTTGACATTGCTGCCGGTAATGACAGCTTCTCCCACATTGTTTGCGACATCTTGTCCGTCTTTATTTGGTTGAGTGACCCTAAAATCAGTCGTCTTAAGTGTGTCTTTTGTGTATAATGGTTCACTAAAAACGAGTGTTACCTTGTTTGTCCCTGAATCCGCTTTTATCCCCATCCCCTTATCCTTCAATGTCGGCGGCGTTTTATCCTCTACCTCCCCGGTTACCGCTGGGATCGTCTCATTCTCATTGCCAGCTGTGTCTTTTACGGCTCCCTTTTCGAGACGAACTGATATCGGGCCTACACTGAGAGCTTTGTCCACCGTCAGGGTTACCTGTTTGGCTTCCTCGCCTAATGTTCCCTTCCTTACTGCCGTCTCTATTACATAGGTTACCGTTCCCGTTCCCTGTGTTACCGTAAATTTCTTTTTTGCATCTTCCGTGACCGGTATGGCTTGCAGCTCTTCGCTAAAGGTGAGTGTTATTGTCTTCGGTTCATTGTTCGCTGCAGTGATGGGGTTCGTTGAAGCTATCGTTGGGAGCGTTTTATCTTCTACCTCCCCGGTTACCGCTGGGGTCGCTTCATTCTCATTACCGGACCCGTCCTTTACTGCTCCCTTTACGAGAGTAACTGATATCGGTCCTACACTGAGAGCTTTGTCCACCGTCAGGGTTACCTGGTCCCCAGATACTGTTGCCTTCGTTACTGTATTCGCTGTACCGCCCTGTGTTACCGTAAAATTCTCATCTACTTTATCCGTGTCCGGTATGGCTTCCAGCGCTTTGCTAAAGTGTAAGATAACCGTCGTCGGTTTATCAGTCCTTGCTGTTATCGGCTTTTCCAGCAATAAGGTCGGTTTCGCCCCATCCGTTACCGTCGCGGCTCCCGCATTTTCCGGCAGCAACTCCACATTCCCATTATTGGCCTGGTCTTTTACTGCACCTGCTTTGAGGGTAACTGATATCTCTCCTATGGTGAGATCATTCGTCACCGTCAGGGTTACCTGGTCCCCAGATACTGTTGCCTTCGTTACTTTATTCGGCTTACCTCCCTGTGTTACCGTAAAATTCTCATCTACTTTATCCGTGTCCGGTATGTCCTTCAGCGCTTCGCTAAAGGTCAACGTTACTGTTCTCGCTGCTGATACAGCACGTACGCTGCGGAGCGTCGGAGGGGTCTTGTCCGCTACCTTCACGGGTACCGCATTTTCCGGCAGCAACTCCACATTCCCATTATTGGCCTGGTCTTTTACTGCACCTTCTTCGAGGGTAATTGATATATCCGCTTCACTAAGATTATTCGTTACCGTCAGGGTTACCTGGTTCTGCTTCTTGTCAGTACCTACTGTTGCCGTCTGTACTTCATTCAGCTTACCTCCCTGTGTAACCCTAAAGTTATTTTTTACATTATCCGTGCTCGGTATCGTTTTCAACTTTTCGCTAAAGGTCAGCGTTACCACTTTCGTATCCGATGATGCTGCCACTCCCGTGAGTGTGGGTGGCGTTTTGTCTTTTACCTCCCCCTTTACTGCTTCGCCATCAGGCGTCTCTTCGTTCTCTTTCCCGCCTTCATCAGCTACCGCTCCAGCTTCTAATCCTACCGTTATATCTCCGGGTTGCGGTGCCGCCTCGAGGGTTATGATGACGACACTTGGATCATCCGTATCTACTACCGCTCCTGCTACCTCTCGCTTTACCTCTCCCTGCTTAATGATAAATTTCTTCACCTCGAGTGCTTTTTGTCGTAATGCTTCATTAAAGATGAGCGTTATCGTTTTCTTGTCGGAAGACGCTTGAATCCCGTCTGTTTGTAATACCGGGCGATCCTTGTCCCGGACGCTCTTTGTTGTATTTATTTCCTCGTTCTTGTTCCCCTGTAGGTCTGATACTGTATCAGCTGTTACGGTAATCTTTATCTCTCCCGGAAGGAGTGCTTCCCCCAGTGTTACCGTTACTCGTGTTGCGGTTGCGTCTGTACTATCCAGCTCAACTGTTTCTACGTTATACGGCTTGTCGACCTCCTTCCCACCCTCTTGGATCTTTCGGCTAAAGCCAAAGCTACTCGGAGTGAGTTTTTGTCCAGCTTTTAAGGATTCGCTAAAGACCAGAACTATCTTCTTCTCTCCCGATTTCGCCTCTATGCTGGCTATGGTCGGGAACTCCGTATCCGCTGGTACCGTTACCTTCTTTTGATCACTCGTGCTGATAAACCCAGTACTGGTGTTTCTCGTAACAATCAGGATGCTATATACTTGCTTACTGTTTTTCTGTTCGATGCCGAGAATTTCCGCTGTTCGTTTTGTTGTCGGGGCTTGTTTTGTGCCTGTGTAGCGAGTAACACTACTCCCGAGTGTGTAATATACTTGATACTGATACTGCAACTCAGGTTTTGATGTTCCACTCTCCGTCTGTGCAACCCATGCTAGCCTAATCTTTCCCTCTGACCACTCTGCAGTTGTTATCTTTGCCTTCCCCGGAGCGGTCGCCCCTAATTGTTTGGTCGCTATTATCCCAGCTTGTTTCCCTAACAACTCAGGAACCTTCTCCCCAGTTTTTTGTACATGAACCGATACGATGTATTTCCCATCCGGAAGTACAACAGATTCTCTGTAGTTTTGTGTGGCCTTGTCATGGACTATCGTTTGAGCACTGACAACTTCTCCATTTACTTTGTCCTCCCGTACTTCAATGATATAAGCTTCTGCGCCGTTTACCCCTGACCAGCTCGCTATAACGGTGCTGCTGTCTTTTTGAAGGGCAACACTTACTGCTGCTGTGCTCCCTCCGTCTCCCCCACTCGGGGATGCCGCGGGACAGGCAAGTATCGTAACCAGTGTCAGGAGTGATGCCACTCCTGTAAGTCCCTTCATGAGACCACGCAATAACTGTCGGAATAAAATGGGTGCTTGTCGTAATCGAAAATTCATATTCATACTCGTACCCCTTGTTCGACGAGGTTGCCCCCCCCCCCCCCCACACTCGGGGACTTCGGAACAATGCTGATAACTGCTTTCTGACAGTTTGGGTACCAATATACCCTGCATTCAAAAATATATTGAGTAATATACTCAATGGACGAATAATTATTTTCATAATGGCTCCTCCTAGATACCAAAAATAGCGCTACATCTATGTACATCGGCATAGCGAACATTTACATTATATGCAGAATTAAAAAAATGTCAAGGGTTTTTTGATTTTTATTTTACTATCTAGTATAATGTGCAAATGAGAGCAACAAGTTTGACAAAATGTCATGCTATGGTAGCATCAATTTTTTTTATTAGCCCTGCTATGGTACTAGCTGTCTTAGAGTCAGCTACATTGTTGGTCGATCGAGTTGTTGATTGAATAATGGCTGGACTATTTCCAAACTCTATTGCTATGGTAGATTGATCATTGCCGCCTACCTGGGCACGAATAGAAATAACATTAAACGATGCATCAGCATGGGAAGCAGGATTATTGTTCTGTGGTGTGGCTGCTACACAGGTCCACAACATAGTAACAACACAAATTATATATATATAAAGAATTTTTTTTAACATAATTGCTCCATTATATCCAATGCATATGAAAATGCATCAGTTTCATTATAGAAGTATATTTTTTACATGTCAAGTATTATGATAATATTGTCGTCACAAAGGTTTATCAAAACAAGCATATAGTTACAACACCCCAACAACTCTCCCCCAAAAAAACAGCACCCTCGCGGGTGCTGTTTAACTATCTGTTCAGAATCTGGCTGAAGAAGCTGTTGCCATTCTCCGCTTACTCCTTAAAATTTGTTGGTGGACTTGGTATATGCGGATTTTGTACTGGCTTCCCGTCCGGAAAATCATCCGGGAAATTCAGGATTGGCCAGTAGTTATGTGTACTTGCACCCATAGTCCACTCGCCAACTGAGCTACCAAATGAAAATTTGTCAAAACTTGCCTTGTTCTGTGAATAGTATGTTGTCGCATCATTGCTTCCTGGACCTGCAATAATGACTCTTGTTGGTGCTTCACCGCTGCTTGTGGTTGTGGCACTTCCACCCAGAGTACCCACATGGTCGCCTGCACCTGGAGTTGATTGACTGACTTCCGCCGTTGTGCGACCAACATGAACAGTGGTGAAGATCGCCGTGTCGGTTTTTTCTCCCACAGCAGGACCAACCTTTGACGGTTGTATAGAACTGGCAGGGCGTTGCACTACATAGCCCAATGCATAGCCCCTCGTTATGTCGTCCTTCGCTGCGCGATCGCCCCCCACGATCCCACCGACATTGCTTGTGCCAGTTACCGCACTCGTCGCATAGCCACGTAGTGTGTTATCGTGGCCGTTTAACCCCACGAGCCCACCGACTTCGCTTGTGCCAGTTACCGCACCAGTCGCAAAACCCGTCACGGAGTCCCCGTTACGATTAGTGTTTCCCGCGAGCCCGCCGACATAGTTTGTGCCAGTTACCGCACCCGTCGCATAGCCCGTCACTGTGCCCCGGCTCAGGAGCCCCACGAGCCCACCGGTATGCTTTCCGCCAGTTACCGCACCCGTCGCATAGCCCATTAATACTAAGCCACTGTAGGAACCGACGAGCCCGCCAGTACTACTTCCAGCTTCAACCCGAACCTCACTACTCGCCGAAACGACGCCTCCGCCATGTCCGATCACACCACCGACATCGTCTTCGCCCTTTATTGATGCAGTAGTGGCTTCGGAAACGGTTACTTTAACACCGGTAACAGAACCTTCCACCAAGTTCCCCACCAAAGCTCCAACATTTCCTTTGCCGGTAACGCTAGGATCATGGAGTGTCAGGTCGCGTATTACTGATGTTGAATTCCTGATGTATCCAAAGAGTCCAGCATCATCCTTATACACTCGCTTTGTTGCTGTGCTTGTACTATCTTCGTGTGATATGGTCAATCCCGTAATAGTATGCCCAGCTCCATCAAAGGTGCCCGTAAAGGGCTCGGTTGCTGTACCAATGGGGGTGAAATTTGCTGGGCGTCCTTCTGATCCGAGGTCCTTTGTAAGTTTGTAATGCCCCTTGAGTGAATCTGCGTCCTTTCCTATGTCTTGTAACTCTTGCCATGTATCAATCACTGTAACGGTTGCTATAGTGCTCCCCGTTGTTCCTGTTTTTACATCACTTGACATAGAAAGCCCTGCACCGTTCGTAGCAACCACGATAATGGCATACTCTGTACCTTTCTCAAGATTCAAAATATCATACTTGTCTACCTCTGCGGGGTTACTTTTCCCGCCATAATCCTTTAGAGACACAGTCTTACCTTTCTTCCAGTAGACAGTAAAGAATATTTCGTATGTTGGCGCTCCGCTTGAAAGTGTTCCATAATTTTTTGGGTACTCCCATTTTACTTTCAGCTGTCCTGTGGTACCTTCTGATGTTTTATCTTCTACTTTTACATCGGTTGGCTTACCGGGAGCTGTTGCTGATGATGTTGTTGTTGGCGTTGCAGTAGCAGATTGACTTGCCGCACCTTCTCCGTTGATATTATGCGCAACTACCATCACTGTATACGCCGTACCTCCCGTAAATTTGTGAATGTCGTATGCCCGTGCAGTTACTTTTGCCCAGTCATCAAAGTCACTCGTGCTCACGGTCGTTCCTGCCTTCCAGTAGACGGTGTAACCCGTAATAGCTGCATTTCCACCTGTTGCCGTTGTTCCCGTGCTTGTGGGTTCGTCCCACGTAACCGTAATCTTTCCTTCTCCAGCAGTTGCAGTGACATCAGTTGGTGCACTGGGTACAGGTGATGCTGCCTTAGGAGCGAGCTTCTTTTCCTGGCTTTGTTCTGTATTCTGATTTTCCTTAGCATCCTTTACTGCGCCAGCTTTCAAGGTCAGAGTTATCGTTATTGCCGTTGTACCTGCCGATACTGCTTGATCAAGGGTCAATGTTATTGTGTCTGTGCCCGTCCCTGAAACGTTTGTTATCGTTTTCGTTACGGAAGATACTTCTAGCTTGAATTTATTTCTATCAAGAATTGTCACTGCTTCATCAAAGACAGCTGTAAGCTTATTGGTTCCGGCTGTAATGTCAATCCTCGTAAGCATTGGTGGCGTTTTGTCCTCTACCTGCACGTCTACATCAGTCTTGGCGATCTCATTGCCGTCCTTGTCTTTTACTGCTCCTGCTTTGAGGGTAACTGCTATCGGTCCTACACTGAGAGCTTTGTCCACCTTCAGGGTTACCTTGTCCCCAGATACTGTTGCCTCGGTTACTGTATTCGCTTCGGCAGGATTACCTTGTTTCACTATAAATTTCGTTGTGTCTAATGCGGGCGTCGTTTCCAGCGCTTCGCTAAAGGTCAGCGTTACCTCTTTCTTATCCGATCTTGCTGCTACTTTCTTGAGCGTCGGTGGCGTTTTGTCATCTACTGTCCCCACAACTGGCTTTGCAGTCGCTTTGCTCTTGTTATTTGCTCGATCGCTTACTGCATCTGGCCCCAACGCAACCGTTATCTCACCGGGGGTAAGTGTATTGGTAACCGTCAGGATTACCTGGTCCCCAGATACTTTTGCCCCGGTTACTGGATTCTCTGTACCGCCCGTACCGCCCGTACTGCCCTGTTTTACCGTAAAGTTACCTATTTGTAATGGGTACTTCGTACTCAGAACTTCGGTAAAAACGAGTGTTACCGTTGTTGTCTCTGAATCCGCTTTTATCCCCATCCCCTTATCCTTCAATGTCGGAGGCGTTGTGTCTTTTACCTCCCCGGTTACCGCTGGGATCGTCTCATTCTCATTGCCAGCTGTGTCTTTTACGGCTCCCTTTTCGAGACGAACTGATATCGGTCCTACACTGAGAGCTTTGTCCACCGTCAGGGTTACCTGTTTGGCTTCCTCGCCTAATGTTCCCTTCCTTACTGCCGTCTCTATTACATAGGTTACCGTTCCCGTTCCCTGTGTTACCGTAAATTTCTTTTTTGCATCTTCCGTGACCGGTATGGCTTGCAGCTCTTCGCTAAAGGTGAGTGTTATTGTCTTCGGTTCATTGTTCGCTGCAGTGATGGGGTTCGTTGAAGCTATCGTTGGGAGCGTTCTATCCTCTACCTCCCCGCGTACTTCAATCTCCTCATTCTCATTCTCATTGTTGGTATTGTCTTTTACTGCTCCCTTTACGAGAGTAACCCATATCGGTCCTACACTGAGAGCTTTGTCCACCGTCAGGGTTACCTGTTTCTTGTCATCACGATCTACTTCTGCCCCGGTTACTGTATTCTCTACTTTATTCGTGTCCGTTCCTTGTTTCACCTTAAAGTTATCTCCTGCCACTTGCGTTTTCGGTATCTCTTTCAGATCTTTGCTAAAGCGTAAGATAACCGTCGTCGGTTTATCAGTACTTGCTGTTATCGGCTTTTCCAGCAATAAGGTCGGTTTCGCCCCATCCGTTACCGTCGCGGTTACCGCATTTTCCGGTAGCAACTCCACATTCTTATTGCCGGCTTCGTCCTCTACGGCTTGCGCCGCCAAGCTAACTGCTATCTCTCCTATGGTGAGGTTACTCGTTACCGTCAGGATTACCTGGTCCCCAGATACTGTTGCCCCGGTTACTGTATTCGCTGTACCGCCCTGTGTTACCGTAAAATTCTCATCTACTTTATCCGTGTCCGGTATGTCCTTCAGCGCTTCGCTAAAGGTCAACGTTACTGTTCTCGCTGCTGATACAGCACGTACGCTGCGGAGCGTCGGAGGGGTCTTGTCCGCTACCTTCACGGGTACCGCATTTTCCGGCAGCAACTCCACATTCCCATTATTGGCCTGGTCTTTTACTGCACCTTCTTCGAGGGTAATTGATATATCCGCTTCACTAAGATTATTCGTTACCGTCAGGGTTACCTGGTTCTGCTTCTTGTCAGTACCTACTGTTGCCGTCTGTACTTCATTCAGCTTACCTCCCTGTGTAACCCTAAAATTACCGGGAACTAATGCGGGTGGCGTTTGCGTTTTCAGCGCTTCGCTAAAGGTCAGCGTTACCACTTTCGTATCCGATGATGCTGCCACTCCCGTGAGTGTGGGTGGCGTTTTGTCCGCTACCTTCCCGGTTACCGCTATTGGCCCAACGTTCTCGTTCCCTGCACTGTCCTTCACCGCTGATGCTTTTACCGTTACTGTTATCTCCCCAGGAACTAACCGATTGTTTACTGTTAATTTGACATTGCTGCCGGTAATGACAGCTTCTCCCACATTGTTTGCGACATCTTGTCCGTCTTTATTTGGTTGAGTGACCCTAAAATCAGTCGTCTTAAGTGTGTCTTTTGTGTATAATGGTTCACTAAAAACGAGTGTTACCTTGTTTGTCCCTGAATCCGCTTTTATCCCCATCCCCTTATCCTTCAATGTCGGCGGCGTTTTATCCTCTACCTCCCCGGTTACCGCTGGGATCGTCTCATTCTCATTGCCAGCTGTGTCTTTTACGGCTCCCTTTTCGAGACGAACTGATATCGGGCCTACACTGAGAGCTTTGTCCACCGTCAGGGTTACCTGTTTGGCTTCCTCGCCTAATGTTCCCTTCCTTACTGCCGTCTCTATTACATAGGTTACCGTTCCCGTTCCCTGTGTTACCGTAAATTTCTTTTTTGCATCTTCCGTGACCGGTATGGCTTGCAGCTCTTCGCTAAAGGTGAGTGTTATTGTCTTCGGTTCATTGTTCGCTGCAGTGATGGGGTTCGTTGAAGCTATCGTTGGGAGCGTTTTATCTTCTACCTCCCCGGTTACCGCTGGGGTCGCTTCATTCTCATTACCGGACCCGTCTTTTACTGCTCCCTTTACGAGAGTAACTGATATCGGTCCTACACTGAGAGCTTTGTCCACCGTCAGGGTTACCTGGTCCCCAGATACTGTTGCCCCGGTTACTGTATTCGCTGTACCGCCCTGTGTTACCGTAAATTTCTTTCTCGCCTCAGCCGTGTCCGGTATGGCTTCCAGCGCTTTGCTAAAGTGTAAGATAACCGTCGTCGGTTTATCAGTCCTTGCTGTTATCGGCTTTTCCAGCAATAAGGTCGGTTTCGCCCCATCCGTTACCGTCGCGGTTCCCGCATTTTCCGGCAGCAACTCCACATTCCCATTATTGGCCTGGTCTTTTACTGCACCTGCTTTGAGGGTAACTGATATCTCTCCTATGGTGAGATCATTCGTCACCGTCAGGGTTACCTGGTCCCCAGATACTGTTGCCTTCGTTACTTTATTCGGCTTACCTCCCTGTGTTACCGTAAAATTCTCATCTACTTTATCCGTGTCCGGTATGTCCTTCAGCGCTTCGCTAAAGGTCAACGTTACTGTTCTCGCTGCTGATACAGCACGTACGCTGCGGAGCGTCGGAGGGGTCTTGTCCGCTACCTTCACGGGTACCGCATTTTCCGGCAGCAACTCCACATTCCCATTATTGGCCTGGTCTTTTACTGCACCTTCTTCGAGGGTAATTGATATATCCGCTTCACTAAGATTATTCGTTACCGTCAGGGTTACCTGGTTCTGCTTCTTGTCAGTACCTACTGTTGCCGTCTGTACTTCATTCAGCTTACCTCCCTGTGTAACCCTAAAGTTATTTTTTACATTATCCGTGCTCGGTATCGTTTTCAACTTTTCGCTAAAGGTCAGCGTTACCACTTTCGTATCCGATGATGCTGCCACTCCCGTGAGTGTGGGTGGCGTTTTGTCTTTTACCTCCCCCTTTACTGCTTCGCCATCAGGCGTCTCTTCGTTCTCTTTCCCGCCTTCATCAGCTACCGCTCCAGCTTCTAATCCTACCGTTATATCTCCGGGTTGCGGTGCCGCCTCGAGGGTTATGATGACGACACTTGGATCATCCGTATCTACTACCGCTCCTGCTACCTCTCGCTTTACCTCTCCCTGCTTAATGATAAATTTCTTCACCTCGAGTGCTTTTTGTCGTAATGCTTCATTAAAGATGAGCGTTATCGTTTTCTTGTCGGAAGACGCTTGAATCCCGTCTGTCTGTAATACCGGGCGATCCTTGTCCCGGACGCTCTTTGTTGTATTTATTTCCTCGTTCTTGTTCCCCTGTAGGTCTGATACTGTATCAGCTGTTACGGTAATCTTTATCTCTCCCGGAAGGAGTGCTTCCCCCAGTGTTACCGTTACTCGTGTTGCGGTTGCGTCTGTACTATCCAGCTCAACTGTTTCTACGTTATACGGCTTGTCGACCTCCTTCCCACCCTCTTGGATCTTTCGGCTAAAGCCAAAGCTACTCGGAGTGAGTTTTTGTCCAGCTGCTAATGCTTCGCTAAAGACCAGAACTATCTTCTTCTCTCCCGATTTCGCCTCTATGCTGGCTATGGTCGGGAACTCCGTATCCGCTGGTACCGTTACCTTCTTTTGATCACTCGTGCTGATAAACCCAGTACTGGTGTTTCTCGTAACAATCAGGATGCTATATACTTGCTTACTGTTTTTCTGTTTGGCGGAAATTTCCGCTGTTTGTTCTGTTGTCAGGTCTTGTTTTTTGCCTGTGTAGCGAGTAACACTACTCCCGAGTTCGGTGTAATATACTTGATAGCGCACCTCTGAGTTTGATGTTCCACTCTTCGTCGGTGCCTTCCATGCTAGCCTAATCTTTCCCTCTGACCACTCTGCAGTTGTTATCTTTGCCTTCCCCGGAGCGGTCGCCCCTAATTGTTTGGTCGCTATTATCCCAGCTTGTTTCCCTAACAACTCAGGAACCTTCTCCCCAGTTTTTTGTACATGAACCGATACGATGTATTTCCCATCCGGAAGTACAACAGATTCTCTGTAGTTTTGTGTGGCCTTGTCATGGACTATCGTTTGAGCACTGACAACTTCTCCATTTACTTTGTCCTCCCGTACTTCAATGATATAAGCTTCTGCGCCGTTTACCCCTGACCAGCTCGCTATAACGGTGCTGCTGTCTTTTTGAAGGGCAACACTTACTGCTGCTGTGCTCCCTCCGTCTCCCCCACTCGGGGATGCCGCGGGACAGGCAAGTATCGTAACCAGTGTCAGGAGTGATGCCACTCCTGTAAGTCCCTTCATGAGACCACGCAATAACTGTCGGAATAAAATGGGTGCTTGTCGTAATCGAAAATTCATACTCGTACCCCTTGTTCGACGAGGTTGCCCCCCCCCCCACACACTCGGGGACTTCGGAACAATGCTGATAACTGCTTTCTGACAGTTTGGGTACCAATATACCCTGCATTCAAAAATATATTGAGTAATATACTCAATGGACGAATAATTATTTTCATAATGGCTCCTCCTAGATACCAAAAATAGCGCTACATCTATGTACATCGGCATAGCGAACATTTATATTATATGCAGAATTAAAAAAATGTCAAGGGTTTTTTGATTTTTATTTTACTATCTAGTATAATGTGCAAATGAGAGCAACAAGTTTGACAAAATGTCATGCTATGGTAGCATATAGCTGAAAACGTTGTCTTCAGCTCAAAAAAAAACAGCACCCTCGCGGGTGCTGTTTAACTATCTGTTCAGAATCTGGCTGAAGAAGCTGCTATTCTCCGCTTACTCCACAAAACCCTCTGGTTTACTTGGAATCTTCGGTTTTTGCTCTAGCTGCCCATCCGGAAAATCATTCGGAAAATTCAGGATTGGCCAGTAGTCATCTGCATCTCCACCCATAGTCCACTCGCCAACTAAGCTACCAAATGAAAATTTGTCAAAACTTGCCTTGTTCTTTGAATAGTATGTTGTCGCATCATTGCTTCCTGTACCTTCAATAATGACTCTTGTTGGTGGCACACCGCTGTGTTTGGTTGGGCCACTTCCACTCAGAGTACCCACATGGTCGCCTGCACCTGGAGTTTTTGCTTCTTCTGTCTGTTCCTCCGGTGTGCGACCAATATGAACAATGCCGCTCTTCTTATTCTTATCGCCGCTTTCTCCTCCTATACCGGGACCGACATTTGTCGGTTGTGTAGAACCGTTAGGGCGTTGCACTACATAGCCCAATGCGTAATAACTTGACTCCGCCTCCCCATACCAAAACTGCGTAGTTCCCACGAGCCCGCCGACATTGCTTGTACCAGTTACCGCACCCATCGCATAGCCCGTTGCATTGGCCCCGGAAGTAATTTTTCCCACGAGGCCACCGACATTGCTTATGCCAGTTACCTTACCCGTCGCATAGCCCATTGTCGTCCCTTGGGCGTTTTCGCTGTTTTCTCCCACGAGCCCACCGACATTGCTTGTGCCAGTTACCTTACCCGTCGCATAGCCCGTTAGCTGACCCTCTCGGGCATCCCCTGCGAGCCCACCGACTTGATTTACGCCAGTTACCTCACCCGTCGCATAGCCCATTGTCCTCCCATGTCTGTTTTCTCCCACGAGCCCACCGACATCGCTTGTGCCAGTTACCTTACCCGTTGCATAGCCCCTCAGCATGCCAGAAAATTTGATCCCCGCGAGTCCCCCAACACCATGCATTCCTTGCACCCGAACAGCACTACTCCCCGAAACGGATATTGGTCTTGAAATATTTCCAATCAACCCACCGACAGCTTGTTCGCCCTTTATTAATGCAGTGTCACTGGAAACGGTTACTTTAACACCGGTAACGGAAGCCCTACCTAGGCGCCCCACCAAAGCTCCGACAGAGTTTTTGCCGGTAACGCTAGGATCATGGAGTGTCAGGTCCCGTACTGCTATCGTTGCAGATGCTACTTCAATGGCTCCAAAGAGTCCAGCATAATCCTTATACACTCGATTTGTTGCTGTGCTTGTACTATCTTCGTGTGATATGGTCAATCCCGTAATAGTATGCCCAGCTCCATCAAAGGTGCCCGTAAAGGGCTCGCTGAATGTACCAATGGGGGTAAAGTTTGTAGGGTCCCCATTAGAGTCCTTTGGGGTCTCAAGGTCCTTTGTAAGTTTGTAATGCCCCTTGAGTGAATCTGCGTCCGTTCCTATGGCTTGTAACTCTTGCCATGTATCAATCTCTGTAATGGTTGCTATAGTGCTCCCCGTTGTGTGTTTCACCACATCACTTGGGGCAGAAAGCCCTACATTGTTCGTAGCAACCACGATAATGGCATACTCTGTACCTGTCTCAAGGTTCGCAATAGTATAGTAAGTATGTGGTGGACCAGTCACCCCTTCGAGTGTGGTTTTCCCGTCAGAATTACTTGGGGACACGGTTTGACCTTTCTTCCAGTAGACAAAAGAGGTAATATAGCTTGAGGCATCTCCTTTTGCATCTGTTCCATAATTGGTTGGGTTCTCCCAGGTTACTTTCAGTTGTCCTGTGGAAGCACTTGCTGTTTCATCTTTTACTGTTACACCGGTTGGTGGACCGGGAGCTGTTGCTGATGATGCTGTTGGCGTTGTTGGTGTTGCAGTCAGAATGCCACTTGCCACACCTGCTCCTTTGAGATTATGTGCAACTACCATCACTGCATACGCTGTACCTCCCGTAAGCCCGAGAATGTCGTATGTCCTCTGTCTAATGTCTACTTCCTTGCCATCAAAGTTACTCGTGCTCACGGTCGTTCCTGCCTTCCAGTAGACGCTGTAACCCGTAATAACTGCCTTTGCACCTGTTGCCGTTGTTCCCGTGCTTGTGGGGTCCTTCCACGTAACCGTAATCTTTCCTTCTCCAGCAGTTGCAGTGACATCAGTTGGTGCACTGGGTACAGTTGCTGATGCCTTAGGAGCGAGCTTCTTTTCCTGGCTTTGTTCTGTATTCTGATTTTCCTTAGCATCCTTTACTGCGCCAGCTTTCAAGGTCAGAGTTATCGTTATTTCCGTTGTACCTGCCGATACTGCTTGATCAAGGGTCAATGTTATTGTGTCTGTGCCCGTCCCTGAAACGTTTGTTATCGTTTTCGTTACGGAAGATACTGTTAGCTTGAATTTCTTGCTATCAATAATTGTCACTGCTTCATCAAAGACAGCTGTAAGCTTATTGGTTCCGGCTGTAATGTCAATACTCGTAAGCCTTGGTGGCGTTTTGTCCTCTACCTGCACGTCTACATCAGTCTTGGCGATCTCATTGCCGTCCTTGTCTTTTACTGCTCCTGCTTCGAGGGTAACTGCTATCGGTCCTACACTGAGAGCTTTGTCCACCTTCAGGGTTACCTTGTCCCCAGATACTGTTGCCTCGGTTACTGTATTCGCTTCGGCAGGATTACCTTGTTTCACTATAAATTTCGTTGTGTCTAATGCGGGCGTCGTTTCCAGCGCTTCGCTAAAGGTCAGCGTTACCTCTTTCTTATCCGATCTTGCTGCTACTTTCTTGAGCGTCGGTGGCGTTTTGTCATCTACTGTCCCCACAACTGGCTTTGCAGTCGCTTTGCTCTTGTTATTTGCTCGATCGCTTACTGCATCTGGCCCCAACGCAACCGTTATCTCACCGGGGGTAAGTGTATTGGTAACCGTCAGGATTACCTGGTCCCCAGATACTTTTGCCCCGGTTACTGGATTCTCTGTACCGCCCGTACCGCCCGTACTGCCCTGTTTTACCGTAAAGTTACCTATTTGTAATGGGTACTTCGTACTCAGAACTTCGGTAAAAACGAGTGTTACCGTTGTTGTCTCTGAATCCGCTTTTATCCCCATCCCCTTATCCTTCAATGTCGGAGGCGTTGTGTCTTTTACCTCCCCGGTTACCGCTGGGATCGTCTCATTCTCATTGCCAGCTGTGTCTTTTACGGCTCCCTTTTCGAGACGAACTGATATCGGTCCTACACTGAGAGCTTTGTCCACCGTCAGGGTTACCTGTTTGGCTTCCTCGCCTAATGTTCCCTTCCTTACTGCCGTCTCTATTACATAGGTTACCGTTCCCGTTCCCTGTGTTACCGTAAATTTCTTTTTTGCATCTTCCGTGACCGGTATGGCTTGCAGCTCTTCGCTAAAGGTGAGTGTTATTGTCTTCGGTTCATTGTTCGCTGCAGTGATGGGGTTCGTTGAAGCTATCGTTGGGAGCGTTCTATCCTCTACCTCCCCGCGTACTTCAATCTCCTCATTCTCATTCTCATTGTTGGTATTGTCTTTTACTGCTCCCTTTACGAGAGTAACCCATATCGGTCCTACACTGAGAGCTTTGTCCACCGTCAGGGTTACCTGTTTCTTGTCATCACGATCTACTTCTGCCCCGGTTACTGTATTCTCTACTTTATTCGTGTCCGTTCCTTGTTTCACCTTAAAGTTATCTCCTGCCACTTGCGTTTTCGGTATCTCTTTCAGATCTTTGCTAAAGCGTAAGATAACCGTCGTCGGTTTATCAGTACTTGCTGTTATCGGCTTTTCCAGCAATAAGGTCGGTTTCGCCCCATCCGTTACCGTCGCGGTTACCGCATTTTCCGGTAGCAACTCCACATTCTTATTGCCGGCTTCGTCCTCTACGGCTTGCGCCGCCAAGCTAACTGCTATCTCTCCTATGGTGAGGTTACTCGTTACCGTCAGGATTACCTGGTCCCCAGATACTGTTGCCCCGGTTACTGTATTCGCTGTACCGCCCTGTGTTACCGTAAAATTCTCATCTACTTTATCCGTGTCCGGTATGTCCTTCAGCGCTTCGCTAAAGGTCAACGTTACTGTTCTCGCTGCTGATACAGCACGTACGCTGCGGAGCGTCGGAGGGGTCTTGTCCGCTACCTTCACGGGTACCGCATTTTCCGGCAGCAACTCCACATTCCCATTATTGGCCTGGTCTTTTACTGCACCTTCTTCGAGGGTAATTGATATATCCGCTTCACTAAGATTATTCGTTACCGTCAGGGTTACCTGGTTCTGCTTCTTGTCAGTACCTACTGTTGCCGTCTGTACTTCATTCAGCTTACCTCCCTGTGTAACCCTAAAATTACCGGGAACTAATGCGGGTGGCGTTTGCGTTTTCAGCGCTTCGCTAAAGGTCAGCGTTACCACTTTCGTATCCGATGATGCTGCCACTCCCGTGAGTGTGGGTGGCGTTTTGTCCGCTACCTTCCCGGTTACCGCTATTGGCCCAACGTTCTCGTTCCCTGCACTGTCCTTCACCGCTGATGCTTTTACCGTTACTGTTATCTCCCCAGGAACTAACCGATTGTTTACTGTTAATTTGACATTGCTGCCGGTAATGACAGCTTCTCCCACATTGTTTGCGACATCTTGTCCGTCTTTATTTGGTTGAGTGACCCTAAAATCAGTCGTCTTAAGTGTGTCTTTTGTGTATAATGGTTCACTAAAAACGAGTGTTACCTTGTTTGTCCCTGAATCCGCTTGTTCTATCTCCTCAACTATCGGTAGCGTTTTATCTTTTACATCCCCGGTTACCGCTGGGATCGTCTCATTCTCATTGCCAGCTGTGTCTTTTACGGCTCCCTTTTCGAGACGAACTGATATCGGGCCTACACTGAGAGCTTTGTCCACCGTCAGGGTTACCTGTTTGGCTTCCTCGCCTAATGTTCCCTTCCTTACTGCCGTCTCTATTACATAGGTTCCCGTTCCCTGTGTTACCGTAAATTTCTTTTTTGCATCTTCCGTGACCGGTATGGCTTGCAGCTCTTCGCTAAAGGTGAGTGTTATTGTCTTCGGTTCATTGTTCGCTGCAGTGATGGGGTTCGTTGAAGCTATCGTTGGGAGCGTTTTATCTTCTACCTCCCCGGTTACCGCTGGGGTCGCTTCATTCTCATTACCGGACCCGTCCTTTACTGCTCCCTTTACGAGAGTAACTGATATCGGTCCTACACTGAGAGCTTTGTCCACCGTCAGGGTTACCTGGTCCCCAGATACTGTTGCCCCGGTTACTGTATTCGCTGTACCGCCCTGTGTTACCGTAAATTTCTTTCTCGCCTCAGCCGTGTCCGGTATGGCTTCCAGCGCTTTGCTAAAGTGTAAGATAACCGTCGTCGGTTTATCAGTCCTTGCTGTTATCGGCTTTTCCAGCAATAAGGTCGGTTTCGCCCCATCCGTTACCGTCGCGGTTCCCGCATTTTCCGGCAGCAACTCCACATTCCCATTATTGGCCTGGTCTTTTACTGCACCTGCTTCGAGGGCAACTGATATCTCTCCTATGGTGAGATCATTCGTCACCGTCAGGGTTACCTGGTCCCCAGATACTGTTGCCTTCGTTACTTTATTCGGCTTACCTCCCTGTGTTACCGTAAAATTCTCATCTACTTTATCCGTGTCCGGTATGTCCTTCAGCGCTTCGCTAAAGGTCAACGTTACTGTTCTCGCTGCTGATACAGCACGTACGCTGCGGAGCGTCGGAGGGGTCTTGTCCGCTACCTTCACGGGTACCGCATTTTCCGGCAGCAACTCCACATTCCCATTATTGGCCTGGTCTTTTACTGCACCTTCTTCGAGGGTAATTGATATATCCGCTTCACTAAGATTATTCGTTACCGTCAGGGTTACCTGGTTCTGCTTCTTGTCAGTACCTACTGTTGCCGTCTGTACTTCATTCAGCTTACCTCCCTGTGTAACCCTAAAGTTATTTTTTACATTATCCGTGCTCGGTATCGTTTTCAACTTTTCGCTAAAGGTCAGCGTTACCACTTTCGTATCCGATGATGCTGCCACTCCCGTGAGTGTGGGTGGCGTTTTGTCTTTTACCTCCCCCTTTACTGCTTCGCCATCAGGCGTCTCTTCGTTCTCTTTCCCGCCTTCATCAGCTACCGCTCCAGCTTCTAATCCTACCGTTATATCTCCGGGTTGCGGTGCCGCCTCGAGGGTTATGATGACGACACTTGGATCATCCGTATCTACTACCGCTCCTGCTACCTCTCGCTTTACCTCTCCCTGCTTAATGATAAATTTCTTCACCTCGAGTGCTTTTTGTCGTAATGCTTCATTAAAGATGAGCGTTATCGTTTTCTTGTCGGAAGACGCTTGAATCCCGTCTGTTTGTAATACCGGGCGATCCTTGTCCCGGACGCTCTTTGTTGTATTTATTTCCTCGTTCTTGTTCCCCTGTAGGTCTGATACTGTATCAGCTGTTACGGTAATCTTTATCTCTCCCGGAAGGAGTGCTTCCCCCAGTGTTACCGTTACTCGTGTTGCGGTTGCGTCTGTACTATCCAGCTCAACTGTTTCTACGTTATACGGCTTGTCGACCTCCTTCCCACCCTCTTGGATCTTTCGGCTAAAGCCAAAGCTACTCGGAGTGAGTTTTTGTCCAGCTTTTAAGGATTCGCTAAAGACCAGAACTATCTTCTTCTCTCCCGATTTCGCCTCTATGCTGGCTATGGTCGGGAACTCCGTATCCGCTGGTACCGTTACCTTCTTTTGATCACTCGTGCTGATAAACCCAGTACTGGTGTTTCTCGTAACAATCAGGATGCTATATACTTGCTTACTGTTTTTCTGTTCGATGCCGAGAATTTCCGCTGTTCGTTTTGTTGTCGGGGCTTGTTTTGTGCCTGTGTAGCGAGTAACACTACTCCCGCGGGTATAATATACTTGATACTGCAACTCAGGTTTTGATGTTCCACTCTCCGTCTGTGCAACCCATGCTAGCCTAATCTTTCCCTCTGACCACTCTGCAGTTGTTATCTTTGCCTTCCCCGGAGCGGTCGCCCCTAATTGTTTGGTCGCTATTATCCCAGCTTGTTTCCCTAACAACTCAGGAACCTTCTCCCCAGTTTTTTGTACATGAACCGATACGATGTATTTCCCATCCGGAAGTACAACAGATTCTCTGTAGTTTTGTGTGGCCTTGTCATGGACTATCGTTTGAGCACTGACAACTTCTCCATTTACTTTGTCCTCCCGTACTTCAATGATATAAGCTTCTGCGCCGTTTACCCCTGACCAGCTCGCTATAACGGTGCTGCTGTCTTTTTGAAGGGCAACACTTACTGCTGCTGTGCTCCCTCCGTCTCCCCCACTCGGGGATGCCGCGGGACAGGCAAGTATCGTAACCAGTGTCAGGAGTGATGCCACTCCTGTAAGTCCCTTCATGAGACCACGCAATAACTGTCGGAATAAAATGGGTGCTTGTCGTAATCGAAAATTCATATTCATACTCGTACCCCTTGTTCGACGAGGTTGCCCCCCCCCCCCCCCCACTCGGGGACTTCGGAACAATGCTGATAACTGCTTTCTGACAGTTTGGGTACCAATATACCCTGCATTCAAAAATATATTGAGTAATATACTCAATGGACGAATAATTATTTTCATAATGGCTCCTCCTAGATACCAAAAATAGCGCTACATCTATGTACATCGGCATAGCGAACATTCATATTATATGCAGAATTAAAAAAATGTCAAGGGTTTTTTGATTTTTATTTTACTATCTAGTATAATGTGCAAATGAGAGCAACAAGTTTGACAAAATGTCATGCTATGGTGGCATATAGCTGAAAACGTTGTCTTCAGCTCAAAAAAAAACAGCACCCTCGCGGGTGCTGTTTAACTATCTGTTCAGAATCTGGCTGAAGAAGCTGCTATTCTCCGGCTAGTCCTTAAAAATCTTTGGTGGACTAGAAGTCTTTGGTTTACTTGGAATCTTCGGTTTTTGCTCTAGCTGCCCATCCGGAAAATCATTCGGAAAATTCAGGATTGGCCAGTAGTCATCTGCATCTCCACCCATAGTCCACTCGCCAACTAAGCTACCAAATGAAAATTTGTCAAAACTTTCCTTGTTCTTTGAATAGTATGTTGTCGCATCATTGCTTCCTGTACCTTCAATAATGACTCTTGTTGGTGGCACACCGCTGTGTTTGGTTGTGGGTGTGGTTGTGCTACTTTCTTCAACCAGAGTGCCCACATGGTCGGCTGCACCTGGAGTTTTTGCTTCTTCTGTCTGTTCCGTCGTTGTGCGACCAATATGAACAATGCTTCTCTTCCTGGCTTCTCGTCCTATACCGGGACCGACATTTGTCGGTTGTGTAGAACCGTTAGGGCGTTGCACTACATAGCCCAATGCGTAATAACTTGACTTCTCCTCCCCAAACCAAAACTGCGTAATTCCCACGAGCCCGCCCACATTGCTTGTACCAGTTACCGCACCCATCGCATAGCCCGTTACACCGGCCCCGGCATTAATTTCTCCCACGAGGCCACCGACATCGCTTATGCCAGTTACCTTACCCGTCGCATAGCCCGTTACCTGGCCCGAAACGGCCTCTCCCACGAGCCCGCCGACATTGATTGTGCCAGTTACCTCACCCGTCGCATAGCCCATTGTCGTCGCTTTTCTGTTTTCTCCCACGAGCCCACCGACCCTGCTTGTGCCAGTTACCTTACCCGTTGCATAGCCCCACAGCATGCCAGAATATTTGATCCCCGCGAGTCCCCCGACAGTGCTCATTCCTTGCACCCGAACAGCACTACTCCCCGAAACGGATCCGCCTCCAAACTTCTCCCCAATCAAACCACCGACATAGGTTTCGCCCTTTATTAATGCAGTGTCACTGGAAACGGTTACTTTAACACCGGTAACGGAACCTCCTCTCGTGCTCCCCACCAAAGCTCCGACCTTTTCTTTGCCGGTAACGCTAGGATCATGGAGTGTCAGGTCCCGTACTGCTATCGTTGCAGGTGCTACTTCGATGTGTCCAAAGAGTCCCGCTTGATTCTTATACACTCGCTTTGCTGCCGTGCTTGTACTATCTTCGTGTGATATGGTCAATCCCGTAATAGTATGCCCAGCTCCATCAAAGGTGCCCGTAAAGGGCTCGGTTCCTGTACCAATGGGGGTGAAATTTGCTGGGCGTCCTTCTGATCCGAGGTCCTTTGTAAGTTTGTAATGCCCCTTGAGTGAATCTCTGTCTGTTCCTATGGCTTGTAACTTTTGCCATGTATCAATCTCTGTAATGGTTGCTATAGTGCTCCCCGTTGTGTGTTTCACCACATCACTTGGGGCAGAAAGCACTACACCGTTCGTAGCAACCACAATAATGGCATACTCTGTACCTGTCTCAAGGTTCGCAATAGTATAGTAAGTAGGTGGTGGACCATTCACCCCATCGAGTGTGGTTTTCCCGTCAAAATTACTTGGGGACACGGTTTGACCTTTCTTCCAGTAGACAAAAGCTAAAATAAAGCCTGCGGCATTTCCGTTTGCATTTGTTCCATAATTGGTTCTGGTTGGGTTCTCCCAGGTTACTTTCAGTTGTCCTGTGGAAGCACTTGCTGTTTCATCTGCTACTTTTACATTGGTTGGTGAACCGGGAGCTGTTGCTAATGATGCTGTTGGCGTTGTTGGTGTTGCAGTCAGAATGCCACTTGCCACACTTGCTCCTTTGAGATTATGTGCAACTACCATCACTGCATACGCTGTACCTCCCGTAAGCCGGGGAATGTCGTATGTCCTCTGTCTAATGTCTACTCCCTTGCCATCAAAGTTACTCGTGCTCACGGTCGTTCCTGCCTTCCAGTAGACGCTGTAACCCGTAATAGCTGCCTTTGCACCTGTTGCCGTTGTTCCCGTGCTTGTGGGGTCCTTCCACGTAACCGCAATCTTTCCTTCTCCAGCAGTTGCAGTGACATTAGTTGGTGCACTGGGTACAGTTCCTGATGCCTTAGGAGCGAGCTTCTTTTCCTGGCTTTGTTCTGTATTCTGATTTTCCTTAGCATCCTTTACTGCGCCAGCTTCCAAGGTCAGAGTTATCGTTATTTCCGTTGTACCTGCCGATACTGCTTGATCAAGGGTCAATGTTATTGTGTCTGTGCCCGTCCCTGAAGCGCCTATTATCGAGTTCGTTACGGAAGATACTGTCAGCTTGAATTTCTTGCTATCAAGAATTGTCACTGCTTCATCAAAGACAGCTGTAAGCGTTTTGGATCCGGCTGTAATGCCAATACTCGTAAGCCTTGGTGGCGTTTTGTCCTCTACCTGCACGTCTACATCAGTCTTGGCGATCTCATTGCCGTCCTTGTCTTTTACTGCTCCTGCTTTGAGGGTAACTGCTATCGGTCCTACACTGAGAGCTTTGTCCACCTTCAGGGTTACCTTGTCCCCAGATACTGTTGCCTCGGTTACTGTATTCGCTTCGGCAGGATTACCTTGTTTCACTATAAATTTCGTTGTGTCTAATGCGGGCGTCGTTTCCAGCGCTTCGCTAAAGGTCAGCGTTACCTCTTTCTTATCCGATCTTGCTGCTACTTTCTTGAGCGTCGGTGGCGTTTTGTCATCTACTGTCCCCACAACTGGCTTTGCAGTCGCTTTGCTCTTGTTATTTGCTCGATCGCTTACTGCATCTGGCCCCAACGCAACCGTTATCTCACCGGGGGTAAGTGTATTGGTAACCGTCAGGATTACCTGGTCCCCAGATACTTTTGCCCCGGTTACTGGATTCTCTGTACCGCCCGTACCGCCCGTACTGCCCTGTTTTACCGTAAAGTTACCTATTTGTAATGGGTACTTCGTACTCAGAACTTCGGTAAAAACGAGTGTTACCGTTGTTGTCTCTGAATCCGCTTTTATCCCCATCCCCTTATCCTTCAATGTCGGAGGCGTTGTGTCTTTTACCTCCCCGGTTACCGCTGGGATCGTCTCATTCTCATTGCCAGCTGTGTCTTTTACGGCTCCCTTTTCGAGACGAACTGATATCGGTCCTACACTGAGAGCTTTGTCCACCGTCAGGGTTACCTGTTTGGCTTCCTCGCCTAATGTTCCCTTCCTTACTGCCGTCTCTATTACATAGGTTACCGTTCCCGTTCCCTGTGTTACCGTAAATTTCTTTTTTGCATCTTCCGTGACCGGTATGGCTTGCAGCTCTTCGCTAAAGGTGAGTGTTATTGTCTTCGGTTCATTGTTCGCTGCAGTGATGGGGTTCGTTGAAGCTATCGTTGGGAGCGTTCTATCCTCTACCTCCCCGCGTACTTCAATCTCCTCATTCTCATTCTCATTGTTGGTATTGTCTTTTACTGCTCCCTTTACGAGAGTAACCCATATCGGTCCTACACTGAGAGCTTTGTCCACCGTCAGGGTTACCTGTTTCTTGTCATCACGATCTACTTCTGCCCCGGTTACTGTATTCTCTACTTTATTCGTGTCCGTTCCTTGTTTCACCTTAAAGTTATCTCCTGCCACTTGCGTTTTCGGTATCTCTTTCAGATCTTTGCTAAAGCGTAAGATAACCGTCGTCGGTTTATCAGTACTTGCTGTTATCGGCTTTTCCAGCAATAAGGTCGGTTTCGCCCCATCCGTTACCGTCGCGGTTACCGCATTTTCCGGTAGCAACTCCACATTCTTATTGCCGGCTTCGTCCTCTACGGCTTGCGCCGCCAAGCTAACTGCTATCTCTCCTATGGTGAGGTTACTCGTTACCGTCAGGATTACCTGGTCCCCAGATACTGTTGCCCCGGTTACTGTATTCGCTGTACCGCCCTGTGTTACCGTAAAATTCTCATCTACTTTATCCGTGTCCGGTATGTCCTTCAGCGCTTCGCTAAAGGTCAACGTTACTGTTCTCGCTGCTGATACAGCACGTACGCTGCGGAGCGTCGGAGGGGTCTTGTCCGCTACCTTCACGGGTACCGCATTTTCCGGCAGCAACTCCACATTCCCATTATTGGCCTGGTCTTTTACTGCACCTTCTTCGAGGGTAATTGATATATCCGCTTCACTAAGATTATTCGTTACCGTCAGGGTTACCTGGTTCTGCTTCTTGTCAGTACCTACTGTTGCCGTCTGTACTTCATTCAGCTTACCTCCCTGTGTAACCCTAAAATTACCGGGAACTAATGCGGGTGGCGTTTGCGTTTTCAGCGCTTCGCTAAAGGTCAGCGTTACCACTTTCGTATCCGATGATGCTGCCACTCCCGTGAGTGTGGGTGGCGTTTTGTCCGCTACCTTCCCGGTTACCGCTATTGGCCCAACGTTCTCGTTCCCTGCACTGTCCTTCACCGCTGATGCTTTTACCGTTACTGTTATCTCCCCAGGAACTAACCGATTGTTTACTGTTAATTTGACATTGCTGCCGGTAATGACAGCTTCTCCCACATTGTTTGCGACATCTTGTCCGTCTTTATTTGGTTGAGTGACCCTAAAATCAGTCGTCTTAAGTGTGTCTTTTGTGTATAATGGTTCACTAAAAACGAGTGTTACCTTGTTTGTCCCTGAATCCGCTTTTATCCCCATCCCCTTATCCTTCAATGTCGGCGGCGTTTTATCCTCTACCTCCCCGGTTACCGCTGGGATCGTCTCATTCTCATTGCCAGCTGTGTCTTTTACGGCTCCCTTTTCGAGACGAACTGATATCGGGCCTACACTGAGAGCTTTGTCCACCGTCAGGGTTACCTGTTTGGCTTCCTCGCCTAATGTTCCCTTCCTTACTGCCGTCTCTATTACATAGGTTACCGTTCCCGTTCCCTGTGTTACCGTAAATTTCTTTTTTGCATCTTCCGTGACCGGTATGGCTTGCAGCTCTTCGCTAAAGGTGAGTGTTATTGTCTTCGGTTCATTGTTCGCTGCAGTGATGGGGTTCGTTGAAGCTATCGTTGGGAGCGTTTTATCTTCTACCTCCCCGGTTACCGCTGGGGTCGCTTCATTCTCATTACCGGACCCGTCTTTTACTGCTCCCTTTACGAGAGTAACTGATATCGGTCCTACACTGAGAGCTTTGTCCACCGTCAGGGTTACCTGGTCCCCAGATACTGTTGCCCCGGTTACTGTATTCGCTGTACCGCCCTGTGTTACCGTAAATTTCTTTCTCGCCTCAGCCGTGTCCGGTATGGCTTCCAGCGCTTTGCTAAAGTGTAAGATAACCGTCGTCGGTTTATCAGTCCTTGCTGTTATCGGCTTTTCCAGCAATAAGGTCGGTTTCGCCCCATCCGTTACCGTCGCGGTTCCCGCATTTTCCGGCAGCAACTCCACATTCCCATTATTGGCCTGGTCTTTTACTGCACCTGCTTTGAGGGTAACTGATATCTCTCCTATGGTGAGATCATTCGTCACCGTCAGGGTTACCTGGTCCCCAGATACTGTTGCCTTCGTTACTTTATTCGGCTTACCTCCCTGTGTTACCGTAAAATTCTCATCTACTTTATCCGTGTCCGGTATGTCCTTCAGCGCTTCGCTAAAGGTCAACGTTACTGTTCTCGCTGCTGATACAGCACGTACGCTGCGGAGCGTCGGAGGGGTCTTGTCCGCTACCTTCACGGGTACCGCATTTTCCGGCAGCAACTCCACATTCCCATTATTGGCCTGGTCTTTTACTGCACCTTCTTCGAGGGTAATTGATATATCCGCTTCACTAAGATTATTCGTTACCGTCAGGGTTACCTGGTTCTGCTTCTTGTCAGTACCTACTGTTGCCGTCTGTACTTCATTCAGCTTACCTCCCTGTGTAACCCTAAAGTTATTTTTTACATTATCCGTGCTCGGTATCGTTTTCAACTTTTCGCTAAAGGTCAGCGTTACCACTTTCGTATCCGATGATGCTGCCACTCCCGTGAGTGTGGGTGGCGTTTTGTCTTTTACCTCCCCCTTTACTGCTTCGCCATCAGGCGTCTCTTCGTTCTCTTTCCCGCCTTCATCAGCTACCGCTCCAGCTTCTAATCCTACCGTTATATCTCCGGGTTGCGGTGCCGCCTCGAGGGTTATGATGACGACACTTGGATCATCCGTATCTACTACCGCTCCTGCTACCTCTCGCTTTACCTCTCCCTGCTTAATGATAAATTTCTTCACCTCGAGTGCTTTTTGTCGTAATGCTTCATTAAAGATGAGCGTTATCGTTTTCTTGTCGGAAGACGCTTGAATCCCGTCTGTTTGTAATACCGGGCGATCCTTGTCCCGGACGCTCTTTGTTGTATTTATTTCCTCGTTCTTGTTCCCCTGTAGGTCTGATACTGTATCAGCTGTTACGGTAATCTTTATCTCTCCCGGAAGGAGTACTTCCCCCAGTGTTACCGTTACTCGTGTTGCGGTTGCGTCTGTACTATCCAGCTCAACTGTTTCTACGTTATACGGCTTGTCGACCTCCTTCCCACCCTCTTGGATCTTTCGGCTAAAGCCAAAGCTACTCGGAGTGAGTTTTTGTCCAGCTTTTAAGGATTCGCTAAAGACCAGAACTATCTTCTTCTCTCCCGATTTCGCCTCTATGCTGGCTATGGTCGGGAACTCCGTATCCGCTGGTACCGTTACCTTCTTTTGATCACTCGTGCTGATAAACCCAGTACTGGTGTTTCTCGTAACAATCAGGATGCTATATACTTGCTTACTGTTTTTCTGTTCGATGCCGAGAATTTCCGCTGTTCGTTTTGTTGTCGGGGCTTGTTTTGTGCCTGTGTAGCGAGTAACACTACTCCCGAGTGTGTAATATACTTGATACTGATACTGCAACTCAGGTTTTGATGTTCCACTCTCCGTCTGTGCAACCCATGCTAGCCTAATCTTTCCCTCTGACCACTCTGCAGTTGTTATCTTTGCCTTCCCCGGAGCGGTCGCCCCTAATTGTTTGGTCGCTATTATCCCAGCTTGTTTCCCTAACAACTCAGGAACCTTCTCCCCAGTTTTTTGTACATGAACCGATACGATGTATTTCCCATCCGGAAGTACAACAGATTCTCTGTAGTTTTGTGTGGCCTTGTCATGGACTATCGTTTGAGCACTGACAACTTCTCCATTTACTTTGTCCTCCCGTACTTCAATGATATAAGCTTCTGCGCCGTTTACCCCTGACCAGCTCGCTATAACGGTGCTGCTGTCTTTTTGAAGGGCAACACTTACTGCTGCTGTGCTCCCTCCGTCTCCCCCACTCGGGGATGCCGCGGGACAGGCAAGTATCGTAACCAGTGTCAGGAGTGATGCCACTCCTGTAAGTCCCTTCATGAGACCACGCAATAACTGTCGGAATAAAATGGGTGCTTGTCGTAATCGAAAATTCATATTCATACTCGTACCCCTTGTTCGACGAGGTTGCCCCCCCCCCCCCCACTCGGGGACTTCGGAACAATGCTGATAACTGCTTTCTGACAGTTTGGGTACCAATATACCCTGCATTCAAAAATATATTGAGTAATATACTCAATGGACGAATAATTATTTTCATAATGGCTCCTCCTAGATACCAAAAATAGCGCTACATCTATGTACATCGGCATAGCGAACATTCATATTATATGCAGAATTAAAAAAATGTCAAGGGTTTTTTGATTTTTATTTTACTATCTAGTATAATGTGCAAATGAGAGCAACAAGTTTGACAAAATGTCATGCTATGGTGGCATATAGCTGAAAACGTTGTCTTCAGCTCAAAAAAAAACAGCACCCTCGCGGGTGCTGTTTAACTATCTGTTCAGAATCTGGCTGAAGAAGCTGCTATTCTCCGGCTAGTCCTTAAAAATCTTTGGTGGACTAGAAGTCTTTGGTTTACTTGGAATCTTCGGTTTTTGCTCTAGCTGCCCATCCGGAAAATCATTCGGAAAATTCAGGATTGGCCAGTAGTCATCTGCATCTCCACCCATAGTCCACTCGCCAACTAAGCTACCAAATGAAAATTTGTCAAAACTTTCCTTGTTCTTTGAATAGTATGTTGTCGCATCATTGCTTCCTGTACCTTCAATAATGACTCTTGTTGGTGGCACACCGCTGTGTTTGGTTGTGGGTGTGGTTGTGCTACTTTCTTCAACCAGAGTGCCCACATGGTCGGCTGCACCTGGAGTTTTTGCTTCTTCTGTCTGTTCCGTCGTTGTGCGACCAATATGAACAATGCTTCTCTTCCTGGCTTCTCGTCCTATACCGGGACCGACATTTGTCGGTTGTGTAGAACCGTTAGGGCGTTGCACTACATAGCCCAATGCGTAATAACTTGACTTCTCCTCCCCAAACCAAAACTGCGTAATTCCCACGAGCCCGCCCACATTGCTTGTACCAGTTACCGCACCCATCGCATAGCCCGTTACACCGGCCCCGGCATTAATTTCTCCCACGAGGCCACCGACATCGCTTATGCCAGTTACCTTACCCGTCGCATAGCCCGTTACCTGGCCCGAAACGGCCTCTCCCACGAGCCCGCCGACATTGATTGTGCCAGTTACCTCACCCGTCGCATAGCCCATTGTCGTCGCTTTTCTGTTTTCTCCCACGAGCCCACCGACCCTGCTTGTGCCAGTTACCTTACCCGTTGCATAGCCCCACAGCATGCCAGAATATTTGATCCCCGCGAGTCCCCCGACAGTGCTCATTCCTTGCACCCGAACAGCACTACTCCCCGAAACGGATCCGCCTCCAAACTTCTCCCCAATCAAACCACCGACATAGGTTTCGCCCTTTATTAATGCAGTGTCACTGGAAACGGTTACTTTAACACCGGTAACGGAACCTCCTCTCGTGCTCCCCACCAAAGCTCCGACCTTTTCTTTGCCGGTAACGCTAGGATCATGGAGTGTCAGGTCCCGTACTGCTATCGTTGCAGGTGCTACTTCGATGTGTCCAAAGAGTCCCGCTTGATTCTTATACACTCGCTTTGCTGCCGTGCTTGTACTATCTTCGTGTGATATGGTCAATCCCGTAATAGTATGCCCAGCTCCATCAAAGGTGCCCGTAAAGGGCTCGGTTCCTGTACCAATGGGGGTGAAATTTGCTGGGCGTCCTTCTGATCCGAGGTCCTTTGTAAGTTTGTAATGCCCCTTGAGTGAATCTCTGTCTGTTCCTATGGCTTGTAACTTTTGCCATGTATCAATCTCTGTAATGGTTGCTATAGTGCTCCCCGTTGTGTGTTTCACCACATCACTTGGGGCAGAAAGCACTACACCGTTCGTAGCAACCACAATAATGGCATACTCTGTACCTGTCTCAAGGTTCGCAATAGTATAGTAAGTAGGTGGTGGACCATTCACCCCATCGAGTGTGGTTTTCCCGTCAAAATTACTTGGGGACACGGTTTGACCTTTCTTCCAGTAGACAAAAGCTAAAATAAAGCCTGCGGCATTTCCGTTTGCATTTGTTCCATAATTGGTTCTGGTTGGGTTCTCCCAGGTTACTTTCAGTTGTCCTGTGGAAGCACTTGCTGTTTCATCTGCTACTTTTACATTGGTTGGTGAACCGGGAGCTGTTGCTAATGATGCTGTTGGCGTTGTTGGTGTTGCAGTCAGAATGCCACTTGCCACACTTGCTCCTTTGAGATTATGTGCAACTACCATCACTGCATACGCTGTACCTCCCGTAAGCCGGGGAATGTCGTATGTCCTCTGTCTAATGTCTACTCCCTTGCCATCAAAGTTACTCGTGCTCACGGTCGTTCCTGCCTTCCAGTAGACGCTGTAACCCGTAATAGCTGCCTTTGCACCTGTTGCCGTTGTTCCCGTGCTTGTGGGGTCCTTCCACGTAACCGCAATCTTTCCTTCTCCAGCAGTTGCAGTGACATTAGTTGGTGCACTGGGTACAGTTCCTGATGCCTTAGGAGCGAGCTT